>JAZQMX010000020.1:0-3089 GCA_045627065.1 Bacteroidales bacterium | reverse complement strand
TTCAGGGGTGATACGCTGTGGGCAAACCACAGGAGTACGGGTGCCTAAACGGACGATTTCGACATGAGGAATCTGACGCAGACGAGAAATGATGTATTCCAGTTTCTTGTCGCTGACCATCAGAGCGTCACCGCCTGACAGCAACACGTCGCGGACACATTCTGTCTTTTCAATGTATTCCAAAGCCTTTTCGATGCGGTCAGCGCCACATTCGTTGTCGGTCTGACCGGCAAAACGGCGGCGTGTGCAGTGACGGCAATACATGGAGCACATATCGGTGATGAGGAAAAGCACTCTGTCTGGATAACGGTGTGTCAAACCAGGAACTGGTGAATCTTCATCTTCGTGCAATGGGTCGAGCAGGTCAGCCTTGGCCTGATGGGTTTCGGCTGCTGTAGGGATGCACTGACGGCGAACCGGATCGTATGGGTCGTCCTGATTGATAAGGCTCAAATAATAAGGAGTGATAGCCATGCGGAGGGTTGAAAGAGTCTTCTTCACGCCTTCTTCCTCTTCAGGAGTCAGTTTGACGTACTTTTTCAGGTCTTCCAACGTCTCGACACGGTTCTTCACCTGCCATTTCCAGTCGTTCCACTGTTCATCGGTAACTTCCGGAAACAATTGTTTTCTTCTTGATTCTGCCATATTTTTCAGCTTTAAGCTTTAAGCCATAAGCTATAAGCCGTGAGCCGCTTTGCGCTGGCTTATGGCTTATAGCTTACTGCTTCCAGCTAATTATGCATACAATTCTTCAAAAATCTTACGGAGTTCTGGGCTTTCGCGGAGTTCTTGCAGTGTGAATTCAGCGTGGCCTTTGGTGTAGCCGTTACCCATGATCATGTTCACATCGCTGCCAATGCCTTCAGCACCGAGGGAAGCCTTTGTGAACGAGGTAGCCATTGAGAAGAAATAAACGACGCCGTCATCCTTTGTGCAGAGTACAGCTGTCATTTCCTGATCTGGAACATTGACGCAGTTGATGGTGACATCGGCCATCTTGCCATTGGTCAGTCTTTCGACGAGTTCATAAACCTGAACTGGAGTCATGCCGGCAGCGCTTTCAACGATATCGCAGAATCCGAGATCCTTGATGCGTTGTGTTGATTTCGGGCTATTGGCAATACCGATGACCTTACCAGTGACGCCAACGCGTTTCTTGGCTTCGTAGCAGCAGAGCATACCGCTCTTACCGCCAGCGCCGAGGATAACGACAGTCTGACCATACTGGCAGAGTTTTGCAGTCTGAGCTGGGGCACCAGCAACGTCGAGGGCTGACAGAGCGAGCTTTTCAGGCATGTCGGTAGGAATCTTAGCATAGATGCCGCTTTCGAAGAGGATAGCCTTACCCTTAATGTCGACTTGGTCAACATCTGGACGGATAGCGAGGATTTCGTCGATGCGGAGAGGAGTCAGTGACAATGAAACGAGCGTAGCAATACGGTCGCCTTCCTTCAGGTCAATCTTGCCTTTCAGAGCGTCACCAATCTTTTCGACCTTACCGAGAAGCATACCGCCAGAACCGGTACGACGATTGCGGTGCTTACCTTGCAATTCAACATTGAGGAGCATTTCCTTCTTCACTTCTTCCATCACTTGTTCCACGCTTGCGCCAGGACCAGCCTGTTGCTTAGCATAGTTGTGAATGTCGGTGAATGAAGCTGAGTCGATATTCAGGGTCTGCACGTCGATGAGGATCTCGTTGTCCCAAATCTCGTCCATGTTGTTGTTCAGTTTGTTAGCGGGTTGCGGCAGCACGCCGACGGGTTCGATTACACGGTGAGTACCGTATTTGTTACCATGTTTTTGCATTGCTTTGTTGTTGTTTAATTGTTTATTGTTTAAATGTTTAATTGTTGTTTTTGTAATTCATTTCGTTAATGAAGAACATTGTTCAATTATTAAGGTTCAACACTATTGGCATAATCCTCTTCAGTAATCGTATAGGTAAGATACCCATAACAATCATAGCGCAGAAGAAACATATTGCCTCTTTTTGTTGTCCAAGTATAATGGTCACCTTCAAAATCAAAAGGTCCGTTCCCTTCTTCTCGAGTATAAACCAAATGCTTACCATCTTCAAAAGTATAAACGATGGTATCGCCATAAACTCCAAAACGAAAAATACAATTCTTTGCAGAGGCTAAATTGGCAGAACCATTTTCAATAAGCACATAGAATAACGATTCTTGTCCTGATTCAACCGTGATACCAGCAGGGTGATTCACCCAGAAACAATCAAAACAATCCGGATTGGATGTGAATGTAACAGTATGTCCACTATTGTTGACAAGTTTGTAATCAACACCATATTCTGGATCACAGGATGATAGTGTTATGACTAACAAGCAAAGAAAGAAACCTATTTTTTTCATTGAACTATATTATTATTCTTCATCCTATTTAATTACTTTCTCGGTTTCAAACCAAGGATTTCGCGAGCCTCATCGGAGGTAGCAATCGGACGGCCTAATTCGTTAGCGATGCGGACAACTTTTTCGACCAGTTCGCCATTCGACTTGGCGAGGACACCTTTTGAAAGGTAAAGATTGTCTTCGAAGCCAACGCGCACGTTACCGCCCATGGCGATGGCAGCGGCAGCCATCGGGAAGGCATGACGACCTACGCCAGTCACCGTCCAAGTGGAGCCAGCGGGGATGCCATTCACGAGCCAGCAGAGGTTGGCGACGGTTGCAGGTGTGCAGCCCGGAACACCCAACACGAAGTTGAACTGCATAGGAGCGCCAGGAACCTGGCCCTTCTTAGCCATATTCAGGATGGTATCGAGGTGACCCATTTCGAAGCATTCGTATTCAGGCTTGATGCCGCGTTCGATCATGCGCTGACCGAAAGCACGCATTGTAGGCATTGTGTTGTCGAAGATTTCATCGCCGAAATTGCAGGTACCGCAGTCCAAGGTAGCCATTTCTGGCAGCGGATTGGTATCGGTCGATTGCAGACGTTCGTCTGGAGTCATGCCGACAGCACCACCTGTCGATGGGATAAGGATGACGTTAGGGCAAACCTTCAGGATGGCTTCTTCACATTCCTGGAAACGTTCACGGCTTTGGGTTGGAGTGCCGTCGTCGAAA
>JAZQMX010000019.1:0-5056 GCA_045627065.1 Bacteroidales bacterium | reverse complement strand
GCTCTCCGTCAACTCGGCTTCGACTATGTGTTTGATACCGACTGGAGTGCTGACCTCACCATCTTGGAAGAAGGTACCGAACTCCTCGGCCGCGTGAAGAAGTTCTTGAACGGTGAAAAGACCGCTCTGCCTCTGTTCACTCCATGCTGCCCAGGTTGGGTTTCGTTCTATGAAAAGAACTTCCCAGACCTTATCGACTATCCTTCACCCGCCAAGTCACCTCAACAAATGTTTGGTGCTGTCGCCAAGAACTACTTCGCACAGAAGATTGGCGTGAAGAGAGAAGACATGGTTGTCGTCTCCATCATGCCTTGCTTGGCTAAGAAGAGCGAATGCGCCCGCGACGAATTCAAGGTAAACGGCAATCCTGATGTCGATTACTCACTGACCACTCGCGAGCTGGCTCACATGATCAAACAATGCAACATCAACCTCAACAACCTCGAAGAAGCTGACTTTGATAGCCCACTCGGTCAATCAACAGGTGCTGCTGTCATCTTCGGCGCTACCGGTGGTGTTATGGAAGCTGCTGTCCGTACTGCTTATGAAGTTTATACTGGCAAACCTCTTGCCAATATCGACCTCGAAGTCGTCCGTGGTCTTGACGGCATGAAGGAAGCTACCGTTGACTTCAACGGTCTCCCAGTTCACGTTGGTGTTTGCTACGGCCTTGCCAATGCTCGTAAGATGATGGAAGAAGTCCGCAACGGTAACCCACGTGGCTTCCACTTCATCGAAGTCATGGCATGCCCAGGCGGTTGCATCGGCGGTGCCGGTCAGCCTTACCACCATGGCAATAGCGACATCATCCGCAAGCGTATGGAAGCTACCTATCGTGAAGATGCTGGCAAACCAATCCGTAAGTCACACGAAAATCCTGATATCATCGCTATCTACAAGGAATACTACGGTGAACCTTGCGGCCACCTCAGCCACGAACAGCTCCACACCCATTACTTTGACAGATCACAACACGTTGAAGCTTGTGGTGAATAATGTTGTAAATAAATAGAAAGGATATTAAATATGGCAACTATTAAATTATCAGAATCAAAGATAAACTTCATCAAGGACGTTTGCAAATCTTTTGGCAACAAGGGTGGTGAAGTCATCAACGTGCTGCACAAGGTTCAGGGCGAATTTGGCTATCTGCCAAAGGAAGTCCAGGAAGTTGTTGCTCTCGAACTGAACATCCCTGTTTCAAGAGTTTACGGTATCGTTTCGTTCTACTCATTCTTCACCATGACTCCTAAAGGTGAGCACCCAATCAGCGTTTGCTTGGGTACCGCTTGCTACGTGCGTGGTGCTGAAAAGGTTCTCGACGAACTGAAGCGTCAGCTCGGCATCGAAGTCGGTGAAGTTACCCCAGACGGTAAGTTCTCACTGACCGTTTTGCGTTGCGTCGGTGCTTGCGGTCTTGCTCCTGTCATCGAAGTCGGTGACAAGGTCTATGGCCGTATGACTCCAGACCGCGTGAAGGATGTCCTCGCCGAATACAAATAATTGGGTTCACACCTTAATTATAATATAGGCAATGAAAAACTCCACTCTAGAGTGGAGTTTTTTTTGTTGTTCTTATTGCAGTAAATGCAATGTCACGCCATACTAAATTGTTAATTATGCCAAATTGGCATTGATTCAAATTCTTCTGTTCAGATAGTCTGAATAGTCTATCACTTCGGGTTGGTATTCTTCTCCGAAAAGTCCGGATGAAACCATGAAGTCGGCCGAGGCACGGTTGCAGGCAGTTGGAATGTCGTATAACACGCTAAGCCTCAATAATGCCTTCACATCAACATCGTGAGGCTGACTCGTCATCGGATCCCAGAAGAAGATGAGATAGTCGATTTTCCCCTCTGCGATCAATGAACCGAGTTGTTGGTCGCCACCAAGCGGACCGCTTTTCAAGCAATGAATACCATCAAGAACAGTTGACAAAAGCTTGCCAGTTGTCCCTGTTGCATAATACTCGTTCCCCCGAAGTTTATCGGCATGTTTCGTGACCCATTCCAATAGGTCTTTCTTTTTGGCATCATGTGCCACTAATGCTATGGTTCTCATGATTTTAAAAGGATAATAGCAAGGGGGTTCCTTGCTCCAAAGTTATTTTATTGAATTATTTTCCCAATTTGAAAGCCTAAATCATAAAGCCTGTCGATGTCTTCTTCACGGATTGGGGCGCCTTTCACTTCCACGCTTTCGGCTGCGAGTTGCCAGCCGCCTTCTTCTGCGTGTTTAGTGAGTGTCCTGACACCGCCACCGCCCCAACTCATGCCGCCGAAAATGCCGTAGATTTTGTCTTTTGGCTTGAATTCGTTGAGTTCGTGAACGAGTAAGGTCATATTCGGAAATATGTTGCCATAATGGGCGCAAGCTCCTAGGACGAGACCTTTGTATTTCCAAATGTCGCTCATGATGAAGGAAACTTCAGTCTTGGCAACATCGTAAATGCGGATGTTCCTGATGCCAGCTTCGGCTGCACCACGGGCAATGATGTCGGCCATGCGTTGGGTGTTGCCATACATTGAGCCATAAACAATCACGATGCCTTCCTCGCTTTGGTGACTGCTCCATTGGATGTATTTGTCAAGTACCCATTGCAGATTGTTGCGCCAAATAAGTCCGTGAGACGGAGCTATCATTTTGATTTCCAATCCGCCGAGTTTCTGAATGGCTTTCAGGGTAGGTCCTGCCACCTTGCCGACGATGTTGGCATAATAGCGACGCATATCGTTTTCATAGAAACTGATGTCGGTTTCGTCATCGAAAATGCCACCGTTCAAGGCACCGAATCCACCGAAAGCATCGTTTGAAAAGACAATCTTCGTGCTTTGCTCGTATGTGACCATCGATTCGGGCCAATGGACCATCGGGACCATGAAGAATTGGAACGTGTGTTGCCCGATGTTCAGCGTTTCTCCTTCGGCGACGATGAGTTTGTTGGGGATTAGACCATAGAATGCCTCCAAGGGAGCAAAGGTCTTCGCATTTCCAACCACTTGTACTTCAGGATATTCCCTAATGATGGCACCAATGGAACCGCTATGGTCTGGCTCATCGTGGTTGATGATAAGATAATCGATTTTTCGATTACCGAGGATGTTTTTCACCTTGTGGAGATACTCGTCGAAGAAACCCGCTTCAACGGGGTCGATGAGGGCGACCTTGTCGTCAACAACCAAGTATGAATTGTATGAAACGCCGTTTGGCAGTTCCATGTGGTTCTCGAACAGTTCGGTACGTCGGTCGTTTACGCCAACGTAAAAGATGTTTTCGCTTAAAGTGATGTGTTTCATGGCTTAAAGTATTTCATCGAAGTCTTCTTTTCCGTGTTTGCAGGTTGGGCAGATGAAATCGTCTGGCAGCTCGTCGCCTTCGTAAATGTAGCCGCACACCTTGCAGACCCAACGGCGTTTGCCATTGGCAGGTTTTTCAGCCTTGGGTTGAGGTTTCGGCTTGATGTTGGTCTGATAATAGTCGTATGTGACTGATGGCTTGTCGGAAAGCACTTCTGCGTCAAGTATTTCGCCGATGAACATAGTATGTGTGCCGAAATCAATGGTTTCCACTACATGGCAAGCGATGTAAGCATTGGTGTAATTTGGAATGTAAAGTACATGATTTGCAGCACGATGCTCTTCTTTACACTCTTCAAACTTGTTGACGTTTCTGCCCGATTGGAATCCGAAATGCTCGAATACTTTCATGGGCGTTTCGGTGGTCAGCATTGAGATGTTGAACACGCACGAATCTTTAATGAGGTCGTGGGTGTAGTTTCCTTTGTTCACATTGACGGCTATGCGAAGTGGGTTGCTCGTGAGTTGCATCACCGAATTGACGATGCAGCCGTTGTCCTTGTTTTCGTAATTTGTGGTGAGGACGTAAAGTCCGTAACCGATTTTAAATAACGCTTTGTTGTCCATAATTAAAATGTATTTGGTTGGTTATAGGTTTAATAAGGATCTGATTTCTTCAGTTTTGTCTTTCGACGAGCATTCTTTGCAGACACCGTAATAGAACAATTTGACATCGCTAACCTTGAAACCTTCCATTTCAGGAGTCTTGATGTCTGGAAGAGGAAAGTCGTAAATCTTACCGCATTTGTGGCATTTGAAGTGGGTGTGATTCTTAATGTTGGCATCATAATGCATCACATCGTCATCAGTTAGGAACCGAGTGATGATGCCTTCTTCCACAAACAATGTCAAAGTGTTGTAAATGGTTGTTTTAGATAGGGTAGGCATTGATGCCGAAAGGGCATTGTAGATATTGTCAACCGTGGGATGCGTGTGGTGCGTCTCCATATAGTTCAGTATGGCAATGCGTTGCATCGATGGGTTGATGCCTTGCTCTCTCAGCCGTGTAGCAGTGTCCTTTAGCATATTACAATTTTGTAATTATTACAATTTTAAAATCGCTGCAAAAATAGTAAAAATATCGGAATAGCAATACTTGAGTGAAAATTTGGTAAATTTGCGCCAATTTTGAATGAAATAAAGGCATGGAAGAATCTGTCAAAAATGAAAACAAGCCGAGAAGCCGTCGCCCGAGAAGACCGAAGAAGCCCGAAGTCAAGGTGCAACCGAAATATATTCCTGATTATCATCTTACTGACTTTGTGGCTATTGATTTCGAAGCGGCAAATGCGGCTTTTACAAGCGCATGTAGCATGGGCATTATCATTGTGCGGAATGGCGAAATTGTGGAGCGTTATTATGGCTTGATGAAACCCGAACCAAATCATTACGATTGGTATAATACTAAGGTGCATGGTCTGAAAAAGTCAGACACCGAGAATGCGCCTCGCTTCCCGTATCTTTGGGAACAGTTGGGAGAAAAGGTGAAAGGTTTGCCTTTTGTGGCTCATGGAATGCTTTTCGAACGGAATGTGCTTCGGGCCTTGCATGAGTTTTACCACATTCCTTATCCCGATTACGAGTTTTATTGCACACATATCGGCTCGCAAGAGCGTGTGCCAGACTTGGAGAACCATAAGTTGCAGACGGTAGCCAAGCATTTCGGCTTTGACTTAACCAAACACCACAACGCCTTGGCT
>JAZQMX010000018.1:0-24472 GCA_045627065.1 Bacteroidales bacterium | reverse complement strand
TCCGACGGCTCAATCACAACTTTACACGGAGCCACTTCAGCTGGACGAAAGCCTCTATTCCAAATCGGATATTTTCACAATTCAAATTGCTCCCGACAGCCTGATGTTTTATCCCGATTCTGTGCGGCATTGCATCGTCATTCGCGCTGCGGTTTTCGATGATAATGGCAATTGCCTCAGCGATGTAGCAACAAACAGTTACTTTATCCGTGCCTTGGGTTGCGACACACACGGTTTGCCCGCAATTTCTCTATGCGCCGACTCTTTGGGGTTATTTGACTATTATAATGGAATTTTGGTTCCCGGTGTCCATTATGATCCTCATCAAGCTGCCACAACAGGCAATTACTATATGACTGGCGATGAATGGGAACGGCGAATCAATTTTGAGTTTTACGAATTGAACAACTCGGGCATCAATCAGCAAGCAGGGTTAAGAACACATGGGAAAAAATCAAGGCGTCATCAACAGAAAGGGCTAAAACTATATGCAAGGGAAGAATATGGGAAGAAACGCTTCAAGCACCAGTTTTTTGAAGATATACCGAACAATAACTTCAAGCACCTGACATTGAAAGGATTTGACAGTTCTTGGAGCGGTTTGGGATTCAACGATTATGTGTGTGGAAGAATTGCCCAAAACCTGGATGTCGAAAGTCTGGCTTCGAGAGCCACGCTTTTGTTTTTGAATGGCGAATCGTGGGGCATTTATTTTTTGGAAGAGCGCCCCGATGAAAGGTATCTTGAGGATCACTTTGGCGTTGATATTGACAATGTGAACATTATGAATGATTGGGATGGTCATTACGATTGTGGTTCCGCCAATAATTTCTTGAATCTGTTCAATTGGTTAGAAGGAGCCGACCTTGCCAATCCTGAAGACTATGCCTACTTTTCCACCAAAGTGGATATTGACAATTTCATTGATTATCAACTGTTTGAGATTTTCATAAATAATCTTGACTGGCCTGCCAACAATGTCAGGTTCTGGCAATTGGGCGATGGCATCATGCGCTGGATTTTCTTCGATGGCGACGGGTGCCTTGAAACATTGGACTTTGACGCTTTCGCCAATGCCGTTTACGATGGCGACCAAACCTATCCATCAAGTTCAAGGGCGACGCTGTTTTTTAGAAAACTGCTCGAAAACAATGATTTCAGAGACCGTTTCAATAGCCGTTTTAATGAACTTGTGCAGTCGGAATTCGATTATGCTTCAACAAGCCTGTATTTCAACTACATGCATCAAAAGCTGGAGCCTTCTGTGCCGCAGCAGATTGAGCGGTTTGGCCGCCCTTCATCCATGGAATTATGGTTGGGATGGTGTACCTGGCATGTTGACAATTTTCTGCATGACCGACCTTCAGTGATGTTAGAAGAGCTGTTGGGGTTTTTGTCGGTTGAAGTGAACAACACCATAGGTTTCAGTTGTTTCCCGAACCCTTCAAATGGCGATATTTCCATAAGGCTCGACAACGGCTTTGCAGGTCCAACAGAGATTGAAATCCATACTGTTATGGGGCAGAAAGTCTTCTCAAAATCGTGTGATTTTTCGGGCGACGAAGAACTGATTTCCATCCATCCGAACTTGACGGCAGGAGTCTATTTCATGAAGATTGGCAACATGGTCCAAAGAATCATTCGGCAGTGAACTATCAAGGCTATTCGATGCTGATAATTCCTTTGCTGATTCTGTCGTTGACAATCCATTGAGCATCAGCACGAAGCTGTTCTTCAAACGTTCTCCCATTTGAGGCTGCTTTCTCTTTGATAATCTGTACAGAAGATGGTTTTTCGATCAGTTCTTGTTCGATGCAGGACACCCAATCATCGATGGTTCTTCGTGTGTTTATTCTCTGCTCGTCTTCTATGAAGTTGCCTAAATCTATCACGCCTCTATTGATTTTATCATTAACAACCCATCGTGCATCAAATTCAAGCTGCTCTTCAAAGGTTCTGCCCTTTGCAGCAGCCTTTTCCTTTATGGCTTGAACAGAACTGGCTTTAGTGCTCAATTCTTGTTTCGTATCGGCCACGAGACTGTTCACGTAGTTCACTTTCGAGACAACATGCTGTTCGTCACGCATCAGCGGCCGCCCGTTGATGACGTTTTGCGCTTCCATGCTCAGTATGTTGTCCAAAGTAGTGTTGTGGATGAGCTTTTGGCACTGCATGTTCACCATCCAGTCTTTATCGTTTCTGATGTCTTTAATGACCAAATATTCCAGTATCTTAGGATTTCTGGAAGTTGGAATACTGTCGCCAGCCAGTTCGGGGAAATAGTACTCTGGGTTAAACGTAATGATAGAGTTCGACTCATCCCATAACTGTTTCCCAAGCCTGATGCCCTGGCTATCACCAACGGTATCGATGGCCGACATGAAAGTGCTATCGCAACGTAGGCTGTCCATCACTTGACTGCGAACATTTTTGACGCGGTCATCACTGAGGCACAAGGCCATCAAGGCACGCTCCACGAAGCCATAACTGACCTTATACATCTGGTTGCCCGTAGTAAACCAAACCACATAGTCGGCATCCAAAAGTCGTTGGAGGAAATCAATCTCCCTAACACTCTTCTTGAGCATATAGTCATCCCCATAATAGACTGTTGAGTTATAGAACCAATAATCAGAATAGGAAAACAAATCCTTGAACGGGATAAAATAGTTCATGCGGAACAAGTAGGAATTACCCACAAACAGCACGTTCGGCTTGATGGTAGTCGAGTCGGAGATAACGGTCACTTCTGCATCCAGCAGTTTTTCGTTCTTATGCGACACACGGCGACATAGATTCATGGTATTTTCAAGGTCGCGGTCGCCCAATTTGGTCTCTTTCGAGCTTTCTCTCAGAGGCCCAACTTTTAGGGTACCCAACTTTTCATTCTTCAAGCTACCCATGAAACGGAACAGCGAATCGGCTGCAAAGACCGATGAGAAACTCCAATGGGCTCCCGATTGCGGAATGAGGTTATAGGGCAGCGTATCGGCTTCCTTGATGGCTTGGAACCACTTCGTCATCTCTATGTAAGGGAATCCGTATTCATCGAACTTTTGGGCATAATACAAGCGTGCATTGATAGTGGTGGTATCAAACGAACGCTTAGGCAGATGCTCGGGATAAAGGAAACCTTTCTCAGGTGCCATGAACATGAGGAACTCCTTATCGTAGTCCTGGAGCACGCCTCTCAACTTCCACATCAGCCTCGCTTCCCGATCGTAAGTAGCACGGGCTTGTTCCACTGTGGACTGCCAACGGTACATTTCAGTACCATAATAGTCGTTTACGTTTTGCTGATAATAGAACCATCCGTCTCGACCAGGGACGACTTCTTGGTTATAAGTCTTGCGATAAAAATCGTAAAGATATTGGTTATAGAGCCTAATGATGCTTTCACGAAATCCGAAATGTTGTCCGACATAGGTCTCCACCTGCTGCTGATAGCACCCCGAAACATAATTTTTCACTGTCAGTTCTGGCTGCTTGGCTTCAACCACCACACCTGTCAAGTGCCTCAGGTTGAAAAGATGCAGGTGTTCCTGTGCCATCGGGAGGAAGGCGAATACACCAAGCAAGGCAAAAAGAATAATATCGTAGATTTTTTTCTTCTTCATTTAATTCTGCTGATTTTGTTTGTCCATTTCAATGGTATAAATAGCATTAAGTCGGAGCATTTCGTCAAGATCTACACCCTTTTCGGCGGCTTGCTGCTTGACACTCTCGAACCATTCGGGCACGTTTTTGATGCGCTCAATAGTATTTTCAATCATCATCTCCTTAATATTGCCATCATGGTCAACAAAAAGTTCATTGGCGGTTTCACAGAAGCCAAACATGTAGTCGTAGGCATAGACTGATGTGCTGATAACCATCACCAAATCGACCTCGTCAATGACGCGGAAAGCATCAGGATATCGGCTAACCTTGCCCAGAAACTGAATATCCTTGGTGATGACCTCGTCGTTGTATTTCCAATATTCGCATCGGTCGAAGCCGTCGGCAAAGCATGATTCCTGCAACTGAATAAAATAGCTGTCGGCTATCACAAGAATGTTAGGCTTGCGCAAGGTGGTGTCACTAAGAGCCATGATAGGCCGCGGCACAGCAGGTTTGCGGCACGGCAGCAGCAGGTTCATCAACGCTTCAATCTCACCATCTTGTTTTGAATAATCTCTTGTTAGATTTTCGTCAACGCAAATGATATGAGGCATCTCCTGCCCTATCAGACTGCCGATTTTTTGCAATACCGAGTCGGCCACAAAAGGAATGGTGCTTTCGGCCCAATGCGTACCAAAACGAGTGTATAAAGGGTATTTCGTTTCGCCTTTCAGCGACTTGAAATAACTGAGAAAATCAATATGCGGAATGCCGTTTTCCTCGAACAGCTGCGTGTAATAATCCTGAATGCTGAAAGGCATGACGGAATCGCGGTAATCTTGTGGCATAAGTTCGGGATAGACCCATGTCTTGGAAGGTGCTTCCACAAAGAGAAAGGCCGTGTTGTGTTGCTTCAAGCTGTCGATGAGCACCAAAGTCTTTTCTATGTCCTTCTGCGCCTTGGCCTTGAATTCTTCTTCCGACTCAAACGCGTTCCCAAATGTCTTGCCAGTCACTTCATCAAGATACATCTTGAGAAACATCTCCTTCTGGCTGCCCATGACGATATTGTCGTTAGTGGATTTGCCAAAAAGCGAGAACAAGCATTGGTTGTAGGAACGGATGCAAGGCTCGCGGAAACCGCTGTTGCGTTTGGCATGATCGGTCAAATAATTCTGGAAAGAGCCATCGAAATAGGTCTTGAACGACAGTTTCACGGGCTGTTCGTTAGGGACATAGCCCGACAAAGGCTTCATCTTGACGACATGAGTGAAGCCCTGCAACAAGATGACCGTAAGCACCAAAAAGATGCAAATGAACTGTATGAAGAAGTGTGGTTTCTTGTTCATGGCTCAGAATCTGAAGTAGATGAAAGGATTGAAATCGGAAACACACAGCGAACCTGCCGAAAGGACGAACAAGACCAAGGTGACGGCAAACATAGTCCACGACAGCGGTTTGGAATAACTGTCAGCAAAAATCTTGTCTTGAAGTCTTTGCCCAATGGGAAGTAACGTGAGGAAAGAGAAGATGATTGCAAGGGCGAAGATGCACCAGAATTGCGCATCGCCCGCAACACTCATGCCTCCCTTGAACGAGAACAAGGCTTGATAGAACCCTCCAGCATCGACGGCAGTGTCGGCTCTGAACAACACCCAACCCATATTGACGATAAAGAAAGTGATGATGACTGAAGGCAGCTTACCGGCCTTCTTGAGCAAGTCTTTCAGGAAAAGTTTGTCGGCACAAATGAACAGGCCATGGAAAGCACCCCAAAGGACGAAAGTCCACGATGCACCGTGCCACAATCCCGAAAGCAAGAAACAAAGCCAAAGGTTGAAATACATCCTACCCTTGCCTTTGCGGTTGCCGCCAAGCGGGATGTAGAGGTAGTTCATGATGAAATTACCCAAAGTCATGTGCCAGCGTTTCCAAAACTCGGTGACACTGCGGCTGGTGTAAGGGTCGTTGAAATTCTCGGGAAAACGGAAACCCATCATCTTGCCAAGACCGATGGCCATATCGCTGTAGCCAGAAAAGTCGAAATAGATTTGGAAGGTATAGGACAGGATGCCAATCCAAGCAGTGCCCGTGGCCAAGTCGCCATAACTCATGCCGAAGACCTGGTCGGCATAAGCGGCCAAAGTGTTGGCAATGAGTACCTTCTTTGCTAAGCCAATGACAAACCGGTAGAAACCCACCACGCGGTCTTCCATAGTGCTGGTGCGCGACACCAACTCAGCCGCCACACTGTTGTAGTTGACGATAGGGCCAGCGATGAGTTGTGGAAACATCATGATATACAGCACATAATCCGTCAGCTTTTGGCTGGGTGGCGTGGTTCCGCGATACACATCAATCGTGTAGGTGATGGACTGGAAAGTAAAGAACGAGATACCGATGGGCAATGCCACTTTCATCCATGAAACAGGCTCGTGGTGCATCCAACCCAAAATGGCGTTGAGGTTTTCCATGAAAAAGTTGGCATACTTGAAGTAAAGCAACAGCCCCAAGGCCATGATGATAGACAAGCCACAAAGCAACTTCTTCGCATTTGCTTTCTCCGCTTTGGCCATGCCCCTCACCAACAAATAGTTGACAATGCACTCACCCACAAGCAAGAAGATAAAGTCGGGGGCTCCGTAAGCATAGAAAACCAATGAGAAGAGCAACAAAGTATAATTCCTGAACTTCTGTGGCGTGGCAAAATAAGCCATCAAGAAGATAGGCAGGAAGAAAAAGAGGAATATGTTACTGCTGAATACCATAGGTCATTATTATTTAGGTTTTTATTTGCTGTTTTCTAATTCGATTTTTTGCATTTGATAGACATACGATGCGTTATTCCACAAGTTCTCTTCAAGGCTGATGCCGCGTTCGATGGCTTGTTGCTGAACGGAGTTGAACCATTCTGGATTGTTTTTTATCGATTCCATGATGGCTTGGATAACCTCTTGCTCATTAGTGCTGCCATTTTCATAAAGTTCGATGGCAGATTTAGTAAATCCGTTCATGAAGTCGAAAAGATAATTTGAAGTATATAAAGCAATTACAATGTCAGCTTGTCGTAAAGTTTCTGCATTACAAATTAGTTGGTTGAGCGGTTTCCAATTCAGATTGGGCCTTGAGGAGATGGAAACTTCGTTATATTTCCAGAAATCCCAATGGTTGAAAGCTTCAACGAAACATGAGCCTAAGAGCGGGACAAAATAACCATCGCCAACAACGAGCAAGTTGGGGCGGTCTTTCCCGAGTGTGTCGTTCAAGGCAAAGACAGGCCACGAGGCTTTAGGTTTGCACAAAGGAAAGAGCAAGTCGATGTGGGTTTCAAGTTCGCCATCTTGTTCAGAATACTCGCGGCTGAGGTTGGCGTCGATATATTCGATTTCGGGAAGTTGGGAGCCTGTCAAATCCTCAATCTTCCGCAACAACGAGTCGGCCACAAAAGGAATGGTGGCTTCGGCCCAATGGGAGCCTGTACGCGTGTAAAGCGGATATGGGAAAGTGTCCTTCATCGTCTTGAAATAATTGTAGAAATCGACATGAGGGATGCCGTTTTCCTTAAATTGGTCGATATAAAAATCTGCCAACGAGAAATCGAAAATGCTGTCCTTATAGGCTTTGGGCAAAAATTCGGGATAGACTGCCGGCTTGGTTGGACAAAACACGAACAAAAACTGTGTGCCGTGTTGCTTGAGGCTATCCATCAACGTCAGCGTCTCCTCGACACTATTTTGGGCATAGACCTTCGCATTCTCAACGGAACCGTATTCCGACAGCAACGACTTCCCTGTGATGTCGTCGAGGCAACCTTTAAGGTAAAACTCATGGTTAGAACCCTCAAACACATTGGGATTGGCGATTTTCCCGAAACAGTTGTATTCCGCTTGAAAATAGCAACGGCTGAAAAACTCCCTAAAACCCGTTTTTTGCCTTGCGTAATCAGCAAGATAACGCTGATAGGAACCATCTAAATAAGTGCCAAAACTCAAGTCTTGCTTGTTGACCACGATTTTACTCGTGTATGGACTCAAAGGCCGCATCTTCACCACTCCAGTAAAACTTTGCAGCATAACAGCAGCCAGCAATGCTATTATGCAGACAAATAGAATGGTGTGGTGACGCTGGTTGTTCATGGTCAGAATCTGAAATAGATGAATGGACTGAAACCACTAGCATTCAAGGCACCGAGACAGAAAACGAAAGCTAAAATGCTGACCACGAAGGCCACGATATGTTGTTTCTTGTTGTATTCGGTGAAATAAACCTTATCTTGGACCTTCAAGCCAAACTTCGACAGGGTGAAGAACGAGAAGAATGCAGCCACCAGCATTGTAACATAGAGGTGCGGATTATCACCAAAGTGGAACGGAACAAAGTCGAAGGCAAACAAGCGCTTGATGAACATCCACGACAAATCGATGCGCTCGATGCGGAAGAAGCATCGCGTCAAGACGATGATGAGGAAGGTGAAAAACACCGAAGGAATACGTCCTAAGCGTTGGTTGAACTTCTTCAGGAACAGCTTATCTGCACAAATGAAAATGCCTTGCAACGCACCATAGATGACGAAATTCCATGCAGCGCCATGCCACAAACCCGACACAAGGAAGCAGAACCACAGGTTGAAGTATTTGCGGGCTTCCGTCTTCACGCGACTGCCACCCAACGGGAAATACAGGTAGTTCTTGATGAACACGCTAAAGGTTTGGTGCCAACGACGCCAAAACTCGGAAATGGTCGTGGCGACGTATGGGTTATCGAAGTTCTCAGGAAACTTGAAGCCCATCATGCGACCCAAGCCGATGGCCATGTCGGAATAACCAGCGAAGTCAAAGTAAATCTGGAAGGTAAAAGCGAAGATGGCTATCCAGGCACTAGTGGAATCGATGGTTGCAATCTTGCTGGCGATATCAGCAAGTTGGGCCGAAGTAAGCACGTCATAATTTGACGGCCCCAAAATCTGGTCCACTTGGAAACCGATAACATCAGCGATAAGGACTTTTTTGCACAAACCGATGACAAACCGATAGAAGCCATGCAAGCGATCAGTATAGAGCGACTCGCGGTTACGGATTTGGTCAGCAATGTCGCAATAGCGGATGATAGGACCGGCAATCAGTTGCGGGAACATGGTGATATACAGCATGTAATCGCTCAATCGCTCCATGGGTTTGTTCACGTCACGGTAAGTATCCAGAGTATAGGTCACACTTTGGAACGAGAAGAACGAAATACCTATCGGCAGCAGAATCTTGGTCCAAGTCACATTCTGGCAGCCCATCCAACCCAAAATGGCATTCAGGTTCTGCATCGTGAAGTTGCCGTATTTGAAATAGAACAACAACCCGATGCTGATGGCCACCGAGATGCCGCAAAGCACCTTCTTCAATCCAGGTTTGTCGGTCTTGCACATCCACCGCACCAGGTAGAAATTCGCGATGGTCGAGACGAAGAGCTGGATGATGAATTCGGGAGCGCCCCATGCGTAGAACACGAGCGAGGCAAACAAAAGGAAGTAATTGCGCATCTTCTTCGGCAAGATGAAATATACCAAGAAGAAAATGGGCATGAAGTAAAGTAGAAATATGTTGCTACTGAATACCATTTTTTTGTCTTTATGATAGTTAAGTTATACTTAGAACAGGATTCCTTGTTCGATTTTCTGATTTATAACCCATTGGGCATCTTTCTCAAGCATCACCTCAAGGGAGAAGCCTCGGTCATTGGCCTTTTGCTGAATCATCCGCATTTGGTCGGGATTGCCACGCCAATTCTTTATGATTTCCTCTTTCTTCAATTGGATGAACACAGCCGTGTCGAAGACAAATTCATCACGAAGGAGCACTTCGCCACGGACCATACGGTCGGCTTCAACACGCAAAGCGTCGTCAATGCTGATTGTGTTTTGCGCAGCATACATCTGAATGGATGAGAGCCAACTTTTGTCAGCCTTGATTTTGTTGACCGCCAACGCTTCCTCGATGCGTTTGGTGTTGCGGATAGTTGGCATGTCGTCGCCATCAAGGCCAGGAATAAGCTCTGGGTCGTTTTTCAACATCCAAACTATGTTGTCACGCAGTTCCTCTTCCGTCAAATCGGAATAACCTTCCTTGTTGCGATAGCGGTCGGAATAACTGCTGACGCTGGCTTCGAAGAGGCTGTCGCTCACGCAGAGTTGCAGCAAGGCATCCTTGGCAAAGCCGTATGTGGCCTCCCACCATTGGTGTCCAGCTGAGTAAAAAACTACATAGTCGGCATTGAGGATGTGACTCAAGCGGTCAATGTCTTTCACACTCATCGAACTGTTTTCGAAGCCCACGAAAGCCGTGTTGTTGTAAAACCAAATCTCCTTATCGGCCAAAATCTGGCGAGCCGGCATGAATTGGCTCATACTCCAGATGAACGAGTCGCCCACAAACAGCACCTTTGGCTTGCGGTGAATGGTGTCGTCGTCAACAGTAATGTCCGACTTGTATTTGGTTTTATCGCCACGAATTCGGAAGATGAGGTTCAAGGTTTCTTCATCGCCTTCCATCTCGTCCGATTCGTATGCAATGGGAGGCCCAATGTGAATGTTGGGGAACTTGGCTTCGCCATCCAAAGTGTTGATGAAGCGGAATAACGAGTCGTAACCATAAACGGCCGAATAGCGCCAATGCGAGTCGGTCTTTGGGAAAAGAGGGAATGAGACGGTGTCTTTCATGCTCATAAACCAATCCGTCATGTTGATGAAAGGGAAACCCATTTCATCCATGCGGCGCGAGTAATACTCGGTCATGTGAATGGTGCTAGTATCGGCATCACGACGGGGAAGATATTCGGGATACACCTCAGGTTTGTCGGGCGCGATGAACGCAACGAACTCAATGCCGTAGTCCTTCAGCACATGACGCAACTTGTTCATCTGCCGCAACTCAGCATCGGCATCTTTCATGGCTTCCTCATTCGAGTTGTAATGCTTCAGCAACTCGGTACCATAATGCTCGTTGACAGCCAAGTCGTAATACAGATAGCCTTCCTTTCCAGGAACGATAAAGTGACAATATGTCTTGTTGAAGGCTGACCACACATACTGATTGTAAAGCCTGATAACAGGTTCACGAAACCCGAAGTTTTCGCTCACATATTTCTCAATCTGAGCCTGATAAGTGTTCGAACAATAGTTTTCAAACGTCAATTCAGGTTTTGGAGTTGGCTCAAAGGCGCCTTTCAAAAGTTTCACAGGAATAAAATCTGTCCACTCCTGGACAATGGGCATGAAAAGGAAGACCATCAAAATGGCAAACAACACAAGATCAAATTTAATATGTGGCCTTTTCATGGATTTTGAAACCAATTTAATTTGCAAAAATACAAATATTATCGTCATCCTTTTGAAAAACCTTAATTTTGCGGCATGAAAACGACAAAGATTGAACTCCTCTCTCCTGCGAAAAATCTTGAAGTGGGCATGGCAGCCATCAATCATGGTGCCGATGCGGTTTATATCGGCGGCCCCGATTTCGGCGCACGCGAAAAAGTCTCCAATTCCATTGAAGACATTGAAAAACTATGCCGTCATGCCGCACTATACGATGCGAAGGTTTATGTGACGCTCAACACTTTGCTCCGTGACAACGAATTGGAGCGTGCCCGCAAAATCGTTTACGACTGTTGGAATGCTGGTGTCGATGCCATGATTGTGCAAGACATGTCGCTGCTGATGATGGACTTACCGCCCATTCCGCTTCACGCCAGCACGCAATGCAACAACCTAAGTTTGGAGAAAGTGCAGTTTTTGGAGAAAGTCGGTTTCTCGCAAGTCGTTTTGGGCCGCGAACTTTCGCTTGAACAAATCAGGGAAATCCGTGCCAACACGAGTGTTCCGTTGGAGTTTTTCATTCATGGTTCGTTGTGCGTATGTCAAAGCGGGCAATGCTATCTGAGCCATTATTTGGGCAACCGCAGCGCCAACCGTGGTGCCTGCGCCCAGCCTTGCCGTCTGCCTTGGAACCTGCTCGACGAAAACGGCAAGACCTTGATAGGAAACCGTCATTTATTGTCACTTAAAGACCTGAACAACAGTGCCCATCTTGAACAACTGATTGATGTCGGCATCACCAGTTTCAAAATCGAAGGCCGATTGAAGGAAGCCGACTATGTGAAAAACGTGACGGCCTTCTATCGCAAGAAATTGGACGAAATCATCAGCCGGAGAACCGATTTGCAGCAGGCTTCCAACGGCCATTGCAGTTTCGGTTTTGAGGTCAATCTGGAGAAATCGTTTTCACGCGGCTTCACCGATTATTTCATCGAAGGCCGCAAGAAAGGCATCGATTCGCCATTCACGCCAAAGTCGATGGGCGAATACATCGGCGAGGTGACTTGGTGCAATTCAGTCCGTATGGAATTGCGCACCGACAAGGTCCTTCACAATGGCGACGGATTCTGTTTCCTTGACGAAAACGGCGAACTGAAAGGCCTCCGTGCCGATGTGGTCAACGGCAAGACCATTTCGTGCAATCGCCCGCATGGCGCCACACGCGGCACGAAAATCTATCGCAATTTCGACATCGAATGGCAGAAACAGGTTGATGCATCGAATGGCAACCGCAAGATTGACATACAATTAACCCTTGCCGAAAACGATAAGGGTTATGGATTTATCGCATCGGTGAATGATGGTAGAGACGCACCATGGTGCGTCTCTACGTCAACCGAATGTGAAAAAATCATCGCCAACAATCCTGAAAAGGCCACCGAAAACATCCGCAAAAAGTCCATGCAATGGGGCGACACCATTTTCAATCCCGTTGAATTGGAATTGGATTTTGCGCAACCCTATCTGATTCCAGCCGCAATCATTGGCGAAATGAAACGCGATTTGGTTGAAAAATTGATGAATCAATTGGTTGAAAACCATTTGAATAACCGTCCGTGTAGAGACGCGATTCATCGCGTCTCACAAATGGACGAGAAAGACGCGATGAATCGCGTCTCTACCATGTATCCCGAAACGGAATTATCCTATTTGGGCAATGTGACCAACGCCATGGCCGCAGAATTTTACCATCAGCACGGCGTGACCGAAATCGAAGACGGATTGGAAAAATCGTATTCCAAACAATCGGGCATCAAGGTGATGACGACAAAACATTGCATCCGCTTTGCCAACGGAATGTGCAGCAAGGAAACAGGCCAAAAGGCCACACCGCTCATCTTGGAAAACGAAAAGGGAACCTTCCGTTTGGAATTCGATTGCCGCAATTGTCAAATGAATGTGATTTCGATGGCTTAAAATATTGATTGATAAATAATAAAATAACACTATACTATGAACATCTGGCAACTTTTTAAAAACATCAAGCCTTTCGTAAAACCATACAAATGGTTGGTTTTCATTACTTTAATCTTAACTCTCATCGGTTCGTTGATGGCGCAGGTCAACGCTATCGTATTGGATTGGACCGTTGACGAAATCAACGACCTTGTCACGGCAGGTGTCGAATGGGGAGCTCAGGCTATCCACATCGTCACCATCATCGCTTGCGTGCTGTTGGGCAAGGAAATCCTTTCGGCTGTCATCACTTTCTTGCAGAACTATTTCGGCGAACGCATGAGGATTTTCGTCTCGCGCGACCTTGCGCAAAGCGTCATCGAAAAGGTGCTGACTTTCCGCATGGCTTTCTTTTCCGAAACGGAAAACGGCACCGGCAAATTGCAGACCCGTATTGACCAAGGCGTGAGCAGCCTTTCGCGCACGGTGCAGAATTTTTTCATCGACTTGCTGCCTTTGTTCACCAGTGCTTTGCTTGCCTTGATACTGATGTTTGCCGCTAACGTGTATGTCGGTTTGGTGGCTTTGGGCATTGTGCCGATTTATTTCTTCATCACCTTCCGCCAGGCGAAACGCTTGAAAGGCTGGCGCCGCGAGATGCGCTCCATGCTCGAAACCAAGAGCCACGGCATCATGAACATCATCGAATTCATCAATGTCATCAAGTCGTTCAACCGCGAACAGATTGAAGCCGAAAAGCAACTGAACATTCAGAATAACGTCACCCAAAACCAGATGAACACCCGCAAGGTGAGTTTCTACTACAACGGCGTGAAGAGTTTCGTGAAGCAGGTGGGTACGGTTTTGGTCATCATCCTCACGGCTTATCTCGTGCTGAAAGGCTATCCGGGCATGACCATCGGTAAAATCATGTATCACGTCATGCTGTTCAGCAATGTGGTGGCGCCTATCACCCAGTTGCAACGCATTTTCGACGACATGAACGACGCCTTGATTTATGCCGAAGGCTTCTTCAGCATCCTTCATTCCGATACCGATGTTGAACCGAGCGGCAATTACAAAACCGATAAGATTCATGGTAACTTCACCATTTCGGGTGTCGATTTCACCTATCCGAATGGCACCAAGGCCTTGCATAACATCAATATGGACATTCGCCCGGGCAAGATTACCGCTTTCGTGGGTCTGTCGGGTGCGGGCAAGAGTACCATCGTCAATCTGTTGGATAAGTTCTATGAGCCTGATTGCGGCAGCATCCAGCTCGACGGCGTTGACTTGAAGGATTACGACACGCATTTCCTCCGCGAAAACATCGGATTGGTGCTTCAGAAGAATCACATTTTTGATGGTTCCATTGAGGAAAACATTCTTTACGGCAACCCGAAAGCCACGCACGAAGATGTGGTTGAAGCTGCCAAGAAAGCCTATATCTACGACCAAATCATGGCCCTGCCGAAGCAGTTTGAGAGCAAGGCCGACCAGCTTTCGGGCGGTCAGCAGCAGCGCATCGCCATCGCGCGTATGTTCCTCAAGAATCCGCCTATCATTTTCTTAGATGAACCTACCGCTTCACTCGATGCCATCTCGACAGAACAAATCAAGAACAGCATTGATGCCATCAAGCAGAACCGCACCGTCATCATCATTTCGCACAGCATCTCGCAAATCATTGATGCCGACATCATTTATGCCTTGAAAGATGGCCGCGTCGAGCAATCGGGCGACCCTGACGAAGTCTATAAGAAAGGTGGTATCTACAAGGAAATCATCGACGCTTCGGCCCGCAGCCTGAACATCGAAAAGATAGCCCGCACCATCGATTGCGACGATGACGATTAATCGACCTCACGAGCTAGGCGTACCGAGAACCCCATACCACGCAAATTGGCATTGTCAACCAAAAAATTGCTTGGGGCAAAAACGAAATTGAATGCCTGGTTTACTTTATAGCAGGAGCATGTCCAATACGACCCTGCTCTGTTAACTTGATCAACAGAATAGACTTCGCGCCATCCAGCGGCAGGCAAGAATACTGCACCTGCCGATTCCATAATTGGCCACTCGTCAACAGAATAGACATTATCATTATAATCGGGGCTCTCTGGATCAAAAAGAAGACCGGAAGGCTGCTCCCAATCATCGGGAAGCAGAATGAAACCATGAACTCCTGCAACCGTGGCAAAGCCTCTCTTTTCGTCGGCATTTTCTCTGTCATTCAGCAGATAGAGCCATTCTTCAAAACTCAAAGTGTACCACATATACTTCTTGTTTCCGCCATTTGAGATGGCATTACAGCCCCAATCTGCACCATTTCTGAGAGAGATATTATTGTTATTAACACCAAGAGGATAATAGTCGCTACTAGTAGCTGATACCGACCATGGTTGACAGATATGGCCTCCCGAGACACATCCCGAAGAACTCCAGGCAAACAAATCAATCCAACCTTGATAGTACTCTGAAATATTGGCATTAGACTCTCCAATCATCTCGTATTGATTTTCAGCGAAACGCCATGTTTTCGTAGAAGCCTGAAATTGCAAATTTCCTTTGGAGAAATACACTTTCCTTAATTCGCTCACCGAAAATTTCCCGTCAATTCCGCCCATAGGGACTTCTTCTTTTCGACATGCCGCAAGACTTAAAATCATGCAAGCAAAAACAATAATCTTAGTCTTTTTCATAGCTTAACTATTTATGTTACTTTCTCTTACATCCTAAACACGCCAAACTGCTGCATCGGGAAAGGCTTGTTCAACGAAGCGGCGATGCCCAAAGCCAGCACATTGCGCGTGTCAACTGGGTCGATGATGCCATCGTCCCAAAGGCGCGCCGTGCTGTAATAAGCAGAACCTTCGTAGTCGTATTTGGCCAGAATTTCCTGTTTCAGCTTGGCGATTTCGTCGGTCGGGACAGCCAGTCCTTTGTATTTGTATTGGTCTTCCTTCACGGTAGCCAGCACATTGGCAGCCTGTTCACCGCCCATCACCGAAATCTTAGCGTTAGGCCACATGAAAAGCAACCGCGGACTGTAGGCGCGTCCAGCCATGCCGTAGTTGCCGGCACCGAACGAGCCACCGAAAATGACCGTGAACTTCGGCACATTGGCATTTGAAACGGCATGAACCATCTTGGCACCGTCCTTGGCAATGCCGCCTTGCTCGTACTGCTTGCCGACCATAAATCCTGTGATGTTCTGCAAAAACACCAAAGGAATGTTGCGCTGGCAGCAAAGCTCGATGAAATGCGTCGCCTTTAACGCTGATTCAGAGAACAATACGCCAAAATTAGCAATAATGCCGACAGGGAATCCCATGATGTGGGCAAAACCGCACACAATGGTCGTGGCATAACGCGCCTTGAACTCCTGGAAACGGCTGCCATCGACGATGCGGGCAATGATTTCGCGCGGATCAACGAGCTTGTGGAAATCGACGGGAGCCAAGCCGTACAATTCTTCAGGGTCATATAAAGGTGCCTCGACGGGCAACATGTCTAATTTTTGGCGATGCGATTTCTCCAAAGTCTTGAAAATGTTGCGGCAAATCTGCAAGGCGTGTTCATCGTTTTCAGCCAAATGGTCAGCGACACCCGAAATGGAAGTGTGCATGTCGGCACCGCCCAATTCTTCAGCCGTCACCACTTCGCCCGTGGCAGCTTTCACCAACGGAGGACCGCCAAGATAAATCGTGCCTTGGTTGCGGACGATGATGGTTTCGTCGCTCATGGCAGGGACATACGCGCCGCCAGCCGTACACATACCCATCACGATGGCAATCTGCGGAATGCCCATGGCCGACATGCGCGCCTGGTTGTAGAAAAAGCGGCCGAAATGGTCGCGGTCGGGGAAGACGGTGTCCTGCTCGGGCAGGAATGCGCCGCCGCTATCAACCATATACACGCAAGGCAAATGGTTTTCCATGGCAATCTCCTGAGCACGAAGGTGTTTCTTCACCGTATATTGCATATAGGTGCCGCCTTTCACCGTGGCATCGTTGGCAACAATCACCGCCTCGCGGCCTTGAATGATGCCGATGCCGGTGATGATGCCCGCCGACGGAAAATCGTTGTTGTAGGTTCCGTAGGCCGCCATCGGCGAAAGCTCCAGAAACGGCGTGTTCGGGTCGATGAGCAAATCGATGCGTTCGCGTGCCAGAAGCTTGTTGCGCTTCTTGTGCTTGGCAATGGCAGCCTCGCCGCCGCCTTTCATGGCTTCGCCCATCGCCTGACGGTAATCGGCCATCAGTTTCAGGAAACTAGCCTCTTTCTCCTTGAACTCCGGAGAGTTGGTTTGTATGTTCGATTTCAGTACTTGCACGACAAAAATGAGTTAAATGAATCAGCAAAGTTAGAAAATAATCGTCAAAGAACACGAATTATTGTATTTTTGCATTCTCAAATCGAGAAAATGTCAGGAAGAAGTTCAAATAGAAACCATGTTGCCGGCTCCTACGCCATGTCGCTCATCAGTATCATGCTGGTGCTGTTTCTTTTAGGTGCCTTTGCCATGCTGATGATGCACGCCAACCGGCTCTCCAATTACATCAAGGAGAACATCGGTTTCGAGATTGTGATGAACAGCAACGTGAAGGAAGCCAACATCTTACGTTTGCAGAAGGAACTCGATGCCATGCCTGCCGTGAAATCGACGGAATACGTCACCAAGGACGAGGCCATCAAGCGCCTCAGCGAAGATCTCGGCGAAGACTTCCTGAAATGGCTCGGCAACGAAGAGAACCCCTTGCTGCCTTCCATCGACGTGCGCTTCAATGCCGCCTACGCCAACAACGACAGCCTCAATGTCATCGAAAGTCAACTGCTTGAAAATTCCGATATTAAAGAGGTATATTACCAGAAGTCGCTCGTCGATGTCATCAACCAGAACGTGCGGCGTATCGGTGGCGGCTTGATGATTGCGAGTATCATCCTCTTGGTCATTGCCATTGCGCTGATACGCAACACCATACGGCTTTCCATCTATTCAAAGCGTTTCTTAGTGCGCAGTATGCAACTCGTTGGTGCCACAGCCTCCTACATCCGCCGGCCTTTCATCCGCAGCGGCATCTCGCAAGGCTTCTTCGGTGCACTTTTGGCCGACATCTTCCTTTTCTTGGCCATGTATAGCCTCAACAAGCACATCCCGGAACTCTCTGTCGTGCAAGACCTTAACACTTCCATTGCCATCTATATCGGCATCATCGTGTTGGGCATCATTTTGGCGGCCTTCTCCACCCGCTCAGCCGTCAGGAAATACCTGAACGCACACGTAGATAGACTTTATGCGTGAAGAAAATACTCATTCACATCTCCAATAACGAAATATTCTCCCCGAAAATCCGTTGATAAAGCCAAAAGTCCTATTTTTGCACAAATTTAACGTCATGGCAAAAGACAACAACATCCAGAAGAAAGTGGCCGAAAACACTGAAGGCCAAAAAGCTATGCCTTTCGGCAAGCAGAACTATATCATCGTGCTCATCGGCATCGCCCTCATCGCCTTGGGCTTCATCCTCATGCGCGGCGGCGGCTCAACCGACCCTAACGTGTTCAACGAGAAGATGTTCGACTTCCAGCATATCACACTGGCTCCCATCTTGGTGCTGGCGGGTTTCATAGTTGAGATTGTAGCTATCTTCTGGAGGGGCAAGAAATGAGTTGGTTTCAGGCTTTGATTTTGGGCCTCATCCAAGGCCTCACTGAGTATCTGCCTGTCAGCAGTAGCGGCCACCTTACCATCGGTGCTAACCTCTTCGGCCTCAATGGCGAAGAGAACCTTGCTTTCACCGTGGCCGTGCATGTCGCCACCGTGCTCAGCACCTGCGTCATCCTCTGGAAAGAAATCGTGTGGCTCTTCCAAGACTTCTTCAAGTTCAAGTGGAACGAAGGCACGAAATACATCGTCAACATACTTATCTCGATGATTCCTGTCGCCATTGTTGGTTTCTTTTTCAAGGACCAAGTGGAAGCCATCTTCGGCAGCGGTCTGCTCGTCGTAGGCATCTGTCTGCTCATCACCGCCACGCTCCTCGCCTTCTCTTATTTCGCCAAGCCACGACAGAGAGAAGAGATTTCGCCTTTGCATGCCTTCATCATCGGTATCGCGCAAGCCATCGCCGTGCTCCCAGGCCTCTCGCGTTCGGGCAGCACCATCTCCACGGGCTTGCTCCTCGGCAACAAGAAAGAAAAACTGGCTCAATTCTCGTTCCTCATGGTCATCCCACCCATCCTCGGCGAAGCTCTTTTAGATGTGAAAGATATGATTGAAGTAGGTGTAGAGACCACCATGGCCGGACTGCCAACAGCCTCGCTCATCGTGGGTTTCATCGCAGCCTTTGTCAGCGGCTGCCTCGCCTGCAAGTGGATGATCAACATCGTGAAGAAAGGCAAACTCATTTGGTTTGCCGTGTATTGCGCCATCGTCGGCCTGTTAGCCATCGTATTACCTTATTGCCTCTAATCGCAGCCCATGTTCAACTTCGAAGACGGAGAAGTCATCCTCATCGACAAACCCACCGACTGGACTTCATTCGACACGGTCAACTTCATCCGTGCCCTCATCAAGCGTTTCTATAAAATCCCGAAACTGAAAGTGGGCCATGCCGGCACGCTCGACCCTTTGGCCACGGGTCTGCTGATTTTGTGTACTGGAAAGAAAACCAAGCAGATAGAAGAATACCAAGCCAAGATAAAGACCTACACGGGCACTATCTTGCTAGGCCAGACCACTCCTACCTTCGACCTCGAAAGTGAACCCGACCAGACCTTTTCCACCGAAGGCATTACGGCTGAGCAAATCGAGGATGCCCGAATGAAGTTCATTGGCGACATCAAGCAATTTCCGCCCAAATATTCCGCCATCAAAATCAAGGGCAAACGTGCTTTCGATTATGCACGCAGCGATGAGGAAATAGAACTGAAGGCCCGTGACATTCACATCGAGGACTTCAAAATCAACACAGAGCGTTTCCCTGAATTGGATTTTGAAGTCACTTGCAGCAAAGGCACTTACATCCGGAGTCTCGCCCACGATTTTGGCAAGGAACTCGGCAACGGTGCCTGTCTGAAATCGTTGCGCCGCACCCGCATCGGCGATTTCAAAGTTGAAGATGCCTGGCAACTGGAAGACCTGAAACAGCACATCATTGACACAGGTGACGAATTCATAGCAATGCGCAAAGCCATGCAAGAAGCTGAGCAAAATAAGCATT
Source organism: Bacteroidales bacterium (assembly GCA_045627065.1). Taxonomy (GTDB): domain Bacteria; phylum Bacteroidota; class Bacteroidia; order Bacteroidales; family F082; genus Limimorpha. The sequence continues at coordinate 4,384 of JAZQMX010000018.1, read as the reverse complement.
GATTATCAGCATTTTAATAAAAAAACTTGACAAAATTTCGTTTCCGTATTATCTTTGCGCGTTTTGCACGAAGATAAAACAACTAAAATATACCATAATGAAATTATCACAATTCAAATTCAACTTGCCCAGCGAGTTGATTGCCTTGCAACCAACCATGAACCGCGACGAAGCCCGACTGATGGTCATCAACCGCAGAACCCAGAAAATCGAGCACCGCATGTTCAAGGACTTGGTGGATTATACGAGAGATGGCGATGTGTTCGTCATCAACAACACTAAGGTGTTTCCCGCCAAGCTATATGGCGAGAAGGAAAAGACCGGAGCTAAGATTGAAGTGCTGCTGCTCCGCGAGCTGAACCACGAAAGCCGTCTGTGGGACGTGCTGGTCGATCCTGCACGCAAAATCCGCATCGGTAACAAGCTGTATTTCGGCAACGACGAGTTGGTGGCCGAAGTCATCGACAACACCACCTCGCGCGGTCGCACCCTGCGTTTCCTCTACGATGGTCCATACGAAGAATTCAAGAAGACCCTGTTCACCTTGGGTCACACGCCAATCCCGAAGGAAATCGGCCGTGAAGAACTGCCTGAAGATGCCGAAAACTTCCAGACCATCTACGCCAAGGTGGAAGGTGCCGTTTCGGCTCCTACCGCTGGCATGCACTTCAGCAAAATCCTGATGAAGCGCCTCGAAATCATCGGTGCCGAGTTTGCCGAACTCACCCTGCATCCTGGCATGGGCAACTTCCGCGACATCGAAGTGGAAGACCTCACCAAGCACAAGCCCGACTCGGAAGAAATGTACGTTGACCAACAGTGCTGCGACCTCGTGAACGCCGCCAACCAACGCCACAACAACGTGTTTGCCGTGGGCACCACCTCGATGAAGGCCTTGGAAACCGCTGTCACCATCTCGGGAAAAATCAAGCCTTTCAACGGCTGGACCAACAAATTCATCTTCCCGCCCTACAACTTCACCGTGGCCAACTGCATGATTACCAACTTCCATTTGCCCAAATCACCAATGATGATGGAAGTGGCCGCCTTTGCCGGTTACGATTTCCTGATGAAGGCCTACAAGGAAGCCGTCGAAGAGAAATACCGTTTCTTTACCTACGGTGATGCAATGTTGATTATGTGATAGTGGACTGTGGAACTGCTTAGAGATAGAGATTCCTCCGTAATGGCGGAATGGAGTATGTCGGTTTAGTATCAATCGGCGGTATCCATCACTTTCTATATAATAACAGTTGCAACCGCCGCTGGTCAGATTCACAACATACTCCATTCCACGAGCAAAGCGAAGCGGAATCCACTTATTTAAATTAAAATGTAAACAATTGAATCTTAAATAATTAATTCTATATGAATCAGGAAGAATTTTTCAAGAAGATAACTTCACACGCGAAGGAATATGGCTTCATTTTCCAGTCGAGTGAGATTTACGACGGCCTTTCGGCTGTTTACGACTATGGCCAAAATGGCGTTGAACTGAAGAAAAACATCCGCGAATATTGGTGGAAAGCCATGGTTCAGATGCACGAAAACATTGTCGGCATCGATGCCGCCATCTTCATGCACCCGACCACTTGGAAGGCTTCGGGCCACTTGGATGCTTTCAACGACCCGCTCATCGACAACCGCGACTCGAAGAAGCGTTACCGCGCCGATGTCTTGGTGGAAGATTACATGGCCAAGATTGAAGAAAAAATCAACAAGGAAGTCGAAAAGGCCAAGAAACGTTTCGGCGATGCTTTCAACGAGGAACAGTTTGTCAGCACCAATCCGCGCGTTTTGGAATACAAGGCCAAGATTGAGGAAATCAGCCACCGCCTGTATGGCGCTATGGAAGCCAACGACCTCGATGCCATCAAACAGCTGATTCTCGACCTCGAAATCGTTTGCCCGATTTCTGGCACCCGTAACTGGACCGATGTGCGTCAGTTCAACTTGATGTTCTCGACCCAAATGGGTTCGGTGGCCGAAGGCGCCGACACCATTTACCTGCGTCCCGAAACCGCACAAGGCATTTTCGTGAACTACCTCAACGTGCAGAAGACTGGCCGCATGAAGATTCCGTTTGGCATTGCCCAGACCGGTAAGGCTTTCCGTAATGAAATCGTGGCCCGTCAGTTCATTTTCCGTATGCGTGAATTCGAGCAGATGGAAATGCAGTTCTTCGTACGCCCTGGCACCGAATTGGAATGGTTCAAGACATGGAAGCAGGAACGCCTCAACTGGCACCTCTCATTAGGTCTGCCGGCTGAAAAATACCGTTTCCACGACCACGAGAAACTGGCTCACTATGCCAATGCAGCTACCGACATCGAATTCGATTTCCCATTCGGTTTCAAGGAGTTGGAAGGCATCCACAGCCGCACCGATTTCGACCTTTCGGCCCACGCCAAATATTCAGGCAAGAAGTTGCAGTATTTCGATCCTGATACCAACGAAAGCTACACGCCTTACGTCATCGAAACTTCCATCGGCCTCGACCGCATGTTCCTTGCCATGCTGAGCCATGCCTACACCGAGGAAAAACTTGAAGACGGTTCGGAGCGCGTCGTGCTGAAGCTGCCTGCAATTCTGGCTCCTTACAAGGTTGCCGTTTTGCCTTTGGTGAAGAAAGATGGTCTGCCGGAAAAAGCTCGCGAAATCATCGATTCGCTGAAGTACGACTTCATGTGCCAGTACGAGGAAAAGGACAGCATCGGCAAGCGTTACCGCCGCCAGGATGCCATCGGCACGCCGATGTGCGTCACCGTCGATAACCAGACCTTGGAAGACAACACCGTCACCGTGCGCGACCGCGACACGATGAATCAGGTGCGCGTTCCGATCGAGAATCTCCGCAGCATGATTTTCGACGAATTGAAACCAAAGAAATGATGTTTTTTGACTTGTAGAGACGCAAAATTTTGCGTCTCTACAGGTGAAACATAATAGACAAACCCATAGACAACGATTGGACATCGGTTTTCCAACAAGCTGATTTCCAATCGTTTATTTTTATACCTTCAATTTTTATGATAGACAAGGCATTTTAAGGGCTTGACAAAACGATTTTAGCGTTGGGGAATGTTCTAATTTTGCATTGCAAACAAACAAAATCTGTAACGCTATGAAAAAGTTATTTCTCATTATCGCATTGTTGGCAATGGTTGGCAGCAGCATTGCACAGGATGTTTATGCAGTGGGGTACTATTCCGTAGGCAATGGTACAAATGCTGCACTTTACAAAAATGGCAATAGACTCTACATTGCACACCATCCAAGTTATTATTCGCGAGCATCAAAGGTGACATTCAATTCGGAAGGCGATGTGTATTGGATGGTGGATTATTACAACTCCAATGGTACCATTCATCATAACGGAATCAGGAAAAACAATGAGGCTCTCTCTGTTCCCAACGGATTTCAGCTCAAGGATTTCTATTGCCTCAACGACACATTGTATGCCGTCGGTCAGCTTTACAACTCGGATTCAGTAATGGTTGGAGCTGTTTTGCAAGGTGACGACTTTTCGCCTTATTGGCAAATAGGCGATGGAATACGCCCCACATCTGTCAATGCTGCCGATGTGGACAATCGTACTGGCATCCCCTATTTCTGCGGTTACATTACAACAAATGGAACAAAACAGGCCGCCGTGTGGAAAGAAAACGAATTGCATTTCATCTTCCAGCAGCAACATCCATTTGATTCAGTTACCTATTCCGTTGCTAATGAAATTTCGGTTGACAATGGGCTTATTTTCACAAATGGATATATGGATGTTGATGCAGGCGAGTGGATAACCATCGGTGTCATTTTAAAAGACAATGAGTATTATGTCAGTTGGGGTCTTGATTCGGGCCATTCAAAAATATGTGCTTTTGCAGGAGAAATATATTACATTTATAACTACCCTCATGGATTTGTTCATGATGTTGTTAAAATTGCAGATGGTCATGGCTATCAGACAATGCTTTCTAATTTTGACGGCAATTACGCAACCAACATCTATGCTACACCTTCTGACATCTATGTGTGCGGCAAGAAAGAAGACAAAGCTTGCATCTGGAAAAATTTCGAAGTGTTTCAACAATATGGCAACAATGACAACATTACTAACATGGCCATTGACGCACGGAGCATTGACATCAATAATGAATGGTACTACGAAATCCAGAATGATAACGGCTCGGTAACATACCAGCATTTGGAATGTCAGACCGACACTGTCATTGAAAACAAACGACCCAAGGTGATTGTGCGCAGCAATACGCAATATGACCGCAATGAAATCACAGAAGTGACCCACGAATATGTTTATGAGGAAAACGGTAAGGTTTACTGGTGGAACAAGGACTTGCAGGAGTTCACCACGCTTTACGATTTT
>JAZQMX010000017.1:0-9889 GCA_045627065.1 Bacteroidales bacterium | reverse complement strand
TTCTTACCTCTTTCGTTGATGGTTTCAATTTTAATCTCTGCTGGCATCTCGAAGAAGATGTTGTGAGAGAAACCAAGACCTAATTCAAGGATCTGTCCCTTAGCTTCAGCCTTGTAGCCGACGCCGACAAATTCCTGAACGATTTCAAAACCTTCACTGACGCCCTTAACCATGTTGGCGATCAAAGCGCGATAGAGGCCATGCTTTGAGCCAGCTTCAGCAACTGCTTCATTTGGCTTGACATGGATTTGGTCTCCTTCGACTTCGAGGACGACGTGGTCGTAGAACTTCTGTGAGAGTTCACCTAACTTACCTTTTACAGTGATAACTTGGTTGTCGTTATCGATGTTAACTGTGACGCCAGCAGGGATGGCGATAGGCATTTTACCAATTCTTGACATAATTCTTATCTCCTATTCCTATTAGCTGACATAACATAACACTTCGCCACCGATGTGGAGCTTGCGAGCTTCCTTGTCGGTCATCACACCCTGTGAGGTGGAGATGATGGCGATACCGAGACCGTTCATCACACGTGGGAGGTTTTCGCTGTCTGCATATCTTCTCAGACCAGGACGCGAAACGCGGTCGATGGTGGTGATTGCAGGCAACTTGGTCACAGGATGATATTTCAGAGCGATCTTAATGACATTCTGTGATTTCTTTTCGCCTTCTTCGAACTTGTAGTTCAGGATATAACCTTTCTCGAAGAGGATCTTGGTCATAGCCTTCTTGAGGTTTGAAGATGGGATTTCGACGATTCTATGCTTTGCTGCATTAGCATTGCGAATGCGGGTCAAATAATCTGCTATTGGGTCTGTATTCATCGTTATTCAATCTTTAATGTTTACCAACTAGCTTTCTTTACACCTGGGATCAAGCCTTTGAGGGCCATTTCACGGAAATCGATACGTGAGATACCGAATTGTCTCATATAGCCTTTTGGACGACCGCTGAGTTTGCAACGGTTGTGGAGGCGGACAGGAGAAGCGTTCTTAGGAAGCTTCTGGAGGGCTTCGTAATCGCCGGCGGCTTTCAGGGCTGCACGTTTTTCAGCGTACTTAGCTACCATTTGTGCTCTTTTGCGCTCGCGCGCTTTCATTGACTCTTTTGCCATGGTTTACTTTTTTTGATTTTTAAAAGGAAGACCAAATTTCTTCAATAAAGCCAAAGCCTCTTGGTCAGTATTGGCTGATGTGACGAAGGTGATGTTCATACCGTTCAGTTTGTTCACCTTTTCGATATCGATTTCCGGGAAGATAATCTGCTCGGTGATACCGAAACTGTAGTTACCGCGGCCATCAAAGCCTTTGTCGCTGATACCCCTGAAGTCACGGACACGTGGAAGGGCTACGCAGACCAAGCGTTCGAGAAACTCGTACATCTTGTCGCCGCGCAGAGTTACGTGCACGCCAATCGGGTTGCCACGACGCAGTTTGAAGTTACTGACGTCATGTTTAGAAATAGTCGGTACGGCTTTCTGACCGGTGATAGCTGTCATTTCCTCTACACCGAAATCAATCAGTTTCTTGTCGACCAATGCTGCGCCGATGCCCTGATTGAGTGAAATTTTCAAAAGCCGTGGAACCTGCATCACTGATTTGTATTGGAATTCCTCCATCAATGCAGGCACGATTTCACTCTTGTATTGTCCTCTAAGTCTGGGTTGATAGTTCATTTTACTTAATTATTTCGCCGGTTTTCTTTGAATAACGGACTGATTTACCATTTTCATCTTTCTTACGACCGATTCTGGTGGGTTTACCGTCATTGCCGACGACCATCAGATTGGAGATGTGAATAGGGGCTTCTTGTTTGATGATGCCACCTTGTGGATGCTCAGCATTTGGACGAGTGTGCTTGGAGACGATTCTGACGCCTTCAACGATAGCGCGGTTCTTCTCTGGATCGACGCTCATCACCTTGCCTTGCTTACCTTTGTCATTACCTGAAAGGACCAAAACAGTGTCGCCTTTCTTTACATGTAATTTACTCATAGTTAATGTCGTTTTTAATTATTCGAATTACAGTACTTCTGGAGCAAGCGAAACTATTTTCATGAATTGCTTCTCGCGCAACTCTCTGGCCACAGGACCAAAGATACGAGTTCCGACCATTTCACCGGTTTGGTTCAGAAGAACGCAAGCGTTGTCGTCAAAACGGATGTAAGAACCGTCGGCACGGCGGGTCTCTTTCTTAGTACGGACTACGACTGCTTTCGAGACGGTACCTTTCTTGATGTTACCACTCGGGATTGCACTCTTGACGGTGACCACGATGATATCGCCAGTATGAGCGAAACGTTTTCTGGTACCGCCTAACACTCTGATGCAAAGAACTTCTTTTGCACCGCTATTGTCTGCTACTGCGAGTCTGGTTTCCTGTTGTATCATAATTACTTAGCCTTTTCGATAATTTCTACTAATCTCCAATGTTTGTGTCTGCTCAATGGGCGAGTTTCCATGATGCGGACGGTATCACCGATACCAGCATCATTCTTCTCGTCATGGGCCATGAAACGGCTAGTCTTCTTGATGAACTTGCCGTAGATAGGGTGCTTTTCACGACGTTCGATCTCCACGACGATGGATTTGTCCATCTTGTTGCTGACAACCACGCCGATTCTTTCTTTTCTAAGATTTCTTGTAATTTCCATAGTATCTATCGTCGTTTAATTATTTATTACCTTCGAGTTCACGTCTTCTCAATTCAGTCAGATAACGGGCAATGTCCTTACGGGTAGCGCGGATCTGGTTAGGATTTTCGAGCGGTGACACAGCGTGGTTCACTTTCAGCTTCACCAGCTGCATGCGGGCCTGTTCCAAACGGTCGTTGAGGTCAGCAGTGCTCATTTCTTTAATTGATTCTTGCTTTTTCATTGTTCTATTACCTCTAAATTATTCAACGTAATCTCTTCTCACAACAAACTTCGTGGTTACGGGCAGCTTCTGAGCAGCGAGGCGGAGAGCTTCCTTGGCGACTGCCAACGGCACACCTTCAGCTTCGAACAGCATGTGACCTGGGGTAACACGAGCTACAAAGTATTCAGGATCACCCTTACCTTTACCCATACGGACGTCCAAAGGCTTCTTTGTGATTGGTTTGTCAGGGTAGATTCTGATCCAGATTTGACCTTCACGCTTCATGTAACGTGTGACGGCCTGACGGGCAGCCTCGATTTGGCGAGCAGTGATCAAGGCTTCTTCCAGTGTTTTGATGCCAAAAGATCCGAAAGCTAATTCATGGCCGCGGAAAGCGTTGCCTTTCATCTTACCTTTTTGGGGTCTTCTGAACTTTTGTCTTTTAGGTTGTAACATAGTTACTTAACTTTTAAAGTTTACAAAATTATTTACGTTTTCCTTCGCCACGACGTGGACCGCGACCGGCTGGGCGTGGGCTGCCTTGTCTCTTGGCAGGAGCAGCGACGCTTGTCGGGACCAGTTCTGGCTTACCATATATTTCACCTTTGCAGATCCACACCTTGATACCGAGACGGCCATAGGATGTGTGAGCTTCAACCAAAGAGTAGTCGATATCGGCGCGCAGGGTATGCAACGGGATACGGCCTTCCTTGTAGGATTCGGAGCGTGCGATTTCGGCACCACCGACACGGCCAGAGATCAAGATCTTGATGCCTTCGGCACCCATTCTCATGGTTCCGGTAGCAGCCATCTTGATGGCACGACGGTACGAAACACGACCTTCGATTTGCTTAGCGATGCTGCTGGCAACGATGTAAGCATCAAGTTCAGGTCTCTTGATTTCGTTAATGTTGATTTGGATTTCCTTGTTCGTCAGCTTCACCAATTCCTTCTTCAGCTTTTCGACTTCTTCGCCATTACGACCGATGATCATACCTGGACGAGCAGTGAAGATGGTGACGGTAACATATTTCAAGGAACGTTCGATGGCGATCTTTGAAATGCCAGCATTGCCGAGACGGGCGTTCAGATACTTACGGATCTTGTTGTCTTCGACGAGTTTTGCTGAAAAGTCTTTTCCGCCATACCAGTTGGAGTCCCATCCTTTGATGACACCCAATCTAAGACCTATAGGATTAGTTTTTTGTCCCATTATTTAAACTTTTTATTCTCCAAATTATTCTTCGTTAGCAATTCTGCTATCCACAATGATAGACACGTGATTTGAGCGCTTGCGGATGTGGAATGCACGTCCGTGAGGGGCAGCTTGGATACGCTTCAGAGTGCGGCCTTCGTCGACCCAAATCTCTTTCACGTAGAGGTTGCTTTCCTCAACACGCTTTCCTTCGTTCTTGGCTTCCCAGTTAGCAATTGCCGAACGCAGCAGTTTGTACACCGGTTTAGCAGCATCCTTCGTTGAGTACTTCAAGGAATGCAGTGCAATCTCAACTTTCTGACCTCTGATCATATCGGCCACAAGGCGCATCTTGTAAGGTGAAGTCGGGACATCATTAAGATGTGCGATGGCGACAGTCTTACGAGCTTCTTTTATAGCTTCAGCTCTGTTATGTTTTCTTGCTCCCATTGTTACCTAATATTACTTGTTACCTTTATCTTTATTACCTGCATGACCTCTGAAAATACGGGTCGGGGCAAATTCGCCAAGCTTGTGGCCAACCATGTTCTCAGTCACATAGACTGGGATGAACTTGTTGCCATTGTGGACGGCGATAGTTTGACCGACGAAATCAGGAGAAATCATCGATGCTCTTGACCATGTCTTGATAACGGTCTTCTTGCCGCTTTCGACATTTTCCATCACTCTCTTATAGAGTTTGTAGTGGATATATGGACCTTTTTTTAATGAACGACTCATGATAATTTAGTTTTCCTGATTAATTACTTCTTTCTTCTGTCAATGATGTACTTGTTCGAAGCAGCCTTTGGTCTGCGAGTCTTGTAACCCTTAGCTGGCATACCCTTACGTGAGCGTGGGTGACCGCCAGATGCACGGCCTTCACCACCACCCATTGGGTGATCTACTGGGTTCATGACGACACCACGGTTGTGAGGACGACGGCCGAGCCAACGGCTACGACCAGCCTTACCTGACTTCTCAAGGTTATGGTCGGCATTCGAAACCGAGCCGATGGTTGCCTTGCAAGCTTGGAGGATCATACGGGTTTCGCCTGAAGGCATGCGGAGGATGGCGTATTTGCCATCACGGCTCATCAGTTGGGCATAGCTGCCGGCACTGCGGGCCATCTTGGCGCCTTGGCCAGGACGAAGCTCGATGTTGTGAATAATGGTACCGAAAGGAACCTCGCTCAGGTACAGGGTGTTACCGACGTTTGGTTGGACGCCCTTGCCCGAAATCACTTCCTGACCGACCTTAAGGCCTGCAGGAGCGATGATGTAACGCTTTTCGCCGTCCTTATAGAACACGAGGGCGATACGAGCGGTACGGTTCGGATCGTATTCGATAGACTTCACGATACCCGGAATACCATCCTTGTCGCGTTTGAAGTCAATGATTCTGTATTGTCTCTTATGACCGCCGCCTCTGTAGCGGACTGTCATTTCACCACTTGAGTTACGGCCGCCGGTGCTCTTCTTTGAAACAAGCAGAGACTTTTCCGGTCTGTCGGTCGTGATTTCGTCAAATGCGCTGATAACTTTAAAGCGCTGACCTGGTGTTGTTGGTTTATATTTCTTTAAAGCCATGTTCAGATGTTGCTAAAAAAGTCAATTGTATCACCTTCCTTCAAAGTCACGACAGCCTTCTTGAAAGCGTTAGCTCTACCGGTGATGACACCACTCTTGGTGTAGCGTGACTTGAATTTACCTGCATAATTCATCGTGTTGACGGCAACGACCTTCACGTCGTAGAGCTGTTCGACAGCCTGCTTGATCTGGTACTTGTTAGCGCGCTTGTCAACGATGAATGCGAACTTGTTCAGCTTTTCGCTGATAGCGGTCATCTTTTCAGTAATGACGGGTTTCTTTATGATAATCATCTTTTTTCGTGTTTTGAGTGTTAAACATTAACCAAGGATTTCGTCGATTGGCTTGAGAGCGCTCTCGGTGATGAAAATGTGCTTGGCATTCAGAATATCATAAGTGTTCAGGTTGCGAGCCAAAGCGATTTCCGTGCGTTGGATGTTGCGTGCGGAAAGGACGACATTTCTGTCGGGCTCGGCAAATACGAACATGTTTCTATTACCATTGACCTTGAAAGCGTCGAGAACGCCGACCATTTGCTTGGTCTTGATAGCGTCGAAAGTGAAATCTTCGACAACCATGATGGCGTTGTCATTGATCTTGCTCGAAAGGGCTGACTTACGGGCGAGTTCCTTGACTTTCTTATTCAACTTGAAACTGTAATCACGTGGCTTAGGACCGAAAACGCGAGCACCGCCTCTCAGCAATGGAGAGTTGATGTCACCACGGCGAGCGCCGCCTGTACCCTTCTGACGGAAGAGTTTGCGGGTGCTGCCAGAGATTTCGCTGCGTTCCTTAGATTTGTGAGTGCCTTGACGTTGGTCGGCGAGGAATTGCTTCACTGCCAGATACATGACGTGTTCATTAGGTTCGATAGCATAGATGCTGTCATTGAGTTGAACCTTGCGACCGGTATCTTCGCCTTTGATGTTATAAACTGTTAACTCCATCTCTCAATCTTTAAATATCCATTCTTGTGGCCTGGAACAGCGCCCTTCACCACTAACAAATTCTTGCTTGCATCAATCTTCACGATCTGCAAGTTCGTTACTTTAACTTTACGGTTACCCATTTGGCCGCCCATACGCAATCCCTTGAAAACTCTTGAAGGATATGCGCAAGCACCAATGGAACCTGGCTTTCTCAAACGGTTGTGTTGACCGTGAGTTGCTTGACCAACGCCATTGAAGTGATGACGTTTCACTACACCTTGGAAGCCTTTACCTTTGCTGATGCCGCTGACATCAACAAATTCGCCTTCCATAAACACATCGACGGTAAGGGTTTCGCCCAATTGTTTTCTGTGGCCTTCTTCGAAACGCGAGAATTCGCGCACCAGCTTCTTAGGAGTCGTGTTGGCCTTTGCAAAGTGACCTTGCTCAGCCTTGGAGGTGTTCTTCACCTTCTTCTCGTCGAAAGCTAACTGGATAGCGCTATAACCGTCTTTCTCAACTGTTCTGACTTGGGTGACGACACATGGTCCAGCCTCGATGACGGTAACAGGAATAATTTGTCCTGCTTCGTCATAGATGCTTGTCATCCCAATCTTTTTTCCTAGTAATCCTGACATGCTACTTTAGCTTTTTAAATTTTTGTACTAGATAGGTTTGTTATTACAATTTGATTTCTACTTCCACACCGCTGGGGTGCTCCAGCTTCATCAGTGCGTCGATCGTTTGGGAAGTCGAGTTGTAGATGTCGAGCAAACGCTTGTAGGTTGAAAGCTCGAATTGTTCTCTTGACTTCTTGTGAACGAAGGTTGAACGCAAGACAGTGTAGATCTTCTTGTTGGTTGGCAACGGGATAGGACCGCTGACAACAGCTCCAGTCGACTTAATGGTTTTAACGATCTTCTCGGCTGACTTGTCAACCAAGTTGTGGTCGTGCGACTTTAATTTAATTCTAATTCTCTGGCTCACAATAGTTATTATTTATTGAATTCTTCTTTTCAAATGAAAAATAGTCCTTTTGCTTTTCGGATCACTACATCGGCAATGGCTTCAGGCACCGGTGCGTAGTGGTCGAGTTCCATGCTGAAATTGGCACGGCCCGACGACAGCGAGCGCAAGGTGGTGATGTAACCGAACATTTCTGCCAACGGCACATCAGCCTTGACGACCTGGAAGCCAATGTTTGCAGTGACTTCACGCAATATAGATCTCTTCTTATTCAAATCGCCCGTGACGTCACCTAAGTATTCGTCGGGGCAATGTACGTCAACTTTCATGATAGGTTCCATAAGGACTGCGCCAGCCTTGAGGCCTGCTTCCTTGAAGGCGATGCGAGCGACCGACTCGAACGAGAGGGCGTCGCTATCGACAGGATGGAACGAACCATCAGTAAGGGTCACTTTGAGATTCTCAACCGGGAATCCAGCCAGCACACCATTCATCAAGGCTCCCTTGAAGCCTTTCTCGATGGCCGGGATGAATTCGCGAGGAATAGCACCATCTTTAACTTCGTTGATGAACTGCAAGCCTTGCACACCTACATCAGCGGGACCCATTGTGAACTCGATATCAGCGAATTTACCCTTGCCACCGGTCTGTTTTTTTTAGACTTCACGATGCTGAATTGTGAGAGTAAATGCTTCCTTGTATGCGACCTGTGGACGACCAGAGTTGACTTCAACGCCAAACTCTCTCTTTAAGCGGTCCAAAATGATATCAAGGTGTAATTCGCCCATACCTGACAAAATGGTTTGACCCGAATTCTCGTCAGTGTGCACGAAAAGCGTTGGGTCTTCTTCGACCAACTTGGCCAATGAAAGATCCAGCTTCTCGAGGTCTGCGGTCACCTTAGGCTCAATGGCGATGTTAACCACTGGCTCTGGGAACTTGATGTTCTCGAGCAACAGAGGCTTGTTTTCCACCGTCAGCGTATCGCCGGTGCGGATTTGCTTGAAGCCCACAGCAGCGCCAATGTCGCCAGCCGAAATCTCTTCGAGAGGGATTTGCTTGTTGGCGTGCATCTGAACGATCTTGGCGATACGTTCGCGCTTGCCAGTAGAGACATTCAAAACAGTCTCACCCGACTTCAATGTTCCGGAATAGACGCGGAAGAAAGCGAGACGGCCGACGAAAGGATCGGTAGCGATCTTGAATGCCAAGGCGCAGAATGGCTCTTTGGCTTCGGCTTTACGCGATTCCTCTTCTTCGGTCTTAGGATTGACACCCTTCACGGCTTCGACATCCAATGGGCTAGGCAGGTAGTTGACGATACCGTCAAGCAGCAGCTGCACGCCCTTGTTCTTGAATGACGAGCCACAGAACACCGGGCAAATGCGCAGGTCAAGCGTTTCCTTGCGGATTTGTGCGATAAGCTCTTCCTCGGTGATGCTGTCAGGGTCTTCCATATATTTCTCAAACAGCTCGTCGTTGTCTTCGGCGGCACCTTCGATGAGTTTGGTACGATATTCCTCGACCATTTCCTTCATATCTTCAGGTATTTCCACCTCGTCGAACACCGAGCCATTGTCGGTTTCTTCCCAAGCGTATGCCTTATTCTTGATCAGGTCAACGACGCCGATGAAATCATCTTCGGCACCGATAGGCAGCTGAACAGGGACTGGAGTGGCGTGGAGGCGTTCACGGATTTGGTCCATGACCTTGAAAAAGTCGGCACCCACGCGGTCCATCTTATTGACGTAGCATATACGCGGAACATTGTATTTGTTAGCCTGGTGCCAAACGGTTTCCGACTGAGGCTCTACCCCACCGACAGCACAGAAGATGGCGATAGCGCCATCGAGCACGCGCAGCGAGCGTTCCACTTCGACAGTGAAATCGACGTGGCCAGGGGTGTCAATGATGTTGATCTTGTATGCCTCATTATTAAGGTGCCAGAACACCGTAGTGGCGGCAGAAGTGATGGTGATGCCACGTTCCTGCTCCTGGACCATCCAATCCATGGTGGCGGCGCCGTCGTGAACCTCACCGATCTTATGGCTACGGCCAGTATAATAGAGGATACGCTCAGTCGTAGTCGTCTTACCAGCATCGATGTGTGCCATAATGCCGATGTTGCGGACGAGGCTGAGTGCGTTGTTCATATTATCCTGGACGTTTTGCATAATTAGTTCAATCTAACTCTATTAGAATCTGAAGTGCGAGAATGCCTTGTTAGCATCTGCCATTCTGTGGATTTCTTCTTTCTTCTTGAATGCAGAACCTTCTTCCTTGTAAGCTGCCATGATTTCCGAAGCGAGCTTCAGAGCCATCGATTTCTCGTGACGTTTGCGGGCATAA
>JAZQMX010000016.1:0-66610 GCA_045627065.1 Bacteroidales bacterium | reverse complement strand
CCTCGTCCGGCCGCATGGCAAAACTACGATTTTTTCACCAACTGATACAAATATGAAAACTATTGTCTAATTTTGCATCGCATCCCTGAAGTCAACAGACTTCGGACACACTGTTTGAAACACTACCAAGATGAAAAAAGTTTTCCTGAATTTATCCTTGCTTGCGATATTATTCTTTTCATGCTCAAGCCACAAACAGGATGTGTACAAAGATGTGTATGATTTTCACATACAGTATTCATTTCAAGGAATCCAAATGGACGAAAGCGATTGTCAATTAAATTGTTTAGACCCAAATAATCTATATATCATCCTTGAGGGTTGGTTTCACAACGATACGATTCGCATTGATGACGGCAAACATGTAATCGCTGACAATCTAATAGTTACAACTGAATCTAGTACAGGAGTTGCAACGGATTTTGTTGTAAAAAACATAGCTGAAATCGATCATTTGACAATCAAAGTCAATTCAAGCCCACGAGTGTCGTTTGAGATTGCACGAAAAGATTTTTTCATTATTGGCATAAGAAAGTATGAAAAAGAAATATCAGTGGTCTTCTATAAAAAAGCACCTGTGTATGAATAATAAGAAATTGTCATGTATTTTCGTCATCCTTGTTAGTCTCTTGTCATGCAACACAGCAAAACAAACCATTACTTTCCAAAAGGAAGCTGGTTTCAAACGCAGCGAAGGATGTTTCTACAGCATCTCTGATATCGCCAGATTGCAAAATGGCACCGATAATAATCAAAATAAAATCATCATTTGCAATTCTCAGTTTTATAAAGGCAAAGATGGGATTCATTGGCAAGGGACAACCATCAATGAAGAAGGTATAGCGATGCCGTTTGTGAATTTTCACGAGTATGATTCAACGGGTCTCTATTATCTTGATAAATCTGATGAGCATGGTTCTTTTTGCATAAAAACGAATTATGCCAACTGCAAAGGCTTTTATCTTGATTGTGACCATGTTGAAATAACGAGAGGCATTGCCCTTGGCGAGGATGAAATATGCATCAATACGCATCATGCTTACATGAGAAGGGACTGTGTATATTGGGAAGGGAAAACAATGGATAAAAATGGCGATGAGTTGCCCTTTGTAAGTTTCTATGAAATCGATTCCACTAAACATGACAACCCCTTTAAGAATGATGAAAACAACGATTCGTTTTTTGGTCTTTATATAGGTACTTCTGATGAACACGGAAACTTTAATGTCAGAAGCAGTTCGAAATCCTGTCAAGGCTTTTATCTCGATTGCCCTGGATATTTGGGTACAATAATGGCAGTAACATGTGGGAGATAAAAATCAACCTCAATACTGGCGAATTGTTTGATATGAAAGTCAATGGGCTAATTTGGAAATAATCGAATAATTGCGGAACTTCCTGTACTTTCTGATGAAGCCAAAAGGATGCCGTTGAGAACGGAAAATATTGTCCTGCCTTTGCCTTGTCATACGCTAATAATCCCTATATTTGCCCCATCAAATTATAATGTTATGAATTATAGAAATTTGCTACTCAGCTTGTTCCTTATCGTCGGAACAATTTCGGCTACGGCCCAGGAAAAGAAAAATGTTGAATTGGAAGACCTTTATGTGCGCTCTACCTTCGCGCAAAAAAGCGTCCGTGGCATGAACTCCATGAAAGATGGTAAGACCTACGGCTCTTTCGAAAAAGGTGCCCTCAACATTTACAACTACAAGACCGGCAAGTTGGTGAACACCTTGTTCTCCCTCAACGACCTCGTTTTGCCTGGCGAATCGAAGCCTATCCGTCTCCAGAATTACGAATTGAGCCAGAATGAAGACAAAGTGTTGTGCCTCACCGATATGGAGTATATTTACCGCCATTCGTTCCACGCCACTTATTATGTCTATGACATGAAGGCCAAGACCTTGCAGCCGCTTTCCGAAAACGGCAAACAACGTCTCGCCACCTTCTCGCCCGATGCTACCAAGGTTGCTTTCATGCGCGACAACAACCTTTTCATCAAGGATTTGGCTACTGGCGAAGAAAAGCAATTCACCAACGATGGCCTATACAACCACATCATCAATGGTGCGCCCGACTGGGTCTATGAAGAGGAATTCAGTTTCTCTCAGGGCTTCTATTGGTCGCCCGACAGCAAGAAAATCGCTTATTATCGCTTCGACGAATCCAATGTGAAGGAATTCCAGATGGAAGAATTCGAAGGCCTTTATCCAGATTGGTACAGCTTCAAGTATCCGAAGGCTGGTGAAGACAACAGCATCGTTGAAGTCTATGTCTATGACCTTGCAACGGGCAAGAGCGTGAAGATGGACACGGGCAAAGAAACCGATATTTATCTGCCACGCATCGGCTGGACTAAGGATGCCAACACTTTGGCCATCCAGCGCCTCAACCGCCACCAGAATCATCTCGAAATCCTTGCCGCCAATGCCACGACTGGCGAAAGCCGCGTTTTTTACGACGAAACCAACGATTATTACATCGACATCACCGACGACTGGACCTTCGTCGATGACGGCAACACCTTCCTGATGACTTCCGAAAAGAGCGGCTACAACCACATCTACATGTACCTCATGGACGGTACGCTCGTCAAGCAACTGACCGATGGCAATTGGGATGTGACCAAGGTCTATGGTTTCGATGGCAAGGAAGTCTTCTTCCAAGCAGCCAAGAAATCACATATCGAACGCCAGATTTATGCCGTTGACCTGAAAGGCAACATCCGCGAGGTGATAGGTCTGGAAGGCACCAACAACGCACGTTTCAGTAACGACTTCTCATACCTTATTAATATAAACTCCACGGCAAGCCATCCGAACCAATATGTGCTCTACGACAAGAAGGGTAGGGTAGTGCGTGTGCTTGAGGACAATCACCAGCTTGTCGAGAAGATTAAGGATTACAATTTGGGCGAAAAGTCGTTCTTCACCATCAGCGACCCCGCTTTCGTGATGCCTGACGGAACACAAGCCGAAATTGACGCTTGGCAGATTCTCCCTCCTGATTTCGACCCGAACAAGAAATATCCTGTCTTGATTTACGTTTACGGCGGTCCTGGCTATCAGACCGTGAACAATTCATGGGCCGATAGCGATTTCTGGTGGATGCAACTTCTTGCCCAACACGGCATCATCAGTGTGTCTATTAATAATAGAGGTAGCGGCGCTCAGGGCGAAATGTTCAAGAAGATGACCTACCTGCAACTCGGCAAATACGAAACCGAAGACATGATTACCCTCGCCAAGTACATGGCTAATAAGCCTTACGTCGAAGCAGAGCGTATCGGTATTTATGGCTGGAGCTATGGTGGTTTCATGGCTGCCAACGGCATCACCAAAGGCTCGGAGGTCATCAGCACAGCTGTCTCGGTGGCTCCTGTCACCAACTGGCGTTATTATGACAATGTCTATACTGAGCGTTTCATGCGCACCCCACAGGAAAATCCTGACGGTTACGATTTGAATTCACCGGTCAACAATACCGCCATGATCAAGGGCAATTATCTCCTTTGCCACGGCAGCGGTGACGATAACGTGCATTATCAGAACGCCATGGAACTCATCAAGGCCATGATCTCGAACGACAAGCAATTCGACCTGATGATTTACCCGAACAAGAACCACGGCATCTATGGTGGTTACGAATACGGTGACGGCGAATGCCGCATGCACCTGTTCACCAAGATTGACAGCTTCCTGTTTGAACATTTACTTGGTGAATAATCGATGTCATCTTTGAAACGAAAAAGAGAGCGGCATTTGCCGCTCTCTTTTCGTTTCATCTATAAAATTAGAGTTAGAGGGTGAAACCAAGACCAATAAAGAAACCGTTGGTTTTCTCGGTTATGTTGTTGCTTTTATTGATGTCAATCAGTCCCAAACGATAACCGCCAAACACATTGAATTGGTTGAACTTCACGTCAACGCCAAAGGTAGCGTAGAGGTTGAAACGGTTGAGGTTGCTGTTGTCACCATACCAGTTGGTTGTTACACTGCTGCTGCCAATCGAACTTTGGGTACTTCCAGCCAAAGCAAGAGAAAACATAGGACCAACAAAAGGAGAAATCGTAATGTCGCGATTGACGGAAATGCCATAGTTGAGCAAAATTGGCACGTCAATAAGGAATTGATTCTCTTTAGAGGAAGTGGTGATTCCAAAGGTGGTGTTTGACTCGCTCTTGGTGTTCAGACGGAATTGAGCGCCTGCAGCAACATTGAGACCTTTACTAAGACTAATGTTTTGTGTGAAGCCTGCAAAGAAACCTTGATAGTTGGTGCTGTAACTACCAGTAACAAAGGTCTCGGGGGCATAACCTGCATAAATGGTTGATTGTGCTTGCGCATTTTTGGAAACGAACATGACGGCTATGAGAGCCACGATTGCTAATACTTTCTTCATTCTTTTTGATAATTTAATTTGTTAGATATTAGGTTAATATTGAAATACTATCTTGTAATAATGCGGGTAATTAACTTAGTATGTGTTTGCAAATGTACAATTTTTTTTCTCAAAATGTTGCCGGTAAAGAAAAATTATCTACTTTTGCGCCCTCAAAACTAACAAATTAGTATTAACCATTTAAAAGAAGGAAGTGTTTTAAAATGATTATTGTTCCTGTAAAAGAAGGCGAAAGCATTGATAAAGCTTTGAAGCGCTACAAGAGAAAGTATGAAAAGACCGGCGTCGTGAAAGAACTGCGTAAGCGTCAACAATTCGACAAGCCATCAGTTATCCACCGTGCTAACATGATGAAGGCTATCTACGTTCAGAAACTCCGTGAGGCTGAAGCTAATCAATAATTTGCCAGACTAGGGAAATAATTTTTTTAGAAAAACTTCGGTGTATATTAGTTTTTATTACTAATTTTACACCGAAGTTTTTTTTATGTCCATAGACCAGTTCATAGTATATCTTGAAACCGAGAAACGCTATTCGGTTCTCACGTTGCAAGCCTATCGCCGCGACTTGGAACAGTTCCAAGCTTATCTGGTTTCGGAATATGAGACCGATGACCTTGTGCAAGCTACGACGCCCATGGTTAAGTCATTCATCGTTAGGCTCAAGGAGGATGGCGACGCCAATAGGAGCATCAACCGCAAGATCTCGGCCCTGCGTTCATTCTACAAGTATTGTTTGCGCGAGGATGCCATCAAAAAGACACCTATGGCGAGTATCAAGGCCTTGAAACAACCCAAACCCGTTGTCAAGTTCGTCACAGAGAGTGATGTCAAGAAGATACAATTCTCTGACGAAGACACCTTTGAAGTCCGGCGTGACGAACTGATTTTCGAGATGCTGTATCAGACGGGTATGCGTCAGGCCGAGCTGCGGGGTCTCCGTGATAGCGATATTGACAAGTTTGACTTGAAAGTTAAAATCCTCGGCAAGCGCAATAAAGAGCGTTTTGTTCCGTTACAAAAAAGCCTGGTGGAGATGATCAGCCACTACCAAGAGTTGCGTGATGCGCAATTCCCAGTGAGGGCCGACTTTCTGCTGCTTAACGACAAAGGAGAACCCATGACCGCCTATTTTATATATAATAAGGTGCATCAGATGTTGGAAGACATCACGTCGCTGAAGCAAAAGAGCCCGCACGTGTTGCGGCACACCTTTGCCACCCATCTGCTCGACGAAGGTGCTAGTCTGGTGGCCATACAGAAACTTCTTGGGCATGAAGATCTCGCCACCACTCAGGTGTATGCCCATGTCACTATAGAACAACTCAAACAAATTCATAAACAAGCCCACCCGAAAGGGTGAATAAAAGAAAGGATCAATTATGAAAGTTACGATTAACTCAGTTCACTTCAAGGCTGATCAAAAACTTGAAGAATTCATCACCCAAAAAGTAGAGAAAGTTTGCGCTAAGTACAGCGAAGTCATCAATGCCGAAGTGTCGCTCAAACTCGACAACACAGACGCTCCAGAGAACAAAATTGCCGACATCAAGCTCGAGTTGAAAGGCGAAGACCTCTTCGCAAGTAAGCAAAGTAAGACCTTTGAGGAGTCAATTGACACTGCTGTTGATGCATTAAAGAAGCAATTGGAGAAATACAAAGGTAAATTTGTCAAATAATAAAATATTGATAAACAGTATGTTGATTAAAAAATGTGATTTTTTTTGAAAAAAAAGAAGAAATTGCATTGTCATATCGACAAAACTATGTATTTTTGCACACCTTTTCAGAGATGAGGGGTGTGCTTCTTTTAAAGGGGCAACGGTTCTTTAAAATGATGCCGGTATAACTCAGTTGGTAGAGTAGCTGATTTGTAATCAGCCTGTCGGCGGTTCGAGTCCGTCTACCGGCTCTGTTATTTGAAACAAGGGGGAGTCGCATAGTGGCAATTGCAACAGACTGTAAATCTGTCCTCGGATGAGTTCGGTGGTTCGAGTCCACCTTCCCCCACGAAATCAAAAGCGGACAAGCGGAAGTAGCTCATTTGGCAGAGCGAAAGCCTTCCAAGCTTTAGGTGGCGGGTTCGAGCCCCGTCTTCCGCTCATGACGAAACAAGCCGATGTAGCTCAGCGGTAGAGCACTTCCTTGGTAAGGAAGGGGTCGGGAGTTCAATTCTCCCCATCGGCTCGATTTTTTGTGTAAGAAAATAAAGAGTTTAACACCTTAAATAAAAGAAATTACAATGGCAAAAGAAAAATTCGAAAGAACTAAACCGCACGTCAATATTGGTACTATTGGCCACGTTGACCACGGCAAGACCACTTTGACCGCTGCTATCACCCTGCACCTTGCAAAGATGGGTCTTTCAGAAGTCAAATCATTTGATTCAATCGACTCAGCTCCTGAAGAAAAGGAAAGAGGTATCACCATCAACACCGCTCACGTTGAATACCAAACCGAAAATCGTCACTATGCTCACGTTGACTGCCCTGGTCACGCTGACTACGTGAAGAACATGGTTACTGGTGCTGCTCAAATGGACGGCGCTATCATCGTTGTCGCTGCTACCGACGGTCCTATGCCACAAACCCGTGAGCACATCCTGCTCGCTCGTCAGGTTGGTGTGCCTCGTCTGGTTGTGTTCCTGAACAAGTGCGACCTTGTTGATGATGCTGAACTGCTCGAATTGGTTGAAATGGAAGTCCGTGACCTCCTTGGCAAGTATGAATTCGATGCTGACAATACTCCTATCATCCGCGGCTCAGCTCTGGGTGCTCTGAATGATGACCCAGCTTGGACTGGCAAGATCGACGAATTGATGGCTGCTTGCGATACCTGGATTCCAGAACCACAACGCGCCGTTGATAAACCTTTCTTGATGCCTATCGAAGACGTCTTCTCAATCACTGGTCGTGGTACCGTTGCTACCGGCCGTATCGAAACTGGTGTCATCCACGTTGGTGATCCTGTCGATATCCTCGGTATGGGTGCTGAAAAGCTGAAATCAGTTGTTACCGGTGTTGAAATGTTCCGTAAGATTTTGGACGAAGGTGAAGCTGGCGATAACGCTGGCCTGTTGCTCCGTGGTATCGACAAGGACGAAATCCGCCGTGGTATGGTTATCGCTAAGCCAGGTTCGGTGAAGCCTTACAGCCACTTCAAGGGTCAAGTCTACGTCCTGAGCAAGGAAGAAGACGGCCGTCACACTCCATTCCGTAACAAGTATCGTCCTCAATTCTACTTCAGAACCACCGACGTTACCGGTGAAATCACCCTCCCAGACGGCATGGAAATGGTTATGCCTGGTGACCACGTCACTATCGATGTTAAGCTGATCGCTGAAATCGCTATGGATAAGGGTCTCCGCTTCGCTATCCGTGAAGGTGGTCGTACCGTTGGTTCCGGTCAAGTTATCGAAATCATTGACGATTAATAAATCAAATCATAAAGTAGGGGTGAGGTAACACTTATCCCTACATTTACGGGCGTAGCTCAGTTGGTAGAGCATCGGTCTCCAAAACCGAGTGTCGAGAGTTCGAGCCTTTCCGCCCGTGCTTTTTGTAAATAAGGTTCAATAAAAAGATGAAACTAGTAAACTACATTAAGGAATGCTACACCGAGTTAAAGGAAAAGGTGACTTGGCCTACTTGGAAAGAATTACAGAGTAGCGTTATTGTTGTGTCCATTGCTTCCCTGATTATCGCCATTGTGGTGTTTTTGATGGACTTTTCTTTTCAACACTTGCTGGAGGCTTTCTACAAACTCTTCTAAGTGTATATTGAATCTTGGTGTATATCTATAAACTGGCTTTTTAATCTCGCAAGAAGATGAGCAACACTCCAGAAAAGAAATGGTATGTCGTTAGGGCGATGGGTGGCAAGGAGAAAAAGGTTAAGGAATACCTCGAATCCGAAATCAATCGTCTTAATCTTCAAGATCGTATCTTTAATGTGTTGATTCCTACTGAGAAGTACTTCGACGTAAAAAATGGTAAGCGTGTGACTAAGGAGCGTATCCTTTTCACCGGTTATGTTTATGTCGAGGCTATCTTGGATGGTGAAGTTGCCCATGTGATTAAGGATGTTCCTAACGTCCTTGGTTTCTTGGGTGATGGTAAGGGCTCCGAACCTGCTCCTGTTCGTGCTGAAGAGATGAATCGTATTCTCGGCAGAATGGATGAGATGCAGAACCTTGGAGCTGAAAATACTGTTCCATTCAAACCAGGCTTGAATGTCATCGTTACTGATGGTCCTTTCAACACTTTCAGTGGTACGATCGAAGAGGTCAATACTGAGAGACAGATCCTCAAGGTGGCAATTAAGTTGTTCGGTAGAGTGACTCCATTGGAGCTGACTTATTCTCAAGTGAAGTTGGAAAACTAAGTTTGTGGATTGTATTAAATGTTGCCTAACAATTAAAAAGGAAGAATTTAAAAATGGCAAAAGAAGTAAGCGGATTAATTAAACTGCAAATTAAAGGAGGAGCCGCGAATCCCGCTCCACCAGTAGGTCCTGCATTGGGTTCTAAGGGTGTGAATATTATGGAATTCTGCAAGCAGTTCAACGCTCGTACACAGGATCAGGCTGGTAAAGTGTTGCCAGTCATCATCACTGTTTACAAGGACAAGTCTTTCGATTTTATCGTGAAGGCTTCCCCAGTGGCAGTTTCCATCATCGAGATGGCAAAGATCAAAGGCGGTTCTAAGGAACCTAACCGTTCGAAAGTCGGTTCGTTGACTTGGGACCAAGTTCGTGAAATCGCCACCAACAAGATGAAGGACATGAATTGCTTCACTATTGAATCAGCTATGTCAATGGTAGCTGGTACAGCCCGTAGTATGGGCGTGAAGATTACAGGCGAATCACCTTTAAAGAAAGATTAAGTCTTTCATGCATTTGTAGAACAAACAAAAAGTTAGTTAAATGTCAAAAGTTACTAAACAACGGAAAGAAGCTTTAGCTAAGTTCGACAAAAGCAAGAGTTACTCCTTGAGTGAAGCGGTTAATATCGTAAAACAAATCACTTACACCAAATTTGATGCTTCAGTTGACTTGAACATCCGTTTGGGTGTCGACCCACGTAAGGCCAACCAAATGGTTCGTGGTTCTGTGACACTGCCTCACGGTACTGGTAAAGTCGTGCGCGTTCTGGTTCTTTGCAATCCGGACAAGGCTCAGGAAGCTTTAGACGCTGGTGCAGATTACGTCGGCTTGGATGAATACATCCAGAAGATTAAGGAAGGTTGGACCGATATTGACGTTGTGATCACTACTCCTAACATCATGCCTAAAGTTGGTGCTCTTGGCCGTATCCTCGGTCCCCGTGGATTGATGCCAAACCCAAAGACTGGCACTGTTACGATGGATGTCGCAAAGGCTGTTCAAGAAGTTAAAGCCGGTAAGATCGACTTCAAGGTCGACAAGTACGGTATCATCAACGCCGGAGTCGCAAAAGTCAGTTTCTCTCCTGAACAAATTTTTGATAACGCCAAGGAACTTATCCAAACCGTTATCAAGTTGAAGCCAGCAGCTGCTAAAGGTACCTACATGAAGAGTGTCTATATCTCTAGCACTATGAGTCCAGGTGTGCAAATCGATGTTAAATCTGTTAGTATCTAATTTTTGAAAGGAAAATTGAAATGAGAAAAGAAGATAAACAAGTCCTCATCGATTCCATGCTCAGCGAATTGCAAGCTTGTCCTAATTTCTATCTGACCGACGTTTCAGATCTTAATGCTGAAAAGACAAGTCAGTTGAGAAGACAATGCTTTAACAGCGGTATTAAAATGCTCGTCGTCAAGAACGCCCTTTTCCAAAAGGCCATGCAACAAATGGGTAAAGATTACAACGATCTTTACGATGTTCTTAAGGGTTCTACAGCAGTCATGTTCTGCGAGACCGGTAACGCTCCTGCAAAACTGATCAAGAACTTCCGTAAGACCAGCGACCGTCCTATCCTGAAGGGCGCTTTCATCGAAGAATGCTGCTATGTGGGTGACAATATGATCGAAGCCCTGTGCAACATCAAGTCGAAGAACGACCTCATTGCCGAAGTCATTGCTCTGTTGCAATCGCCTGCTAAGAACGTTATTAGCGCATTGCAAAGCGGTGGCCACAAGTTGAGTGGTATTCTTGAAACCCTCTCTGAAAAACCAGAATAAACAAATGGATGTATTGCATCCGCAAATAAAAAGTCAATTATTAACAATTTAAAAATAAAAGTAAAATGGCAGATCTTAAAGCTTTTGCTGAACAATTAGTGAATCTTAGCGTGAAGGAAGTAAACGAACTCGCTACCATTTTGAAAGAAGAATACGGTATTGAACCTGCTGCTGCTGCTGTTGCAGTTGCTGCTCCTGCTGCTGGTGGTGAAGCCGCCGCTGCTGAAGAAAAGACTTCTTTCGATGTCATCTTGAAGAACGCTGGCGCTCAAAAGTTGGCAGTCGTCAAATTGGTGAAAGAACTCACAAGCCTCGGTCTGAAGGAAGCTAAGGAACTCGTTGACGCAGCTCCTAAGGCTATCAAGGAAGGCGTGAGCAAAGACGAAGCTAATGCACTCAAGGCTCAACTCGAAGAAGCTGGTGCAGAAGTCGAAGTGAAATAATTAGGATTTATTTCCGCATTAACGGCATTCAACCTCAGTCCCCAAAAGGGGCTGAGGTTTGTGCCGATTTTTCGCTTATATCGATAAGCACCCGAAATTTTCGTTCGTCTTTCCTTTTTTTCACCTAAAAAATTTAATACTTTGGCAACAAAAACAACTGAAAGAATTAGTTTTGCGTCAATAAAGAAGCCTTTCGAATATCCTGATTTTCTTGATATTCAGCTTCAATCTTTCCGCGATTTCTTCCAACTGGAGACCAATCCGGACAACAGAAAAAACGAAGGTCTGTATAAGGTTTTTTCTGAGAACTTCCCTATCACTGACGCAAGAGGCAATTTCACTTTAGAATTCTTGGATTATTATATTGATGCCCCTGTCTATAGTATTCCGGAATGCATCGAACGTGGAGTTTCATACTGTGTTCCTTTGAAGGCTAAACTTAAGCTTTCGTGCAATGATGAGGAACATGAAGATTTCGAGACCGTGGTTCAGGACGTCTATCTGGGTAAGATCCCTTATATGACGCCCCGTGGTACCTTTGTGATCAATGGTGCCGAACGTGTCGTGGTCTCTCAATTGCACCGCTCACCTGGTGTCTTCTTCGGTCAGAGCATGCACACTAATGGTACACTTCTCTATTCAGCCCGTATCATTCCTTTCAAGGGCTCGTGGATGGAGTTCTCTACCGACATCAACAATGTGATGTATGCTTACATCGATCGTAAGAAGAAGTTGCCCATTACCACGCTGCTTCGTGCTATCGGATTTGAAACCGATAAGGACATCCTCGACATTTTCGACCTTGCTGAAGAAGTCAAGGTTACGAAGGCCGGTTTGAAGCGTGTCTTGGGTCGTCGTTTGGCCGCTCGTGTGCTTCATACCTATACTGAAGATTTCGTTAATGAAGATACTGGCGAATGCGTCTCCATCGAACGTAACCAGCTTATCCTTGACCGTGATGTCGAGCTTCAAGAAGAACACATCCAGAAGATCATGGATGCTGGCGTGAAGACCATCTTGCTACATTGCGAGGCTGGACAAAATGAAAATGAGAAAATGTCTGACTATTCAGTCATTTTCAACACCCTCCAGAAAGATACTACCAATTCCGAAAAGGAAGCTGTCGAATATATTTATCGCCAATTGCGCAACGCTGAACCGCCCGATGAGGAAACGGCTCGTGGCATCATCGAGAAGTTGTTCTTCTCCGATAAGAGATACGACTTGGGTTTGGTCGGTCGTTACCGTATCAACCGCAAGCTTAACCTCGACATCCCAGCTGATGTCAGAGTGCTTACCAAGGAAGATATCATCGCTATCATCAAGTATTTGGTTGAACTTTTGAGCCACAAGGCTGAAATCGATGATATCGACCACTTGAGCAACCGCCGTATCCGTACCGTCGGTGAACAACTCCAGGCACAATTTGGCGTGGGTCTCGCTCGTATGGCTCGTACCATTCGCGAAAGAATGAATGTGCGTGACAACGAAGTGTTCACCCCAACCGATTTGATCAACGCCAAGAGTTTGTCGTCGGTCATCAATTCATTCTTTGGTACCAACCAGCTGTCGCAGTTCATGGACCAAACCAATCCTCTGTCGGAAATTACGCACAAACGTCGTATTTCCGCTTTGGGTCCTGGTGGTCTGTCGCGCGACCGTGCAGGCTTCGAAGTGCGTGACGTTCACTATACGCACTATGGCCGTTTGTGCACCATCGAAACCCCTGAAGGTCCTAACATCGGTCTGATCTCCTCACTTTGCGTGTTTGCTAAAATCAATGACTTGGGCTTTATCGAAACCCCATATCATAAGGTAGAAAACGGTAAGGTCGATTTCGACAATCCACCTGTCTACCTGACCGCAGAACTTGAAGAGGACCAAATCATCGCTCAGGCCACTACGCCTGTCGATGAAAACGGATGCTTCACCGAAAAAGAAATCAAAGCTCGTCATATCGCCGATTATCCTATCGTTTCTCCTGAAGAGATTAACTTGATTGATGTCGGTCCTAACCAGATTTCATCTATCGCAGCTTCGCTGATTCCATTCTTGGAACACGATGATGCTCACCGTGCCTTGATGGGTTCGAACATGATGCGTCAGGCTGTGCCTTTGATGAATCCAGAAAGCCCAATTGTTGGTACGGGTATTGAAAGCTATGTCGCTAGAGATTCACGCGTCCTTATCACCGCTGAAGGCGATGGTGAAGTTGTGTTCTCTGATTCAAAGACCATCAAGATTAAATATAACCGCTCTGATGAGGAACGTCTGGTTAGCTTTGATGGCGACGAAAAGACGTATGAACTTACCAAATATGTCCGTACGAACCAAAACACCAGCATCAACATCAAACCTATTGTGCGCCGTGGCGATCATGTGGTGAAGGGCCAAATCTTGACAGAAGGTTACGGCACCCAGAATGGTGACTTGGCATTGGGTCGCAACTTGAAGGTTGCATTCATGCCTTGGAAGGGTTATAACTATGAGGATGCTATCGTCGTTTCGGAACGCATCGTCAAGGAAGACTTGTTCACCTCAATACACATTGAGGAATTCACCACCGAAGTGCGTGATACCAAACGTGGTTTGGAGGAACTCACCAACGATATTCCAAATGTTAGCGCTGATGCTACTAAGGATTTGGACGAAAACGGTTTGATCCGTGTCGGTGCTGAAGTTAAGGAGGGCGACATCCTGATTGGTAAGATTACGCCTAAGGGTGAAACCGATCCTACTCCAGAAGAGAAACTCTTGAGAGCTATCTTTGGTGATAAGGCAGGTGATGTCAAGAATGCATCCTTGAAGGGTACCCCATCTTTGAAGGGTGTTGTTATTGGCAAGCGCTTGTTCTCCCATGTCCAAAAAGACAGAAAGGCCAGAGCTAAGGATAAAGAAGAGAGAGAGAAGAACAATGCATTGAAAGCTAAGGATTTGTTGAATTTGAAGACTGTCCTGGTTGAAAAACTTATGACCATCCTGAATGGCCATACTTCAGCTGGTGTGTACGACAACTTCAAGAAGATCCTTATCCAGAAGAAGGTGAAGTTTACGGCCAAGGCTTTGATGGAAATCGATTTCATGACCGTTAACCCGAACAAGTGGACAGGTGACGAAAAGGTCAACAAATTGATAGGCACTACCATCGATAACTATTCTATCAAATATAAGGAGATAGAAGGTAAGTATAACCGTGAACAATATGTGACTGACGTCGGTGACGAATTGCCTACTGGTATTGTCCAGATGGCTAAGGTCTATGTTGCTAAGAAGCGCAAGCTTATGGTTGGTGATAAGATGGCTGGTCGTCACGGTAACAAGGGTATTGTTTCTAAGATTGTGCGTGCCGAAGACATGCCATTCTTGGCTGATGGTACTCCTGTTGATATCGTGTTGAACCCTCTGGGTGTGCCTTCGCGTATGAACTTGGGTCAGATTTACGAAACCGTGCTCGGTTGGGCCGGCCATGAATTGGGCCTGAAGTTCGCTACACCTATTTTCGATGGTGCTTCATTGGAAGAGATCAACGAATATATGCGCCAAGCAGGTTTGCCAGAGAATGGCAGCATGCAGTTGTACGATGGCGAAACAGGTGAGCCTTTCGACCAACCTGCTACCGTTGGCTACATCTATATGCTGAAACTGCACCACATGGTTGACGACAAGATGCACGCTCGTTCTATTGGACCATACTCACTGATTACCCAACAGCCTTTGGGTGGTAAAGCCCAATTCGGTGGTCAGCGTTTTGGTGAAATGGAAGTTTGGGCTCTTGAAGCATTTGGCGCCAGCAATGTGCTGCAAGAAATCCTTACCGTCAAGTCCGACGATGTCAATGGCCGTGCTAAGGCTTATGAAGCTATCGTCAAGGGCGAGAACATGACAGTTCCGGGCCTCCCAGAATCGTTCAATGTGTTGATCCACGAATTGCGCGGTTTAGGCCTTGAAATCACCTTTAAAGATAAGGATGGCAAAGTCTTGAATTGATGTTGAACAAGTCCTGAAAATAATATTGTAACATAATGGTCAATAACACAATAAATAGCAACTTCGATAGCATTACCGTCAGTTTGGCTTCTCCTGAATCCATTCTTGCACGTTCGCATGGTGAGGTTTTGAAACCTGAAACCATCAACTACCGCACCTATAAACCAGAAATAGGTGGCTTGTTCTGCGAAAGGATTTTTGGACCTACTAAGGACTGGGAATGCCATTGCGGTAAGTACAAGCGCATCAGATATAAGAATATCATCTGCGACCATTGCGGTGTCGAAGTGACTGAAAAGAAAGTCAGACGTGAACGTATGGGCCACATTTCTTTGGTGGTGCCTGTCGCTCATATATGGTATTTCCGTTCGCTTCCTAATAAGATTGGTGCATTGTTGGGCATCCCTACCAAGAAGCTTGATGCCATCATTTATTACGAACGCTATGTCGTTATTCAAGGTGGTGCTCTTGAAGGTCAAGCTATTCCTGACGATAACGAAGGCCGTAAGGTCACTAAGTTGGAATTCTTGACGGAAGAACAGTATCTGGCTTTGATGGAAAGTCTTCCTATCGAAAATCAGTATCTTCCAGAGGATGACGCCAATAAGTTCATCGCAAAGATGGGCGCTGAAGCTATCTACGACTTGCTCCAACGCTTGAATATCGATGAAGAAGCCGATAGACTTCGTGCAGAAGCCAATGAGGCTAAAGCTCAACAGAAGAAGCAAGATTTGCTGAAACGTCTTCAAGTTTTTGAAGCCTTCCGTGAAGCCAATAAGCATATCGAGAATCGTCCTGAATGGATGATTGTGAAGGTTGTACCGGTTATCCCTCCAGAGTTGAGACCTCTCGTCCCGTTGGATGGTGGCCGTTTTGCTACCTCCGATTTGAACGACCTCTATCGTCGTGTCATCATCCGTAACAACCGTCTGAAGCGCTTGATGGAAATCAACGCTCCTGATGTCATCATGCGTAACGAAAAGCGTATGCTGCAGGAAGCTGTCGATTCATTGTTCGACAATTCTCGCAAGTCGAGTGCTGTGAAGACTGATTCGAACCGCCCACTGAAGTCGTTGAGCGACAGCCTGAAAGGTAAGCAAGGTCGTTTCCGTCAGAACTTGCTCGGTAAGCGTGTCGACTATTCAGGTCGTTCCGTTATCGTTGTCGGTCCTGATTTGCACATGAACGAATGTGGTTTGCCAAAAGATATGGCTGCTGAATTGTTCAAGCCATTTATTATCCGCAAGCTTATCGAACGCGGCATGGTGAAGACCGTCAAGTCGGCAAAGAAGATCGTTGAACGCAAGGAACCAGTGATTTGGGATATCCTTGAGAATGTCCTTAAAGGTCACCCAATCTTGCTGAACCGTGCTCCTACGCTGCACCGCTTGGGTATCCAGGCCTTCCAGCCTATCATGATTGAAGGTAAGGCTATCCGTTTGCACCCATTGGTTTGTACTGCATTTAATGCTGACTTCGATGGTGACCAGATGGCTGTTCACGTACCTCTTGGTAATGCTGCAGTTCTTGAAGCCCAGATTTTGATGCTGGCTTCACACAATATCCTTAACCCTGCAAATGGTGCTCCTATTACCCTGCCTTCACAAGACATGGTCTTGGGTTTGTACTACATCACCAAGCCTCGTACGAGCACTCCAGAACATCCAATCAAGGGTGAGGGTATGAGATTCTATTCACCTGAAGAGGTCATAATAGCTCATAATGAAGGTCGTGCTGACATGCATGCTAACATCAAGGTTAGAGTGAATGTCCGCGAGAACGGTAAACTCGTTAACAAGATGGTGGATACCACCGTCGGTCGTGTGGTCTTCAATACTGTTGTTCCTGATGACTTTGGCTTTATCAACGAACTGTTGACCAAGAAGTCGCTCCGTACCATCGTGGGTGATATGGTTCGCTTGGAAGGTACAGCCATCACGACAAAGTTCTTGGATGATATCAAGAACATGGGTTATTATCAAGCATATAAAGGCGGTTTGTCCTTCAACTTGGGTAACGTGCTTGTCCCAGAACTGAAGAGCAAACTTATCGCTGATGCTAATGCAACTGTGGCTGAAATCCGTGAGAACGAGAACATGGGTCTTATGGGTCCTAACGAACGCTACAACCAAATCGTTGACTTGTGGTCGGATGTGAATGCTAAGCTGACCAAGGAAGTGATGAGAGTGCTTTCGAGTGATGACCAAGGTTTCAACCCTGTATATATGATGTTGCACTCTGGAGCTCGTGGTTCTGATAACCAGGTCTCGCAGTTGTGCGGTATGAGAGGTCTGATGGCTAAGCCTATGAAGGCTGGCTCTGGTGGTTCTGAAATTATTGAAAACCCAATTTTGTCGAACCTCCAAGAAGGACTGTCGGTTTTGGAATACTTCATTTCTACTCACGGTGCTCGTAAGGGCTTGGCAGATACCGCTCTGAAGACCGCTGACGCTGGTTACTTGACCCGTCGTTTGGTTGACGTGGCACACGATGTCATCATCACCGAAAAGGACTGCGGCACTTTGCGTGGTATGAATATTTCGCGTGGTGAAGAACAAAAAGAACCAGGGAAGCACTCCTTGTTCTATGACCGCATCCTTGGCCGTGTTGCCTTGCATGATGTGTTCCATCCTCAAACGGGTGAACTTATCGTTGGTAGTGGCGTCGAAATCAATGAGGCTTTGGCTGAAGCTATTGATGAGTCACCTTTGGAAAACGTTGAAATCCGTTCCGTGTTGACTTGCGAATCAAAACGTGGTGTTTGCGCTAACTGCTATGGTCGTAATCTTTCGTCCAGCAAATTGGTGCAGAAGGGTGAAGCCGTAGGCGTTATCGCTGCTCAGTCAATCGGTGAACCTGGTACACAGCTGACTCTTCGTACCTTCCACCAAGGTGGTAAGGCATCAAAGGGTTTGGTGGCCAACAGCACCGATGCCAAATATGATGGTTATCTCGAAATCGACGAACTCCGTTCCGTTGAAGCCGAAAAGGATGGCGTGAAATATCAAGTCGTCATCGGTCGTTCAGCCGAACTTAAGTTGCACGATAACAATACCAATGTCGTTCTGATGACGACAAACATCCCTTATGGCGCCAAGTTGTACTTCAAGGACGGCGACCAAGTGAAGAAGGGTGACAAGATTTGCGAATGGGATCCATATAACGCTACCATCGTTTCCGAATATGCCGGTAAGGTCCGTTTCCAGAATTTGATCGAGGGAACCACTTATCGTTCAGAAACCATCGCTGAAACTGGCTTTAACGAGCGAGTCGTTATTGAAGGTAAGAGAGGCGCTAAGAACCCGCTTATTGACATTGTCGACAATGAAGGTTCTGTCATCGTTTCCTATGACTTGCCTGTCGATGCTCACGTTGTTGTTGAAGAAGACGATGTGATCGCAGCTGGCGCTCAGCTGGTCAGAATTCCTCGTAACGTTTCGGGCGGTGGTGATATCACCGGTGGTCTGCCACGTGTTCAGGAACTCTTTGAGGCTCGTAATCCTATCGATCCAGCTATCGTTTCCGAAATCGATGGTGAAGTTCACCTGGAGAAGAAACTGAAGCGTGGTAACCGTGAGGTTGTCGTTACGGCAAAGACCGGCGAAGAAAAACGCTATCTCATCCCAACTTCGAAGCAGATCTTGGCTCAAGAGAACGACTTCGTGAAAGCAGGTCAACCTCTGTCGGAAGGCGCTATTACTCCAGCTAGCATTTTGGCTATCATGGGTCCAATGAAGGTGCAAGAATATATCGTTAACGAAGCCCAAAGCGTG
Source organism: Bacteroidales bacterium (assembly GCA_045627065.1). Lineage (GTDB taxonomy): Bacteria > Bacteroidota > Bacteroidia > Bacteroidales > F082 > Limimorpha. The sequence continues at coordinate 47,841 of JAZQMX010000016.1, read as the reverse complement.
TATCGTGAACAAGGTGTTACTATTAACGATAAGCACTTCGAAGTCATCGTCCGCCAGATGCTGCGTAAGGTCGAAATCATCGAACCTGGTGACACTCGTTTCTTGCAAGGCGACTTGGTTAACAAGTTGATATTCCAAGAAGAAAACGATGAAATCTTTGGCAAGTTCTATGTTGAAGATCCAGGTGCTTCCGAAACACTTCATAAGGGTCAGATCATTTCGGCCATGAAGTTGCGCGAGGAGCAATCAGCCTTGAAGCGTAAGGATATGGCTCTGCCGACCGTTCGTCCTGCTAAGCCAGCCACCGCTACGCAGATCCTGCAAGGTATCACCCGTGCCGCTTTGGCTACCGAAAGCTTCATCTCCGCTGCTTCCTTCCAGGAAACCACCAAGGTGTTGACCAACGCTGCCATCGCTGCTAAGACTGACTACCTGCTGGGTATGAAGGAAAATGTTATCGTGGGCCACAAGATTCCTGCAGGAACCGGCTTGCGTGAATACGAAGACTTGCTCGTTGCATCGCGTGAGGAATACGATTCATTGAATGAACAAGCCAATAACTAATCATTAACGCTAAAAGTGGGAGCAGCCGTTTGACTTGTTCCCACTTTTGTTTAAAAACAAAATCGCATCATGGATAACAATCAGAAAAACAATCAAATAAATATCGAGTTAAACGACGACGTCGCTGAAGGCAAATACTCAAATATAGCCATCATTACTCATTCTCCAATGGAGTTTGTCGTTGATTTTGCGCAAATGTTGCCTGGAAATCCAAAAGCAAAGGTGAGATCGAGAATTATCATGACTCCTCAAAATGCAAAGCGCTTATATAAGGCTTTGGCTGACAACATTTCCAAATATGAGCAGCAATATGGCCAAATCAAGGAAAGTGGTGATACCATTCCATTTAATATGGGAGGTCCAACGGCTATGGCGTAATTGTGAGGCTGATAGAAATGAAAAACGAGCGGATTCTTGAATCCGCTCGTTTTTTTTGTTGAACAACTTTGATTTAGAAAGTCTTGGGTGCTGTATCTGCGTTTTCGGAAAGTGCCTCGAAGTAGGCCCGTTTTTCGAATCCGAACATATTGGCTATGAGGTTACTTGGAAAACGGCGAATTTTCTGGTTGTAGGCTTTTGCCGTCTCGTTGAACCTCTCACGCTCGACAACGATGCGATTTTCGCAGCCTGTCAGTTGGGCTTGAAGGGCAAGATACTCCTCGTTGGCTTTCAGGTCTGGGTAATCTTCAATGGTCACGAGAAGACGACCTAAGGATTGCGAGAGACCATCTTGTGCAACTTCAAAAGAAGCCAGGTCGTCAACTTCGTCGATGTTGATGTTGGAGGCTATTGCTTTAGAACGTGCTTCAGTGACGGCTACCAACGTTCCTTGTTCGTATTCTGAATATTGCTTGACAATTGCAACGAGGTTGGGAACTAGGTCGGCGCGTCGTTGGTACACGTTTTCCACTTGTCCCCATGCGGTTGTGACAGCTTCTTGCTTTTTGACCAGCGAATTGTAGGTCGAAATACCCCAAAGTAGGATAATCGCTACAATGGCCACGATGACAATCCAAATCTTCTTCATTGTCATTAGATTATATGAATTCTAATTGGTCTAATGCAGTGTTCTTTTCGCAGTAGTGGCAATGCAATTTCGTTTCTCCCTTTGCATCTTTCACGACGGTGAACTTGGTCGGAACGTCATGCTCTTTGTTGGTGATGCAGTTCGGATTGAAGCACTTGACGATATGCTCGACTTTTTCAGGAATGCTGACGGTTTGCTTGTTGACGACTTCGTAGTCCTTGATTTCAATCAAAGAAGCGGTAGGAGCTACTAAGGCAATCTTGTTGATTTCTTCGGGTTCAAAGAACTTGTCAGAAATCTTGATGATACCCTTGGTGCCGTATTTCTTGCTTTCGAGATTGGTGCCGAAATAGATAGGGTTGTTCACTTTTTCCAAGCCCAAGATTTTCACGACTTGAAACACCTTGTCGGTTGGGATATGGTCGATAACGGTTCCGTTTTCAATGGCGGAAACGATCAATTCTTTTCTTTTTTCCATAGTTTGAATGATTTCAATTATTTGATTGGTGATTATTTGAGTCCCAGAATGGAAGCGATGAGTGCTTGACGAGCATACACGCCGTTTTGTGCTTGCTGGAAATAGTAGGCCTTTGGATTGGCATCTACGTCGACATGGATTTCGTTGACGCGTGGCAGTGGGTGCAGCACTCGGCAGTTTGGCTTCGAGTTTTCGAGCATATAGTTGCGAAGCACATACGAGTTCTTCACTCTCTCGTATTCTTCAGGATCTGGGAAACGCTCGCGTTGGATACGGGTCATGTAGATGATGTCGGAATGTGGGATGGCATCTTCCAACTCAGTGTATTGGTTGTATTCAAGATTTGCGTCCTTGATGTGCTGCTTCACAACGCTCGGGAGTTTCAGTTCGACAGGGGAGACGAGGTTGAATTTAGCGTTGAAGTTGCACATGGCTTCGACGAGGCTGTGAACGGTGCGACCATATTTCAAGTCACCGACAAGGGTGATTTCCAGGTTTTTAAGTGTACCTTGAGTCTTGCGGATGCTATAAAGGTCAAGCATGCATTGGGTAGGGTGCTGGTTGGCACCGTCGCCGGCGTTGATGATCGGCACTTTTGATACTTCGGAGGCAAAACGAGCTGAGCCTTCGATAGGGTTGCGCATGACGATGAGGTCAGCATAGCTAGCTACCATAGTGATGGTGTCGGCCAATGATTCGCCTTTTTGGATGCTGGTGCCCGAAGTGCTGCTGAATCCGATGACGTTGCCGCCCAGAAGCTGGATGGCGGTCTCGAAACTGAGGCGTGTGCGGGTTGAAGGCTCGAAGAACAACGAAGCGATGATGCGACCGTTGAGCAGGTTCTGATGTGGGTTCTTCTCGAAGTCTTCAGCGATGTCCAAAACATGGCAGATTTCTTCCGGTGTGTAGTCGCTGATCGAAATCAGGCTACGGTTTTTCAGTGAAATTGACATAGGCGTATAGGTTTAGTATTGTTTTCGACAAAAAAAAGACGGCCAATAGTTTGACCGTCAATATGTAAATAAATGAAATTCAAATCAATGGAATCTATTGATTCCTTTTTTGCAATGCTTTCCAGTGATTTGATTAAGTTGTTCATCAAGCCGCAAAAATACATTTTTTTATCTTTTTGAGCGAAAAAATCACTATTTTTGTGCAATTAAATCTTATTCAAATGTTAGAAGAAATACTTAGACAGTTATTTATAAAGTCATTTACAAATCTTTACGGCCAAGAGCCGCCCGTTCAACAAGTTAATTTCCAGAAGACTCGTCCTGAATTTGAAGGCGACCTCACTATCGTTGTGTTCCCTTTCTTGAAACTGGCCGGACGCAAGCCCGAACAGTTGGCAGAAGAAATGGGTAACGAGATGATGAAGGAATCTGAGATGATAGCTAACTTCAATGTAGTGAAGGGCTTTCTTAATATCTTGATTTCTGATCGTTTCTGGCTGAATTTCTTTGCCGAAAACCACGACAAGGAGTTGTATGGCCGCAAGGAAATTTCAGGCAAATCAGTAGTGGTGGAATATTCTTCGCCAAACACCAACAAGCCTTTGCATTTGGGTCACATCCGTAACAACCTTTTGGGTTGGAGTGTCTCAGAAATCATGAAGGCCAACGGCAAGAATGTGGTGCGCGTCAACTTGGTGAACGACAGAGGTATCCACATCTGCAAGAGTATGCTCGCTTGGAAGAAGTGGGGCAATGGCTGCACACCTGAATCAACTGGCAAGAAAGGCGACCACTTGATTGGCGATTTCTATGTCTTGTTTGACAAGGAATTCAAGAAGGAAGTGAAGTCGTTGCTTCCTGAAAACTATGACCAACTTGATGAGAAAGCGCAAGAAGAAGCCAAAGCCAAAGCCGAAAGCCAATCCACTTTGATGAACGAAGCTCGAGAAATGTTGGTGAAATGGGAAGCCAACGATCCAGAAGTGCGTCAGCTTTGGGAAATGATGAACCAATGGGTGTATAATGGCTTCGATGTGACTTACAAGCGTTTAGGTGTGAGCTTCGAAAAGATTTATTACGAATCGCAGACCTATTTGTTGGGTAAGTCGTTGGTGCAAGAAGGCCTTGAAAAAGGTGTGCTTTATCGCCGCGATGACAACTCGGTGTGGTGCGACTTGCGTGACGAAGGTTTGGACGAAAAACTCCTGCTGCGTCGCGATGGTACCTCGGTGTATATGACCCAAGATTTGGGTACGGCCCAACTTCGCGTGAAGGAATATGACCCTGAAAAACTGATATATGTTGTTGGTAATGAACAGATTTACCACTTCGATGTGTTGAAACGTGTCTTGGTGCGTTTGGGCCGTGAATGGGGTAATGATATTGAACACCTTTCCTACGGTATGGTGGAATTGCCTAACGGCAAGATGAAGTCGCGCGAAGGCACCGTGGTGGATGCCGACGATCTCATGGACGAGATGGTGGCAACAGCCAAATCGGTTTCCGACGAACTTGGTAAAGCAAAGGATTTGTCGCCAGAAGAGTCTGATAAGCTGTATCATACCATCGGTTTGGGTGCCTTGAAGTATTTCATCCTCAAGGTTGACCCAAAGAAGACCATGCTCTTCAATCCTGCTGAATCCATTGATTTCAATGGTAATACGGGCCCGTTTGTGCAATATACCCATGCGCGTATCTGCTCGATTTTGCGCAAAGCCAAAGATATGGGCGTTGAACTTGGCAACGAGGTCAAAATGAATGACTTGCAGCCTAAGGAAAAGGAAATCATCGTGATGATGTACGGTTGGCCAATGGTGTTGAACCAAGCTTCGGAAAACCGCAGTCCTGCCATGATTGCCAATTTCATCTTCGATTTGGCCAAGGAATTCAACCAGTTCTACCAAGAATGTCCGATTCTGAAGGAGTCGGCCGATGTGGAACGCCGTGAGTTCCGTCTGCAAATCTGTGCTATGGTTGCTGCCTTGCTGCGCAATGCTTCAGAACTGCTCGGCATTGGAATGCCTGAAAGAATGTAATCATGAATGTCTTCTACATACCCGGTGCCGACGAAGGCTTGACGACGCTTTCGGAAGACGAGTCGAAACACTGCGTCAAGGTGCTTCGCATGACAGAAGGCGAACATTTTTGCGTGACCAATGGCGAAGGCTTCCTCTTCGATGCCGAATTGGTTGAGGCGCTGCCAAAACGCGCTTCGGCCAACTTGACAAACAAACGCAAAGGGTATGATCACTGGGGCTTCAACCTTGAAATCGCTATTGCACCTACCAAACTGAACGAACGTACGGAGTGGTTTCTTGAAAAAGCCACTGAAATAGGTATCGACCGGGTGCGACTTTTCACTTCCTACCATTCTGAACGTCGTGTGGCCAACGTGGAGCGTTTCGAAAAGGTGATGGTCGCTGCCATGAAGCAGAGTATCAAGTCACGATTGCCAAAGATTGATGACTTGGTTTCGTTCGAGAAACTTGTCAAGCAACCATTTGATGGCCAGAAGTTTATCGCTTGGATTGACGATGATGTGAAGGATTGCCTTTGTGACTTATATAATAAAGGTGAAAACGTGCTTGTGCTGATAGGTCCAGAAGGTGATTTCAGTCCCGAAGAAGTTGCTTTGGCCAAGGAAAATGGTTTTGTGCCATGCAGTTTGGGCGATGCCCGTCTGCGTACCGAAACGGCTGCTATGGTAGCTTGCCATACGATTCAACTTATCAATCAAATGAAATGAAGAAGCTGATTGCCATATTGTTAGTGATGTTTTCTGTTGCGGCACAAGCCCAACAGATGAACATCGCCTTGCTGAAATATCGTGGTGGCGGCGACTGGTATGGCAATCCGACATCGTTGCCCAACTTGGTGCGCTTCTGTAATCAGGAGATAGGAACGGACATCAATCCCAATGTGCCGACCGTTGAGCCTTCAAGTCCAGATTTGTTCAATTATCCATACGTCTATATGACGGGCCATGGCAATGTGACTTTTGATGCTGCCGAAGCGCAAAATCTTCGTAACTATCTGATTGGCGGTGGATTTCTTCATATTGACGACAACTATGGCATTCGCAAGTTCATCGAACCGCAAATGAAAAAGGTTTTCCCTGAATTGGATTTTGTTGAGTTGCCTTATTCACATGAGATTTTCAAGTCGCCGTATTCATTTCCTAATGGTTTGCCTAAGGTTCATGAACACGACAACAAGGCTCCACAACTTTTCGGATTGATTTACAATGGCCGTCTGGTGTGCATTTTCACTTACGAATGCGACCTCGGTGATGGTTGGGAAGACCAACGTGTGCACCACGACTCACAAGAAATCCGCACGCAGGCCTTGCGCATGGGAGCCAATATATTGCAATACGTATTCACTAAATAAACCATAAAACGCTAAATATCATGGAAGAACAGAAAAAATGCCTCTACTGTGGTGAACCGATAATCGGCCGTGTTGATAAGAAATTCTGCTGCGATTCATGCCGTAACAGTTATAACTACGAGAAAAACCACAAGCAAATCAACGTGGTGAGAAACATCAATGCTATCTTAGCTCGAAATTATAATATTTTGCAGGAGCTGAATCCGAATGGGAAAGGCTTTGTCTCAAGACAGCAATTGGTGGATAAGGCGTTCGATTTCAAATACTTTACCCATGTTTATCGCACAAAGGCAGGGGCTGAGTATCACTTCGTATACGACCAAGGTTATGTTCCTAAGGATAATGATTCCGAGCATTTTGTGTTAGTGCAAAATGCAGACATGTAGTATTTTGTATTGGTGGATTTTAATTTTATCGTTATGAGAAAAGCTATTTTTCTTCTTGTATTCGCAATTCTTGGACTTGGTGTGTTGAATGCCAAACCTGTTGACGTTGAAACGGCTAAGTCGTTGGGTATTAAATTCATGAATAATAGCACTGCGCAGAAATCATCCGATGCAGTGCTGAGTTATACCGCGACTTCCGAAGATGGCATGCCTGTTTTCTATGCTTTCTCGTTGCAGCCCCAAGGTTTTGTCCTCGTTTCGGCTGACGACCGTATGCGTCCCATTTTAGGTTATTCAACGGAGAGAAGTTTCACTGAAATAGATATGCCTGATGGCCTCAAGTCGTTTGAACGCAACTTCAAGGCCGGTTTTGCTCAAATGGTTGAGAATAATGAAGTCCGAACTGATGAGGCAATCTTTGATTGGAATCGTCTTGCAGAGACGGGCCGTTTGAACAATGAGAGAATTACCCGTTCGGTGCCCCGCCTATTGACGTGTACTTGGAACCAGTCGGCATTGTACAACAATCTTTGTCCTGTCGATTCGATAGGACCTAATTATCATGTGTATGCAGGTTGTGTGGCAACTGCGATGTCGCAAATCATGTATTATTGGCAGTGGCCAAAGAGTGGAACTGGATATCATACTTATACGGCTTATCCATATGGCGATCAATATGTGAATTTCGGACATGCTTATTATGATTTTTGCCAAATGCCAGATTTCTTGGATTGGACGTCATCGGCCGAAGAAATTGAAGCTGTCGCAAAACTGATGTATCATGCGGGTGTGAGTGTCGAAATGATGTACAGCCCTAATGGAAGTGGCGCTTATACCTCGGATGTTAAAGGGTCGCTTGCAACGTATTTCAAGTACGATACCGAAAAGATGTATCTGGACAGTCGTAATAATCATATTCTTATTGAGTGGCAAAATCTGCTTCGCGACAATCTTGATTTGGGCATGCCGCTCTATTATAGTGCTTCGGGCTCTGATGGAGGTCACGCTTTTGTGTGTGATGGCTATGACCAAAACGATATGTTCCATTTCAACTGGGGATGGCAGGGCTTCGACAATGGCTATTATGCCATTGATGCATTATATTTGACCAACTATAATTTTCCTGATTATCATGAAGCCATTTTTGGTATCTATCCGGATTGCGCAGAATATTGCTTCGGCCCGCAAGATGTCTTGGATTTTCAGATAAGTGAAATCGCAGAAGGAACGAATCGCATCTCGTTTGTGGCGCCAACGCAAACGATAGGAGAATGGGATATTGCGCAACTGGATTCGGTTGTGATAAAGCGAAATGGAGAAAAAATCCATGTGGCAAACAATATCGCTGCTGGTGCATCCTATCATTTTGACGATGCTGATGCCTTGGGTGTGAATAATTATTCCATAACTGGTTATTCTTATGAATTTGAGGGGAATACACTCAAAAAGACTGCTACTAATGGTCCAACATGCTGGATTACTTTCAAACTTCACGATTCTGCGGGTGATGGTTGGCTGACGGATGCTATCTCTCTTGTCGATTCCAATGGACGCTCCATAAAACGCATCGGTTTGAAAGAAGGTAGTGATGCTACTATTGACGTGGAAGTGCCTTCGCAGAATGACATCAAACTGTATTGGGCATATTCGGTCGGTGGGAAGGATGCCGAATGCTCCTTTGAGGTCTATGACTGGGATGAAGGTCTGATATATGCCACTTCCGGTAGACCTTTCGTGGGGAAGCTTGCTGAATTTACTTCCAACTGTACACCTACTGAAATTGAAGAGTCTGAAGACAATGACGTTCTTGTCTATCCAAACCCAACCCGTGGTTTATTGGTTGTTGAAGGCGCTGAGGTTCTATCTATCGAAGTCTTCAATGCTATGGGTCAACTTGTTGGCCAGTCCAATTCCAATATGATTGATCTGTCGATGCAGCCTAGAGGTATCTACTTCGTCCGTATCGTTGATGTGGATGGAAAGGTGTCTCTCGAGAAGATGCTGAAGAATTGATTAAAATAAATAGATATGAAAAGACTATTGCCGTTTTTTTTATTTGCGATAATGGCATTGGGCTATGTGCAAGCAAACCCTGTTGATTCTGAAACAGCTAAGTCTTTAGCTTTAAAGTTTATGAACGCAAATACAATGGTGCGTTCCAACCAAGCAAACCTCGTATATACTGCCCAAACGGACTTGGGTGACAATGCCTTCTATGTGTTTTCGGTTAGTCCCAAGGGCTTTGTGATCGTTTCTGCTGACGACCGTATGCGTCCTATCCTAGGCTATTCCACCGAAAGTAATTTCCATCCTGATTATATCGCAGATGGCCTATCGACTTTTTTTGATAATTATAAGGCTGGCGTTGCCCAGATGATTGAAAACAATGACGACCGTACCGAACAAGCCGTTGCTGACTGGACGCGCTTGACTGAATTGGGGAAAATCAATGATGCGAGAATTAGTAGGGGAGTGGAGCCTTTGCTGACTTCCATTTGGAACCAGACAGATTTATATAATAACATGGCTCCAGAAGATACTTTGTCGGTTTTTAGCGGTCATTGTAAATCAGGATGTGTGGCTAATGCGATGAGTCAGATCATGCGCTATTGGGAATGGCCTCGTCATGGTGAAGGCTCGCATAGTTACTATGCAAATAGCTATTATGGTAGTTACGGCTGGCAACATGCTGACTTTGGCGATGCCACTTATCAGTTTGAATTCATGCCTGATTTTCTTGATTTCGCAAGTCCGCAATACGAAGTTGATGCTGTCGCGTTGTTGGAATATCATGTAGGTGTGGGTGTTGATATGGGTTATGGCGCTTCAGCTAGTGGTGCTTATTCTCAAGACGTCCCGGAAGCTCTTGTGAACTATTTCCGTTATAGCGATGACATGGATTTTCATTATATGAGCGACCAAGTCCAATGGGAAGACGATATACGCTCCAGCTTGGATGGCGGCATGCCGCTATATTATGCTTCGCAAGGTGATGCTGGCGGCCATGCTTACGTTATGGATGGTTATGACGACAACAACATGTTCCACCTCAATTGGGGCTGGGCTGGTTGGGACAATGGCTATTATGCCATTGATGGCTTCTATCTGACTTATTATTCTTTCCCTTGGTATCACAATGCGGTTTTCAATATCCATCCTAATGATGAGTATTATAATCAACCCAAACCGGTCGAAAACCTAAATGCTTATGTCAATTTCTTAGAGTTCGCCGCCATTGAGTTTGACCCGGTGTATGAAACGCTGAATGGTGAAACGCTAAACTCAATTGATACTATTGTCGTGATGCGTGATGATGTGGTCATTGAGCGTTTTGTTAATGTTACTGACCAACATGTTATGATTGAGATGGATGGCCTGCCGGGAGAAGGGACATATTATTATACGGTGTATGCGAAAAATGGTGATGTCATGAGCCATGTAGTTCGCGACACGCTTGTGATGAATCATGGCAGTTATTATAAAATTGACCTCCATGATGCCAATGGCGATGGTTGGGATATGTCGTCTGTAGCAGTTCTGGATGAAAACGGAAAAGTCATAGGACGTGCGGACTTGATGGATGGCGGACAAGCGGAGATCATCATGCCTGTGCCATGCGATAAAGACTTGACCCTCTTTTGGACCTATGACAATGTGTGTTACACTCACGGAACTGTTGGTCAATGCTCGTTTGAAGTGTATGATGAGTATGACAATCTCATGTTTGAATCACCGCAGGTTTTGACAGTCGGTCCGCTCCATTCCATGTATAAGCCTTGCTACAACCCTGGTCCTGAATACATAACGGCAGAATATGTATATGAGAATAATACATGCGGTATGTTAGTTTCATGGGCCGGAATATATTCGACATACGAGTTGTTGCGCTACGATGATCCTGATGGAGAGGCTACTGCGCGATTTGAGTTTTGGGATGGCGAGAATAGTTACTTCGACGAGGTGGAACCGGGAACATACTACTATCGTGTGCGCTATTTCTTCGCGCCTGGCGCTTGGTATGGTCACTCCGATTTCGCTCCCAATCTCAACGATCCAAGCTTGGACTTTGCCTTCGGTGAAGTGACTTTGGTAGATGAAAATGATGCAGATTTAGAGGTGGTGTCAGAAGTCATGTTCGACTTGTCGGGACGTCAAGTCGACAAAGGCGAAATGGCAAAGGGCATCTATGTCGTGCGCCAGGTGATGAGTGATGGCTCTGTGCGCGTGCGCAGAGTATGTCGATAAAGAAATAATTTTATTGAAATTACTGCAGAAGCACCTCGGCGGCTTTCATGGCTTCCGGGGTGATTTTGTCGTTGCTGAGCATCTTCGCGATTTCTTTCACGCGTTCTTCTTGACTGAGGACCTTGATGTTCGACTTGGTCTTGGCCCCGTCATTGTCCTTGAAGATGAAATAGTGATGCTTGGCTTTGCTGGCCACTTGTGGAAGGTGGGTGATGGAAAGAAGTTGTAACGACTGTCCCATCTGTGCCATGATGTTGCCGATTTTAGCAGCCACCTCGCCTGAAACGCCTGTGTCGATTTCATCAAAGATAAGGGTGGGGATGTAACTGTAACTTGAAACAACGCTCTTGATGCTGAGCATCAATCTGGAGAGCTCGCCTCCCGATGCCACACGACTCATCTCGCTGACTTCCATGCCTTTGTTGGCAGAGAACAGGAATGTGATATGGTCGAATCCGTTGACGGTATAATTGCCTTGTTTTTTCACGTCAATGCTGAAAACTGCAAATGGCATGGCCAATTGGCGGACCAGTGTGGTTACGTCTTCTCCAAATCCTTTGGCGGCTTTCATGCGTTTGTCATGAAGCTTTTGTGCATGTTGCGCCAGCTTTTTCTCGCTTTCTTGACAAAGCTGTTGCGCCTTGCCGATTTCTTCATCGATGTTTTCGTAGGTGCTGACTTTGGCTTTCAGTTCGTCGCGTAGGGTGATGAGGACCTCGAAATCGCTGACACGATGTTTCATCATCAAACGGTTGAGAAGGTCGAAACGCTCTTGCAGTGTGGCTAATTGCTCTTCGTCGAATAAAGTGTCACCTTCCAAACGGTCGAGGTCGTAGGCGATATCTTTCAATTCAACTTTTAGGTTCTCGATGCGCTCGTCCATGCCTTCGGTGCTTGGAATGAGTTGCTTTAAACGAGTTAAAGTGCTGCACAAGTCATTGATTTGTTGTAATATGGATGCATCTGAGTTCTCGAGCAAAGCATTGGCGTTCACCAATAATGACTTGATTTCTTCAGCGTTTTCCATCACTTGAAGGGTCTGCTCTATTTCAGCATATTCGCCTTCTTTCAGATTGGCTTTGTCGAGTTCTTCAAGTTGGAATTTGAGGTAGTCGTTTTCTGCCGCGTTTTTCTCGGCCATTTCTTTGAGTTCCTCTAAATGCCTTTTCAGCTGATTCCAATTGGCGTATTCAGCCTTGTAATCGTTGAGATTATCACTGTTTTGTGCGATTTCATCCAAAAGTCTCAATTGGAAGTCGCTGTTGGTGAGAAGCAAAGAATCGTGCTGCGAATGGATATCGACGAGTTGCTCGCCAATCTCTTTCATTGTCTGCAGCGCTACAGGTGTGTCGTTGATGAAAGCGCGGGTTTTCTTGGCTGGGCTCAATTCACGACGGAAGGTGCATTCTCGCTCGAAATCGAGGTCGTTTTCCTCAAACATTGGCCTTAATGACTCGTCGCTTAGATGGAACTCTGCTTCAACGACACATTTTTGATCTTTGTCGTACAACACGTTGGTGTCAGCACGGTCGCCCATAGCGAAACCTAAGGCACCGAGAAGTATTGACTTTCCGGCACCAGTCTCGCCTGTTATTACGCTAAAACCCTCATCGAAACTGATGTCCAGTTTTTCGATGAGGGCGTAGTTGGTGATGTGCAAACGTTGTAGCATGAATGCTCGATTATTGTTTGCCGTTTTGCAAGATGGCGTCGTATCTCGTGGCTTGCGACGGATCAATATTCTTAAGGATGTTTGTTACCAAAACCTTCTCCTTCTGATCTCCTTGCGAGTAAATCTGGATGATTTCGTCACGTTTGGTCTCAACGATAAGTTGGAGGAAATAGCACATCGGATATTGATTATACACCGATTCGAGCTGACTGATGGCTCCTGTGATATTCTCACGACCTTGCGTCGGATTTTCCGACATCACATCAAGACCCTGACGATGGTAGTCATAGAGAAACTGGCGTAGCTGACTGTAGCTAGCGTTGGTTAAGTTTTCGCATAGTACATAACGGTTACGTCGTTCGTTGGAGCTCCATCCCGATTCGTTTGTGCTCTGTGCAGCGCTAACGATATTGGAAGCCATTTTGTAGAATTCCTCGCCGCCCATAGGAGAGAACGAGTCGAACTCAAACCCCAAGAACATGTATATGTAATAGGCGATAGTTGAGGTCAGATTAGAACTGTAGATGTTAGGATTGAAATCGAGAGCTTCTCCTTCAGAGTAGGTGAAAGGGAATTGCGTGTCGATGTAATTGAAAAGTGGGGTGCTGTAGGTGGCCTTGTATGTGGGGCGTTTCAACGCAAGGTTAAGCTCGCCGCGGAAGGAAGTAGCGTCGATTTTTTCCTGGATGTTGATGACCATCGAACACTCGATTTTCTCCATGGGCTTGAAGTTGATGTTGGTCCATTTGGTGTTGTTGATGAATTCGTAGAGAGCAGTTTGCAAACTCTCAAATACGCTCTTGTCGGTACCAGCAATCTTGTTTGAGTTGATGCGGACGTCGCATTTGAACTCCTGAGCCTTAACCGATTGGGTTGGGGCTATGCTACCGATAAGGGCCATTATCAAGACCAATAGGGGAATGAGTGTCTTTTTCATGTTCATTAACAAAAATAATCAAAATGCGTCTTGGGCTTCCTTTGCGGGATTCTTGTAGTAAATCTCGTCATGAAGGAATTCGTTGATGGCAATCAAAGTAGGCTTTGGAAGACGTTCGTAGAACTTTGCGATTTCGATTTGTTCCTTGTTCTCGCATACTTCTTCGAGGCCGTCGTTGTTGGTTGCGAACTCGTTGATCTTCTTGTTGAGTTCTTCTTTCATCTCGCTTGAGATCTGATTGGCTCTCTTCGAGAGAATGGCCACTGTTTCGTAAATGTTGCCAGTGCCGACATAGAACTGGTCTTTCTGACGGGTGACAACCGTCGTTTCGGTCTTAATCTTTCTAAAATCCATGTCTTATTGTATGTTTTCTAATTTCTTTCTTGCTTTGTTTGAAATGGCTTCTATATCCTTAATCCTACTGCTGTTAGGATAGAGGTAGGTCAATGTGTTACATTGTTCAATGCATGATTCGTAACGTTCGCGCTGCTTGTCGGAAACGCTGTTCTCGGCATAGTCGTAATAGGTGGTGGCCATGTCGAAGAGTATTTCTTCGCGGTGCTTGGTGTTAGGATACTTCTTCATCAGGTTCTCGAATGCCGTGATAGCCGAGTTGTAGCTCTCCATACGGTAGAACAACTTGCAGATGTCATAGTCTTTCTGCTCGAGTTTTTCGTTGAGGTTATCGACGAGTTCCATGGCGCGTGGGATGCTGTCGCTGTTTGGATAGCGCTCGATGAAAGCATTGATTTGCTTGATGGCTTCGTAGGTCTTCGTCTGGTCGAGGCTTGATTCGGGAGACTGCAGGTAACTGCAATAAGCACCTAAAAAAGAAGCTCTCTCGGCATCTCTCGAGAATGGATAGGTCGAGACGAATTTCGAGTAGTAGTAACTAGCGATGTCGTAGTCTTTCATGAAATAGTAGCATTCGGCCGTGCGATAGGTGATGTCTTCGCCACGGGGCGTATTGCGGAACGACATCTGCAAAAGGTCGAACAGTTGCAAGGCCTTGTTGTAGTCTTTCCGGTCGAAATAGTCCATGGCGATTTCATACTTCATTACGCTGTCGGTGCCTTTCACGATTCGGCTGAAATCGTTGCACCCACCGCATAAGATGAGAACGGCTAATGCTAATATCAGAAGTCTGTTTTTCATTGAGGCTGCAAAATTAGTCTTTTTTAATGAATTGCAAACGTGTTTTCGCGTGTTTTATTGTATGACAATCTTTTGGGTGCGGCAGTTGTCTCCATTGCTGAGTGTCAGGAAGTAAACGCCTTCGCTGATGCCGTTGAGGTCGATTTGGGTTTTGCCTTCGCTGTTGCCTTCGGCGATGGTCTGGCCTAAGCAGTTCATCAAACGATAATCGCAGTTGCCTTCGATGTTGAGCACCGACTTGGCTGGGTTAGGATAGACCATGATGTTTTGCAAGCCGTTTTCGCCAAGGCCAAGGTCGCGGATGTCGATGAAAATCTCACCATCAACGGTGCTGTAACCATCGCTGACCGTGACTTTGTAAGTTGTTGGTAATTCAGGTGTTGCAATTGGATCGGCACATGATGGGTCGCTGAGGCTTTCGGCTGGTTCCCATGAGTAGGTGTATTCACCGCTGCCGCCTTCGGCGATGACTCTGAGTTGGCTGCTGCCGCCTTCGTTGATGACTTCCGGTTCAGCGGTGATAGTAAGTGTCAGAGGAGCATCGAAAATGCAATTGATTTGTGCAATCCAACCGGTCGAAGTTGAGCTATAATCGGTCTCGAAGCGGAAGGTCAAAGCACCTTCGGCATTGGTAGCCGTCACAGTGCCGGGACCATGGCTACCAGAGTATCTGCCAATTTGTGTGGCGTTGGTTGATGCACCATCATAAACGTAAAGGTAATCGTATCCTGATTCGGTGCTGAATGCCGTGAAGTTAATCTCTAATTTAGAGTTTGGCGTCTGTGGCATGAAGGTCAAAGTGTAGTCTTCGTTGTTGCCATAGCTGCCGTCAACGCCGCCTGAATCGTAGAACAAAGCGCTGCAAGTGGTGACGGTGCCGTTGTGCATGAGGTAGGCTTCCGTGACGGTGATGTAGTTGTTCTTTGTGAGGGTTTCGGCTTGGCCGTCAGCATTGGTGACAGTCAAAGTGACGTTGTAAGAACCAACTTCATTATAGGTGATACCGCTTGGGTTTTGTTCGTTTGAAGTGCTTGGAGTAGCGCCTTCAAATTGCCATTCCCAGCTGACGAGGTTGGCACCCCATGTGTTGTCGGTGAAGTTGACGCTGCCACCGAGGGCAACGTTGGTGGCGCTGGCGGTAAAGTCAGGGATAAGGCCTTCTCCTGCACGAAGTTGGACATCTTGGATGAGGGTCTCGTGGTCGGCAACGGAAAGAGTGAAGGTCTTAGGGAAATAGCCGTTGGCTGAATAGGTAACGACGTAGGTACCGCCTTTGATTGGACGGTGGTAATAACCTGCTTCGTGAGTGGAAACGGCAGAACCGTGGTGGTCGTGACCTTCGATGGTGACGACTGCGCCTTCAATCGGTTGGCCTGTAACGCTGTCGGTGACAACACCATGGATGCCGTACAGAGCTTCGTGCATGAAAGCCAGCATGGAGTTCTTGTTGTAGTTCCAGAAGTTTGGCAGTTGGCTGGCGCTTGGAGTCTTTGTGTTGGAGCATTCAATGGTCACTTCGCGGCATTCCTGATAGTAGTTCATGTAGTCTTGGCGGCTGCCAGTGATGGTGTACCAGGCATAGCCGTTGGTGATACCGTCGTTGAAACTGCTCATGTAGTTTTGGCTGACTTCATGGGTGAGGTCGGCATATTCGTGGCAAACGAATTGCCACCAATCGTCATCGGCGCAGAGGGGTTGGTAGGTGTCCCAAGGATAGTTCATGACTTCTGAACCACCGTGGTAGTTGGCACCAAGGGTGAAGTGATATTCTGAGGCCAAATCCATCATCCAGATGGCTTCGTTTTCATAATGATTTGCACCGTCGGGGTGAGGACCGTCGTCAAAGTCAGGGAAGTGACGGTTGAGGTCAACGCCATTGGCATTGCTGCGGGTTGCACCACTCACATTGCTGTTGCCACCATGATAAGTGCCATCAGGGTTAGTGTCGGGGCTGATGAAAATATCCAGGTTGTCCATCAGGTATTTGGCTTCATTATCATTTGCAGTCAACAGATAGTCGATGAGACGAAGTTGCAGAATCATACCCGTGACTTCATCACCGTGCATGGTAGAGGTCATCAAAACTTTCGGCTTGCCTGTGGTCTCGCCGTTGTTGAGACGGCAAACCATGATTTTGCGACCACTATTCAAGGTGCCCAATTCCATATAGGTGCATTGGCCGGGATAATCGGTGGCAAATTGCTGCATCATGGCTTCGTATTGCTCGTAGGTAAGATAAGAATCCCAATCGTAGGTGTCGCGACTGTTCCACATGACGATTTCGTTCTGCATCGATGGTGGCAGCAGCAAAGTGGGTTGATAGCCTTGTTTCAAAAGGTTGTCGAATTGCATTTGATTGGCATAGCAAATGACATTGCTGCCGTCGATTTGGTCAACGGAGCATAAGCTGTTGATGGTTTGTACTTCGCTAAGTTGCTGAACGTTGAGGCTGAAATAGTACTCGCCGCGTTCCTGCATGAGTTTGTTCAGGTCTCTTTGGGCGTAAAGATTGCCGCCCATGATGGTTGCGACCAAAAGCAAGGTGAATAAGCGTAAGAATTTCATTGTATTAGAGCTTTGATAAATTATTTTCGTATTCGTTGATGATGTCTTGCTCGACTTTTTCGCAAACCGGAACAAGTGGCAGACGCAAGACGTTTTCGCAAAGTCCCAAGTGTTGCATCAGACATTTGATGCCCGAAGGATTGCCGTCGGCAAAGATTAACTGGTTCATTTTCAGCATGGCGAAATGCAAGCGGAGGGCTTCTTCTGTCTTGCCTTCCTTTTGTGCGTGCATCATTTGTGAGAAAGGTTTCGTGTAAGCATTGGCAGCCACCGAGATCACGCCTTGTGCGCCAAGGGCCATCAGCGGTTGCGTGATGCCATCGTCGCCCGAAAGAACATCGAAATCGGCAGGCTTGTCGCGCAATATTTCCATGATTTGTTGTAAGTTGCCCGATGCTTCCTTCACTGCGATGATGTTAGGATGCTTAGCCAATTCCACGCAAGTGGCGGCTTGCAGGTTGACTCCCACACGACCAGGCACGTTGTAAAGCACCACAGGAACTGGACTGGCGTCGGCGATGGCTTCGAAATGGGCTTTCATGCCGCGCTGGTTGGGCTTGTTATAATAAGGTACGACACTCAAAATGCCGCTGATGCCCGTGAAGTCTTGTGCTTTGATGGCGTCGATGACGGCTTCGGTGTTGTTGCCGCCCATGCCGAGCAGGACGGGCAGACGGTCAGCGTTGGCCTTGAGTATAGTGTCAACAACGAGTTTTTTCTCACCAGCCGAAAGGGTAGGGGCTTCGGAAGTGGTTCCCAAAGCGACCAAGAAGTCGGCTCCGTTGTCGATGACGTGGCTGACGATTTTAACTAAAGATGCTACGTCAACTGATTTATCGGATTTAAAAGGAGTGATAAGGGCAATGCCCGTGCCTTTGAATGGATTATGTTTCATTGTGGATTAGTATGAAGTTGAGTCGCCTGTCAAAGCTTCCAGGTAGTTGTGTAGCACGTGGATGTTCGACACAGGGTCGGCATTTTTGTTGTTTTCGATGACGAGATCGTAGATCTTCAGATGCTCGCTGCGGAAGAAACTGATGCGGAAATCGGTCTTGGGCAGCGTGCAGATGTAGTCGCTCACGTCGGGGTGTTTGCTCGCCATGTTGATGATGACATTGCAAAGCGGTAGTTTGCTGATTTCTTGGTATTTCTCAGGCTTTAGCACACTCATGAAACCGAAGTCTTTAGGTGTGACTTCAGTGTAGAGGTCGCTTTGCAGGATGGTGTCCGACATTTGGTTGCAAAGGATGACGAACCCGCAACGTGCCGTGCCGAACAAGGCTTTCATACTGCTCTCGATGTTCCTCACGTTCTCTTTGTCGTGTTCTTCGAGGATGATGATGGCTGAGTTGATTTTCTTGACATTAGGCATTTTAATGGGCTCTTTTCCCTCCATGAAATGGTCAAGGGCCTTGCGTAATGCTCTGTTTTTTATCTTATCGATTAGTTTCATCAGTTCGGCAACATTTAAAGTTGCAAAAATAGCGTTTTTTTTATTAAATAGGTGAACATATTTCTTTTTTATGCCAATATGAATGATAAATGGCGTATTTTTGCGGCTATGATAATAACGATTTTAGGAAGCGGAACGTCGCAGGGGGTGCCGGTCATTGGTTGCCAATGTCCTGTTTGCCAGTCGAATGACCCACGCGACAAGCGTTTGCGTACTTCCATCATGATTCAAACTGAAAAGGTGACGGTGGTGGTGGATGCAGGTCCTGATTTTAGGCAGCAAATGCTTAGGGAAAAAGTCGATCATCTTGATGCAGTGCTGATTACGCACGAGCATAAGGACCACATTGGCGGGCTTGACGATTTGCGTCCTTTCATATTCCGCCAAGGCAACCAACCGATGCCGCTTTATGTGGCTGATACGGCGCTCCCTGAAATCAAGAGAGAGTATTCCTACGCTTTTGCCGAAGAACTTTATCCTGGCGCACCTACTTACGACATCCATCATCTCGATGAAACGCCTTTCGACCTCGGCGATCTTCACATCGAACCGATAAAGATGAAACATTTTACGCTCACAAGTTATGCTTTCCGTATCGGGAAATTTGCCTATGTCACTGACTTGAGCGAGTTTACCGACGAGCTTGTCGAGGCTCTTCAAGGTGTTGATTTTCTTGTTCTTGAGGCGCTTGGACTGAAGAAGCATTACTCGCATCTCTGCCTTGGCGAATCCATTGAACTTGCCCATCGTATCGGTGCCAAAAAGACATGGTTTACGCATTGCAGCCATAGCATGGGACTTGCTGCAGAAGTGAACAAAAGATTGCCTAAAGGCATGGCCTTGGCCTACGACGGGTTGAAATTTGTGGTTTGAAAATTTGCTTTTTTGAAAAAGATGTGTTTTATTTGCAGAAAATTTTACCGCTATGAAATCTGCATATTCACAACATCTCATCAAACTCGCTGACTTGAACCATCACGAGACTTTTTTCGCTGGCCGTTGCGCTGAATGGCTGATTGAAAGTTCATATTTCGCTATCGCCCAATATCTTGACACCAAGAATGTGGTGCTCCTCGTCCAGCATGGCATCAATTTCCGTTTCCCGCTTTCGGCAGGTGATATCATCACTTTCGAGAGTAAAGTGGTGGCTGCGGGTCACAGCACTATGACGGTCTATACAAGAGTGTATCGCAGCAACACACCTGACGAGATTGCAGCTTATGGCTATTCGACTTTCTCGTATCTCGACGAAAACCATCAGTCGCGTCGCCACAACCTCAGGATTGAGCCTGAAACGGAAGAGGAACGTGTGCTGCAGCAAGAAGCCAACGAGTATGTGCTTGAATCGCTGAAGCATGCCAGTCGCGGCAGAAATTATTGATTGGAAGAATACTATCTCCTGAGATCCTCCCTATCAACGTCGTATCAACACTAGTCCCGCTCCATATCAACTCCGCTCTATATAATAGGAGATGGTACGAAGGGGCTTCGGAGCATATATGGCGTTGATGCCTTTCAAATAGGCATGGACGGACATTTTATTCCAATTCCTTGGGATAGCAGATGAAGTGTTTCACGACGGGCTGAGAGAGTAGGGAGATGTTCAGCTGGTCGGAGGCTTCGCTGATGTCTTTTAATGTGCCGTCTTTGTATAGGATATTGATTGCCGTTTTCTTGGGATGATAGGCGTGGTTTGAAGAAATGCCTTGCAAGAGCATGAAGTCTGCTTCTTCGGCCGAACATTTATAGTAACGTGCTATCTTTTGCTTGATGTCTTCTACATAATTGGGGTCGAAGGCCGAGTCATGCATTTCAATCTTGAATAAGTGTCTATTGATAAGACGGTTGCAAAGCTCGCTGAGCACCCAATCTTTGTCGTAGCACCACATCTTTACGGCGGTCATCACGTCGTAATCGTCGAGGTGGCAGAAGGTGTCCAAAGCCAAGCCCTTGTCGTCAAAATCCTTGAACTCTTCTTGGCTTTTGAGGAAGAAGGAGAGTGCAGGGGTGCAAGGTAGGTCACGCTCTCGACTTATTATACGGGCACGTTTCAAGATCTTCATCAGTGTGTATTCGGCACTCAAGACGGTCTTGTGCATGTATACTTGCCAATACATGATGCGTCGAGAGACCAGGAAGCTTTCTACCGAATATATGCCTTTGGCCTCGATGGCGAGTCCGTTGTCGACGACCTCGAGCATGTCGAGAAGCCGTTCGGCATTTACGTTTCCCTCAGCTACGCCAGTGAAGAAGCTGTCTCGTTTCAGATAGTCGATGCGGTCAACATCCAATTGGCTAGAGATGAGTTTGCTCAGAAATCCTTTTTTGTATTGTCCCGTGAAGATATCTATGGCCATATCGAGTTGCCCATCAAAAAGAGTGTTGAATTTCTTCATGATTTCCAACGATATTTCTTCGTGGGTGATACCTCTCACGATGCTGTTCTCCAAGGTGTGGGAAAAAGGACCATGACCGCAGTCGTGCAATAAGATAGCAATGCTGGCAGCCTCCATTTCCTCGTCAGTGATTTCGTAGCCCTTGCTCCGCAAAATCTGAATAGCGTGACCCATAAGATGCATGGCGCCAAGGCTGTGGGCAAAACGGGTGTGATTAGCGCTCGGGTATACCATATTGGTCATGCTGACCTGCTTGATGCGCCTCAGCCTTTGGAAATAGGGATGCTCGATGATGTCGAAATGCAATTCGTCAGGAATGCCTACAAAACCATAGATAGGATCGTTGAAGATTTTCTTTTTGTTGGATACTGAGTTTGCCATAGACCTCAATTTTTTTTGCAAAGATAGGGAATTATTGCGCGGTATGGGAAATTTGGCTATTTTTGTCCTCAATTATAACATTTCCATCCTTCTTCCGTTATAGAAAAAATATGAATTCTATGGATAAGAGCACAATACTTTGGGCTGATGACGAGATTGATCTCCTCAAGCCGCATATTATGTTTCTCGAACAGAAAGGTTATGAAGTAGTTACGGCCAACAACGGCTCCGATGCCATTGACTTGGTGCGTGCCCAACGCTTCGACATCGTCTTCCTCGATGAGCAGATGCCCGGCATCTCGGGCATCGAGGCGCTCGAAGTCATCAAACGTGAGTTCCCCAACATGCCTGTCGTGATGATCACGAAGAGCGAGGAAGAACGTATCATGGAAGATGCAATCGGTTCAAACATAGCGGATTATCTTATAAAACCAGTGAACCCAAATCAGATTTTGCTGTCGCTGAAACGCAACCTCGAGAACCGGAAGCTCCGTGAGGAAAAATCCACGATGGGCTATCAGCAGGAGTTCCGTAAAATCAGCATGGATATCAACAACGACCTCAGTGCTGAGGAATGGATTGATGTCTATAAAAAACTCGTGCGTTGGGAATTGGAATTGCAGAAATCGTCTGATGAAGGCATCAAGGGCATTCTCGCCGACCAAAAACAGGAAGCCAACAGCATCTTCACGCGCTTCGTGGAACGCAACTACATCGACTGGATTCAAGGCAACAAGGTGAAGCCGGTGATGTCGCATACTGTGGTGCGCGATAAGGTTTTGCCGCATCTTGATGATAACGATAAACCATTGTTTCTCATCGTGATAGATAACCTCCGTTACGACCAATGGAAAGCCATCCAGCCTCTGATTGAATCCTATTTCCGCGTGGATGCCGACGATGTGTATTACAGTATTTTGCCGACCACGACGCAATATGCCCGCAATGCCCTTTTCGCTGGACTGATGCCGCTCGAAATTCGTCGCCGTTACCCGAAATGGTGGGTCGATGAGGAAGATGAAGGCACCAAAAACCAGTACGAGAATGAGCTTTTGGGTGAGCAACTGAAGCGCTTCGGGAAAAATGTGAAGTATTCCTATAATAAGGTCTTGAATCTGCAAGCGGGCAAGAAACTCTATGAGCAGATGTCGAACCTGATGCAAAACAAGCTGAATGTCATCGTGTATAACTTCGTCGATATGCTTTCGCATGCCCGTACCGAGATGGAAATCATCCGTGAGTTGGCCGATGATGAGGAAGCCTATCGTTCGTTGATGCTTTCGTGGTTTGAGCATTCGAGTTTGTTCGACATGATGCGCTTCATTGCCGACAAGAAGTGTGACATGATGATCACCACTGACCATGGCTCGACTTACGTGAAAAATCCCGTCAAGCTGTTGGGCGACCGCGAGGTGAACACCAATCTGCGCTACAAGTATGGCAAGAACATGAAATACAATGCCAAAGAGGTGTTTGAAGTGAAAGACCCGGAAAAGATTTTCTTGCCGCGCGTCAACCTCAGCACCTGCTATGTGTTTGCTGGCGACAGCGATTTCTTCGCTTATCCTAATAACTATAATTATTACGTCAACTATTATCGTAACACATTCCAGCATGGCGGCATCTCGATGAGCGAAATGCTGATACCAATTGCGCATCTGACGGCGAAATAGACTATCTTTGCGGCCAAAATCTATTTGAAATGTCAACAAAGGAATTTCATGTCAATGGCGTCGATGAACTCGGTCAGGTGGCCGAATATCTGATTTCGTTGCGCAACGAGTCGGATATCATCGCTTTTTACGGTCCTATGGGCGCTGGTAAGACTACGCTAATCAAGAACTTGTGCCACAAGATGGGCGTCACCGATGAAGTGAACAGTCCGACTTTTGCTATCGTCAACGAATATGTTACGATGGAAGGCGAGTCGGTCTATCATTTTGATTTCTATCGAATCAAGAAATTGGAGGAGGTTTATGATATTGGCTACGACAATTATTTTTACAGCGGCAACCTGTGCCTTCTAGAGTGGCCTGAGATGATTGACCCTCTGATGCCCGATCGTTTCATCCGTGTGGATATCGCCTTGGGCGAGACCGACGATAGCAGAAAAATCATTGTTTCGGTTGACAATTGAGAAAAAAGTTGTATGTTTGCGTCATAATTCTTTGACTATGAATGCACAAGAAGTGATAGGAAAAATACAGGAAGTGGCTTCTGCAACCTTGCCAAAGGACGCAAAACTTATGTTGTACGGTTCGCGTGCAAGGGGCGATGCAAAGGAGGATTCTGATTGGGATTTGCTAATTCTCTTGAATAAAGATGAATTGGAAAATGCTGATTATGATAGATTCGTGTTTCCTTTTACTTATTTGGGATGGACAATTGGTGAAATGATAATTCCGATTGTTTATTCCATGAAAGATTGGACGGAAAACAGCTATTTTCCATTTTGCCAAAATGTTGAACGTGATAAAATCGTTTTGGCATGAGCTTGACCGATGAACAAAGATCAGTCATGGTTTCCCTTGAATACGAAAGGGCTTTGGCCATTTTTTCTCAAATTGAATCTCTAAAGCAACTGGAATTTTGGGACAATGTGGCTAATAGGTTGTATTATTCATTGTTTCATGCTGTTACGGCTCTTTTGATACACGACGGAATTACTGCCAGCACTCACAAAGGTGCTGCTCAAAAGTTTGGCCAATATTATGTTGTTACTGGTAAATTTTCGCTTGATGAAGGCCGCCTTTATTCTCAATTACAGACTTTAAGAGAAAAAAGTGACTATAATTGTGCATTTCAAGTAGGCTCGCTGAATGTTGAACCAATGATATTGCCAACAGAGGCTCTGATAAAACATATCGGGAATTATCTTGGCCTATGAATATCAAAAACTATTCTTCAGTATTCATTCTGACCGACCAAAACGTTGCACCCTTTTGGTTGCCAGAAGTTTGCCATTGGCTGAACTGCCCGAAAGCGATTGAGATTGTCATCAAGGATGGTGAGGAACAGAAGAATCTGCAAACCATTCAGCGCATTTGGGAGGCGTTGATGAAACATCATGCTGACCGGCACTCGATGCTCATCAATTTAGGCGGCGGGGTGGTCTGCGATTTGGGTGGTTTCGCTGCTTCCACTTTCATGCGAGGCATCGATTTCATCAACGTTCCGACTACGTTGTTGGCCATGGTGGATGCGGCGATAGGCGGGAAGACGGGCGTTGACTTTGGCGGTTGCAAAAACCAAATTGGGACATTCGCCCAACCCAGGGAAATATGCTGTTTCTCATCGGTTTTGACGACTCTGCCACAACGTGAAATCCTTTCGGGTCTGGCCGAGATGGTGAAATACGGCTTCATCGCCGATGCAGCGTTGCTGAAGGTTGATTTGGAAAATTACGAACAATATATTTCTCGTTGTGCCGACATCAAAAAGCAGATTGTGGCCGACGACCCGCAGGAAACGGGGCGTCGCAAAATCTTGAATTTCGGTCACACTTTGGGCCACGCTTTCGAGAGCTTTTCCTTGACGACGGATGCGCCTTTGCGTCATGGCGAAGCGGTAGCTTTAGGCATGTGGTGTGCCTTGTGGATTTCGGTCCACCAAAGTGGTCTCGATGAAATCGTTTTGAAGGATTTTTCGAGCAAACTCCCAATGCTTTTGAATGAATCACAAATTGCTATCAGTGAGAATGATATTGATGTGATAGTGAGCTATTTGGCGCACGACAAGAAGAATTTCGGAGTGCAAACTCGTTTTGTTTTGCTCGAGGCTGTCGAAAAACCACTCATCGACCAACAAGTGCCTGAAAATCTGATTTATGAGTCGATTCGTGAATTACTGAAAATAGTGAGATGAAAACCATCCGTTGCGACATCCAATTGCCAGCTTCTAAAAGCGAAAGCAATCGTGCCTTGACGATTGCCGCTTGTGGCGGTTTCGCACCTGATATTCAAAATCTTTCCGAGTCGAGTGATACCCAGTTGCTGAAACTCATATATGAAAACTTGGGCGAAAGTGATGTCGTCGATGTACGCGATTGTGGCACGGCAGCGCGTTTCTTGCTCACTTTTCTTGCATGCCACGAAGGCCGTTGGCTGTTGACTGGAACAGAGCGGATGCAACAACGTCCCATGCAAGATTTGATTGTTGCACTTCGTAATTTAGGTGCTGATATTCAATGTGTTGAAAAAGATGGTTTCTTGCCGTTAAGAATTACAGGCAAACCATTGATGGGTGGCAAAATTTCAGTCGATGTGACGCGTAGCAGTCAGTTTGCCTCATCGTTGCTTTTGGCGGCTCCCATGTGGCCAAATGGTCTTGAACTTGAGTTGAAGGGCGAACTTAACTCGTTGCCGTATATTGACATGACAATCAGTATGATGCGCCATTTCGGTGCTGAGGTGGAACGTAACAATAGAAAGGTTGTCGTCAAGCCAAAACCATATCGGCAGAATACGTTTTTTGTTGACCCCGATTGGTCAGCAGCCTCGTATTGGTATGAGATTGCCGCTTTGAGCGAAGATTGTGATATCTTATTGAAAGACTTATCGTTGCAGTCGCTTCAGGGAGATGAGAAAATAGTTCAAATGGCTCGGCTGTTGGGAGTGCAAACCATTCCCGAAAATGCCGGATTGCGTTTGAAAAATGGACCACTTTCGGATGAGATGCCACTTTTTGACTTTTCAAGTACTCCAGATCTTTTCCCTGCTGTGGTGGCAACTTGTGCTGGATTAGGGGTGGAGGCGGCTTTTACAGGCATCGAAAATCTCTCGGCCAAGGAGTCGGATAGGGTAGAGGCAATGATAATGGAACTTTCAAAAATCGGGTCGATTTTAGAGAGACATAAAGGGAACCTTTTGCTGAAAACGATTCCTAAAATTTCTGCAATTGATTTTCATAATCCTTTGATGTTCAATACGTACAATGACCATCGCATTGCTTTGGCATTGGCTCCGTTGCAACTAAAAATAGGCTCTGTCCGTTTCGATCATCCGGAAGTGGTAGGCAAGTCGTATCCTGATTTTTGGAACGATTTTGTTAAATTTTGCTAAAACATATTGAAAAACGGAATAATTCCGTATTTTTGCACGAATTATACCCTAAACAGAAGATGATAGTTGATCTTTTTGTGCCTTGTCTTATAGACCAGTTTTATCCGCATGTGGCCGCTAATACCATCAAAGTCCTTGAACGAGCTGGTGTTGAGGTGAACTACAATCCAGAGCAGACTTGCTGTGGAAGATTTGCATATAATGCTGGTTTTATTGAAGATGCGAAAATGTTGGGCGATAAGTTCTTGGATGACTTCCAGGAAGATCGTCCTGTTGTGGCTCCCACGGCCGCTTGCGTCTATTATATCAAGAAACATTATCCAGAACTTTACTATAATACATCCAACCATTTGGTATTCAAGAAATTCATCAATAGTTTGTTTGAACTTACCGATTTTCTGGTTAATCAATTGCATTTTGATGATTTCGGTGCGGAATTTCCCTACAAAGTGACGTTCCACGATAGCTGTAGCGCCCGTCAAATGGGTCTCGGAAAGGAAGCGCGTCAGTTGCTGTCGAAGGTGAAAGGCCTTGAACTGATTGAGATGAAGCAAAACGAACTGTGCTGTGGCGCTGACCATACAATGCAGATGAATCATGAGCCTCTTGCAGTGGGTATGGCTACACACAAAATCAAGAATGCGTTGAATACAGGTGCTGATTACATCGTCTCGACTGACATGTCATGTTTGATGCACCAAAAGTCGGTTATTGATGCAGCCAATTATCCGATTAAAGTCATTCATATCGCTGATGTGTTGGCATCGGGATGGAACTAAATTTTGAAATTAGATGAACGAAGAATATTTCAAACACGAAAGCAGTTATGTCGATGACAATGTAACCATCGGCAAAGGCACCAAAATTTGGCATTTCTGCCATGTGCAATCGGGAGCTGTCATTGGCGAACACTGCTCATTGGGCCAGAATGTTAACGTTGGTAATAATGTCCATATCGGCAACGGGGTCCGTATCCAAAATAACGTTTCGATTTATGAAGGCGTTGAAATTGAGGACAATGTGTTCTGCGGACCAAGTTGCGTCTTCACGAATGTGACTACGCCTCGTGCCCATTTCCCGGTGCATGGCATTTATGCCAAGACCAAGATCTGCGAGGGAGCTTCGTTAGGAGCTAACTGCACGGTCGTTTGTGGCCACACCGTAGGCAAAAGCGCTTTGGTCGCTGCCGGAGCTGTGGTCACGAAGGATGTGAAACCATACGCATTGATGGCTGGCGTGCCAGCACGTCAAATCGGTTGGGTGTGCGAATGTGGCAAACGTCTCGATGCTTCGCTCAAATGTGAATGCGGACGCTGCTATGTTGAGAGTGATGGTTTTTTAAACAAGAAATGACTATGCAATTCAGAGATTTAAAGACACAATATACAGTCCTGAAGGACGAAATGGACAAGGCCATCCTTGACGTGGTGGCTTCGAGTGCCTACGTCATGGGGCCGAAGGTCAAGGAAATGGAACAGGCTTTTGCCGAATATACGGGCATGAAGCACTGCATCGCATGCAATAGCGGTACTGATGCTTTGCTGCTCGCTTTGATGGCATGGGATGTGAAACCTGGTGATGCCGTCTTTGTCCCAAGTTTCACTTTCTTCGCTTCGGCTGAGGTGATTGCCAACATTGGTGCAACGCCGGTTTTTGTCGATGTCGATGAGAACACCTTTAATATCGATGCCGCTGATTTGGAACGCAAAATTGAGCAGACCGTAAAAGCTGGCAAACTGACTCCAAAAGTTGTGATTGCTGTCGATTTGTTTGGCCTACCGGCTGATTTCAAGGCGGTTAGAAAGATTGCTGATAAGTATCATCTGCTTGTTTTGGAAGATGGTGCGCAAGGCTTTGGCGGCCGTATCGGAGAACAAAAGGCTTGCACTTTTGGCGATATCGCCACGACTTCGTTCTTCCCTGCCAAACCTGTTGGTTGTTATGGCGATGGTGGTGCCATTTTCACGAACAATGACGAATGGGCTGCGTTGATGGAATCCTATCACATCCATGGCAAGGGCAGTGACCGTTACGACAATGTGCGTATCGGCATGAACTCGCGTTTGGACAGCATCCAGGCAGCGATTTTGATGGTGAAGCTGAAGGCTTTCAAGGATTACGAATTGGTCGATGTTAACAAGGTCGCGGCACGCTATACCGAGAAGTTGAATGGTGCCGTCAAGACTCCAATTGTGCCTGAGGGTTTCTATTCAAGCTGGGCACAATATACTTTGCAACTCGAAAATGAAGAACAACGTGCTGGTTTGCAAGCTGCGTTGAAGGCGAAGGATATCCCGACAGCCATCTATTACCCGATTCCGATGCATCAGCAGACGGCATTCAAGTATCTGAATCCTAATGATAATAGATGCCCTGTTTCGGAAAGGATAGCCAAGACGGTGCTTTCGTTGCCAATTCATCCTTATCTCTCTGAAAGTGATCAGGATATGATTTGTGAAACAGTGCGTGGTTTTTTGAAGAAATGAATTGTAGAAAAAGAAAATCGTAAAGAAAGAATCATAAATAAACGGCTAGAAGAATGGGGCTTAGGGAACGGTTAAGCATTTGGGCAAGTCGCGACAACTACGATGAGGTGATGGAGTATCTCGCAGTTGACGAGACGAAGCATGCTCCTGTCTTCGACTACGAGCATGCTCCCGAAGAGTTGCGCGAACTGATCACCCATGCTTTTATGCCTCGCAGTGAGGAACGCTCGAAATGGCTAACCGACTATGCTGATAAGACTTGGTCGGTTCCTGACGGCGAAGCCAAAGTGCTTTTGGCAGAAGACCATCTGAATGTCATCCGATATGTGAATCGTTATTTGCGTAAGGCCAATGAAAAACTGGCTGATGATGGCTATTTTGTTTGCTCTTTCGATACGGCTCAAAAACATCGTGCCCAGATCTTTAGCAAATACCGACGTTTCTTTGCCAATATCATCTATTTCTTTGATTTTCTGTGGCATCGTGTATGTCCAAAACTGAGGTTGACGAAGCGTTTCTATTATTTCTGCACCAAAAAGGTGAGGAAGGTTTTCCCTCGGCCGGAAATTCTTGGACGTCTGTATTACTGTGGCTTTGATGTCGTTTGTGAACAATATGTCCATGACCGCTACATGGTGATTGGTCAAAAGAAACGCCCACCTTGCCGCGATCCTCATAGCTACGGGCCTCTTGTCAAGTTGCGCCGTATCGGCAAAGATGGGAAATTGTTCAACGTCTATAAATTCCGCACGATGTATGCCTACTCTGAGTTTTTGCAGACCTACATTTACAATAACAACAACTTGGATGTGGGGGGCAAGTTCCACGACGACTACCGTGTGACGGAATGGGGAAGGGTCATGCGCAAGCTTTGGCTCGATGAGCTTCCAATGTTCGTCAATGTCTTCAAGGGACAGATGCGGCTTATGGGTGTGAGGCCGTTGAGCCAACACTATTTTGATTTGTATTCGCCTGAAATACAACAATTACGCATCAAGACCAAACCGGGTTTGCTTCCGCCATATTATGCCGATATGCCCGAGACCTTGGAAGAGATTCAAGAAAGTGAGAAACGCTATCTTGAGGCCTGTTTGCAGCGTCCTCTCCGCACCAATTGGAAGTATTTCTGGAAGATTGTTGATAATATCATTTTCAAACGCAAACGGTCGAAATAAAGGTATAGCCGAACTACATTTGGTCTATTGTTGCCATACCGTTGGTATAGATTTGGTATAGATTTGGTATAGTGTTCGTCTAGTTTTTGGATAGAACTCCCTCGCGTGTTGTGACCTCATTACTTCTTTTATATTTTTTATAATTTAAATAAAAGTAGGGATTCTCGATTTGTTTTTTTTATATATTTGCAAATTGCATTTAATTTACCCTAATATGGGTGAATGCATAGTGAATTGTGCCATACTGACGTGTTTAAGTGTTTGTATCATAAATGGATACGTAAACTTAAATGTGAGTCAGATGGCGAAGCTATATAAAGACGATTTGTTTAATTTTTTGATATTTTATCTATGAATCCAACGACAGAAGAAAATTGGACCACCGTCATCAAGCCCCGAAACAAGCTTTTCGAGGTGAATTTGAAGGAAATTTGGAATTACAGAGATTTGTTGTCTCTGTTTGTAAAACGTACAATAAAAACGCAATACAAGCAAACTATTTTGGGTCCATTGTGGTGGCTGATACAGCCTGCCTTGACGGTTATCATGTACATGGTCGTGTTTGGTGGCATTGCCGGCATCCCTACCGATGGCATTCCTCAACCATTATTCTATCTGGCAGGTGTTTGTATGTGGCAGTATTTTTCATCTTGCCTAAATAGTACATCCAATACATTTGTCGCTAATGCTGGCATTTTCGGTAAGGTGTATTTCCCTCGTTTGATTATGCCATTGGCAACGGTGACCAGTAACTTGGTGCGTTTTGGCATACAGTTCGGATTGTTCGCCGTTGTTTATATTTATTATGCATGCATAGGCTTGGCGCCGACCCCGAATTGGTATTTCTTGCTTTTCCCTGTGTTGGTTGTAATGATGGCAGGACTTGCCTTAGGTTTTGGCATTATCGTTTCTTCCATGACTACGAAATACCGTGATTTAACGATATTATTCTCGTTTATTGTGCAGCTGTGGATGTATGGGACGCCTATTGTATATCCGTTGAGCCAAGTGAAAGGTAAAATCATGATGGGAATTGATGTATATACGGTGATGCGTATCAATCCGGTGACGCCTGTCATTGAGACTTTTAAGTATGGAGCTTTGGGAGCTGGTGAATTCATTGGCTGGGGTTGGCTGGCCTATAGCTTTGTGTTCATGCTTGTCCTGCTTGCCCTTGGCATTCTGATTTTCAACAGAGTGCAGAAGAGCTTTATGGATACGGTGTAATGATGATTTTCGACAGCAAGGTTTATGTTTTTTAGATGCAAAAAAAAACGAGTGATTACGCTTTGAAGCGTAACGCCAAATAGTGTAATTGTGAATCCTTTTAACTACATTTCGATAGCGCAGGGCGATAATTTTTACGACCGTACCGAAGAAAAGGAAGAGACTGTGTAAATAAGTCTTTACTTCTTGACTGAACAAGAAAAAAGTGTAGAAAATATGACAACAGCAATAGAATTTAATAATATCTCGAAACAATACCGCTTAGGCCTTGTTTCAACGAAAACTCTGAGTCACGACCTTGACCGCTGGTGGAAGGTGAGCGTGATGCACAAGGAAGATCCGTATCTGAAAGTTGGTTCGGTGAATGACCGCTCCAAGGCTGCCGACAGCGAATATGTCTGGGCCTTGAAAGACATCGATTTCAAGGTTGAGCAAGGCGATGTGGTTGGCATCATTGGTAAGAACGGTGCTGGCAAAAGCACGCTTTTGAAACTGCTTTCAAAGGTTACAGGGCCGACTACAGGAACGATTCGAGCGAGAGGTCGTATCGGCTCGTTGTTGGAAGTTGGAACAGGTTTCCATCCTGAAATGACGGGGCGAGAAAACATTTTCATGAATGGCGCCATTTTGGGTATGACCAAGCAAGAGATTGCCAGAAAACTCGATGAGATTGTAGATTTTTCGGGTTGCGAACGCTATCTGGATACGCCAGTGAAACGTTATTCATCAGGCATGATGGTGCGTCTTGGCTTTGCCGTAGCAGCTCACCTTGATCCGGAAATTCTTGTTGTTGACGAGGTGCTCGCCGTTGGTGATGCGGAATTCCAGAAAAAGGCTATTGGCAAGATGCAGGATGTGAGTCGTGGTGAAGGGCGTACGGTATTGTTCGTCAGTCATAACATGGCAAGCATCCAACGCCTTTGTCACACAGGAATATTGTTGGAGAATGGCTGTGTGGCATATACTGGTTGGGTTGAGGATGTAGTTCGTACCTATTTGGAGGATGATGTAGTGCAGTCCGAGTACGAGAATGCCAATCCTTCAAAAGATGATAAACTGAATTTGTTGTGGGCACGAGTTACATGTGAAACGGATTCTTATATCACTCCCTCTACCCCAGTGAATATAGATTTTTCTGTAAGAGTTAACCAAAAGGTCGGTTTTTTGGTGATAGGTTTCAATCTTTTTAGTTCGTACCAGTATCCATTAGCACGTGCTGATTACAACGATTTGGATGGTCGTTATTCATTAGAGGAGGGGGTCTATGAGTTGCATTTCCAAATACCTGCCAATACGTTGTCCAATGGCGAATATAAGATTGTATTTGATGTAGCTGAAAAAAATGTTAAAAATTTTGCAGGGGAGGATAGTGTTTTGACTTTTCGCGTTGACGTTGATTCAAATTCTAAAGTGAATGCATTTGGGGAAAATATCAGTATTAAAAGTTCGATTTTCAGAGAGCAATGGCTTAAAAGCTATAATAAAATCGGTTGAATAATTATTGAGTCAGTGTAGTATGGTTACCGTCGACGTGTTGGTTGTTGCATATAATCAAGAGACATTTATTGCAGAGGCAATTAATAGTATTATTCGGCAAGTCGTGTCGGATGACATTTCAGTCAGAATCGTTATTTCTGATGATTGTTCTAGTGATTCGACCCTGAAAGTTATTCAAGAATATGAGTCTAAATCTCCATATCCATTTTCCTATATTCAGCGAGATTCAAATTTGGGAATAGCAAAAAGCTACCAGGTTGCATTTCAGGCTTGTTCAGGCGATTATGTCGCCATATTGGAAGGTGATGATTTTTGGATAGATAATGATAAAATACAAAAACATGTTACATATTTGAATCGTCATCCAGAATGTGTGCTGTCAGTCAATGGTCGTGCTGAATATGATCAAGCGAAAAGATGTTTAGAGTTTCCAGATGAAATACCGACAAATACATATATTTCTTTGGCAAAGTCAATACTAAATTATGATTTGATTCGTAATCTTTCAACTTGTGTGTTTAGAACGAGTGCTTTACACAGCTTAAATCCTTTGTTGTTTGATGCGGCTATGCGGTATGACGGCGTTTGTACAGATACGTTTATTGTTCATGATGTCTTACAGCATGGATACGCTTTCCGTTTTATGGAAGTTATGTCGGCATATCGGGTTAATACAGGATATAATGCGTCTTTTAAGCACAAAAAAACAAAAGCAGAACGAATAGAATGGCTAACGCAGATGTATGCAGATGCTCAACGTTTGTTGACCGTTGACTATTCGGCTTGTTTTAAGCGTAAATTATCAGACCGTATCTTAGAAATTAATGATTATTATGATTATTACGAAAAAGAAAAGAGGAAACGTTTTATTCCCCCTTGTTTGGTCGAATTGTCATATAAGTTGCCTTCATTGTTTAAATGTATTAAAAGAGTTTTGCGATCATTCGTTCCGAATGCAGTGCATCAAATTTTGAAACAAAAATTGAATCGTAGATGAATAATATTCCAATCATCTTTGCCATCGACGACAATGTCGTGGTGCCTTGCGTAGTGACCATCACTTCGCTGCTTATGAATGCAAGGCAGGATACGTTTTATGACATCTATATCCTTTGCGAAAAGGAAGCGTTGCCGGAAAGTAGCCGCAAAAAGATAGAAGCGGCCTTTGCTGCAAACAGCAATTGCCATATCGGTTTCGTTGATGTCGGTGATGCTTATTCAGATGTGCCTCCTATGCAACGTATCACCAAGGCTACCTATTACCGCTTGGCGATTCCTACTTTGTTCCCTCAATTCGACAAGGTGATTTATTCGGACATCGACATTGTGTTTCAGCAGGATTTGTCGGAATTGTTCGAGACTTCTTCCCCGAACAACGAGTTGGTGGCCGCAGTGCTCGACCTTGCCATCGACAACAAGTTCTATTTCAAGTCGGATTTGCCTTCGCAGATCGGCAAAAGCGTGAAGGATTATTTCAATGCCGGTTTCCTGTTGATGAACCTGAAACAGTTGCGCGAGGAAAACAAGGTGGAGGAGTTCAATCGGCTTTCAAAGCAAAAGTTCCCTCAGAATGATCAGGATGTGCTGAACATTGTATGTAATGGCCGCGTGCAGTGGTTGCCTTCGATGTATAACTTCCAGACCAACCATTATGTCAATTATATGTGGAAAAGGAAACAATCCGATGTTGATTTCACCGAAATGATGAAACATGCCACATTGCATTATACCTTTAGAAACAAACCGTGGTGCTCATTGGAATGTTCGCTTGGTGATGCCTGGTGGCACTATTACCGCCAGTCGCCTATGTTCGACAATGTCTTCTATTTCAAACGCCAATACGACCAGATAGAGGCATCGAGAAATGATTATCATAATAAGAAAGCAAAACCTTTGCTCATTCATTTGCTGGGTAGGGTGAAGAAATCGGTATTGGGCATATTTAAGAAATGATGGTATAAAAATGATGTAGCTATGAAAATGGGAAAAATGTTTTCTAAAGCATATTGGCATAGAAAATACATGTTCGTGTTAGAGAAATTCCAATCTCCGAATTTGTATTGGGAGCGTGCTCGTGAATTATATTTTAATATGACGGGGAAGTGGCTGAACTATCGACATCCAGTTGATATTAATCAGAAGCTAATGTGGCTGACTCGTTATTGGCAACATCCTCTTAAGACGCAATGTGCTGATAAATATTTGGTTAGAAATTACGTAAAAAGTTTGCAATTGGATAACATCCTAATTCCTTTGATTGGTGTTTGGGAAAATGCAGATAGCATTGATTTCGAAAGCTTACCTGAAAAATTTGTTTTAAAATGTAATCATGGCTCTGGTTATAATGTGATTTGCACGAATAAAAATACACTGAATTTTGATGTCGTGAGACGGCAGCTGAATGAATGGATGTCAATTGACTATGAGAATGTTTTGTATGAATTACATTATAAGAATATACCTAGAAGGATTGTTTGTGAGGAGTTTATTTCAAAGAATAATGTTGCACCTGTGGAATATCAGTTTTGGTGTATAAATGGAGAACCTGAATCTATATTGGTGTGCAGAAAGAATTTTGACAATACTTATGATGCAGCTTCGTATTCGTTAGAATGGGAGCGGTTGTTTGATCGAAAAGAGGAAGATGCTAATGTGGTCTTTGAAAAGCCTGCTTGTGGAATTGAAATTTTGGCAGATTATGCTCGAATGTTAGCTAAGCCTTTCCCGTTCGTCAGATTGGATTTGTATGTTGTAGGTGAAAAGGCATATTTGGCGGAAATGACCTTCACACCTTCTAATAATATTCTTTCAAAATACAAACAAAGTTTTTTAGATAGGTTAGGAGAAAAACTGCAATTGCCTGAAAAGTATATCCCATGATTTCCATTTCCTTCATTCTTCCTTGTTACAACGTAGGCCGTTACATAGGTGACTGCTTGGATAGCATCTATGCCCAGAATCTGTCGGAAAACGAGTTCGAGGTGATTTGCGTCAATGACTGCTCGACCGACGACACGCGCGAGGTGATTGTCTCAAAGCAAAAGTTGCATGGCAATCTGATTCTGCTTGACCAGCCTCGGAACATGTATTCCGGTGCAGCCCGAAACCGTGGCTTGGATGTGGCACAAGGCGATTACATTTGGTTTGTGGATGCCGATGATAAGCTAAAACCAGGGATGGCGCAACATTTGCTCGATTTGGCCAAAGCCAAGAATTTGGATTTGCTGCTGTTTAACTACGATGAATTCAGCGAAGCAACACCTGACAAATTCAACATAGTAAAGGATATTTTCCGTGATACGGAGGTGATGACGGGCAGCGATTTCGTGGAGCAGGAATTCCATTGCAATCTGAGTCATTTGTCGTTGCTGTGGTTGCGGTTGTTCCGTCGTTCCTTAATTGAGGAAAACAAAATCCGTTTTCCGGATTTATATATTTCTCAGGATTGCCCGTTTGCATGGGAGACTTTGTTGTTGGCAACGAGGGTGAAATCGATCTCCGAGCGATGCTATGTTTATCGCGCCAATCCTCAATCGATAACGGCAAAGAAAAACACGTCCAAGAAGGCTGCCGTTTGGTCGTTCCAGTTCCCTGTGGAATTGGCAAAGTTGAAGGGCAAGGTGAATGGACGTGTGGCTGAAGGCATTGTGCGCCAAATTGATGCTAATATCCGTTTCGAAGTTAATGAGTTTGCCAAGCGTTACCGGCAGTTGCCGGCTGAGGAAAAGAGTGCTTATTATGAGGCTATGTGTAACGATAAGTCTTGGTTCAAGCAGTTCCGTAGCTATCTGTCGCGAAAAAACAGGTTGATTTATCGGTTGGGGTGTCTGGGAGAATCAGTTTTTGCCAAAGTCTCGGAATAGTTTCTAATTGATTGAAAAAATGGAAGTGTCAAAGATAATAAATTTGCCGAAAAACGGTGACCGTCGCGGCAATCTCTCTGTGATTGAGGAAAACAATCATATTCCGTTTAAGATTGAGCGCGTGTTTTGGATTTACGATGTGCCGGGTGGCGAAAGCAGGGGTGGCCATGCCTATCGTGAGACGGAGGAATTCATAGTTGCCCTTTCGGGCAGCTTCGATGTCGTTATCGACGACGGAACTGAGAAGAGGACATTCCAGCTGAACCGTTCGTATTACGGCCTGTATGTGCCGAAAATGATGTGGCGCGAAATGGTGAATTTCTCTACAAATGCCTTGGCATTGGTGCTTTCCTCCACAAAATACGATTCAGATGATTATATTCGTGATTACGGACAGTTTAAACAGATGAAGCATGAATAGGCCAAGCATTTACGATTGCTCTCTTGTAGAGATGGGTAAAATTGAGAACGACTGCGGTAACCTGACGGTCATGCAGTCGCAGCAGGATGTGCCTTTCGACATAAAGCGCGTTTTCTACCTTTATGATATTCCTGGCGGCGAGGCTCGTGGTGCTCATGCCCACAAGGCTTGCCATCAGTTCCTGATAGCTGTGAGCGGCAGTTTCGAGGTCGTTCTCGATGATGGTAAAAACAAGCGTACTGTCGTGCTGAACCGTCCTTTTTATGGCTTGCATATCCCGCCTGGCATTTGGGCAGCCGAGCAGGGCTTCTCTTCTGGCTCGGTGTGTCTGGTGCTTGCTTCGGAAAAGTATGATGAAGCGGATTATATTAGGAATTACGAGGATTTTTTAAAGTATAGAAAATGATTCATGTAACAGCGGATTGTCAGGCCAGGGTGCCAGATTCCACCAATGTATGGCAGTTCTGTGTCGTCCTGCCCAAGGCAAAAATTGGCGAAAACTGCAACATTTGTAGCCATTGCTTTATTGAAAACGATGTTTTCGTTGGTAACAATGTAACTGTAAAATGCGGAGTGCAGTTGTGGGATGGTTTGAGAGTCGAAGACAATGTGTTTATTGGTCCGAATGTCACTTTTACCAATGATAAGTTTCCACGTTCGAAACAATATCCCGATGCGTTTCTTGAAACGCGCATTTGCAAAGGAGCAAGCATTGGTGCAGGTTCGGTAATCTTATGTGGTATTGAAATTGGCGAAAATGCAATGGTTGGAGCTGGCAGTGTGGTGACGAAAGACATTCCTGCCAATGAATTATGGGTGGGTAATCCTGCAAAATTTGTAAGAAAAATATGATTCCTTTTTTAAGTTTAAAAGATGTAACGGCGAAGTATGCTGATGAGATTCACGAGGCGGTTGCGCGTGTGGTGGA
This sequence comes from Bacteroidales bacterium, assembly GCA_045627065.1. Lineage (GTDB taxonomy): Bacteria > Bacteroidota > Bacteroidia > Bacteroidales > F082 > Limimorpha. The sequence goes on along the minus strand of JAZQMX010000016.1, from coordinate 9,582 downwards.
TTCGGGCTGGTATCTTCAAGGTGCCGAAAACAAGAGTTTTGAAAGTGAATATGCCGATTATATCGGTACAAAATACTGTGTGGGATGTGCCAATGGACTGGACGCCTTGATATGGATTTTCAGGGCTTACATCGAAATGGGGGTTATGCAGCCTGGCGATGAAGTCATTGTGCCGGCCAACACTTATATTGCTTCCATCTTGGCCATTACTGAAAACGGATTGAAACCAGTATTGGTCGAACCATCCATCGGTACCTATCAGATTGATGATGACTTGATAGAGCAAGCCATTACACCAAAGACTAAGGCTGTTATGATAGTCCATCTGTATGGCCGTTGTGCCTATACGGAAAAGATTGGCGAATTGTGCCGGAAATATGGCTTGAAACTGGTTGAGGACAATGCCCAGGCGCATGGATGCAGGTTCGGCGAAAGAAAGACGGGCTCTATTGGCGATGCCGCAGGGCATAGTTTTTATCCAGGCAAGAATTTAGGTGCTTTGGGTGATGGTGGTGCGGTCACCACCAGCGATGAAGAGTTGGCAGAAAAAGTCCGTACATTGGCCAACTATGGTTCGTCACGGAAATATGTTTTCGATTATTGTGGACGAAACAGCCGTTTAGACGAAATTCAGGCTGCCGTTCTGCGCGTGAAACTGAAACATCTGGACGCCGACAATTTATGCCGTAGGCAAATCGCAAAGTATTATGTTGAGCATATCATCAATCCATTGATAGTGTTGCCGAATGTGAGTGATTGGGATGCTCATGTGTTTCACATTTTCCCGGTGCTTTGCGAACATCGTGATGCGTTGCAGCAATATCTGAAAGATAATGGTGTGCAAACCATTATCCATTATCCCATACCGCCACATCGGCAACGTTGTTATGAAAACTGGAAAAAGATGTCGTTGCCAGTCACCGAACGTATCCATCAGCAGGAACTGAGCCTGCCGATGAGTCCAGTGATGACTTTGGATGATGCCCGTTATGTCGTTGATTTAGTAAATGCTTGGAAATAATGGAAAAACCGTTAGCTTCGATAGTCGTCATTACCTATAATCAGGAGGATTTGCTGCCAGTGACTTTGGATTCGCTTTTAGCGCAGAAGACCAATTTTCCATTCGAGATTGTGGTAGGCGAGGATTGTTCGACCGATGGCACACGTGCCGTCTTGATGGATTATGCAAAACGCTATCCTGAAATCATAAAGCCTATTTGCAATGAAACCAATAAAGGCATATTAGGAAATTATATTTCAACGTTGTCGAAATGTGAGGGAAAATATATTGCTGGCTGTGCGGGCGATGACTATTGGAATGATACTGAGAAGCTCCAACTTCAGGTGGATATCATGGAAAAGGATCCTGAAATCGGTTTGGTTTATACCGATGTCAATATGGATTCAGTAGCAACCAATGAACGTTTTGTGAGGAAATGTCAAGAACCGCAAAAAGAATTGTTTACACAATTGTTGCGGGGATGTTTCATAACGGCACCAACGGCATGTTACCGTTCCGAACTCCTTCGGTATGTCGATTATGATGAGTTTGCCAAGTTGGGTTTCCTCATGGAAGATTATCCTACATGGTTGACTTTTAGCCTTCACACAAAATTCTATCATCTGAAAAGACCTACCATAACCTATCGAATTGATAGAGGGTATATCAATGATGCCAGAACCGTTTCGTTACATGCCTGTGAATTTGATGAGAATACGACAAAGGTAAGATTGTGTTTTCGAAATAAATATCCAGAAAGGACTACTTTGACCGAAGCTGAAATTCTGGATGCCCATTACAAAATAAGCTATTTGGCGGGCCTGAATATGAACGACAGAAAATACACTTTGAAATACGCTTCCATGATGCATGATAGAAACAAGTATGTGCGTCGCTTGACTTTCATTTCAAAGTCGCGGGTGCTGTTCAGTATATATCAATGGTATAGAAAACTTTCGGGAAAGACCAGAACACCTTTGCAAATGTATTTTGGACAATAATGAATATACGGCATTTTTTACATAAACTTAAGGTTTATTTGCTGTATGGCAACTCTTTTACGCCAATGGCATATAAAGCATTGTGCAAGTTGCATATAAAGAGGCCATACGTTATTGTATATGTTGATGGAGGCATTTGTTCACAAATGCATCAATACCTTTTGGGTCGCTATTATGCAGAAAAAGGTTATCATGTTGCGTATGATTTGGGATGGTATAGGCGGAACGGGATGGACAATAATGGAATTTTTGAACGCAGGTTTGAGTTCTGCGATTTATTCCCCAATTTGCCTTTTAAGGTGGCGACTACAAAAATGGTGGCTTTTTACAGCCGTGTCTTTTCTTATAAACGTCCTGGTATGACGTTCCCGACCAATGAAAAGTCTCCGATATATTTGGGTGGGTATTATACCCAATTTGATAATAAGTCATACGCCGCCTGTTTTAGACGATATTTTAATATAGAGTCGGTGTTCTTGAACTTGAATTGTTTTAACAAACGGGGGGGGGTAAAATGTGCTGTTCATGTTCGGCGAGGAGATTTGGCTAAAATGGATGATTGTTTTTATGGCAAAGTCACTGTGGAGTACTTTAATAAGGCTATGCTTTATATGAAGCAGAGATTTCCGCAAGTGAAGTTTTATTTCTTTTCAGATGAAATGGATTGGGTAGAGGAAAATCTAATAGGTTTCTGCAAGAAGTCATCTTATGAATATGAATTAATGAAAGGGAATAAGGCATACGAGGATCTATATTTAATGGCTTGCTGCGATCATCAGATAGCGAGCCAAGGCTCTGCTGGAAAAATTGCTGCCATGATGAATGGAAAGGGCTTATTGTTGATCAGCAACGATTCGCACGATATGGTCTGGAAGGAAAGGTATGATAATACTGTTGTAATCGAATCAAATTAAAAACTGTAAAATTGATCCTTTTGATAAAGAGAATAGGAACGCGATTTCGAAAGGAGTGTAGTTTGCAGTGAAAAACACTTTGTATTGTATATGAAAACTCCCATACTTCTTATTACTTTTAATAGGCCTCTACATACACGTCGAGTGTTGGAAAAAATCATGGAACAGCGTCCGGCTGATTTGTATGTCTTTCAGGATGGTGCCCGAGAGGGGAACGAGTCGGATTGCGAAAAAGGTAGGCAAGTCCGTGAAGTGGTTGAAGAATTGACGAATGGGACTGATACCCGATTGCATACTTGTTATTCCAAATCGAATTTGGGTTGCGGGGCAGGGCCGATGACGGGCATATCGTGGTTCTTCGGCCAAGTGGAGCAGGGAATCGTGATGGAAGACGACTGCTTGCCACACCCCGATTTTTTCGGATATTGCGAGGAATTGCTTGAAAGATACAAGGATGACAGTCGCTTGATGTTCATTGGCAGTACTTTGTATCACGATAGATGGAAATGTGAGGCTTCATACGGATTCTCCCGTTATATGGTTACGGGCGCTTGGGCTTCATGGGCCAGAGCGTGGAAAGGCTTCGATTTGGATTTGGTTTCGTTGGATGCAAAGGCGTTTTATAAAACAGTCAAATCGTTGACAGATAACAGACAAGAGGCGAAGTGGTGGTATTTTGCCGTGAAGGAAATTCAAAAAGACGATTCGAAAAAGAGCTATTGGGATTTCCAGATGCAGATTCATCTTTTTAAGAATTCTGCAATTACCATACATCCAAAGCGTAACCTTATCTCGAACATCGGTTTTGATGCTGAGGGAACGCATACCTTGGGCAATGATGGCCGTGGCGATAGAGCTACATTCCCGATACTTCCGCTGGTTCATCCTGAAAAGATAGAAGTTGACAAAGCGATGGATGCCCTGTGTTTTGCCAAGACCAAAAGTAGTGGATTAATAAAAGATACTATTAGTAATATTTATAATGACATGCTATGGAATGATGGGTTGGGGCACAAAATGCTGTCATTGTATAAAAAAATAAAAGGAAGTGGATATAATGTCCACAGAGTGTAATATGAAAATACTTTCTGTTTGTACTTCCGCAGTTTCAGGTGGCGCCGCCCGTGCGGCTTTCCGCATCCATCAAGGCGTTAATGCCTTAGGCAGCGATAGCACGATGTTTGTGAAAGACAATGGCAGTGTGAAGGATAAAGTGCTTAGTCTGCAGGACTTTACTCCAAACAATGCTTTATATAAGGCATACGACTGGACTTTGAACAAGTGCAAGAACAAATGGCAGCATTACCTGTGGGGAAGGTATCCGCAGCGTGACAAAATATTTATGTCTGACTTAAGGTCAACCAGTCTGCATGGAGCTTTACAGAAGATTGATTTTGATGTGCTGCATCTGCATTGGATTAACCAACGCTTTTTCCCATTGTCGGAGTTGCAAAAGCTGAACAAGCCTATCGTTTGGACTTTGCACGACAGTTGGCCTTTCTGTGGTATTTGTCATTATTTCTTTGAATGTGAGAATTACAAGAAACAATGTGGCAGCTGCCCGTTTCTACATTCTGGCGATAATGGTGATTTGAGTCATCGGATTTGGGAAAAGAAGAAGAAACTGTACGAAGGTTTGGACTTGCACATTGTTTCACCAAGCCGGTGGCTGGCCGATTGTGCAAGGCAAAGTAGTTTGTTAGGCGGTTTTCCTGTTTCGGTCATCCCGAATTGCTTGGATATTGATGCGTTTTGCCCTTTAGAAGAACATGAAATTTCGCCGAGATGGAAATCATTGACGAAATCAGATAAGCCCTTGTTGTTGTTTGGTGCGGTGAATGCTACTATCGATGTCGTGAAAGGATATAAGCACCTGCTTAATGCATTGGAAATATTGGAACAGCAAGGCCGTGCCAATGATTTTGAGCTGATAGTTTTTGGTGCTGACAAGCCCTTGGAAGGTATGCCGACATCTATTCCGATTCATTATGTGGGCTATGTGAGTGATACGAATGAGTTGGTGTCATTGTATAATTTGGCTTCGGTGATGGTGGTGCCATCGCTGACTGAGAATCTGTCGTGCGCTATCATGGAAAGCCTTTCGTGTGGTACGCCTGTCGTTGCATTTGGCATAGGTGGCAATGCCGATATGATTGAGCATCAGAAGAACGGTTACATCGCCCGCGAAAAAGATGATGCTGACCTGGCAAATGGCATTTTGTGGTGCTTGCAACATAATGATGAAACTGATTTGTCGCATAATGCTCGCCAAAAGGTGTTGGATAGTTATACACCCGAGAAGGTTTGTCGGCAGTATGTCGATTTGTATCAGTCGGTGATGAAATAATGGTCCTGCTAGAAAAACTGTAATTCATGAAACTTTCCATAATCACTATAAACCGCAACAATGCTTTTGGTCTTGAAAAGACCTTGAAGAGTATTGCCGCACAAACCCGCAAAGACTTTGAGCACATCATCATTGATGGTGCCAGTACCGATGATTCTGTTGAAGTCATCAAGCACTATGTTGAATCCACCAACAACCCATCACCCGACCCCCATCACCAAATCAGATGGATTTCAGAGCCTGACAAAGGCATCTACAATGCCATGAACAAAGGTATCCGCATGGCAGCGGGTGATTACATTCAGATTCTGAATTCGGGCGATAGCCTCTTTGATGAGTATGTGGTGGAACGGATGCTTTCAGCACTTGAAGAGAAAAAGTATCCGGAAATCCTATATGGTAACATGATTAAGCAGTGGCCGGATGGCCGAACGCGCTGCGATTGCTGTGAACGAGGCAAGCTCACCATGCTATCTTTCTATCATGGAACGCTCAACCACGACCCGACGTATATCCAGCGTAATTTGTTTGAGAAATTTGGATATTATGATGAAAACCTGAAAATTGTCAGCGACTGGGAGTGGTATCTCAAGGCTATTCCATTGGGTGGTGTGCAGCCTGTCTATGTGAATTTGAATGTGACCATTTTTGATATGACGGGGGTCAGCGAAAGCAATACGGCTTATTGGAAAGTTGAGCGTCGTCCTGTCTTGGAACGTGAGTTGCCTCCCATGATTTTGGCTGACTATGACCGCTATGCGGATGATATGCGGATGATGGACCGTATCAATCGCCATCATTTGCATGGTGTAGTGCGTTTTATGGAACGTGTATTGTTTAAACTTGAAAAATGGCATATCTTGAGAAAGTGAAAAATATGAAACTGTCTATTGTTGTCCCAATTTACAAAGTAGAGTCCTATCTTCGCAAATGTGTTGATAGTCTTCTTGATCAGGATTTGCCCAAGGAAGACTACGAAATCATTCTGGTGGATGATGGCTCACCTGACCGATGTGGTGCCATTTGCGATGAATACGCTTCAAAATATGGCAACATCCGTGTCATTCATAGAGAAAACGGCGGCTTGAGTGCGGCCCGCAACAGCGGCATTGAAATCGCTCAAGGCAAATACATTCAGTTTGTTGATTCTGATGATTATCTGGAACCGAATGTGCTGAAAACCTTGATTGAGAAAATGGATGCGGATAATTTGGATATTCTGCGATTCAATTATCAGAATGTAAATGAAAACTATGAGGTTTTCGAGCCTAACAAGGTGAGCAAGCCTTTCGTGGATTATCGTGATGAAGTTTGTGACGGACTGACTTTTTTGAATGAGCGTATGGGCTTTGCCTGCTATGCATGGCAGTTTATGCTGACTAGAGATTTGCTAAGTGACAGAAGGTTCTATTTTAAGGAAGGCATTCACTTTGAGGATATGGAATGGACGCCGAGGGTTTTGCTGCAAGCCCGTAGGGTTACTTCGGTCAGTTTGATGGTCTATGATTATTATGTTCGAGTAGGTTCAATTACAAAAAGTACAGATAAGGCAAAGAAACAGAAATCGTTGCATGACAGGATGGATTTGCTTGATGCCATGCAACAGCAGGAAAAAGAATTGGAAGATAACCGCTGGTTTAAGGGCATGATAGCCCAAATTGTCGTGTCAATTATAGGAACGATAGCCAATGAGTTTTATCCGGAAAGAAAACCGTATCTCGAAAGTTTGAAAAAGAAACACTTGTTTCCTTTGTCCTATGCCTATTTGACGAAATATGCGAAGCGGAAAGCCGTGTTGATTAATTTTTCGCCATCATTTGCCTGCTGGCTGATGCATGGCGTGAAAAGAAAATGATAATGTGGCTTGTTGAAGATAAATCGGATCATTTTTTGCAAAAATATAGTTTAGCTTTAGAATGTGCGTAAATTGAAGGATGTAGTTTATGATACCATATTTTCCAAAATCTATTGCCAATAAAGGTTTGACTTTATATGTAGTTAGCTTGCTCATAGTGAGTGTGGCTTTTGTGAATCATGCCATTTCTTTTATGTGGATGCTGCTTGGATTGGCAGAGGTCGCGTTGTTCTTTATGGTGTCTAACAAATTGACGAAGGAATGGCAGCAGATTTCTATCAATCATTTTGTGAAGAACCTGTTTTGGACAGCTGTTGCTTTGCGAGTCGTCTGGGTGATATTTTCCTATTTCTTTTATACTAAACAGACGGGGCAACCTTTTGAATTTGGCTCAGCAGATGCTATTGGCTATCACGAAACGGCTATCTGGCTGTCCGGAATGAGTTGGAATGATGTTTTCGATTATGAGTTTAAGACAAAATCAGGTGTTTCGGATTCGGGTTATGAGTTATACTTGGCGTTGATATATAAGATTTTTGGCGCTAATATTATTATTACCAGATTTCTTAAGGCTCTGTGGTCGTCTTTGACGTGTGTGTTGTTTTATAAATTGGCTTCTCGTGTCATTGGTGAGCAACCTGGACGAATGGCTGGCGTTTTTGCTATGCTGATGCCAAACCTGATTATCTATTGCGGCTTGCATGTAAAGGAAACGGAAATGCTGTTCCTGACGGTCGCTTTTTTGGAGCGGGCGGATTATGCTTGTAGAGCTTCGAAAATCACATTTGGCAATGTTTTGGTTGCCCTGTTGCTGGCGGGTAGTCTTTTTTTCTTCCGCACGGTTTTGGGAGCGGTTGCGTTCTTCTCTCTTGTAAGTGCATTGGTTTTTAGCCCGATACATGTAATTAAGAAAGGCAGGAAGGTTATGCTGACGTTTTGGGTGATTTTGACTGTTGTTTTGGCAATGGGAGGGACGATTGTGAATGAAGTTGAAGAATATTGGAACAACAGGGAAACAAATCAGAATTTAAAGCGAATGGAACAGACATCGCGAGGTAATATGTGGGCAAAATATGCTACAGGTACGGTAATGGCTCCTATGGTGATGGTTTTGCCCTTCTCAACGATGGTTGATACCAATCAGAATAACCAGTTGGTTGTTGGTGGCGGTAATTATGTCCGAAATTTCATGGGTATATTTGTGTTGATAACCTTGTTCAATGCATTGTTCGTGAAAAAGAATTGGCGCGAATTTGCATTGGTGGGGTCATTTACGGTAGGTTACTTGGGCATTATTTCTCTCAGTGGCTTTGCCAATTCGGAGCGTTTTTTGCTGCCAGGCGTAATAGGTCTGATAATTATGTGGGCCTACGGCATATCCATTCTGAACGCTAAAAGCATGAAGTTTGTTAAGGCGTGGTATGTTATTGTTGTACTGATGGAAGTCGCCTGGGCTTACTTTAAGATTGGTAGTAGAGGATTGTTGTAATTAAAGAGACTGCTCAATGAAAATTGCTTATTTTTTAGGTGGTATAAATCGGGGCGGAGCAGAATCTTTAGTGCTTGATGTATGCAAAAAGAATTCTGAGCTGCCGTATGAGGTGTGCTGCATTTATCGGAAAGAGGGGGATTATTCAGATGCATTTCAAAGTACAAATGTGCGTCTGCTTCGATTGCAGCGAAAAAGTAGCTTGTTGGGCTATATGAGAGATTTCAGAAAACTTGTTCTTTCCGAACATGTTGACATTGTGCATGCCCAAACTCCATCGAATGCCTTGGTTTGTATTTTCGCTTTGGCATTTACTCATGTCGGGATAGTTACTACTTTTCATGGTTTTTCTTTTTCTAACGCTTCAAAGTGGCAAAGAAAACTGGTGTATGGCAAAAGCTCTCGTATTATTTGTGTCAGCGATTTTGAAAAAAAATACTATGTTGAAAAATGGGAATTGCCGGTTGGAAATAAGATAGATGTCGTTTATAACGGCATTGATTTTTCGAAATTTGATTCGGTAGCAAAAGGTGTGAATAATGATGGATGTGATGGCGGAGTGCTAAAAATGATTATGGTTGGCAGTTTCATAGGTGGCCGGTCACAATTGTTTGTCTGCAAGGTGATGAAGACATTACGGCAGAGACAGATTCCTTTTGAATTTTATTTTGCAGGTCGTCGTGATGCAGCCGAATCTCAACGGTATGATGATTGCGTGTCGTATTGTGAGCAAAATGGTTTGGATGACTGTGTGCATTTTCTTGGTGAAAGAAAAGACATTCCTGATTTATTAAAGGAAATGGATCTGTTTGTTTATGCTTCGGAGCATGATACTTTTGGAATAGCCGTTTTGGAAGCTCTTGCTGCGGGTGTGCCTGTCATTGTGAATGACTGGGTGGTGATGAAGGAGATTACGGAGAATGGCAAATACGCTGAATTATATAAGACCGATGATGTGAATGATTGCATGGAGAAA
>JAZQMX010000015.1:0-62323 GCA_045627065.1 Bacteroidales bacterium | reverse complement strand
CACCACGGATGTAACCGAAATCGGGCGAGTAGGTCTTGGGTTTCAGGCCACGTCCTTGTTTCATCACCGAACTGCCGTCGACGGTTTTGCCGAAACTCATGCCCGACCACAGCGTCAGTCCTTGACCGAATGAAAGTTGATAGTCACCCAATGCCACATCCTTGACAATGCCTAAGTCGTTGGCATAGAGGTGAAAACCGTAAATATCAAAGCCCTTGTGGTATTTATCGCCCAGCACCGCTTTGATGGTGTCGCTGATTTTGTCGGTGAAAAACATTTCGCCAGGGTCTTTTTCGGCGGCAAAACCGAAACGGATTTTATTCCTATAGTTATAGGTGTATTTAATCTGGTATTTCTGCGGACTGCCCAAAAAATGCTGTCCCTGATGTTCAAGCATTTCCTCATCATCGACTTTTTCGTAACCCTTCTGTTTCTCAAGGATTTGCTCGTAACGCGCAACAATCTGGTGCTTGCCGTATTTGGCCATTTTCTGCAAAGTTACCTTTTCTTTCGAGTTGTCGGCACCTACGTAAACAATGGATTTGATGATGCTAACCGTCTGTTCGTCAAATCCTTCCACCATTTCCAATTCGTCGATGAAAAGGAAATCGCCGTAAAACTTGCGGTAGTTTTTCAAGGCTTCGAATTGAAACACATTAATGAGGCGTAATTCCAGCAGGTTGACGATGTCGTCGCTGTTGAGGTTGATGGGATTTTCGCTGTAAAAAATGTAGTTGTCGAGCAGTTCTTCGTAGTCGATTTCATCTTCAGTTTCTTCCGCTAGACGCTCCACTTGCTCGATGAGCAGCTGATTCAGCGCTTCCGACGATAAGGAATCGACGGCAATTTGTGCTGATGCAACACTTGAAATAAAAAATGTCAATATGATGAAAATCAGTCTTTTCATTTTTTACCAATGTTAAAGACCATTCCAATGTTCACCGCCGAACCCAACACCTGATGCATTTGTGCGCCAACGTTGATTTCGACGAATTTAATCTGATAGCCAAGGCCGAAAGTCAAGAGACCTTGCTGTTGGAATCGGTCAGTGCCGATTTGTGCGCCGGCACGGATGTAGAAATCCTTGATGGCTTCATATTCAAGTCCTCCGCGAAAGGCAAAGCCTTCAAAATCAGTGTTCTTCTCAATTTCGAGTTGTGCGATGAAATCTTTTGTGAATTTGTAACTGGCACCGAAACGAAAGACAATCGGCAGTGATTCATGATTGATGGTTTGCTTCAGCGTGAATCTTGCCGGATTGAAAATATATGTTCCAAGAGTCAGTTTGTCAGTGATTTGTGATTGAATGCCTAATTCAAAGGTTAAAGCGCTTTTGTTGCCGTATTCTTCGGCAATCTTTAGCAGGCAGTAGTCCAATTGCAATCCGATTTGCAGGTAGTGGCCAAAACTTCTTGCATAGGCGAGGCCGATTTTGTTTTCATTGAATTTGCTTGCGCCGTATTGGTTGAAACTTAGACCTATGGTCCCCACATTGAGTGGCACGGCAAAAGCAGCGCTTTTGTCGGCCGTTTCGGGCAGCATCCATTGGTTTTGGTAATAAAGTCCAAGGCTCATCTTTTGGAGTTCAGCCAGTCCCGCAGGGTTGTTCTGTATGGCCCAGATGCCTTGCGAGGCGACGCACGAATTGCCCATGGCCGCCGCGCGTCCCCCGACAGGGTGGATGAAATCGTAGGCGAAAACATTTGCCGACATCATGCTGGCAATGGCTATAATGAGAATTTTAATTGAATTGGACTTGAGCAGTTTCATGATGCGTTGGGTTACATTTTGATGATTTGTTTGCAGACCGAGTCTTTACCAATGATCCGGATCAGATATAATCCCGATGTGTAATGGCTCATGTCGATTGCGGTTTCGTCGGCATTGCAGGCAATGGATGCCAGAATCTGGCCTGTGCCGTTGAGAATCTCGATGCGGCACAAATCTTTTGCCGATATATGAAGCTGGTCCTTGACGGGGTTGGGATAGATTTCTATTCCAACCAAATCATTTTCATTGATACCAGTCTCAGGGAGGAAGCTGGCTACCAGAATGAGGTCTTCTGAAGCAGTGAAGGTGTAGGTGCTTTCGCGCGACACGACTACGCCGTCAACCGTCCATGAATCGAATTTGTAGCCGGGCTGGGCAATGGCACTCACAATGGTCTGGCCTCCATTATCGCACGATGGAGCTTGAATTAGTTCAGCATTGCCGTATGCGAGGTTGCTTGAAATGACTTTGATTTCAAAGTTGCCTTGCTCGATAATGTTGTTGAACATGCTCCATGTATTGTCGTTCCAGTAGGCATCGAAAGAACCGCATGGGACGGTCATCGTCAAATAGGTCGGTACATTATAAAATGCTTGCTGGTCGGAAAGTGGAGGTACGACGGCGTTGGAATGAATGGTAGTCAAATGGGTGCAGTTATAAAATGCGTTTCTTTCAATTTCGGTCAGTTGGCTGCCAAAAGTGACTTCGGATAGTCCTGTGCAAGCGTAAAATGCTATGTCTCCAATGGTTTTGACATCATCAGGAACCTGACTGTTCTTTATGCCGCTGATAAGCTTTTTACTGCCTTTTTCAATGAGCGTGTTCCCTTCGGAGTAATAATTCGGATTGCCGTCCTCAACGATGATTGCGTTGATGTTGTTGCAGCCTGCAATCGGGTTGGTCCCAATTGATGTGACGCTGGTAGGTATGTTTAAGGCTCCTGATATTGAACAGTCTGAAAAAGCATTATTTCCTATGCTGGTGAGGGAATTTGGAAGTTCAATGGTTCCGGTCAAGCCTTGGCAACTGCTGAAAGCATTTGCACCGATGACCGTAACATGGTCTCCGAAATCCAATGAGCCAGTTAAATTTCTACAGTCGTAAAATGCCGATTCTCCAATTGTTACAAGATTATCGCTGAGAGTTAAAAGACCAGATAGACTTAAGCAGTCGGAGAAAGCGTAGTCATCAATGGAGGTAACGCTGTTTCCGATTGTTAATGGACCGGTTAATTCAGAACAATTTGAGAAGGCATACGAACCAATATGGGCTACACTGTTTCCGATGGTTAATGGGCCTGAAAGATAGAAACAATCAGCAAATGCCAAGTCTCCGATTGTGGTCACCCCGTTTCCTATGGTCAATGAACCGGAAAGACCGTAACATTGGAAAAAGGCTCCTTCTCCGATATAGGTCACATTGTCTCCAATGCTAAGGGAACCGGTAAAGCCGTAACAATCGTAGAAAGCATAATCTCCAATGTAGGTGAGCGATTCAGGAAGGTCAATTTGACCTTGAAACCAATAGCAATTACTAAATGTTTGGTCGTTAATTCGTTGAACATTAGGGCCTATGTGAAGCTCGGCGCCTGCTTGAGCCGAAATCCAATAAGAAATGATTTCACAGTTGATTGCATTGAAATACACTTTTGAAATATTACTGCATGATGCAAATGCATAATCGCTAATCATTTCTACGGATTCTCCAATGGTAAGTTCTTCAATTCCTGTGTAATAAAAAGCAAATTCTTTTATGGAAGTAATAGTGTTTGGAATGATCAATGACCCAGTAATGCCTTGGCATTCGTCAAAAGCGTGGGCTCCAATTTCTTTCACCGTGTAGTCCTGATTTTGGTAGGAAACGGTTTCGGGAAGAATCAGATGACCATGTATGTTTGTGTTGGTGGAAATTTCCACATAACGGTTTTCTGGGTCAATGATTTTGAAATTCAGCATCTGCCCTGATGGACATTCGGCTTCGAAACTCTGTGCAAAGACATTGGCAAATGTCGTCAGTACGACAAATAGGGAAAGGGCAAGTTTTTTCATATTGTCAGACTTTTAAAGGGTAATTGAAAATAATGCGTTCTTTCATCAAAGTATTTGATAGCCCAAAAATACGACAACTGCTATTCGTAGGCTCGTACTAATCGGACTGAATATCCCCTATGTCGTTGATTGGGAGCAATGGTGCTGCAGCCATTCTCAAATAATGTTATGCTAACTGCACTTTCTCCGGATGTTGAGGATGTCCAGTAAATGCCATTGCGTCCTAAACAACTGATAGTAAATTCGTCACGATAACCTGCGACAGGAAGGAATGCGAAGCCTTCGGCTTCGAAAACATGGGTCCAGGTGTCGGCATCTATTGTATTTGATTCAAAGGTAGTGATGAAATCGAAGCTAGGAAAGGTGAGCAAATTGACGGTCTCGGCATTGCAGGTGTCTGGAATCAGAATGAATCCGTTCACTCCATTCACTTTTCCCAAAGCATGAGTGCGGCCCGATGATGTGCGACGGAAAAAGATGAGATGCTCCCATTCATCTTTTGTCAGGGTCCGCCACTGGCCTTCTTGGTTGCCGCCGTTGTTGATGGCGTTGTGACCCCAATCGGCCCTCCCGTTGCTGTCGTACATGTTGTATTCTGGCGTGCAATATGCGAAATAGTCGCTGTCGTTCGTCGAAGTGGACCATGGCTGATAGCAAACAGCATGATGGTTATAATTGCTGGTGCCCCATCCGAAGAGATCAATCCAACCATTATAGGTTGGTGATATTAAATGGTTGCTGCTGCCACTGACCGTACCGCTTGGCTCATTATCTTCAGTAATTGAGGAACCGACGAAATCCCATTGGTGTTCGGCGAAGCGCCATGTATTAGTGCTGGCCTGATACTGAAGATTCCCCTTTGAAAGGAATACTTTGTCTTCAGAATTGATGGAGTAGAGACCGCCGATGGCTCCTTCAGGAACCATGATGCTTTGAGACTCATCATTGTCGTCGTTTATTGGCTCTTTTTTGCAACCGATACAAACAGCCGATATGACGCATGACATGATTACAGCATAGATGAATTGCTTTTTCATTTATATTGGAGTTAGAACGAATAATGATTTAAATTTAATTCCACAAAATTACAAAAAGAATGGTATAAGCCAACGAAATATTAAAAAATGTGTAATTTTGCGAAAAAATCAGGAAGTGTACGGATTGAGTGACGAAACGGTGAAAGACTTGTGCTCGGTGTTTGCCTGCTACGACAATATCGAGAAAGTGCTGCTTTTCGGGTCACGGGCAAAAGGCAATTTCCGTGAAGGTTCTGATATTGACTTGGCTTTGTTCGGGAAAGACATCACCTTTAGTCAGATTTTGGATATCAAAGACAGGATTGAGGACTTGGCTTTGCTGTATTCCGTTGATTTGGTGAATTTTGAAAAATATAAAGACTATCCGATAGGAGAGCATATCCTTAGGGTGGGACAACCTTTTTATACTGCATGATATGGACGGACTTTCAATCATATTAATCATTGCATCCATTCTGTTGATTCTTGTGGGTTTGGTCGGGGCGGTGGTCCCTGGCATTGCTGGTACACCAATCAGTTTTCTTGGCTTGTTGGCTTTGTCGTTTGTCGATGGCATTGATTATTCCACTAAGTTTCTTGTGATTATGGGCGTTATCGGTGCCATTGTCTTTACGCTCGATTATGTCGTTCCCGTCTGGGGAACCAAGAAATTTGGCGGCAGCAAAGCGGGGGTTCGCGGCAGCACCATCGGCTTGATTTTAGGCCTTTTGATAACGCTGTTTTTCCCCGTCGGCTTCATCGTAGTGTTGGCGGGACCGTTTTTCGGAGCCTATATCGGCGAAAAGATCAACAAGACGCCTGACAAATTGGCTTGGCGCTCGGCCTTCGGCTCGTTCATCGGTTTCATGGCTGGAACCTTCGTCAAAATCGTCTATGGCTGCGTGTGTATCTTCTATGTTGTCAAGGATTTGGTAGGGCTGATTTAAACCATAATCATTTACATCTTGATGACTTTGCGTATTGCCTCACCGTCCTTCAGCCGTGCACGGGCGATGTAGCATCCCGAAGAAAGGTTGCTGAGGTCAATTTGACTTTCCTCAGAATGAGCGACGCAGCGTCCATTGAGGTCGTATATTTCAAGGTATAGCAGGTGGTCGGCGTTCACCCTAATGATGTTGCTGGTGATGGTTGGATGGATTTCAATTTGGATGGTTGCTTCTTCCATATCTGCGCCTCCAAGGAAATGAGCCATGACTTCACAGTCGCGTTCTACAGTGATGCTCAAGATGGTGTCGTTCCCGGCCATGTTGCCGTTAACGGTCCAGTGACTGAATACCTTCTCTGGCAAGGGATTGGCGATGGCAACAAGGTGGGCATTGTTGTCGCAAACGGGTGTTTCCACAATAGCAACATTGCCAAGGGTAAGGTCGTTGCTGACGACGTTATAGCGGAAGACCATGCCCTCTTCGTAATCCGTGAAATGGTCGCCGAATCGGTTTATGTATTCCGAAACTGTTCCGCAGGGAACAGTGCAGTCGGCAGAATCTAGCCCCATGCCGTAGTTGGCATAGGGTGGCGTTGTACTGCGGAAGGTTAGATGTGTGATGCCTGTGTCGTAGAAACATCTTTGGCCAAGTTCGAGTACCGAGGACCCTATGATAGCTTCGGGACCTAGGTTTGAACAACCTTCGAAGGCGTAAAAGCCAACCTTTTGGACCTTGTCTGGAATGATGAGCGTGCCGGTAAGTCCTGCACAGTCGAAGAATGCTCTATCATCAATAGAAGTGAGGCTCTCAGGCAGAATCAGTTCGCCTTCCAGACTGATGCAACCATCAAAAGCATCGCTTTTGATGGTTTTTAGGCCATTGGGAAGTTGCAAGTCGCTCAAACTAGTGCATCCGGCAAAGGCATCGCTTCCAATGACAGTTAAGGATTGTGGAAACTGTACATGTTTGATGTTTATGCATCCGGCAAAGGTTTCGTTAGGTATGCTGGTTGTGCCTTGTGGAATGACGATGTCGCCGGAGAGTCCAGTACAGCCCCTAAAGCACCCTGAGTTAAAACTGTAGAATGTATCGGGTAGGATGAGGTGGGTGAAACCGGAACAATAGGAAAAGGCATGGGCGCCTGTGTAGGTTATAGTCGACGGTAAGTTCAAGGTACCTGAAAGCCCCGAACAGTACTCAAAGGCCCTCGAATTGATTCGGGATATATTGCCGCGAAAAGAAAGGCTCTCTATACCGGAACAATGGCTAAAAGCATAGTCGGGAATAGTTTCTATTCCTTCGGGGATGACAAGTTCGCCCGTGAAGCCTGAACAGTAGGCAAAACAGAAATCGCCAAGGTAGGTGAGTGTGCTTGGAAGTCGCAATGGACCTTGAAACGACGGGCATCTGAAGAAGGCACGCTCGCCGATGCTTTCCAGCCCTTCGTTAAGGATGAGTTCGCCATCAAGGTACTCATTTTCGGAAAAGGCATATTTTTCTATTGTCCTAACGCTGGATGGCAGAACTACCGATCCGTGACAGAATGTACTATTGAAGGCTGAGTTTCTGATAGTGACGACGTGGTCGCCGATGGTGATGGTGCCATCGAAATAGCTGTGCGAGAAGGCCTGCTTGCCGATGAGGGTCACTGTGTTGGGGATGACGATGTCGCCATGGACATCGGAGCTAAGATAGCCGAGGGCATAGGGACCTATCTCGACAAGGGTGTAGGTTGTACCGTTATGTTCAACGGTCTCAGATAACTCAATGGCTCCTTGGGGTCTGGTGTAACCTTCATAAGGAGGATATTCACCATTGGGTGCCACCACAGCCACCGTGTGTTGGTCGGAATTGCGAATGGCGTAATAGAGCGTCTGCCCGCTGGGACACACTGCCGTGAAATCATAAGCTGAGGCGTATAAAGTGCATATCGCCAGTAACAAGATTAATAGGGCTCGTTTCATCTATATAGGTTTTATTGCTTGCAAATATATGAAAAGGATTGGCTATTGAATGAGGTAAAAGATTATTTTTGCAAATTATTTAACATCATTATGACAAACGACGAACTGAAACAGAAAGCTACTCACATCCGTGAACTGATTCTCACTGCTTTGGCGGAGGCAGGCTCGGGACATACGGGTGGCTCACTCGATCTTGTTGATATTTTCACGGTATTGTATTTCAATCACTTGCGTCACGACCCGAACGAACCGAAATGGGAAGACCGCGACAAGGTGATTCTTTCCATCGGCCACACGGCACCGGTTTTGTATGCAACCTTGGCGGCATCGGGCTATTTCCCTGAAGAGGAAATGATGACGCTGCGCAAGTTGGGCAGCCGTCTGCAAGGCCATCCGAGTTATGAGTTCCAACTGCCTGGCTTGGAGTCGTGTTCCGGCTCTTTGGGACAGGGCTTGGGCGTTGCCTTGGGCATGGCTTTGGCCGCCAAAATGGATGGCAAACCCAACCGCGTGTTCTGTATCATGGGCGATGGCGAGCAGCAGGAGGGAAGCGTGTGGGAATCGGCAATGGCGGCAGCGCATCATAAGGCTGATAACCTCTGCGCCATTATCGACCGCAATCGCCTCCAGATTGACGGAGGAACGGAACAGGTCATGGCCATCGACCCGCTGAAAGACAAATGGTTAGCCTTTGGCTGGAATGCCATCGAAATTGATGGACACGACTTCAGCCAAATCAAGATGGCTTTGGATATGGCCGACAAGATGCAAGGCAAACCGACCGTTATCATTGCGGATACCGTGATGGGAAAAGGCGTGAAGAGCATTGAAGACAACAACAAATGGCATGGCAAGGTGCCGACAAAAGAACAATTGGGAGGATTTATTGATGAACTATATTAATAAAGGAAACAAAGCCACCAAGACGGGCTTCGGCGAAGGTGTTTTGGCGGCGGCTCAAGTCAACCCGAATGTGGTCGGACTGGGCGCTGATATTACCACTTCGGTGGGCATGAACTTGTTTGCAGAGGCTTTCCCGGAGCGTTTCTTCTCCATGGGTATCGCTGAACAGGACTGCGTGGCTACAGCTGCGGGTCTCGCTTTGAGCGGTAAGGTGCCGGTGTTCAGTACTTACGGCGTTTTTGCAGCGCATCGCGCCAACGACCAAATTCGTATCTCGGTGTGTTACAACAATGTGCATGTCGTCATCGGTGGCGCTCACGCTGGCGTTTCGGTTGGCCCTGATGGTGCCACGCACCAGGCTTTGGAAGACATCGCCACGATGCGCGTATTGCCCAACATGACCGTGATATCGCCTTGCGATGCCACGCAGACCAAAATTGCTGTGCAGAAAGCCATCAATGAATGTGATGGACCTGTGTATATCCGTTTCGGTCGTGAGGCTGTGCCGGATTTCACCGATGAAAATCAGGACTTTGAAATCGGTAAGGCTCAGGTGGTGCGCGAAGGCCGTCACATCACCCTTGTGGCAACAGGACACATGGTGTGGGAAGCTTTGAAGGCTGCCAAGATGCTGGATGCCGTGGGCCTCTCGGCTCGTGTCATCAACATGCACACCATCAAGCCTTTGGATGGCGACATCCTGCTGCAAGCTGCCAAGGAGACACGTATGATCTTCACCATCGAGGAACATCAGATTGCGGGCGGCATGGGTAGTGCCGTGGCTGAGTTCTTGGCTGAGCATCACCCCATCCGTGTCATCCGCATCGGCATGAAGGACTGCTTTGGCGAATCGGGACAGGCTTCTGCCTTAATCCATAAGTTCAACCTCGACGCTGCGGGCATCGTCAACCGCATCCTCTACGAGGAGTCGCGCGACGACCTCAGCGTGTTCATCCCTAAGATGGACAAACCTTTCCCGACCTATCCTCGTAAGCTCTATACCAGCAAAGTGCTCTATGAAGGCTACGACTATCACGACGAGAGCACCTTCGAGAATTGCTTTGACACGCGTGTCTATCGCCATTACATCAGCTTTGGCAAACGCGGACAAGACATGAGGGAGACACTGGCCCGTTCGCTTCATGACCATTCCATCACACGCTTGCTCTATCACCTCATCGACAACTACGAAGAGAAGAAAATCATCGGTATCATGGGCGGCCACGCCAAACGTCGCGACGAGCCCGAATATCGGCAGATTGTGTTCCTCGCCAAACGTCTCACTGAGATGGGTCGTCTCATGGTGACTGGTGGCGGACCTGGCGCTATGGAAGCTACGCACCTCGGCGCATGGATGGCGGGTAGGAGTGAGGCCGAGACCAACGAGGCCGTCGATATGCTGATGCTTTCGCCTACCTTCAAGGATGAGGGATGGCTGCGACGCTCCTTCGAGGTGATGGAACGTTTCCCGTTGGAGAGCGACTACCATAGCTTGGCCATCCCGACATGGTTCTATGGCCACGAGCCAACGGCTCCTTTTGCTACCGACATCGCGAAATATTTCGACAACAGTATCCGTGAAGACGGCATCGTCACCATCGCCAAGGGCGGTATCATCTATACTCCTGGTAGCGCTGGCACTATGCAAGAGATCTTCCAAGACGCCGGCCAAAACCATTACGAGAGCGAAGGCTACGCCAGCCCGATGATTTTTATGGGCAAAGATTACTTCACGAACTGCATGCCTGCCTATAAGCTGCTGAAGGAACTCAGCGACAAGGGCCTCTTCAAGAACATGATCCTCACCCTTTCCGACGATAACGACGAAATCATTGATGCTATCGTCCGTTTCTACGAGCAATCAAACGAATAAATCATGAATTGGCTTAATAATCTCATCACGGGTTCGGGCGTCGGCCCAACCATCTTGTTTTTGTCCGTTTCCATCTTTGTGGGCTTGCTGCTTGGCAAGGTGAAGGTGAAAGGCATCTCTTTGGGCATCACATGGGTGCTCTTCGTGGGTATCTTGCTCAGTGCCTTGGGCATTGCGCTGAATGCGGAGATGCTGCATGTCATCAAGGAGTTCGGCCTGATACTCTTCGTCACGGCGGTCGGCATCCAAGTGGGTCCTGGCTTCTTTAAGTCATTTAAGAAGGGCGGCCTGAAACTCAACCTTTTGGCGGTCGCCATTGTGGCGCTAGGCGTGATTACTACCATTATTATCAGTAAGATAAGTGGCGAGTCGCTGGCCGTGATGGCGGGCGTCTATACGGGTGCTATCACCAATACGCCAGGCATGTCGGCAGCACAACAAACCATCACGGAGTTGGGTTTGGGCACAGCCGACACTATTGCCAGTGGCTATGCGGTGGCTTATCCTTTGGGCGTCGTTGGACTTATCCTCACTTGTCTGTTACTACGTCCCATCTGCCGCATCGATTTGAAGAAAGAACCGACAGTGGAGGAGGAGAGCCTCGTCCAGACGGAGAAACAAGCCACACCAACTTCGCAACGTCATAAAGTCAACCTGATACCGATCTTTGTCATCATCGCTTTAGGCATCATCCTTGGCTCGATACCAGTCCCGGTAGGCATGTCGGCTCCCGTCAAGTTAGGCTTGGCAGGCGGTCCTTTGGTAATGGCCTTATTGGTGAGCTGGCTGGGCGTGAAGAAAAACTGGTTCGATAGCGATTTTACTGACAGCCACGGTATATGGATGCTGCGTGAGGTGGGTATCGCCCTCTTCCTTGCCGCAGTGGGCTTGAGCGCTGGCGGCAGCTTCGTGCAGACCATCGCTGAAGGCGGTTATATGTGGGTGCTCTATGGCGTCATCATCACTATGGTGCCCGAAATCATCGTAGCCATCTTCGCCCGTCTCGTGCTCCATGTGAATTACTACACCTTGATGGGCATGATTGGCGGTGCTACTACCGACCCGCCTACCTTGGCTTTCGCTAATACAATGGCTCCAGAAGGCTGCAAATTGCCCAATACGGGTTATGCCACCGTTTATCCTTTGACGATGTTCTTGCGTATCTTCAGCGCACAATTGTTGGTTTTACTGGCCGTTTGACCTTATTGGTGCATCGGCTTCAAGAGGTCGTTCACGGTCTTCACGGGATTGAAGGTCTCAATAGGCACTTCTACGAAGACAGTGATCCAGTCGGCCATGGCTCCGTTCCACAGTCCTGGCAACTCCAAGGCTTTCAGTTCTTTGCCATCTTTCGACTTGCTTGAGACGAAGCCTGTGCTCGGGTCAACGAAGTCGGTGAGGTTGATGGCTTCTCCCTTGTAGTTCCAGCAGCCGCACACCAAATCGACTGGGTTGAAGTGTGACGAGGCCTTGAAGATGGCTTCTTGCTGTGGGTCGTTGTGGTCGATTTGCGACGATTCGATGATTTGGAGCGACACTTCATCATCTTGGTTGCAAACCCAGAATGGGCCGCCTCCGGGCTCGCCTTCGTTCTTCACCATGCCGCATACGCGCATCGGGCGGTTGAGCTTGTTGTAGAGATAATCCACCTTTTCGATGTCGTTGTACTCCATTACGAAATCAGGGATATCGATCAGCAACTCCTTCTTCGCAAAGCCGATGATTTCGTCGAGTTCGCTGGTCTCCATGCAGCCGCCGTCAAGCATGTCAAGATATTCGAAGGTCTTTTGCTGGAGTTGGAATAACATGCCCGCCAGCACCTTTTTATAAGTGATCGTCGTCTCTGACTTGCTTTCTGAAACGATGTTGTCGATATTTTTGATGAAGACGATTTCTTCTTCGAGGTCGTTGAGGTTTTCTATCAAGGCACCATGGCCGCCTGGGCGGAAAAGGATGCTGCCGTCGCTTTCGCGGAACAGGTTGCCTTCAGCGTCGATGGCGACAGTGTCGGTAGAAGGCTTCTGGCACGAGTAGGTAATTTCGTAACGGATGCCGAATTGCTGCTCGTATTTGTCTTTCAGTTTCTCAACGGTTTTCTTGAAAAGTTGCTCATGCTCAGGCGACACAGTGAAGTGCAGCCAAGCGCAGCCGTTGGCGTCGGTGGCATAACGCGCTGCTTCCACTAGATGCTCTTCTAAGGCCAAACGGTCGAAGCCGTCGTAATGGTGGAATTTTAGCAAAGCCTTAGGTAGTTTGCCGTATGCCATGCCTGCGTCGGTGAGCAAGGTGTTCACCACTTCCACTTTTCGGTTGGCGCTAATCATGGCAGCAATGTCGCAGCCAAAACGCTTCTGCACCTTCTTGTTGAGGTCGTCATAAAAAGCGAAGTACTGTATCTCGCTGAAAAACTTGTCAGTAAAGGCATTTTCTTGACCGTCTTCCATAAAAGTGAAGAGGTTCTTGAACATGCGTGAGGCTGCGCCAGAGGCAGGGACGAACTTCGTGAAGCGATAGAACTCCTTGTCCTCGTCGAAAGTCTGCACCAAATGTGAGATTTGCTTGTCGGAAAGGCGGACAATGCCGTCGTCGAGTAGGGCAGGACGCTTCAAATTGACGTATGCAGTGCCACGTTTTAGCTGAGCAATTTGATTTTCAACTTGATTTTCAGTGATATTCCGGGCCTTTAATTGAGCCAAGTCTTCATTTTTGAGCATAATTTTCATTTTTTAAACGGCTCAAAGATAGTAAATTAACTAAAGCGATGAATCTTTTTTTGAAAATAATTCTCAAAAGGTGTTGCAGGTATGTGAAAAAGCTGTATTTTTGCCGCCGAAATCAAGCCCAGGTGGTGAAATTGGTAGACACGCTACTTTGAGGGGGTAGTGCCGATTACGGCATGCAAGTTCGACTCTTGTCCTGGGCACCCAATCATAAGCCCCGATGGCGGAATTGGTAGACGCGTACGTTTCAGGTGCGTATATCGAGAGGTGTGCAGGTTCGACTCCTGTTCGGGGCACCAAGAAAAACAGACCCTAATTGATTGAAAGTCAGTTAGGGTTTTTCATTTCAAATTTTCAGTTTCAATCGGGAAAAAATCAATACATTTGCACCGTTCAACAAAGTTCGCATCACAAAACAATGAATCAACGAATCATCTGGGTTATCACAGCGTCACTCTTATTTGCTGCCTGTGGACGACAAAACGGAAATCAAGTTACTGACAACAACAATACTCAAATCATGCAAAACGAAGAATGCCTCATCTGCGGTGCACCATTGGAATATCTTTCACAGGATGTTTCCATGAAATGTGTCATCTGCCACAAAGAAGAACTCAGCAAAACCCGTTGCTCAAAGGGTCATTATGTTTGTGATGACTGTCACTCATCAGGACTCGATTCTATAATGGAAGTCTGTCTCTCAGAATCCTCATCTAACCCAATCAACATCCTTGAACGGCTGATGTCCATGTCGTTCTGCCACATGCATGGACCTGAGCATCATGTCCTTGTTGGGGCATCATTGCTTACGGCTTACAAGAATGCGGGCGGTGACATCAGCCTTGAAGATGCTCTTGTTGAGATGATTAACCGCGGCAAGAAAGTTCCTGGTGCTGCTTGTGGCT
This sequence comes from Bacteroidales bacterium, assembly GCA_045627065.1. Taxonomy (GTDB): domain Bacteria; phylum Bacteroidota; class Bacteroidia; order Bacteroidales; family F082; genus Limimorpha. The sequence continues at coordinate 48,177 of JAZQMX010000015.1, read as the reverse complement.
ATTGGGGTGCCTGTGGCGCATCTATCAGCACGGGCATGTTCCTTTCCATCGTCACCGAAAACAATCCGTTTGCAACCGACGCTTGGCATCTCTCAAACCAAATGACGTCAGCTGCACTCTCACAGGTTGCAGAATACGGAGGCCCACGTTGCTGCAAACGAGATTCTTATCTGTCTATACTCGCAGCTATTGACTTTGTCAAGGAGAACCTCGGCATCGAAATGGAAAAATCCAAGATTGTCTGCTCTCGTTCTCAAAATAACAATCAATGTATAGGAGCTAAATGCCCCTTTTTTCCAGCAAACAATTAATTAGTAATAAGTGTGGTTTGGGATACCAAAAAAAAGTAAATCCTAATTGAATTATAATTAATTATGGTTTTCCATCATTATAGTACTATGATGAAGAAATTTGCAATTATTGCATTATGCATTGCCTCGTTGATGGCTTGCAACAGACAAAATCCAACGGAAACTGAAACTATGGAAGTTATGGAAACACAAAATACCAACGAATGGCACTCTGTCAGCCCTGACGAGTTCGCCACCCGGCCTTTTTACCTTTTTGATGAACAATGGATGGCTCTCGGCGTGAAAGATGGCGACAAGTCGAATGCCATGACGATTGCATGGGGAACTATCGGAATGCTGTGGAGCAAACCGGTTGTCATCGTGTATGTGTCGGGCGACCGCTATTCGAAAGCCATGATGGACCATGCCGATGGCTTCACGGTGACAGCTTTCCCTGACGATGAGCGCTATCGCGAAGCACTTGGATTCCTCGGTACGAAGTCGGGACGTGATTATGACGATAAAATTGCTGCTGCTGGTTTGACGGCAGAGCTTACCGAACTGGGCAATGTGCGCATCGCCGAAGGTGATCTGTGCATCGAATGTGAGAAGATTTACTCAGATGAGTTCAAGGCTGAATTGGTGCCTGCTGATGTGAATGAGAATTTCTACCAACGTATGGGACTACATTCCTTCTACATCGGTGAAATCAAGAACATCTGGGAAAAGTGATGACAAATTACAATAGATTCCTTTCGTTCAGCGCTCATGTCATTGACTCCTTCAGGTCGTCGAATCTTCGATTTCAGAGCGAGGAACGAGCGTGGAATCTGTGGGCGCTGACCTCGGAATGACATTGTAATTTGTCTTTCAGCCTATTATCGCTTCAACAGCAAAACGATACCCATTTAATCCCAATCCACATATCACGCCCTTACAAGCATCGCTGAGCAAGGAGTGACGGCGGTATTCTTCGCGTGCGTAGATGTTGCTGATGTGCACCTCGATGACGGGGGTGGTGATGGCGGCGATGGCGTCATGAATGGCCACGCTGGTGTGGCTGTAACCGCCTGCGTTGAGGATGATGCCGTCATACGAAAAGCCGACCTCGTGAAGTTTGTTGATAATCTCGCCTTCCACATTGCTTTGGTAGTAGTCAATCTGGACCTCGGCGAAGTCTTTCTTCAGCGTTTCTAGATAGTCTTCGAAACTGCGGTTGCCGTAGATTTCGGGCTCTCGCTTCCCCAAAAGGTTGAGGTTAGGACCATTGATAATGATAAGGTGCTTCATGGCGTTTACAGATCTTCTTCCTTCAGTTGTGGGAAAGGCTTCTTGAAGACACTTGGGAATGGAGTCTCAAATTCAAGGTCGGTGCCTTTCACGGGGTGACGGAAACAGAGTTTATAGGCATGTAGCGCCAAGCGTCCGAGGCTGTCGTCACCGTTGCCGTATTTCTTGTCGCCAACAACAGGATGACCGAGGTCTTGCATGTGAACGCGGATTTGGTTCTTACGGCCGGTCTGCAAGCGCAGTTCTACCAACGAGTAACGTTTCGTGCTGAAAAGCGTCTCGTAGTAGGTCTCGGCAAACTTGCCACCATTGTCGGTAGGCGAGGAGTAGGTGATGAAAGCCTTGTTGTCCTTGAGCCACGACTCCACCTTGCCTTCTTTCTGTTCCATCTCGCCACTTACGACGGCTACGTAACGACGGTCATATACGGTGCCTTTCCAGTCTTCCTCAAACATGAGAGCTACTTTCTTGTCCTTGGCAAAGAGCATCAGACCTGAGGTGTCGCGGTCGAGGCGATGGATAGTGTGGGCGCGGCAGCGTTGCTGCGTGGCGATGAAGTATTGGTTGAGGATGCTTTGCGCGGTGTCTTGTTCCTTGGTGGGGCTGTTGGTGAGCAGGCCTTCCTTCTTGTCGATGACGAGCAGATATTTGTCCTCGTAAACGATTTTCAGCCATGGGCTGTGGAAACGTTCCTTGGCGTTGGGCTTGCCAATCTCGACCACCATGCCAGGTTGCAGGGCGAAGTCGTATTGTGTGGTCTTTTCGCCGTCAACCGAGACGATGCCGTTGGCCAGCATGCGTTTCACTTTGTTGCGGGCGATGCCGTCCATCTTCACCATGAGGAAATCCATCAGTGTGGTGGATTCTGTGACGTTGAATTTCAGCGGATTGCTCTTCGAATGTGGCTTCTTGTCTTTGTTCATTTTGTGTAAATTGAACGCATTGTTTATTCAATGGTGATGGTGGTAGTTCCTGTGATGGTGGTAGGTATGGAAAGACCTTGCTCTGAAATGGTGAGGTCCATATTGGTCTTTATGGTGCTGTTCTTGGCAAGACCGGTGGCGTTATCGATGACCATCGAGCCTGTGTTGCTGCCGCTGGCAAGGTCTGACTTGATGACACCCTCAATGCTGACGGTTGTTTCCTTCTTCGTGATTTTGGTCACGGTGTAGGTCGTCGTCAAAGCCATTTCTGTACCCGAAATGTTTTGCGTGTTGTCGGAAGTCCATTGTGAGCCAACACTGACGGGCTCTTCAGGATAGACAGCGCTGATGCTCGGGATGTTATCACTAGCTGTTCTCAAGATGTTGCCTAGTGGGTCGAAAACGATTTCCATTTCCTTGTCAATGGCTTCTTGAAACTGTTTTGTGGCCATCGCGAGCATTGGACTGTTGTTTTCGGGATGTTCTGAGTCGTATGTCAAGGTCATACCCATGGCGTTTTGGGTCATCTTCATGGATTTCATCTTCGCATTGCAGAAAATGCTGTCAGCTGTAAGTTCGGTGGCAGTCATTTCTATTTTCGACTCGATGGTCTGGTTGTTGTTCACGCTCTGGCCTTGTACGTTCATTTTCATGATTTGTGTCGATTTCATTTGGCAAGTCATGGTCTTCCCGACTTGTGGCTTGAAGCGCAGCAAAATGCTGTCGTTGGCCATAAATGATACCAATGTCAGTGCGATGATAGCTGATAAGATGATGGTGATGTGTTTTTTCATAGTAAAAAGATATTGATTGTTGAATTTATATGTCAAAAGGAGTCTTGCTTTCGATGTCGCCTTGTTGGTTAAATGGATTGTAGCTTGGATCATAGCCGTTTCCGGTATCGTAGTGACCAAGTCCGTATCCATCGTTGTCGTTGTTCATTTTCGACCCGACGACCATCGAATTGTCGAACTGGCTGTTGGGAGAGAGAGAATTGTATTCGTTGCTGAAACCTTGTTCAAGTTCCTCGAAACGTGCGTATTGACCCACAAATTTCAGTTCCACTTCGCCTAACTTACCGTTACGGTGCTTGGCGATGTCGATGACGGTGTAGCCCTTGGGCTTGTCTTCGGCGTCGGCGCTTTCTTTATAGTATTCAGGACGGTAGATGAACATGACCATGTCGGCATCTTGCTCGATAGCACCCGATTCACGCAAGTCGGAAAGGATAGGCTTCTTTGAACCGGGACGTTGCTCGACGCTACGGCTCAGCTGTGACAAAGCCAGCACGGGTATCTGCAATTCTTTAGCCAAGCTCTTCAACGAACGTGAGATGGTGCTGATTTCCTGCTCGCGGTTGCCTCGGTTCTCGCCTTTAGTGGTCATCAGTTGCAGATAGTCGATGAAAACCATCTGAATGCCATATTGTTGGTGCAGACGGCGGCACTTGGCGCGAAGCTCGAAGATGGAGAGCTGTGGTGTGTCGTCGATGTAGATTGGTGCTTCGATGAGTGGAGTGACGAGGGTGTTGAGTTGGGTCCATTCGTGTTCGGCAAGATCGCCCGAGCGGAGCTTATCGGCGGTGAGCGAGGTCTCGGTCGAAATCAGACGGGTGACCAACTGCACTGACGACATTTCCAACGAGAAGAAGGCGATAGGTCTCTTGAACTGCACGGCGGCGTTGCGGGCGAGGTTGAGGGCGAAAGCGGTCTTACCCATACTTGGACGTGCTGCCAAGATGATGAGGTCCGACTTCTGCCAGCCTTGCGTGATTTGGTCCAAAGCGGTGTAGCCCGATGGCACGCCACGGAGTTTTTGGTCGGCGTCTTTGGCGCTTTGTATCTCTTTGATGGCCTTGCTCACCAAGTCTTGCATGGTGTCGTAGCTGCGACGCAGGTTGTTCTCGCTGATCTGGAAGAGGTTGTTTTCTGCCTTGTCCAAAAGGTCGAAAACGTCGGTGGTGTCTTCGAAGGCTTCGTGAATCATCTGCGACGAAATCTCAATCAGCTGACGCTGAATGTGTTTCTGCATGATGATACGGGCATGGTATTCGATATTGGCCGATGAGACCACGCGATTGGTGAGCTTCGAGATGTAATAAGCGCCGCCGACCATCTCGAGTTCGCCAGTGAAGCGCAACTCGTTGGTGACGGTGAGGATATCGATAGGCTCCGACTTCCCAAAGAGCGATTTGATGGCGGCGAAAATCTTCTGGTGCTTGTCGAGGTAGAAGGCTTCGGGTGTGAGGATGTCAATGACTTGGTTGACAGCATCTTTCTCGAGCATCAAGGCACCGAGCACCACTTCTTCCAAATCGGTGGCTTGTGGTGGTATGCGGCCTTGGCTGGCAAAGATTTGCTCCTGAGTCAGTTGTGCGCGTTTATTGGCGTCGCCGAACGGACGGCGTGTTATTTCGTTAGGTGTTGGCATCAGTGTTCGTGATTTTAGAGGATGCAAAAGTACGAATTAAAAACCATGGGCGATTGAACTCTCAGGGCAAGTTATCAACTATTTGAAGAATTTGTGATAAATATGCGCAACTTCTTCATTTTCAGTTATTAAATCTTCTTTTGCCTGTTGATAACCTAAGAGTTCGTTGCCAAGAGCTTCAACGATGATGCGGCTGTGTTCGAAGAGTTTAGGCTCGTTGGAAAGGGCTTCGACGACATGCTGTAAGGTGAATCCCGACTTCGTCTTGGGATGGTAGAAGTTGGCTTGTTGCAACACATCGAAGAGGTTGAAAATCTTGTGCCCAATCTCGCGGTTTTGGATGATTTCGTGCCGCAAAAGGGTAGTGGTGAGGTTCTGCGGCGTGAAGCAGACGATGAGTTCGTATTGCGACAGTTTCTCAATGAGTAACTCGATGGCTTCGCGCCACCGGCAGTGGTCGTCAAAACAGTCCCACAGCGTGACACCATCAGGTTCGTACTCGCCGTTCAGGGCAAAGGCTAGAATCATCTCCTCGTAGGGCTTGGTGCCATCCATTTCGGGCACGGCAGGCCGGTTGAGCAAGAGGTTGAGGAATGCCACCGACTTGGGTTTGGGCTGTGGCGAAAGCGAGAAAAGCGTCTTGTAATCAATGTAATACGAGTTCGATTCAAGGGCTTCTATCTGATGTGCTTCCAGACTATTAGGGTCGATTTGGGCCAACAATTTCTCGTTGGAATTGGTGCCATTGAAATAGAGCCTGAAGAGCTCGTCGTCATCGATGGCGTTGGTGAAGAGAAAACTGTTTTTGGGGATCAGTTTCCAGCAATGGTCCAAGAAGTCGCAGGTGTAGGGATTGTGGCATTGGGTGCCGATGTTGAGGATAGGGGCGTGCTCTTGCGCTACGACGCTTTTCATCCGTTCAACATTCTGTGCCACAAAGGCTTCGCGTTCTTTGACGTAGTCCATCACCGATTCCATCTTGAAAAGTTGCTTCACGTCGATGGGACCGTTCTTGACGTAGTCGCCGTTGAGGTACATGAGGCAGAAGTCGCTGAGTGGCACTTGGCAGCCATGCAGCACGTAGTATTGCAAGGCGGCGTCATTATAATAGGTGTCGCTGAGGCGCATCGAACTCTTCACTTCCACGGCCAGCCATCGGTCGCCGTCGCGCACGAGCATGTCGAGCATGATGAGCGTGTCGTTGTATTGGAACACGGCTTCGTACATCACCTTGACTTCAGGATTGCTGAGGTTAGCCATGGTCTCTTGCACGCGCCTTGGGAACTGCGTGGGCGAGTTGGGCGTCATGTCGATGCCGCCGGGGAAATATTCGTGGGCAAGGATGCCGACATCGGTGCCGCGTTGGAACTTGGCGCGTTGCTCGATACTGAGCTTGTCGCGAAGATACGGGTGCTTCTTGGTCATATACAATGCCTTAGGACATTGCAGACCTTTGATATAGGTTGATTTTGAAAGGATGTGCATTAGTTGGCGTAGTCGATGCAGTCTTCTTCGATGAGAGGCTGGTAGGTGTAACGTCGCATGATCTGTGCGATGGCGAGGACGTCTTTCTGGCAGTAGGTCTTGATGCGCTCAAGGTCGTCTTCTTCCCAATACACGTGGCCCACTTCGCTGCCGTTGATGTCGTCTTTCGGGGTAGGGATGTCGAGAATGGCGCAGAGTAGGTCGAGAGAAGTGTAGCTCTTGTAGTCGCCAAACTTCCAGAGTTCCATGGTGTCGAGGAAAGTGGTCTCCCATGGCTTGCGCCCTGCTGTCTGAAGGACTTTCGGGATCTCAATCTGATTCACCACCATGCGACGAGCGATATAAGGGAAGTCGAACTCCTTGCCGTTGTGGGCGCAGAGCTGAAGCTCGGGGTTGTAGTTGTACTTGTTGAGCATGTTGGCGAAATCGATGAGCAAGGCCTTCTCGTCGTGGCCATAGAATGACTTCAGCCTGAAACGGTTGCCATTGATGAAGCCTACCGAAATGCAGATAATCTTTCCGAATTCGGCATAGATGGCGGCACGCTCGTAGAGGTTTTTGGGAGTAGTTTCTTCGCCTGGTTTCAGCAGGTAGTTGGCTTTTTTGTCCCACAGGTGTTGCATGCGTTCACTGAGTTCGTCGTAACTTTTTTCTTGAGAAACGGTCTCGATGTCTAAAAACAAGACTTTGGATAAATCGATATTCATCGTATTAGGGATTTAGGTTAAACTGCGCAAAAATAAACAAAATCGTTTCATTGTTCGGGGATTGAATGAAATTATTTGTGGCCATAGTTGTGTCGTTCGGTGAAAAATAGTTTGATGAAAATCGCAGTTTGGAACAATTATTGTATTTTTGCACTCGTTTTTAAACTAAATCATTCATTAATTAAATTTCAAAACAATGAAAAAAGTATTTTTGACTTTCGCAGTGGTTTTCATGGCCATCGCAGCTAATGCCCAAGTTTGGATGGGCGGTTCATTCGGTTTCAATAGCTCAAAGGCTAACGAAAATGCAAATCCAGTTCTTACCTATTCTATCGCTCCTGAAGTTGGTTATACCTTCGCTCCACGTTGGGACGTCGCTGTTGGCCTGAGCTATGCAGGTGAAAAATCAACTGCTACACTTCCTATCGTTGGTGATGTTGTTGCTAAGGAATCTACCATTGGTGTCACTCCTTATGTCCGTTACACTGCTTTTGATCTTGGCAAAGTCGGTTTCTTCATCGATGCTTGCTTCGATTATTCACAAACTTTTGGCACCCTTAATGGCGAAAGCACTGGCAAGACCCAAGCTATCTATGCTGGTCTGAGACCTGGCGTTAAGTTCGCTGCTAGCGATAAGATCACCTTTGCTGCTCGCATCGGTTCATTCGGTTACTCAAAGGTTATCGATGGCGCTTCAAACTTCGGTATCAACGTCAACAACTCAGCTTTCACCCTCGGTTTGTGGTGGGCTTTCTAAGTTGAGCTTAACATAGAAAAATGAAAATAGCCGCCTTCGGGTGGCTATTTTTTTGTATTTTTGTTCGAAATTTCTACAATGGAGATGCAGTTGAAAGCCACAGTGACAGAAGAGAACACGCACATCTACGACTCGTGTATGATGCGTAGCAAGGCCGATATGTCTTCCTATCTGATGCAGTTGCGCGAGCAGTCATCGCCTGAGATGTCCGTAAACCAACGCAGTCTCAGTTCGCTAGTGGCTGAATGGCGTTCGCACAACTTTTTCTACAGCCTGCATGTCTTCCGCAGCCGTACCCACGACGTAGACCTGGAATGTCACCAAGCGTGGTACAAGGAACTGTTTTGCCGCATGGTGAGTCTCTTCTATTGGTGGTGAATAAAAATTCATGTCGTTCCGAGCGAGGAACGGGCGAAAGGAATCTATGAATTTTTATTGAACGAACAAATAACAATGTCATTCCGAGGACTTGCCCGAAAGGAATCTATTGTTAGTTGTTCTATACAAACTTCTATCTGATCTGCTGAAAATCAGAATATCTTCCTGAAGGTTCCTGTGGTTCTATCTTGATATCAATGACTATTGAATAGGGCGTGCCTTCGCCGCAGAGGATGGCGAAACGATTCAAGTCGCTCTCTTCGCCTTCGGCAACGATATGGACACAATCGTTGGCATGGTCGTTCTCCACATAGCCCACGATGTTGCATTCCACCGCATACCGATGTACATAACGGCGGAATCCCACGTTGAACACACGACCGTAAATCCTTATGTCGTAGGCTTGGGTCATAGGGCGAACTTCAGACCGGGGACTTGGGCCAAGGCTTGGTAGGTTCGGTCAAGTTGTTCCTTGCTCTCGATGTCGATGTTGTAGGCATAGCTGAGGTAATTGCCTTTGGTGCTGGCTCTTACGTTGACGAAGTTGTGCACCACCTTGCATTCGGAGAGGATGCGGCTGATGGCTTGCTTGGTGTCGTCTTGTGTGTATGCGGCCGAAACGACCAACTTGATGTCGAAGTTCTGTGGGTATTCGATTTTCACTTCTTTTGCCATTGCGTATAAATTTCTGCAAAAGTAATCAAATTTTCTCTAATGGGCGGAAAATGGCTTTCCGCGCCATGAGAGTCATTGTCAGGCCACGGGCGACCATGAAGAGCAGGAAGGCAATCCAAAGGCCATGGTTGCCGAACTTGGGCATGAGGATGAGACTGGCGGGAAGGAAGACCACCAACGAGGCGATGATCATCGTGTTGCGGATGGAGGAGGCTGCCGTGGCTCCGATGTAGATGCCGTCCCACAAGAAGGCCGCAAAGGTGATGATGGGGATGAGGATCATATAGAGATGGTAGGGTTGGGCTTGCTGCGCTACCTCGGGCTGGTCGGAAATGAGGTGGATAAAGGTGTCGGGGAAGGCCCAATATAATAGGGTGAAGGGCAGGCTGAGGCAGACACCCCAGATGAGCAGGTATTTCACGGTCTTTTTCAGGCTGCCAAGGTTGCGAGCTCCGGTGAAACGGCCCACCAAGGCCTCACCGGCATAGGCAAAGCCGTCGGTGAAGTAGGAGAAGATGTAGAAAAACTGCATCAGTATCATGTTGACGGCAAGTATATCGTCACCGAGCTTGGCGGATTGGTTGGTGAAGTAGGCGATGCTGAGGATGAGCAGAATGCTCCGAATCATGAAGTCGGTGTTCACCTTGAAGAAACGTCTCAGTTTGTCGCGCTGCAAAAGCACTTCTTTCTTGATGGGAATCAGATATTTGCGGTATTTCGTGAAGAGGAAGATGAGCGCCGTGAGCAAGCCGCAGTATTGTGCCACCACAGTGCCTAAGGCCACGCCTTGCACACCCATGTCCATGCCGTTGACAAACAGGATGCTGAGGGCAATGTTCACCACGTTGATGAGTATGGCGATGGTCATCGGGATGGTGGTGTTCTGCAAGCCGATATACCAGCCGTTGAAGGCATAGAGGCAGAGTACGGCAGGAGCCGCCCAGATGCGAACACGGAAATATTGTGCGGTGTGGCGCAGCACCTCGTCGCTGCCATTGAGTAGTTTCATGCTGATCCACTCGATGGGATTTTGCAACGATAGTACTAAAATAGTGGCAATCAGCGCAATACCGATGCTTCGATAGAAGGAATAGGAAATCTCGCTCTCGTCCTTGGCTCCGTAGGCTTGTGCAGTGAAGCCTGTGGTTCCAGCACGCATGAAGCTGAAGAAGGAGTAGAGAACACTAAAGATGGTGCCGCCTAATCCGATGGCTCCGATGTAGGCTATTGAGTCTTGATGTCCCATCAACATCATGTCCACCAAACCAAGTAAGGGCACGGTGATGTTGCTGATGATGTTAGGAATGGCTAATCGTATGATGGAACGGTTAAGGGTCTTGTCCATGACAAATTTTCATTTCGGTTGCAAAGATACGTATTCTTGATGGTCTCAATGCTGACAAAAGTTTATTTTCTGCTTGATTTGCACAATTTTTGATGTCATCTGACGTATAACCATAAACACAATTTTTATGAAAACTTGGTATTCCTCTTTCTTGACTTTCCTGAAAGGTCTCATCATGGGCATCGTGAATGTGTTCCCCATCTCGAGTGGGACGATCTCACTGGTGCTTGGCGTTTACGAGCGCTTCCTTAAGTGTATCAAGTCCATGAATCGTAAGAATATCAAGATTTTGTTTGGCGGCGACTTCCGTGCTTTCGCCCGAAAGACCGACATGAGGTTCTTCACCTTCATCATATTGGGCATCTTGGTGGGTATGGTGCTGACTTCGGTATTCTTGAAACATATCTTGCAGTCATACGAAGTGCAACTTTGGTCCTATTTCATCGGCCTCATTGTGGCATCGGTGATTTATGTACTACGTGGTATCTCCAGCTTTACGAAGAAGAGTTGGGCGCTGATGGTGGTAGGCTTTGCGTTGTCATTTTGGCTTTCCATCAAGTCGAATCCCATCTCTAACGATGGTTTTTTATATCTAGTGTTGTGCGGTATGGTGGGCTCGATGGGTATGGTGGTACCAGGCATTTCGGGCTCGCACCTGATGTTGCTCATGGGCAACTATGAACTCATCGTTACGCGAGCTATTCCATGGATGACGCATGCCTCGACCTTCTGGATGGGCTTTAAGGTGCTCCTCCCGTTTGCCATAGGCGGGGTTATCAGTATCGTGTTTTTTTCGCATCTGCTGACGTGGCTCATGCGCGACTATCGCGACACCACCCTCATGGTGCTGTCAGGGTTCATGTTGGGCAGTCTCCCAGTGGTTTATCCTTGGAAAGAGCCTTCGTTGCTGGGAACTGAATATGTGTTTCATCTTCCACCAACGGCAAGTCAGTGGCTCATCGCCTTGGCCATGGCGGTATTAGGTGGGTTGACGGTGTATCTTATCGAAGTCTTGGCCCGTCGTAGCCGTAATCATAAGGCGTAGCAAATGAGCAGTGACGGTTATTTCTTCTTTACGAAATCGTTCACCTTTTTGCTGCCCCAGATGATCTCTAGTATCTTGGTGGCTTCGTCGGTGCTCATGTTGCCTCGTGCTTCGAGGTTGCGTTGGATGAAGATGCAGTCGCTGAGTTCGGCGTTGCCGCATACGATGTCGTGGGCCAGCGAGTCGCAGTCGGGAGCGCCGCAAGCACCGCAGTCGGTGTGTGGTAGCATGGCACGTATCTCATTGATTTTTGTCATCTTCTCAAGCGCTTTCGAAGTGTTCTCATCGAGGATGAGCATGGAGCGTGGCTTGATTTCACCCACTTTGATGTTGCGCATCAGGAAGGTGCGTTCTTCTTCTAACTCATGGTCTTTGGCTTGTTCGCCACGGCGTTCACGTTCGGCAATCTTGCGGGCACGGGCAAACATGCGCTCGGCGATGAGGAAACGGTTGTCACAGGTGAGGATTCCTCCCGGACAGCTTTGGTCGCAGGCGCGAAGTTCGAGAAAATCTACATCTTCAATCTCTTCGTTTTCAACCTTTTCTAAAAACTCGATGACGTTGTGCAGTTCGTCGATGGAGTAGGAGTGCGTGGCATTCGACAAGCGGCGTTCGCCATTAGTGAGCGATGTGAGTACGCCGTCGGCCGAGAGTTGCGACACTGGCAGTTTCTGCTCCTTATAGTTCTTGCCTTGCATCTTGATGCGCTTATATACCTGATTATAAACGGCATCCATGTTGATGACGCCGTCGATGGGCGATTTTTCTTCGCCTACAGGACTTTTCACGGCAGCAATCTTGGCGGCGCATGGTGTGATGTAGAACAAACCTATGTCTTCCTCGTGGTAGTCGCCTTCCTTCATCAGCTTGCGCTTGATGTAGGCTGCGGTGATGTCGATAGGTGCCTTGATGGGGATGAGGTTATCGACCAAACCTGGAAAGCGCACTTGGATGAGACGAACGATTGCCGGGCAGAACGATGAAATCAACGGCCTAATGTTAGGGTGCTCGGCAGCGTATTTGTTTTTGGCAGCCGTGTAAATAGGCACAGCCGATTCGGTTTCGATGATATGGGTGAAGCCCAGCTCCTTCAGGATGCTGTAGATACGCGAGACGGTAATGTCTGGCGGAAATTGACCCATGAAGACGGATGGGATGAGTGCCACGCGACAAGGGAAATTGAAGATGTCGTTCCAGTCGTCTTGTTTGACGTAGATGGCTCGGGTAGGGCAGGCCTTGAAGCAGTTGCCGCAGTCGATGCAGCGGTCGGGCATGAGGGTGGCTTTGCCGTCATATACGCGCAGCGCTTGTGTGGGGCAGGCCTTCATGCAGTGTGAGCAGCCTATGCAGGCATCCTTGTCTAAAGCGAGACCGTGGGTGAATGGTGTCTTGTCCATGGCAGTGAGTTTTTAGTTATACAAAATTGACTTCCATCTCGACAGTGGTGCCGACGCCGACGGTGGAAGTGACGTTAAGCTTGTCAACGTTATTCTTGATGTTGGGCAGACCCATGCCGGCTCCGAATCCCATGTCGCGCACCTCGGGCGATGCGGTGGAGTTGCCTTCCTTCATGGCCCAATCGATGTCAGGAATGCCAGGACCTTTGTCGGCTACCACCATTCGGATGTGGTCAGGCTCGATGTCGGCGGTAACGGTGCCGCCGTAGGCATGTGCGATGGCGTTCACCTCGGCTTCGTAGAGTGCTACCACAACCCGCTTGATGATTTTCGGGTCGATGTTGAGCTGTTTCAGCGTCTTCTTGACGGCGCTGGATGCGGAACCTGCGTTCACGAAATCCGCTTCATAGACTTGGTATTCGAAATGCATAATAGGTCTGTTTTTTAGTTAGTTAATTGATTTGTGCTAAAAGATGGGCTTCATGCCTGTTGCGTAGAGCAAGCCGCAAGCCTTGAACATAGAAAAGTCGCATTCCATGAGGACCATGCCCTCGTCTTCGGCTTCTTCAATCATCTCGTCGGTGGCTTTCTTCTTGCGTAGCAAGACGATGACATCGAGGTTGCCCATTTCGCAGGTGCGGATGGTCTGCATGTTGCATAAGCCAGTCAGAAGGACAGGGTTGTGGTCGCCGATGGTGAGCACCTCACTCATCAGGTCGGAGGCGAAGGCGATGTCGTATTCTTCGTCCAAACGGTCAGCGCCGCAAAGAACCTTGGCTTCTAAGAGTTCTGAAATTTGCTTGATAGTCATTTGGTTTGCAAATGTTTAAAAAAATAAAAACTAAAATATTAATCGTTATAATTGATTTCCTTGAGGTTTTCCTGAATCATCTCTTTCAGGTATTGCATGATATGTACGTCATTCATGGGCATCCCGTCGAGGGCTTCCTTGATTTCGTCGGTGTCGAAGACGAACTCGCCGTCGTCGGTGATGTGGGTGTAGATGAAGTGGATGTCTTCGTGGGCCGAGAACAGCATGACGAGCGAACCCGCCAGGTCGCCCATTGGGGGACGGTCGAGGTGGTCGTGCTGGAACCAGAAGTTGAGCACGGTGCCTACGCCTACTTCGCTCTCTATCTTCATGCCGCCGCCAGCGTTTTCGGTGTTCATCTTGATAAGCGGAAGCCCGAGGCCGACCTTGCGTGTGGTGCGTGAGGTGGTCCAAGGGTCGGTAACCTTGGCGAGGAACTCAGGTGTCATGCCTTTGCCGTTGTCTTTGATGGTGAAGGCATAGATGTTGTCCTTGAGGCTGTCGCGTATTGTGAGCTCGACGAGGGTCGAATTGGCCGCCGTCGAATTCTCCATCAGGTCATATACATGTAGTGATAATTCTTTCATCCGAATAATAGTTGTAATTTTTCCTTCGGTTCTGTGTCGATATATCTTCCGTCTTCGCCATGTAGGGTCTTGCGGAACTCGTCGAAGGTCTTGTCATACATGTGCAGCACGCAATGCACCTCGCCGATGATGTGCAGGAAATGTGCATCGCTGCTCTTGGTGAAATTGAACCGCTTCAGGTAGGCATATTTCTTGAGGAAGTCTTCCTTCTTGACGTGTTTCGATATCTCCAACGCATCGGCTTTCAGGTCGGGCGGGATGAAACCCAGCTGGCTGATAAGGCTGCTTGCGGGCTTGTTGACGTGTGCCGGGACGAACAGTCCGCCGATCTCGTGCACCACGTCGTAGAGTTGGTCCAAGTCGGCGTCCAAGGCTGACCACAGCAGCCATTCCTCTTCGCCTACCACTTCCTCTTCTTCATCGACGATGAGCTGGTAGCCGAACTTCTCCTCGTCCAAAGGAATGTGGGGGAGATGCTCGTCGAGAAACTCCTGGAACTTGTCTAACTGTTCGTCGGTCTCGAAGTAGGCGAGGGCATGAGCTTCTTCTTGTGTGGTGATCTCGACGCCGCCGATGACGAGGATGCCGTTGTCGCGCCCGATTTTCTGTGTCACCTTCACTTGCCGTGTTGAATTGTGGTCGCAGATGGCGATGACGTCGAGGTGCAGCTTCTTGGCTTGCTCGATGATGGCGGAGGGGCTCATATAGAGGTCGCCACACGGCGAGAGCACCGTGTGCATGTGAAGGTCGGCTCTATATGAGTTCAGTTCCATTATTTGCCGTTTAACAAATTATACACTTGACCGGCAATCTCGTAGGTAGGCAGTGAAGTCTGCAAGATTGGCAGGTCTTCTTCGTTGCTCTGCTCGATGGTCTCGTCGTTGGGCATGAGGTTTTTCACGAGGATGATGCAGGCCAGTTCCTTCAGCGAGGCCACGGCCATCACGTTCTTGTGGGTTTGAAGGGTGATCCAGATGTTGCCTTCCATGGCGTTGCCCATCACGTCGCTCAAGAGGTCGCTGATGTAGCAGCCGTCGATTTCACGGTCCATTCCATTGGCACCCGAGAGGACCTTGAGTCCTAATTTATCTACTAATTCTTGTACTTTCATGTTGCGTAATTTGTGGTTTGTAAAACAGACTGCAAATATAATGTTATTTTTGAAAATTGAGCCGATTGATAAAAAAATGTCTCCACGTCTTATGCGGATTTTGGAAGATTCCTGTAAATCCGTGTGAGACGTGGAGACAATAACGCGTTGAATCGCGGTCGTGATATTATCTCACTACAATTTTCCTTGTTGAGGGGGAAAATTCAACTAAAAAACCATTATCTTTGCGCCCATATTAATTAAGGAATATGGACCTGAAAGAGATAGCACAACAAACCGAGCAGGTCATCAGCCAACTGCTCGCCGAGCATCCACAAAGGGAAGGCTCAGTCTTCGTCGTCGGCTGTTCGTCGAGTGAGGTGAACGGTGGGCGGATCGGCAAGGATTCGAGCGAGGAGATAGGGAAGACCATCTTCGACACTGCTCGTAGGGTGGTGGAGGGCCATGGCCTCTTTCTAGCCTGCCAGTGCTGTGAGCACCTCAACCGCGCCTTGGTGGTGGAAGAGGAATGCGCCTTGCGTCACGGCTACGAGCCAGTGACGGTGGTGCCATGGTTGCATGGCGGCGGATCGTTCGCCACGGCGGCCTACTACGGATTCCGTCACCCTGCGGTGGTGGAACACGTGAAGGCTTCGGCCGGACTCGACATCGGAGATACCCTCATCGGCATGCACCTCAAGGACGTGGCCGTGCCAGTACATCCGCAGCCGGCACTCATCGGACAAGCCCATGTGGTGGCGGCCTTCTGCCGTCCAAAGCTCATCGGCGGTGAACGCGCCAGATATGTAGCTGAAAAATGAAACTATAGATTTGAATGAATTACAATATGAAAAAACCCGAGACATTAACTTTTGGCATCGCTCCTGAGTCACGCAAGGAGACGGGTGTCAATATCTTTAAGGTGGAGCTGTTCGAAAATGAGGTCAAGACCTTGTGCGATTTCATCAAGAACAACGGTCCGGAAGCACCTATCGAGGACCTGAAACTTGTGGATGAAGCACTCTATGAACAAATCCGTCAAGCCATCCCGCCTACCAACGATGGCTCAGAAGCCCATCTGCTTTGGCCTGAAGACATCATCGTCGATTGCTTTCCGGAATACTTTGAATGTTAAGTGTTTAACCGCTAATTACGCTAATTAACGCAAATACATAATTAGTGTTTCGTTAAATTCGCGTAATTCGCGGTTGGCAAATAAAGAAATCAATAATACAGAATAATATGCGTAGTAAAATTGTTGCAGGTAACTGGAAGATGAACCTCACTTTTGGTGAGGCCGAAGAATTGGTCGATGGCCTGCTCGACCGCTTTGACGAAAACGACGAACTGAACTGCGAGGTCATCATTTGCCCTCCATTCCCATATCTTGAGATGCTCACCGACATGGAGTTTGAGGAACAACGCTTCAACGTGGGTGCACAGAATTGCAGTGCCTACGAGAAGGGTGCCTACACCGGCGAAGTGTCAGCCAAGATGCTGAAAAGCATCGACGTGGATTATTGCATCGTAGGCCACAGCGAGAGAAGAAAGTATTTCGCCGAGACCAACGAAATGCTGGCTGAGAAAGTCAACCGACTTATTGAGAACAACATGTCACCTATCTTCTGTGTCGGCGAAGTGCTCGAAGAACGTGAGGCTGGTCGTCATTTCGACGTCGTCCGCGAACAACTTGAAAAAGGCTTGTTCCACCTCGATGGCGATGCCATCTACGACTGCATCATCGCCTACGAACCCGTTTGGGCTATCGGTACAGGCAAGACCGCCACACCTGAACAGGCACAGGAGATGCACGCTTTCATCCGCTCGTTGGTGAAGGAACACTATGACCAAGCTGCTGCCGACGATATCCGTATCCTTTACGGTGGCAGCTGCAACGCCAAGAATGCCACTGAGTTGTTCTCGCAGCCTGACGTGGATGGTGGCCTCATCGGCGGTGCCTCCCTCAAGGCTGACGACTTCTTCAGCATTTGTGCGCAAGCCTCTGAAATCAAGGAAGAATAGTCAGGCTTTTTTGGGGGTGGGCTTTATTTTTGGCACCTATTTGTCGAAATAGAGATTCCGCCTCGGCGGAATGGAGTATGTCGATTAGTCTGTAGGCGGCGGCTAACTCCGTATTCTGTTAGATTACTGTTGCCACCGCCGCTGGATAAATCCTATAAACACTCCATTCCGCAAGCGGAGCGAAGTGGAATCTTGTAATGATAAGAAAATTATAATAATGAAAACACTAGAATATCAATTCTCGATGCCGACGTCGGATGTGCAGCACGACATGCTGACGACGATGCTCGGTGAGATGGGCTTCGACTCGTTCATGGACGAAGACCGCTGCCTGAAAGCCTATTGCACCGACAACGTGCGTAACGACGCTGCCGTTGATGACTTGCTCCTGATGGATTGCTTCGCCGGTATCCAACTGCTTAAGGTGGAGGAGATGCCCGACAAGGACTGGAATGAAGTGTGGGAGGCATCTTATCAGCCAGTTATAGTCAACGAGCGTTGCCGTGTGCGTGCGCCTTTCCATGAACCTGACTCAAGCTTCGAGTTCGACTTGGTCATCGAGCCTAAGATGTCGTTTGGCACGGCCAACCACGAGACAACAGCACAGATCATCGGTCTGATGCTCGAAACAGATTTCGCCGGCAAAGAAGTGCTCGACATGGGTAGCGGCACGGCTGTACTCGCCATCCTTGCCAAGAAGTTAGGCTCGGCGCGTACGGTGGCCATCGACAATGACGAATGGGCCTACAACAACGCCTTCACGAATGTCGCCTTGAATGGTATAAACGACATTGAAATCGTGCTCGGCGACGCCAACGCCATCGGCGATGCGAAATACGATGTGGTTTTGGCCAACATCAACCGTAACATCCTGCTGCGCGACATGCACTTCTATGTGGATGCCATGCGTCCTGAGGCTCACATCTTCTTCAGCGGATTCTACACCGAAGACCTTGAGAGCATCAAGCAGGAAGCCCACCGACTGGGGCTCACTTACCGTCGCCACCTCTCGCGCAATAATTGGGTGGCTGCTGAATTTGTAAAATAAACCATTTATCATTTGAATAGCATGAGGAGACGCATACTATTGGCATTGCTTTTCATCGCCCTAGGCTTTGGAAGGCTCTGCGCCCAAGATTTCTTTTCGACCGACAAGACTGCTTTCTTTGACGAGTTGACTGCCTATCTGAACACTTCCACTTCGAAAGCCGACCGTGACGAGGCTGCTGCCATGATGAGTAGCTTCGGCGAGGTCTGGAACACACGCTATAGTGGTCGTGATGTTGAGGCTGTGGTGCGGATGTGTAACCTTTTTCACGCTAAGGGCGGGAACAAGGCATATTTCGACATATTCACCCTCACTGAGATCCTCGACAAGATACCGCTGACGGGCATGCCTCAAGCCGACATCCATAACTGGATCAGTTATTCCGACCAGAAAAGCCAGAAATCCATGTCCGGCTTCGACAAATATCTCTCTTCATGCCGTTCCGTCTTCGTCGACAAGGTGCTGGTGAGTAAAGGCAACTCGAAATGGACTCTTGGTGCTGCCAAGATGGGCTATCCCTCTGACAGCGAATGGCGTGTGAGCATCAGCGGCGAACTGATGCTTGTGTCGCAGAAAGACCAATCAGTGATCCAAGCCACCTCGGGCTCGTTCTATCCCGAGACCAACACTTGGAAAGGTGGGGGAGGACGTGTCGACTGGTCGCGTTTCGATATCGCGCCCGACTTGGTATATTGTGAGCTGCCTTCACATTATGAGCTGGACCTCACGCATTCCGAATACACCATCGACTCGGTCATCTTCCACGACAGGCAATATTTTGAGGAAGCCATCCTGAGCAAGTTCGAGGACAAGGTACTGGTGAATGCACCCAACGAGAGAACCATGTATCCCCGTGTGCAATCCTACCGTTCTGATTATTACATCCGTAATATCCTAAACGACGTCGATTTCAGTGGTGGCTTGGGCATGATGGGCAACCAAGTCGATGTGTTTGGTGGCGTTGACAAGAAGGCTATCTTCAGTTTCCGCCGCCATAACAAGGAGTTCCTCCGTGTGCAGGCACAACGTTTCCTGCTTTCCAACGAAGAGGTCCTCGCTTCCGACCACGTTGCCATGCGTCTCTATCTGACCGACTCCATCAGCCATGAAATCGACTCGGTCTATCACAACGGTTTGGGCTTCCGTTACGACAACCACAGACGCTCCGCCAGCTTCTTCCGCTCTGACAAGGGCTATGGCGACGGTCCTTTCCACGACCAATACCATGGTTTGGACATCTATTTGGAAGCCATGTATTGCAGTCCTGACAATAATACGGTGACCTTCCGCCGCATGGAAGGAATCAATCCTAAGAGCGAAGGCGACGTGGTGTCAGTCAACTACTTCCGTGCTGACGAGTTTAACCGCTTGCGTGGCTTGGATGGCAGACATCCTATGGTCCGCATCGAGAAATACCTGCAAGACTATGGCAACCCTGATCATCCCAACGAGTTCAATGCTGGCGAGTTGGCCAGTTATCTTCAATTTCCTATCGAACAGGTTATCTCTATGCTGCTGAGGCTGCAGTCGGAAGGCTATGTGGAGTATTTTGCTGAAGACAAGAATGTGATTGTCTTGCCTCGCTTCTTCGACGTGCTGGAATCGTCACGCGAAAATATCGACTACGACGTGCTCAAGTTCCATACCGTCACCACGAACCAACAACCTAATATCCGTCTTGACATGAACACCAACGACTTGTTGTTGTTTGGTATCACCAGTATGATTGACGGCATCGACGGATCTGCCATCTCGTTGAGCGACCGCAAATATGTCGTCATAGTTCCCGATAATGGCCGTATTGTCTTTAAGAAAGGCCGTGACTTCCGCTTCTCGGGCGGTATCATCGCTGGCATGTTCGAGTTCTTCACCAAGGATTGCCTCTTCACTTACGAAGATTTCATGATTGAGATGAACAAGGTTGACTCCTTGCGTTTGTATGCCCGTGCCGACCGCCAGATTATCCCTGTTTCGGGTACCATCGAGAAACTGAAAGGCCGTTTGATGATTGACCGCGGCAACAACAAGTCGAGTAGGGACGACACTCCCGACTATCCTAAGTTCTATAGCGACGACAACGCCTTCAAGTTCTACCGCAACATCAACTCAGGCGTGTTTAACCCAGGCTATGTCGACACCTTGGCTACGGCCGACGATCTGTCAGACAAGTTCTACTTCTCGGTCTATCCCTTCATGGTCGATAGCCTCAACGACCTCTCGATGCGCAAGGTGCGTTTCGATGGTGAGTTGGTGTCGGCGGGCATCTTCCCGACTTTCGAAGAACCCCTTGTGGTGATGGACGACTATTCGTTGGGCTTCAGCCATCAGATTGGCAATGGTGACACCGACAGTTATGGCATGTTTGGCGACTTGGGTCGCTTCCACAATACCATTCACCTTTCGGAAACTGGTTTTTGGGGTGATGGTCAACTCGACTACCAGACCGCCGTGTTCAACTCCGATCAATTCATGTTTTATATGGACTCTGTTGCCGGCATCACCAACCGATTCGCCATGGCTCCGAAAGCCGACGGGACATTGTATCCTACGGCATCAGCCGATGCGTTGCGCTTGAGATGGGATGTTTATGTGCCAGCCTTGACCACACAAACCATAGACAACCCAATCTGCATGTACGACAATACCAAGTTCTTCGGCAAGACCACCTTGACGCCCGAAGGCTATTCGGCTGACGGTAAGATGCGCTTCGGCAATACCGAATTCGACTCTGACCATTTCGCTATGGATTCGCGTACCTTCGTGGCTGATTCGGCTAACTTCCTCCTGTATTCATCGGATAGCACCACTGTAGCCTTTGCCGCTACCAACTATAAGGCTGACGTCGATTTCGATAGCCAGAAAGTTCAATATGAATACCTCGATACGAACAGTAATCTCGACTTCCCGATGAACCAGTTCGTGTGCTCGCTGCATGAAGCCGAATGGGACATGGCGTCTAATATGCTTCGCGTGTATAACCCCGTGGAGACCTTTGGCGAATACGCCACCGCCACCACCCACGAAGAGCTGTTGGCCATCCATAACAACGCCTCTAAGTTTATCTCGTTGGTGCCTGAGCACGACTCGCTGCAGTTCTATAGCATGAGTGCCGAATACGATATGGCGAACTATCTCATCCATGCCCACGACGTGAAGATCATCCGTGTGGCCGATGCTGCCGTGTTCCCATATGACCATGATGTGGTTATTGATTCGGCTTCCCGTCTGCAGCCTTTCACCGGTGAACTCCTGGCGGATACGCTAAACATGAATCACCTCTTCAAGGATGCCGAAGTGACGATACGCAGCCGTATGGACTACCAAGCCCATGGCTATTGGGATTATGTCGCTTCCGACGGCAATCGTACGCCTATCTATTTCGATGACATTGCACCAGTGAATGGCATCACGAACGCTTATGCTACATTGGTGGATTCCCTTGACTTCGAGCTCAGTCCACAGTTCGGCTTCCAGGGCGAACTCGCCTTAAAGGCAACCCAGCGCGACGGCTTCTTTGATGGACATTTTGCCTTGCTCGACTTCCAAGCCACCGAGGTACAGCCATTTGAAGCCCAACTCACCGATACTATCGCTCTCGGCGCAGTCTGCGATAGCTTGAGAGTCAATCCTTCGGCCCTTCCGATGCTACGCGACACCTTGCCGGCATTGAACCATTGGTTTGCCTCTTCAACTTACATCAATCCAGAATCCATTAGCATCCCGGTCGACATGAAAACTATCCGCGAGGAAGACCCGAACATGTGTAATGGCTTGTATTATGAGCTAGCCATCGATGGCGGTTATTTTGCTTCATTCATGACCCCGAAAGCTGGAAGAAACGAGACTGATGAAGTGGGACCAATGAATGGCCTGCTGCGCTATGATGCCAACAACAATTGCTTCATTGTGACCGATACGGCACAATATAATACCTTCCTCACACTCGACCAACGCGGTGTGGTCGCTGGACATGCCAGCCTTGACATGGGTTACGATTTGGCCTTGACTGACTTCGTGGTGCGTGGCGACTACTCGCAATATCCTAACGACAGCCTGGTGCTCCAAGGACTTAATGTGTTCGATGTACCTATCATGGACGACAAGGTTTTGGAAGGAATGGCAGAAGTGTATGCCAGCATCGAAGGCGAATCCATCGACCTGACGAAGACCAACTACCTTGAGTATTTCCGCTCAGAGAACGATGAGGAAAAAACCAACGAGTTGGAACGTAACATGGAACTGGAAGGCTATCCGCAAATGGAGAATAACCATTTCTATAATAAGACCATCGTCATTCCTGACCTTAAGATGGTGTGGAACGATAACTTGCATGCTTTCATCTCCGTGGGCAAGATTGGCATTGGCAACTTCGGCAAACATGTCGTAAACAAATATGTCGATGGCTATGTCGTCTTCGACCGCCGTTTGGGTAACATCACCTATCTCTTCATGAATGACATGTTTATGACTTTCATCAACTACAACTGTGGTGATGGCCAGATGCAGATTCATGCGACATACGGCGAAATCAACCAGCTCTTGTATGACAAGAAGGAAAAGGCACGCACGCTGAAAAAGAACGACAAGGTGTTTGAATATGTGGCCACACCATACGAGGCGCTTATCGACTTCCTGAACCGACTTCGTTATGCTGGCATAGAATAATGAAGGATTCCGCCGCAAGCGTCGGAATGGAGATTTGCGTTCATTCAATCTCCATTCCGTGAGCGAAGCGAAGCGGAAACTTGAAAAAACGAATAAATTTTCTTCAAAATGCCTTTGATATTCCAAATATTTGTAATTTAGCAAATTCAAAAAATGGAGATTAATAAATACCTATCTATATGAAATTCATTGTATCAAGTTTGAAATTATTGAAGAGCCTTCAGGCTCTGAGCGGTGTCATCGGTTCGAAGAACACGCTTCCTATCTTGGACGATTTCTTGTTCCAACTCACCGAAAATGAATTGAAAATCACGACTTCAGACCTCGACGTCACGATGTCGGTGAAACTAGTTCCCGATATGGTTGAAGGCACTGGCGAGGTGACCATTCCTGCCCGTCTGCTGCTCGAAATCATGAAGAACTTCCCTGATGTGCCCATTACTGTTTCGGTTGACAACAACACTCTCGGTATCGAACTGATTGCTGGCGAAGGCCGTTATAAGTTGGTCGGTCACAAGAGCGACGAGTTCCCACAACTGCCAGCCATGGCCGATACGGTGGCTTTCGACATCCCTGCCGATGTGCTTTCGGTTGGTTTCGAGAAGACCGTCTTTGCTACCGGTTCAGAAGAGATTCGCCCTGTGATGTCGGGTGTGCTCGTCGAGATGGGCACCGAATTCCTCACCTTCGTGGCTACCGATGCCCACAAGCTGGTGCGCTATCGCCGTTCCGACATCAAGACGGAGACCCCTGCCTCGTTCATCATGCCTAAGAAGCCTATCAACCAACTGAAGGGCATCCTGAGCGGCATGGCCGACGAAATGGTGAAGGTGGAATTCAACAAGACCAACGCCTCGTTCGTGTTTGGCGATTACGTTCTGGTCTGCCGCCTCATCGATGGCCGTTACCCGAACTACGATGCCGTCATCCCGAAGGTCAATCCTAACCAGTTGGTCATCGACCGTCAGTCATTCCTGTCGGCTATCCGCCGTGTGGCCGTGTTCTCAAGCAAGGCTACCCACCAGGTGCGTTTCCGTATCGCTGGTCAGGAAATCATGCTCACCGCTGAAGACCTCGACTTCGCTAACGAAGCCAAGGAACGCCTCACATGCTCCTACACGGGCGAAGACATGGAAATCGGTTTCAACTCACGTTTCTTCCAAGAGATGCTGGGTAACGTTGCATCAGAAGAAGTGCGCCTCGAGATGTCGGCTCCAAACCGCGCTGGTATCCTTTGCCCTGTCGTCAACGAAGAGAGCAACGAAGACATTCTCATGCTCCTCATGCCTGTCATGCTGAGCTAAACAGCCGACGTTGGTATAACAAGTATAACAGTTTCCGCCCTTCGTGCGGAATGGAGTTCCTCTCTAATAGTCCTCCATTCAGCCGGCAGGCGGAAACTCTTTTATATAGGAACATAAAAAACAAGAGCCAACATGATGTTAGCTCTTGTTTTGTTCAACTTGTTTGTTTTGCAACAAGAAAAGTTATTCTTTTCTCTTCTTGGCCATGGCGTAAGCAGCGCCGAAGCCGATGAGGAGCAATGCACCGCCGCCGATAGGAGCGTTGGCAGGTTGGTTGGTGGTTTCGCCGTGTGCTGGCAGCATTGGGCTATTTGAACCACCATCGGCGTTGTTAGGGGTGTTGCCTCTTTGGAACAGACCACCACCATCGTTTTGTGCAACAGCGCCGAATGTCATTCCGAGGGCGATTGCGATTGTCAATACTAACTTCTTCATTTTCTTATCTTTTTTATTTATACTATTTCTTTTCATATTCGGAATCGCTTCTGCGAAGCGAGAAATCGGTCGAAAATCTCTTTTTAAAATCTATTGAAAATCTCTTTATTATTTTTGATTGATTTTGAATTCGATTTTTGAATGATTTGACTTCGTCGAATGCTGCGCATTTCTGGGCGAAGCCCCATCCCTTTGTCTATTTTCATTTATCTCACCACAATCTTTTGGACGTTGCCGTTCATGCGGAGCAGGTAGATGCCAGCGTTCACGTTGAGGGTTTGGTCGAAGCTGCCGTTGACTTTCTGGCTGCTGATGGTGCGGCCGGTCATGTCGATGATTTCAAGGGTGCTTTCGTGTTCGATCATAGGGATGATGATGCGGTTGCCTTCGACGATGGCGAAGTTCACGTTAGCGTTGTTTTCTTCGACGCCGGTGCCTTCAAACACGAGCTTGAAGCGGCAGGCATAGTCGCCTTGGTTAGCGCGGAAGGTGTAGCTTGGCGTGGCGTTGAGGTCGATGTCGGCACCAGTGATATTATCAATAAGGTGCAGATACTCGCAGTTCATGTTTTCGAGTTTCACGTTGATGGTGTATTCGCCATATTCGCGGGTGGTGAAATACAATGGAAGTTGATTAACATCATTTGCATAGATATTTGCAAAATCCTTACTTTCTTCACGGAAGAAAACGTGTGGTGCATCAGCATTCAAAGTGAACTTTTGAAGATTTTCGCCTTCACCGAACTTTATGTAGGCTCTGTCGAAAAGCTGCTTTTCTTGATTTACCAATTCAACATTAATAAAACTATCTGCATATCTTGCATTTGCTTCTGCTGTTGTCGGAGTAAAAACAACCCCAACGGCTGGAGCTGTAACATTAGTCACAACAAATAATGCTGAGCATGGAGCAACAATTGGATTTAAAACGGAAACAACTTCACTACCATTTGAGTTCATTGTGTAATAACCCGTAATAGGAGCAGTCGGGACAGTTTTTGAAACCGCAGCATTACAAGCATAAGGATTACCAACGAGATTAAAACCAGGGAAATTTGCAGTTCCTGTAACATCTTTAGCCAAATTAACAAATGATGTTGAAGCAGTAGTGCACAAATTACCAGAGAATGATAAAGTTGTATTTGCCGCATTTGCATATAAATAACCTTTGAAAGCCGCCGCAAAATAATCTCCCATACCTTGGTTTACATATGATTCATAATTCTGCCATTCCATGATAGACGACCAATCCTCACTATATCCCGTCTGATCAAAATAATAAAAATCATAAGTTCCGTTTAAGATGCCGGCATCACTAAAACTAAATGGATTTCCAACAGGAGATGAGATAAAATAGTAATGATCTCTAGCGCCTGTATATGCCAAAATTTCCTTTTCAACAGTAGCAGTATATGAAGAACCCACTGGAGCAAAGAACTGAGCACCATCCTTAATGGTCAAAGTCTTGTAAGCTACAGTTGCATCCTCGTCAATCACGCAGATGCTGTTGGCAGCGATGATGGCATCATCGCAGCTGGCAGGAATTCTTGGCGACCAGTTGGTTGCGGTTGACCAGTTGTTGCCAGCAAAATTTGTGAAGGTGCAGGTGGCTGGGGTGACGAAATGCAATGTATATGGTGTGACAGGGCCGCCTACAATGGCATTTGCCTCATATGGAGTGTCTTCCAAACAGATTCCGTCAAATTCTTGATTGGTCTCGTGGTCGAATAATTTGAAGTTGATTGTTCTAGTCTCACCAACTAATGCCATAATGGTCATGCAAGCATAATCATGGCCGTCTGGAAATCTTTGGTAAAATTCTCTACTTCTGACTTGGTCGCCGATGAATGCGGCTATTTCAAACCTATTGACATCGGTTTGAAGTTCTCCATTAATACTAATATTCACAAACCATGAAGCGTTTGAGTCAAATCCAGAAACAGCCTCTGGGAAATGCCATTCTGGTTGTTGAGCGAAAGCAAAGGTTCCTGCAAAGATTAAGAATAATGTAAAGATTCTTGTTTTCATTTTAATTGTTTGATATTTATTTTAGTGTATTTTTATTCAACGATAAGTTTTTCAACATAGAGTTGTTTGTCGCCAGCGACGACCTTCACGGTATAGACGCCAGGAACGAGGTTAATTGAAAGGTTGGTCTGCTCGCTGCTCAAGCTTTCGTTTGTCACGACCATGCCGAGCGAGTTAATCACCTGAACCTTTGTGTTCTTGCTGAGAACTGGAATGGAAAGGGTGAGCATACCATCTTGCTTGACTGGGTTCGGGAACATATCCATTTTGCCAACCATGAATTCGTCATTGCTCATTAAGGTGTTGAAGTAAAGAACGCATGGCTCGTCAATAGTACCAATAATGTCATTGGTAAAATATTTATAGTTGTTGTCAGCAATATACATATCACCGGTTTCCTTGTCAAGCAAACGGAAATGGAGCAAATCATTGTCGTTGCCATTGATTGTCAAAAGTGCAATGTTCTTGTTTGCAATGCTCATTGGCACTATTGAACCCCGGCAATCGTCGCCGACAAAAGCCCCAACTTCATAATTTGTGCTGTTGACAATTTCACCCATCAAATTGATGACTGCAACGATATTCATGTTGGTGGCGAAATCGTTGTAGGAACTAGTCCAATAGGTTGGAAGGACTTCTTCTTCTTCTACGAAGCCTCTTGTTGCAGGAGCATAATTGAAGTTTTGGCCGTTGCCATAGATCATATAACCACGACCAGGTTCGAGTGTGGTAAGTGAACCTGTCCAAATGCCGTCGACATACATTGCGGTCTGGTTGTGACTCTTTATGACATTGTTGTTTTCAGCAATGAAATTAGCCATGGCATCGTTTACGGGAATTGAGGTGCTACTTGGAAAACCGACCCACGTCCAGCCTGTGCCTGTAGATATTTCCACATCGTTAATACCAACAGGAATTGCGGTGTATTCTAATCCCTCAATTGGAGATGTGGTGTTAATCATATACATTAGAGAGTTGTTGAGAGAAGTAAGAGTGCCACCCCAAATGTTGTTTTCTTGCATCAAAGATTGAGTTTGTGATTTAATGGCAGTTGTGTTAGCCCCAACTAATGTCTTCAGATTTTCAAGACCATTATCGCTAAGGTCAACATAGCTTGACCACCAGTTCCAACCATTGGCAAAGTTGATTTCTTGAGTCTGTTGTTGTGGTTGGGCGCTGTAAGCTGGCTGGTTGCCTGTCAGGCCGTGGGCGGAAGGTAGCAAAGGCAACACTGTCTGTGCAAAGGCGCTGCCGCTGAGGACGAGGACGATTACGGTGATTAATAAACTCTTTTTCATCGTTAGTATGTTTTAAATTGTTATTCTATCGTTTGTTTGCTGTTTTGTTGAGCCTGTCTATATTAGTTTGCAATAATACAACTTTTTTTTAATTTGATGAATCAATTTTTGCCTAAAATTACACGTTGCAAAAATAGGCATTTCTAGCGTTCCAAAATATACGTAAATTTGCGTATTTTTCAAAGGAGACTTTCTTCCTGCCTTGTGCCGTCATTATATAATCGCCGGAAAAAAAACCTGCCTCAGTGCCATGGCGGTACGTGAGGCAGGGTGAAAACATGTTGAGTTTTTTATTTATCTAAAAAGCTTATGGTTCTAAGAATGAGACAGAAGGGGAGGAGACGGGTGGTCTCCTCCGTTATCACTTCGTCTTGAACACGATTTCAAACCGCATGGCGTCGTCGGATGACGTAGCCGTGAAGGTGTAGCTGCCGCTTTCGAGCAGGTCGATGTCGGCACCGGTGAGTTTATCCAGCAGGTGGAGATAGGTGGCTTCGGTGCGTTCGGCACTCACCGTGAGGGTGTAGGTACCTTCGTTGACAGCCGTGAAGTTCAGCGGCATGGTGCCTTCGTTGGAAGCACTTAGGGCGGCATAGTCCTTACCCTCGCTGACGAGGCTGAGGCGCGTGGCGTTTTTGTCGAGCACGAGTTTCTCCACGTTGCGAGCACCGTTGAAGTTGAGGTAGGCGCGGTCGATTTCCGGACGGTGCCCGTGGCCTTTTCGTTCCACTTCCACTTTGAGGAATGGCATCGGCTTGGCTTTGGCGCCACGACTCTCCCGATAGAACAACAATGCTTCGTCTTCTGCTGTGGCTTTCACGAAGAAACCTTCGCAAGGCTTCACGGTGGCATCGTCGCCTTGGGCGGCCACAATGTTGCTGCCGCTGAGTTTGTAGATGGTCTGTACGCTAGGGAAGTTGTATTGATCATCACCTAAAGACTGTGCAAAGCAAAGATCGCTTGGCTTGATGTTATAGGTGTAAGGATTGCCTACAAGGTTGAAGCCGCCCATATCGCCTTCGCCTTGGCAACTCAGCAAGATGTAAGGCCAGTCACTGGTCATGTTGACCATCCATCCGCTGAAACTAAGGTCGATGTCGTTAGCGTTGGCATAGAGGTAGCCTTGGCAGGCTTCAAGTGAGGCTAACGGTGTCTCGTTGCTTTCGTCTTTCGCGTTGATCCAGTAGCGGGTTGGCTCGTCGTAGCCGTAGAGGTCGTAGTCGCCTATGGTTAAGTCCTCAATAGGATACTCCAAAGGATCGCCGTAATTATAGAAAGGCAATGCGATGAGTTGCCAATCGGCGGTGCGGTTGCCGTAGCCTGAGATGTGGCTCACCATCGTGGCTTGCAAGTCGTCGGATTCATGAATGATTTGTCCGCCATCTTCGATGATGAGGGCATCGGCATGGCTGTTATAAATGCCATAGCTGGCATCGAGCACACCGCCGTCCTTGATGATGATGAGGCCTTGACTGTCATCATTGTTATTGTACAAGCATTCATTGGCTTTGACTTCGCCCTCAATGATGTGGACGCCTTGAAAGTCGTAGAGCCGGTCTCTGTCACCAGCAGTTCGGATGAAAGTAGTGTAATATTTATAGTCATCCCCTTGGGTCAGGGCAAGCACAGCATCGAGAGTGGCGTTTTCGGGATTAGGAGCCGGATAGGTGGTGGTGTACATCCCTTCAGGAGCTATGTTTTCATCAAAATATACATAATTAGAGAAAGGCAGCTGTATCCAGCCTACCACAGAGAAACCTTCCGGAATGCCTGTTGTCGGGGTTGGCAAGGCAATGCTTGGCGCATCGATGTCGATACTGTATTGGAGGACCCCGTTGACCCTGAGTTGGAGGATGTGCTTGACTACGAATCCGTTTTCGCAATCAACATAACCTACCTCTAGGATATCGCCTTCACCTGGATTCGAATTTTCCTCTAATGTTGCAACAAGATTGCCATTTCCATCATAAACTTCAAAACTACACTCGCTGTCATAATTTCCTTTATGCCAGATAAAAGCAATCTCACGGCCATCGCAAAGCGGCAATTCAACGGTAGTTTCTCTGTCGTTTGACAGCTCCATTGTGGATATGGTGACATCAGTTTCCACATCTTTCACCTCAAGCTTGGCACCATTCCAACCGTCACCATAACTGTCAGATAAATTGAAGGTGTAGGTGCACTGATTGGCGGGGGCGCACAAGGAAGTTACGAATGTATAAGGCCGTGTCCACGGACTTTCATCATCCACACCACACACGGCTTGCACACGGAACTGATAACTGGTAGCCGGACTGAGGGTTTCGAAGGTTATGAAGGGCTCGGTCAGAGGAATCAATTCAATGCCAGTCCAGTCGTTGAGGTCAGTCAGCGCATCGATTGGCCTGAATTGCAAATTCCATGCTGTTTCTTCGTTGCCTGGCGTCCAGTTCAAGGTAGCGCTTTCCATGCCGATATTGCTGGCTTGCAGGTTCTTCGGTATTCTGCATGAACCGCATGCCACTTCACCTATATCGAAAATATGGCCATAGCCAAGCACTTCGTCTATATACCAACTTTCAAGCACTTCGTCAAAATTTTTCGCTGCGACCAATTCCCCGTTTCCGTCGAAGGCTTCAAAACCGCATATGTTCGTATATCCGTCGTGCCACACCAATTCAATGTTTGTGCCTTGGCAAAGTGGCAATGCGACGGTCTTAGGAATGTCATCTCCTTCATTGATGGTCAAAGATGCAATCTCTTCTTCCGAATCAGCATCAACCACCGAAAGACTTGCTCCAAACCACCAATCGTAACCATCTTTCACATCCAATTCAAAGGTATAGATGCACTGTTCTTCCACCGGGCACATAGGCACATAGAAGTAATATGGAACAGAAATGGCAAGTTCTTCATTGTAGCATACGGAAGCGACTTGGTATTTGTAGTATCGGTTGGTTGACAAGCCCTCAGGGGTATAGGTGGGTTCGGTTAATCCTTCTATGAATTGCCAATCATCATCCCCAATTTGCTTGTATGCCAACACCCATTCTGTACCTTCAGTGCCGTCCCAAGTCAAAATGGTTTGGTCGGGAGTGACGCTGGCTGTCAGGCCTTGTGGGGCGGGGCAGGAAGGGGCTTCAACAATGAAAGAGCCAATCCCATAGTCGAAACTGCTGTATTCTTCCATCGAAAACACGACACCACCGTCTATAACGACATCGAAACTATAAGGAACAGGGGCGGATTCATTATTTCGACTCCATTCTAGATAGATATAGTCGCCATCACAAAAGTTGAGGGTGACCGTCTGTTCAGTCATTTCATCGTCAAGCGTAAGAGGTTCGAATTCATCGTACTGATCTTCATCATAAACATATAATTTGGTTCCGTCCCATCCTGTGCCTTGATAGTTTCTTAAAATGAAGGAAACCGGAATTTTGTCTTCTTCAAGGCAAGGCGTAGGAAAATATAGAGTTTCGCTCCATTTGCTGTAATCATTCTCCACAACAGCCCTGATTCTTGACTTGTACCAGGTCCCAGGAGTGAGGCCGCTTAAAATATAAGTGTGGGAATTGTCTGTCACCGTTACGGTTTGGGCCTGGTCCCAATTGTCATCCTCATCTTCTATATTGAAATCAACATATTGCAGTTCCCAACTTGTTTCTTGTCCACAAGGTGTCCATGTCACGGTGGCTTCTGTAGCGGTCAAATCCGAGAATTCGAAATATATTGGAGCGGGTGTGTCTTCGAAGGTGAGCCGTAATTGGTTCTTGTGATATTGCGTTGCTGATGAATTTGTGGGGGGATAATTTGGATTAATCTCGTTACTGTTGATACATGCCAGCCCCGAAGGTACACCGGTGCCGATGGTCATGCACTCAATCCGATCATTATCCGGACAAGCATATTGAGTATGGTCATACACCACAAGGCACAAATTGCTTAAGCCATCATATTCAAATGGGGGCAGCAATTCTATTGTTGACCATCCTTCCTTAAATTCAACCATCCTATATCCAAAGTGCAAATCATCTTCAGTGACGTGTATCCAGTCGGTCTCATCATCGAATGTGCTTTTATCGGTTTGAACCAAATAGATATCCAAATTGCGCCAATTACCACTGCCACTTGTACAATTGAAAGCTATGCTTGTGATAAAACCGGTTCTGTTGATTTCGTCGGCGGTGTAAATTTGTTGCGTTAATGAATATCTCGATGTGGAGAAGGTCGGCAATATATGCGTCGAATAAGTAGCTTCGCCGATTACAATGGTGGAAGCCGTGCTGAACGAGGCTTCGACCCAGTTGCTTATGTTGTCGCCAAAGGCAGCTTGTACCCTGAAGTCATATTCCGTGTCAACGCTGAGACCTTCCAACAGATAGGATGTTGTAGCGGCAGCCAAATTGGTTGCGATTCTTGTCCATTCTTGGGCCTCATGGAGCTTGTATTCCAAGTTCCAGCCCGTAGGATTCGAGTCGCTGCCCGCCGACCAGTTGAGGGTGGCAGTCTTGCCAGAGATAAGGCTTGCATACAGGTCCTCAGGGTCAACAATCGTCATGTCATAGAGCCACTGGGCATACAAGACGGTGTTGGCGGAAATCTGGAAGGTTTCTCCCGCCAGATAGGCTGTTCCCGAGCCGTCAGCTTGGGTGTTCCATCCGTCAAAGAGATAATTGGTTCGAGTTAGTGTGCCAGTATTGCCTAGGACGGTGACGGTTGCATTCTCTGCGTATGGGCTGTTGGGATCAACAGGGACGGTGCCGCTAGTGGCGCCATTGGCATTGTAGGTGAGGGTATAGGTTGCCACCGTATTGAAAACCGCCGATGCCGTCCATGCGCTTTGCCCATTGGTGTTAGTGGCTTGCACTTGCACCTCGTATTCGGTGCCACTATCCAAACCTGTGAGGGTGTATGGATTCTGCGAAACAGAGCTGATGGTGTTCCATTCGCTATCGCTGGTCTTCTTGTAGCGCAGGTTCCAGGCTGAACCATTAGCATCGGCCCAAGTAGCTTTGGCGCTGTTGGTTGTAATGTCGCTAACGGCGAGTTGCGAAGGCGTGAAGGCATTTACCTTTGCCACCAAGATATTATCAATGGCCGCAGGAGGATTGTAGTTTTGGCTGCCATCATTTCGCCATACGAAAACGAGATAATAATCACCTTCGTCACTTATGGTCAATCCCACAGTCTTTGAACTCCAATCCGGCGACAGGTTCAATCCGCTTCCGCCGTCAAGGGCTATCCATCCTTGCGGCAAAGAGTTATAGCTGAATCCAGAAGGTGCCGACCCTCCTGTAAGGTTTACTGAAGCAGACACCAGCACTACACGCATGTAGTCGGCTGAGGATTCTCCCTTACACTTCCAGTCGTATGAGATTTCGTGTTTGCCAGCTTCAAGAGTAATCGGCACATAGGCGTAAGCTATGGATGCTGTGTTGACGTAAGCATTGTTGTTTCCATTGTCATTCGAGATATAGAGACCTTTTGTGCCTGAGCCATTGTAGGCTGCCGTTCCGATATACCATTTGTTGCCGGTGTTTCCGTTGGCAAATTGAAACAGGGTAGTGCCTTCAAAATTTTCCATGTATGGATGGTTGATGTCAACGGCGAACTTCGTGCAGAAGGTCACCGAGGCCGTCCATGCGCTTTGCTGGTCATCCTCAACGGCTTGCACTTGCACCTCGTATTCGGTGCCACTATCCAAACCCGTGAGGGTGTATTCCTTTTGCGACAAGGCGCTGATGGTGTTCCATTCGCTTTGGCTGGTCTTCTTGTAGCGCAGGTTCCAGGCTGATGCGTCAGTGTCTTGCCATGTGGCTTTAGCGCTGTTGGTTGTGATGTTGCTTATAGCAAGTTCAGTAGGAGTGGTAATAATCCACTTTTCCACACGGATGTTATCGACAGCCGCAGGTGGATTATCGTAGAATCCGCCATGATTGTGCCACACGAAAACGAGATAATAGTCGCCTGCATTAGTTAAGGTAAGGCTGACATTCTCAGTTGTCCATTGCGATTGATTACACAACTGGCTTCCGCCGTCAGCGGCAATCCAGTCTGTTGGCAAAGTGTTATAGCTGAAACCCGTGGGCATGGAACCTCCGACAAAATCCGTGGAAGCAGGAACTACGGCCACGCGCATATAGTCATCTCCACCTCGGCCTTGACATCTCCAATCGTAGGCAATATCGTATCTGCCATTCTCAAGGCTAAATTGTACGTAGGCAAATTCCGTGGTTCCGATAGAGTAGCTATTGATATACGAATTGGTAGCTCCATCATCATCCGAGATGTAGAGGCCTTTTGTGCCCGTGCCATTATAGGCTGCAGTGCCGATATACCATTTGGCCCCAAGGACGTCACTGTTAGAGAACTGGAAGAGGGTAGAGCCTTCAAAACCCTCTTCGTAAGGATTCCCTTGGCTGACCATCACGGCCGTGTTGAACACCGTCGAAACGGTCCATGGACTTTGCTGGTTGCCAACAACGGCCTGCACTTGCACCTCGTATTCGGCACCGCTATCCAAACCTGTGATGGTGTAAGTATTCTGCGAAACAGAGCTGATAGTGTTCCATTCGCTTAGGGTGGTCTTTTTGTAGCGGATATTCCAGGTTGAGGCGTATGTGTCGGTCCATGTTATCGTTGCGCTTTGTGCCGTAATGTTGCTGGCCACAGGCTGTTCGGGGACAAACACATTCACTTTCTCCACCCTGACATTGTCGATGCCAGCAGCAGGATTCATAAAGGAATCGCTGCTATTCGTACGCCATGCGAAAACGAGATAATAGCCGCCTTCAGAAATGGTTATCCTTGCCATTTCAGAACGCCAGACCGACGATTCCGCCAATTGGCTTCCCCCGTCAAGGGCAATCCAACCTTCAGGCAAATCTTGGGGGCCGAAACCGTTCGCTTGCGGATTTTCATGATGGAAAAAAATCGTATTTCCTTCGGAATTAGGCACCAAAGCCACTCGCAGGTAAGCATTATTCCGATCACCTTTCCCTCTCCAATCATACGAAATCTGGTGCTTGCCACTTCCGAGGTCAAAGGGGACATAGGCGAAGACCATCGAATTTTCATCCTGTTTATAAGTGTTCGTGTTTCCGCCATCTTTCGTGATGTAGAGACCTTTTTGTCCACCATGGCTAGCGGCTGTGCCGATGCACCATTGGTTGGTGTAGTGATAATACGTGTTGTTCTCGAATAGGAAAGAAGTGGTAGAGCCTTCAAAATCCTCTTCGTAAGGATTTCCGTCGCTTACACCGATGATTTGTGCAGTCGCAGTGGTACTTCTGCCCAAGACGAGCAAAAGCAGCAAAAACAGTAAGTTGATTTCCCTGTTCATATTGATGATGTTTTTAATTATTTTTGTTCAATTTGTTTGTATAATTTTTCAAAACAGCAAATTTATACCAAAAACCAACCCGAAAAGTAAGTGTTTTTACGTAATTTTAGGGAGAGAAGAGGTGTTTCACAAAACCAGCGTGCACCAGCCCAGCCTCGGAGGGGCGACACTTCAGTTACCCTATACGGGCGTCAGCGTAGTGTAGGGCAGCACACAAAAGAGTAGGGAAGACCTCTCCCAAAACGATGAACGTCATAGACTCCTTTCGTCGTGCAGGCTCGGAGTGACATGACGTTCATCGTTTCAGACACTCATACAGTATAAATGTGGAGACGCAAGTTTATCGCGTCTCCACATGAAAATAATCACATTCTCACCAATCTCACTCTCCTTCAATCGTCACCTTTTGATTAGGTCCCGTGGCCTTGATGAAGAAACCTTGGCCTGGAAGGATGACATCGTCACCCTGGTTGAAGAGCTGTAACTCGCCGCTATTGTTGAGGATGTAGAACTCGCTGATAGGCTCGCCGTTCACCTTCACATTGATCATAGTGATGTTGTGCGGGAACGGGTTGCCAATCAAATTGAAGCCACGGATGCCTTCGTACTGTGCGCCATAACTCAATGGTTTCGTAAGCATACGGTTTGACGGCCTAAATGTTCCGGTCATGACCAAGTCGGTAGTGGTGCTGTTGGCGTAGAGGTAGCCATGGCCTGAGACGAGGCTGAACGGGTTATCCTTGTAGTTCTGCCATTCGTTTTGGTCGGCATCTTCGTCGTAAGCGTAGAGGTCGTAGGTGTTGTCGGTGAGGTGGACGATGCTCGGATTGTTCATCGGCACGGCGATGGTGTACCAGCCTGTTGCATCGGAGCCGGCCATCGTGATGTTCTTGTGGAAGGTGCCGACGACTTCATTATCGCAGTAAAGCTGTCCGGTGACAATCACGAACTTGGATGCGTCATCGTTGACGATGTTGTCCACCGTAAGCACCGCATCATTGACGAGGTTCAGGCTGCCCAAGTCATCAATGACGATTTCTCTCACTTGGATGTCATCGTCGGAGACGCATGGGGCGGCGATATGGACCTTGCTGTAGGTTCCCGGAAGGATGTCGTAGCTCCAGTTACCTTCAACGTCCCAACTGCTATCGATCGTACCCAAGAAAACATTGCACGGATTGATGGTGACACTCTGCGTTGCGCTGCCGTTAGGATCCACGATTTGTTGTCCGTTCCAGTAACCACCTCTTGGGAAGAGGATTTCCGTCCCGACAAGTTCTGGCTCTTGCTCAACATAGATGCCGCAAGCTGTTGGTTGATAGACGCTGACAGAGGCATGATCCACATTGAGCTTGCCGAGGTCGTTGAGGTAGATGCCGCAGTCGGATTGATAGATTTCCACATCGCAACCGCCGCTGAAGGTCAGGTTGAAGGTGCGCGTGTCGTCGAGATTGTTATGGAAACACCAGATGCCGTGTGACGAACCAATGTCCAAAGTGCCCTGACCTGTGAAGGTGGTGTTGGTGCCATAGATGAGTATGCCATTGTCAGAGTCGTCGGAACTGCCAGTGTATATTGTGTTGTTGCCAACCAGGTTGATGATAAGGTTGTCGCACTTAGTGATGATACCCCCCAAATAGTTCCCATAGCCTTCAACCTCATAAAAGATATAAGCGTTATCGAGGGTAAGCGTGTTGGTGACTTCATCATAACTCACCAAACCACTGATGATACCTTCTCCAAGTATGTTGGCCGCATTGACAGCATTGACTCGCGTGTCGGCCACCCAGAGGTCGTACTGAAGGATGGAGATTGCGACTTGCGAGGTTACGGGGACGCCATTCTCTATCACATAGCCATCGCCTTCTTCATCCCATTCGGCCTGTACAGGAAGGTATATGCTTGCTCCAACCAAATCAAGGTCATCGGTCCTCACCGAGCCGGAGTTGCCGCTTGCCACCAAGGTGGATTTATCGACAGTCAGGCTGACCACATCCACGCCGAGAGTGCTTGCCTCGACCTGCACCATGCAGCCTTCGCTAAGGGTGAGTTTGGAGTCGCTCCAATCGCCATAGATGCCCCAAGGCGCACTGATGTTGAGTGTGCCGATTCCCATGATTTCGGTTTCCACGTCGGTCAGGATGCCTGCATCGCCAGCCGTAATGCTGTTTTCGCCTTCGAGGACAATCTTAAGGCCGTCGATGCCAGCATTATAGATGCCGTTTGCCTCGTTGACTTCTCCATCCGTGTAAACGATGTCGGCATTGCTCAAGGTCAGCGTCTGGGTCGATGCATTGTAGCTCACGCTTCCATTGCCCAACACGTTGGCTGCGTTGAGGGAAGTGACTTGCGTGCCGGCGACATAGAGATCGTATTTGATTGGCTCGATGACAATCTGACCCGTATAGAGGTTTCCGTTGCTGTAGATGCGGCCATCGCTACCCAGAGTGGCTGGGACAGGCTGCGAGAACTCGGTGCCCACGAGTTCATAACTACCGCACGACATAGGACAAATAATGTTGCTTATCGGGTCAAGGATGAGCGTGCTGCCATCGACGGTTAAGGTATAGGCAATGAAAACGCCCGGGTATAAACCGCTGCCGACATGATAAGCATGAACCGTGCTGCCACCGCTGATGGTGAGCGAGCTGTTATCGGCACGTATGCCGTTGTTGTCGGAACTGATGTTCAACACGCCACCGCCTTCGATGCTGAAGTTGGCATAGGAACGCACGCCATAATTGGACGAACTCAGGTTGTTGACACCTTCGACAACGATGCTGAGGTTCGGGATGCCGTTTTCGATGGCCTCGGCCGAAGCGGTGATTTCAGCGTCGCGCAAAGTGAGCGTGTTGCTTGTGGCATCGTAGCTCACCATGCCGCTTGTGATGCCAGGACCCGTGATGTTATTTGCGTTCTGCGAGGTGACTTGCGTGCCGGCAACACGAAGGTTGTATTTGATTGGCTCGATGACAATCTGACCCGTATAGAGGGTTCCGTTGCTGTAGATGCGGCCATCGCTGCCCAAAGTGGCTTGGACAGGCTGCGAGAAATCTACATCCTCAAACGCATAGCCACCACACACCAATGGACATATCTCGTCAATCGGGTCAATGATGATCGTGCTGCAATCGACGGTTAAGGTATAGGCAATGAAAACGCCCGGGTACGAACCGCTGCCGAAATGATAAGTATGGACTAGACAGCCACCGCTGATTGTGAGCGAGCTGTCATCGGCACGTATGCCATTGTTGTCGGAAATGATGTTCAACACGCCATCGCCTTCGATGCTGAAGTTGGCATAGGAACGCACGCCATAATTGGACGAACTCAGGTTGTTGACACCTTCGACAACGATGCTGAGGTTCGGGATGCCGTTCTCGATGGCCTCGCCCGAAGCAGTGATTTCAGCGTTGCGCAAAGTGAGGGTGTTGCTTGCAGCATCGTAACTCACTGTGCCGCTTGTGATGCCAGGACCCGTGATGTTATTTGCGTTCTGCGAGGTGACTTGCGTGCCGGCAATCCTCAAATTGTAGGATACGACTGAAATGCTGATTAAGTCAGGGTCTTGGTTGTTTGCATTTTTGATTTGGCCATTGATGAACTTACCGTGTTCAGGTGCTACAAAATCAACTTCATTCATTACAAGACTACCACAATACACCAGCGCCTTGCCATCTCTATTCGGTTGTGCTATGAAACTTGAGGCATCGATGGAGAATACACCGTCATGCAAGTTAACAGCTTCTCCATCGGTGGCATTGACATTCAGCATACAACCTCCGACAATAGCCATGGAAGGATATATGTTTTGTTCGTTA
This sequence comes from Bacteroidales bacterium, assembly GCA_045627065.1. Taxonomy (GTDB): domain Bacteria; phylum Bacteroidota; class Bacteroidia; order Bacteroidales; family F082; genus Limimorpha. The sequence goes on along the minus strand of JAZQMX010000015.1, from coordinate 9,026 downwards.
ATCTCTCCATGTACTCCATATCCGGCATTGATATTGAGTGTGCCAGAGCCACTGATGGTAGTGTTTTCTCTTATGTTAATTCCATAGTTATGTGTGAAATTGATGGTGTTTTCGCCCACTAAGACAATGTTCAAGTCCTTAATTCTTGATGCGATACCACCGCCACTTTCAACGGAACCACCGATAGTAGCGCCATCCAAAGTAAGCGTGTTGGTAATGGCATCATAACTTACCAAACCGCTTGTGATCTTTGGGCCTGTAATGTTGTTGGCATTAGTGCCTGTCACATGTACACCGCCAACCCAAAGGTCGTAGTTGGTAGGATTAATGGAGATTTCATCCGAAAGGTTGCCATTAGAGTCATAGACCTGACTTCCATTGATATAACCATTTGTTGGTGTGCTTATGCTTGTCCCAATCAGATTGAGCGATTGGGCAAAAATACATGCAGCAAGGCCATCTTGGTCAATGGCATCGAAGGATGAGCCATCGATGGTGAATGTGCCGGCATCGGACCAAGTGCCCAACATGACGGCTCCGCCAGTCACGCTGCTCCCTGTAAAACCAGACTGGAAATAGGTCGTCACGCTGCATCCTCCTTCAACCGTTACAGAAGGATAATACCCTAAGTCGTCATTATGTCCAGTGATGCCCCAATTCGATAATATAAAAAGTTTGCCAGTTCCACTGACGACCAGGTTGTCGCCAAAGAGGCTGAGGCCTTCATCGTCCGACCAAATATAATTGGTTCCAACAAGATTGATAGTTAAGTTGTTGATATAGGACTTAATTCCCATTCCATCATCAGGGTTGCCGTCAATGTCAGCACCATTCAATGTGAGGGTGTTCGTAGTAGGATCATAGCTAACCGTACCATCGCCTAAGACATCAGTATAGTTGGCAGTTGAAACTTGTTCTTCACCAACCCACAAGTTGAAACTTTGACCTTGTATCAAGACATTGCCATCTATAGGGTTGCCTTCGGCATCTTCCATGCGTTTGTCATGAGTGTCGTAAACCGCGCCTTCCGGGAAACGGATCACACTTCCATAAAGGGCAATTCCATCGAAGCCATTGATTGGACTCAAGTTGCCAGCACCATTAGGAACCGCCCATAAGGTAGCATCGAATGGCACGGATAACATGCCACCATAGTTGGATATTGCGCAGTGGCTAGCGCTATTCGACCTGGCTATAAGGGTCACGTAAGGTTCAAGCGTGATGTCGCTGCCTTCCGTCAAAATGCCAACGTAGCCAGTGATATCAAGTGTGCCTGTGCCCTCGAAGACGATGCCGCCCGTTTCAATATACATACCGTCATTTTCTGAAAGGATGGTATTGTTGCCTACCACGTTGATATAGAGAGGCTCAGCGTTATATTCAGCTGAACTTGTATACTCCCTGTTGATAGCCGAACCGATGTTGTATTCGAGATTCACATCGTTGAGCGTGAGGGTCATGGTGAAAGGATCATAACTTACTGTTCCAGAAGTGATGTAATCGGAGATGATGTTGTGGCAGTTGTAGGAATTGACATAAACGTCGGCAATGCGGAGGCCTAAGTAGTTGCCAATGAAGATGTCGCTAGCTTCCTGACCATTGACTTCAATAGTATGCGTACTGTTGTTGAGTTGTGCACCGGCAGGTTCAATCACGTCGCCTTGTGCCAAATCATAGAGGTTGAAGATGCGGTGGGCTTTCAATGCGGCGTTATCCACCCTAAGCTCGAAGTTGGTGCCGCCGCTGACGTAACCATTTTGATTGGATCCGTCGTCATAGAGTTCAACGATGCAGCCATCGGAAACGGTCAGTCTGTTGTTTTTTACAAAATTGAGCGGACCCATGCTCATGAGTCGGTCGGTTTCACCTTCCTCATCGCCAAAGATTTTGATGTTGCAATTCTGCACTTCGTTTTGCAAGGCGTAGTTGCCGTCGGTACCATCACCCGAGAGGTAGTTGTCGCCGATGAGCTTGATGTTGAGGGTTGCGAGACCCTCATTACGAATGGCTGGGGAACCTAATCCCATCGTGCGGGTAACGGCATGGTCGAGAGTAAGGGTGTTGTCGTCAGGATCGAAGCTGACATGACCGCTTTCCACACCGTAGGTGAAGTTCATGCAATTGGTCGAAGTGACTTCTTCTTCATTTACATACAGTCCGTATGGGATGCCGTCGATGACAATTTCGCCAGTGATGGTGGTCCCATTGGAATCGACAAAGTAGCCCGAAGTGTTCCACTCTGCATCGTCAGGTTGAGTAACAACAACTCTTTGCAAATCAATCTGTTCACTACGAATGGGAGAATTTGTTTCAACAACAGCATGAATCTCTGATGAATTAATAGTTAGTTTTGCATAAGGAACCAGTATGGCCGAGGTAATACCATTCAAATATAGATGGGCATTATCCTTGATGGTCAAATTTTTAACAGTAGATGTTGATCCATAGAAATTACGCATACCTTCCATGGTCAAACTTCCTGGCCCTGTAATGTATGTATTTGCTGCTGATAAGACTATGCCATTAAAAGTATGGACAATGGTATTTGTGCCTACAAGCGAAATTGTCAAATTGTTTATTCCATTAAATAACATACCTCTTTCATTAGGCACGCCTGTATAGTCATTATAGTTGATGTATGCATTATCCAAAGTTAAAACATTATTACCTGCATCGTAATATACCGTGCCGTTCCCTAACACGTCGTTGGCATTAGCCGTGGTAACTTGTTTGCCTGCTACAATAAGGTTATACGACAACGGGCTGATTACCATCTGTCCAAGATAAGGATTACCACTAACGGTATAATAACGTCCTTCGCTGTTCCATACGGCATTTGTGGGCGTAGTGATACTGCAGCCCGTTAGGCGAGGCTGGATGTTATTGACAGGATAATTACCGTCGGAACCTTCTAAAGTTACCTTACTGTTAATAATGTCAAGGTAATGGTCTGTACCGGTTGAACGGATGCCATGATCCTCGGTGGCCGTGACATTCACGTTACAACCGCCTTCAATGGCCATGTCGCAGAAATTGGCAACTATGCCACTGCTTCCGGAAAGGTTCAAAGTGGAATAGCTATTGCCCTTGATGGTGAAGTCTTCTTCTGACAAGATGCCATAACTGCCATTGATATTGCTAGTTCCAACAAGCTGAATGGTAAGGTCGTCTATACTATTCAAGATTCCGTAACTTGCATTGGTAATCGTGGCGTTATTCAGTGTCAGCACGTTAGTGTTGGCGTCGTAGCTCACTGAACCGCCATCGGCGAGGACATCGTTGCTGTTGACGGGTGACACCTGAGTGTCTGCCACCCAAAGGTTGTATGGTTCTGGGCCGATGACGACCATTTCGCCTTTCACCAAATCATTGGTGCTGCTGAAACAAACACCATAAGCTCCATTATTAGGAGAATAACCGAAGTAGGTGTCTTCTGGTGCGATGATGCTCACCTGGTCGTCCATTGTCAAGCCAGGACACTTTAGTGAAACGCTATTCGTTCCGCCCTTTGAACGTAACACAGCAAAGCCAACGTAAATAGGATCTATGATTGAAATGCCAAAATAATTGGCATTGATGGTCACGTCGCAATTGTCAGTGAAGCTCAAAAGGTGGGAACCTCCTTGTGGAGAATAGATGCCATAATTGGTGTTAAGGGTCAATTTGCCCGGTCCAGTGATGGTGGTGCTGGCATTGGTGATTTGAATGCCGTCGTCGCCAGCTTGGATGTCGTTGTTGCCCACCAGATGAATGATCAGCCCATCATGGCTTGTCTGGATGCCATCGTCGTTAGAATTAAAGATATGGGCATTGTTTAGGGTCAAGGTATGAGTAGTTGGATTAAAGCTCACCGTACCGTCGCCCAGCACGTCGTCCTTGTTGAGGTAGTTCACTATGGTGTTGGCCACCTTCAGGTTGTAGCTGTTATGGTCGATAAGGGCCATGCCACTGAGCGGTTCATTGTCCACTACAAGACGATTATTAGCATAATTAGCGCCAGTAGGATAAATAAGGCTTGAGCCGCCTTGACAGTTCAGGTTGGCGAAGCCGTTGATGACACCAACCGTGGTGTAGTCGGCACGCACAGCCAACGTACTGGCATTGACGGTGAGTGATGAAGAAAAATCAAAGCTGGAAATGGCGGCATAATGACTCGGGCCATTGGAGACCACATCTACCGTGCAGCCGTCTTTGATGAGGAGGTTCGAATAGCCCATCATACCATAAGACTTCCCTTCCACATAGAGGCTTCCTGCCCCCTTTATGGTCAAAGTCTCACTTGAACTCCACAATGATTTTCCGTATTCTATGCCGTCGCTGTTACGGCTAACGATTCTGTTCTCGCCATTCAATTGGATAGTCAAGCCAAATATACGGCTTTCGATGCCAATGGTTTCAGTCTCGATGTTGGCATTGTTGAGGGTTAAGGTGGTGGTGGTTTGATTAAAACTGACTGTACCGTCGCCCAATACGTCGTTCTTGTTTCCGACAGTGACACGCGTGCCTGCCACCCATAGGTCGAATGGGTCGGGCTCAATGATTACCTGGGCATCATTCAATACATTGCCGTTGGCATAGACCATTCTATGGGTAACAGGGTCGATGTGCGCTCCCGAAGGCGAGATGATGGTGGCACCTATTAATGCAATGTTATCGGCACGGATGGCACCATAATTTGCTGATGGGCACTCGGCCTTCAGCGTTGCCTGGCTTACGACCACGTAAACGTTTGGATTGCACCAAATGCCAGCATTGAATTCGCCAAGACCCGTACCACGTGCAATGACAGTCCCTCCATAAGTGTCTTCAAATCTGTCGTTACCCACGCAAATGCCCGTTGTTCCAGTGACATAAAGTGAATTGGGGCCTTGAATGATAAGTCCATTTTGACTCGTGATGCCATAGCTGTTCTGCGATTCTACACGTGAAGCTCCGTTGATAGTTACATACAACTCATATGGCAGTTGGTTGTTGATGCCATCACCATTATGGCCGATTATATAGGCGCTATTCAAGGTAAGTCGTTGCTCTGTTGGATTGTAAAACACTGTTCCATTGCCTAACACATCGGAGGCATTGTCGCGGGTGACGCGGGTGTCTCCAATCCACAGTTTATAGACATCAGGCTCAATAATGATTTCCCCTTGATATTCCGAACCATTGTAATAGATGGTGTTGTTCTGGAAATTGGCATTTGAGCTGGGGTGTATGATACTTGAATTCACAAGGTTCAGATCATTGCACCAGAGGCCGTTGTGATTTTGACTCACTGACTGGATACGCAAATAACTCTCATCGATAGTAAGCAAACCTCCAATGCTTAGACCTAAAACCACATTGCTTCCATTCGAATATGTCTTTACATAGCAGCCTCCTTCAAGCGTGAGGTCATCAGTTACAGAAATGTTACTATTTCCCGAATAGACCAAGAGAGAACCAAAACCGGTTATGGTCATGCTTTTGTGCGAATTGATGGTCGTAAAATTGCCACCGTCTACGATATTTTGGCCCACCAGGTTGATGGTCAAACCTTCCATATAATTTCGGATAGCATTTCCTTCAATTGTGATATTTGCATTTTCCAAAGTGAGTTTGTTCGTTTCAGGATCATAGGACACGTGACCCGTGATGCCTTCTCCAGTGATATTCGAAGCGTTTGCATTGGTCACATTAACGTTGGCTATTCTAAGGTAGATGTTGCCAATCTGCACCATGTCATTGAACGCATTACCATTCACTTCGATACGGCGATTCTCCTCGCTCCAAACAGCCATCATCGGATCATAGATGCGGCAGTTGTTGAGTACAAGATGGCTGAAGCCAAAGATGGAACTACATGTTGAGATGCCAGCAGATTGTGCCCATACCGTTGCGCCGTTGATGGTAAGATCATAGCCTTCGGAGCCACCGATGCCTGACGTATAGGCCGAAGACGACAATCCGTGGGAATAAACAGCGCAGTCGCCTTCAATAGTCAGGTTGCATTCCACCGCACTTATACCAGCATTGTCACCTTCGACATTGAGGGAGCCTGTGCCCGTAATGCGGAAGTCTTTTTCCGAGCGAATGCCTCTTGAAGAAGCATTGATTGTGTTCGAGCCCTCCAGGTTTATTGTCAAATTCTGAATATTGTTGTTGATGCCAGTGACAGCGTCGATGTTGGCATTATGGAGGGTCAACGTGTTGGTGACGACATCATAGCTCACCGTACCGTCGCCAAGCACGTCGTTTATGTTGGAAGAGCATACCCTAACATTTCTCACCGTAAGGTCATAATCAATGGAACTCTCTATATCAATTTGCGAAGTGACAACTTCTCCCGATCCTGTAACATAGCACCATCTTTCGGTGTCATAAATTGCGCCTTGAGGCGAGGTCAGAATCGATCCGTTTTCAAGGATTACATTACCGAACCCACCAATTGAACCATGTGTCTCGTCATTACCTACTGCATGCAAGGAAGAACCCTTAATAGTGAGCGGCCAACCCATGCCAAGTACTCCTGAACCTTTTGAATTTTGAGCCGTTCCTAAAGCCGAAGAACTGACGGAACATCCGCCCTCTATCGTTAAACCGCCATTTTCCACCACGATGCCAGAACCGGTATAAGTGGTTACGACCAACGAGCCTTGGCCTTGAATCGTAAAACTATGATCAGAATATAAGGGAATTTGCGAGAACCCACCGACAAGCTTGTTTTGACCGACTAAGACTATTTTCAGACCAGATATGTAGCTTCTGATGGCTCCGTAGTCAAAGCCTCCATAGATAGTCGCATTGGTCAAGGTTAATGTATTTGTCGAAAAATCATAGACCGCTGAACCTGAAGAAAAACTATTGGAAAGCGTGAAAGTATAGGTTCCACTGCCTTTCAGTTTGTCGCCCGATACCCAGAGGCTATGGTTGACAGTCTCAATAGAAATCTGCTCTGTCACCACATTGCCAGCCGTGTCCCGATAGCAATGGTGTATTGAGTTGTAAGTGGCGTCTTGGGGTGACCACATTATGGCATCCGTAATATCGACCCACTCAAAGCCGCCAATGGAACCGAAGCTGCTGTGGAAACCTTGTGCATCAAGGTTAGCATTGTTGATGTATAATCTTTTCCCTGCAGATCCTAACACTCCAGCACCTTCGAAAGAAGAGGCGGCATCAGGACCGTTCGCCGAAACATAACATCCGTCTTGCAAATACATATCGCCTTCGTTGACTCTGATGCCATCGGCACTTGACGAGCTAACATTCAGCGTACCGCTACCCTTAAAGGTAAGATCGCCATGGACTGAATGGATGCCAGGACTATAGTAATAATCAGTGGAATGGATGGTGCTTTCGCCCTGCAAATAAATCGTCAATCCTGGAATATAGTTCTTGATACCCTCTATAGTGGCAATTATATCGGCATCGCTCAGGCTCAGCGTGTTCGATAAGGCATTATAGGTCACGGAACCGGTGATGCCTGGACCAGTGAAGGTGTAGTTGCTTGATCCTTGCGGCGGTTTTTGCCCAGCCACCCAAAGGCATCGGCTTGTATCTCCTATTTCAATGTGTTTCACCAAAGTGCCATTGTTTTCGTAACAGCAGTCAGTAGTATTGTAGCTTGCTCCTGACGGATTTGTTACCGATATGCCTGTGAGGCTAACATTGCTGAACCCGCTAATTGCCCCATTTTCTTCATCATAGCCTTCGGCAATGACTGTGGAATTGTTGATAGATAAGGTCTTACCAGCACTTCCCCTAAGACCAGCCTTTTCAAAGCTATTTTTTAGGGGCGCACTGACATGAATGGTACAGCCGCCTTGAATGTAAAGATTGCCACTGACAATAATGCAAGCCTGATTATATGAGGAGGTTGACAACGAACCGGTGCCCGTAATTGTCAGTTTACTTACGTCATTATAAAGGCAACAATCTCCATTGTTTGTCAACACATTGCCATCAACCAACAGAATGGTCAAGTCTGGCAAATAGTTTGTGATGCCACCAACGATATTGGCCTTGTTCAAAGTCAAGGTGTTGGAAGAAAAGTTGTAATAAACAGAGCCACTAATGCCAGTTCCAGTAAAAGTATAAGTGCCGCTGTTGCCGCCGCCGAGCTTGTGTCCGGCCACCCACAGGCTGTGGTTGACAGACTCGATGAAGGCTTCTCCAGTAACAGCAGAACCACTGGCATATTCGAGACGCTTTGAGTCTTCGTCGTAATGGACGTTGGCAGGATAAGTGATGCTGACGCCAGTCATGCTGAGATGACCGAAACCGTTGATAGGGTATGCATTTGTGCCACCTATTGCAGACAGCGAGCCTCCGTTGACGGTGAGGGTTTTTCCCGAAGTGCCGGATATGCCAACGGAATAAGAGCCACTGCCCCTTGCCTCTACGGTGCAGTTGCTCAAGGTAAGATCGTCTGTGACTTTGATGGCTGTTGAACCAGTGACATTGAGCGTTCCTGTGCCTTGGATGGTCATGTCGGCTTGGGAATAGATGCCATAAGAAGAAGTGCTGATGGAATTGCTGCCTGTCAATTGGATTTTCAGCCCGGGAATCAGGCTCTTGATGCCGTAATTACTGTTACCCGAAGCCGTGATGGAAGCTCCGCTGAGGCTTAGGGTGTTCGTGCTGTAGCTGTAGCTTACACTGCCCGAAATGCCCTCGCCCGTGAAGGTGTAGGTGCCGCTTTCGCCTTCCAACTTGTGTCCGGCCACCCACAGGCTGTGGGCGACCGACTCGATAACGGCTTCGCCAGTAACGGCATAACCACTGGCATATTCGATTCGTCTATCAGTCTCATCATAGCTAGCATTTTCCGGATAACTTATATTTATCCCATCCACCATGCTGAGATGACCGAAGCCGCTGATAGGGTATTTGTTTGTACCACGGCCTTGTGCGGTCAGCGAACCTCCGTTGACCGTGAGGGTCTTTTCCGAAGTGCCGGATATGCCATTTCCATTATTGCTCCTTGCCTCTACGGTGCAGTTGCTGAAGGTAAGGTTGCCTGTGGCATAGATGGCATCATAGGAAGAAGA
>JAZQMX010000014.1:0-65914 GCA_045627065.1 Bacteroidales bacterium | reverse complement strand
ATAATTGCGAGGATTCTTCATGAGCGGAGCCACTCTGGTAGTATTGTCCTGAAAATCGAGAGCCATCTTGCCATCGAATTTCACCACTTCGGAAACACCACCGATAAGGTCCCACTTGCTTGGGAACTCGCCCAACTGTTCACCAGCCAGGTCGTCATCGAAGATAATCTCGTCGCCAGAAACGAAGTCGCACTTGGCATAGGCAGCTTCAATGGTTCTAGGTTGCTTAACTTTGACCTTCTTGGAATTCTGAGATGTAGCTTCTTCTTCATCGTAAGCCTCTTCGGCTTCTTCAGCTTCTTGGTCACGATTACGTTTGTCCTTCTTGTTCTTATCGAAAGCACCATCAACGCCTTCGCGAACCTTTTCGTTCACTTTGTTACTCACTGCGCTCTCGGCAGCACGAGCTGCGCTTTCGCCTATACGTTTCAAAATCTGCGCATTGGCTGGCAACATCATTGCCAAACAAGCGATAGCAATCAAAAATAGTTTTTTCATTTTTTATAGATTTAGTTTTTAAATTATTGTCATTCGGGCTACAAAAGTAATTATTATTACAAACAGTGAGCCAAAATAATGGAATTTTAATATGAAAACACCTATTTTTTCTCTATTATTGCAGCATGAAAACCATAGCGCACATCCATTCCGATTTTCCTACCAAGTTCGGTGTTCCGCGTCAAAGTGGCATCATCGATTCGCTGAAGGCCACCATTGTGTTCGAGCCCGAATACCGCAATCCCGATGCGTTTCGCGGATTGGAGGACTTTTCGCACATCTGGCTCATCTGGGAGTTTTCAGAAGCAGTACGCGACGATTGGTCACCCACAGTACGTCCACCTCGTTTAGGCGGCAACGTGCGCAAAGGCGTTTTCGCCACACGATCCCCTTTCCGTCCCAATGCCATTGGGCTTTCGTCGGTAAAACTTGACAAAATCGAAATCGACCACGAACTTGGTCCCGTGCTTCATGTTTCGGGTGCCGACCTCATGGACGGCACGCCTATCTTTGATATTAAACCATACATTGCTTACACCGACAGCCACCCTGATGCCGTAAGCGGCTTCGCCCTGCGCCCTGCCGAATATGAGTTGGAAGTGTGCATCTCTGAAGAGCTTTTATGCAAAATCCCGGTGGAGCAACGCGAAAGCCTCGTGGCAGTATTGGCGCACGACCCGAGGCCACAATACCACAACGATCCAGAGAGGGCTTATGGCATGGAATATGGCGATTTAGAGGTAAAATTTCGTGTCGAGGGAACACGACTCACAGTGATGGAAGTGTATTCAAGGCAACATTGACTTACCTTTCACGCCAGGCTTGAGGTTGGTTGGATGAAACGAGACATCCAATGCGCTCACCTCGACGGGAACCTCACTGGTGTTCATCAAGAAAAACTTCACATTTTGCGCAGCCTTAAAGGTTGAATCCATAACGATGGACTTGGTGTGGAAATCCCACTTCTGCAAGACATAATGGTCAAATGAGATAGGATAGCTAGCATCCAGGACCAACTCTCCATCGCGGAAACCCTGGACGGAAAGGAAAAGAGCAGCGAGCGAGTCAGAAGGATTGGCAAAAAAAGCCACATCCACCTCGCCCCACTCTGGGGAGAGGCTATCAACCACCACTCCACTAGCATAAGGATTAGAAGCCACGATACAACGCGAAGGCTGATTCCCTTTGAAATGACCGAAATCGCATTGCAAAGAATCACAATCAACATAATCGTCAGGATAGAATGTCTTCAATGCCTCAGCTACATTATCAGCCACGATACGGCGTCCCTCTTCATAATAGTGTTCTGTGGTCCAGTCTTGGTCGATGAAGTTTACGTCGCGAACGAGACTCATATTATCAACCACAACGACATCATCAAGTGAGCCATAACGCTGCAGCAGATAGTCGCGGTTGCGGCGCATGAGGAAAAGCAAGTCCTCGCCGACCAACTCGTTGGCTTTGTCAACGTTTTCTGCCATCAAGTTGAGAACCAGATGCCAACCACGTTTGTGACACAGATCGACAATAGCGTCAAAGTCGTCCAATCGAGGATTGTCATCTGTGATATTGAATGCGTAGGTCTTGATATAGTGGCAAGCCAACTCGGTCTTCGCCTGGTTCTTTGTTCCATCTGCGTTCCAAAAACCAGTCCATGCCTGAGAAGAATCCCATTCGGCAGTAGAAGGATGACTGAAAGGATATGGGAAATCAAGCGAATCGGTTTTCCAATGTTCTAGTGTGATTTCAGACCATTCCTCTTCGGTATGAATAGGATAAGCTTTCAAGGCCAGGAGAAAACGATTGAGCAAAGGAGGATAGTCCTGCATCAAAACCAATTGCTTACGTAACGCCGTCTCCAAGCGCGAATAAATCCACGAAGCGCCAAAGGAACGGAGATTCATGGTCACCACCACTGTCTCGACAGGGGCATCTTTTGGGATCTGCTTTAGCAGGTAATAATAGGTTTGGGCATGAGCAGCCGACTTGGTCATATCTCCCATCTTCACGGCAGGGAAATAATCGGCAGTATATTCGCTAATCTTGCGATGGTTGTTTTCCTCAAGGCCAAAAGTTATGTTCGACGATTCGCCCACATAGACGATGCGGCAACTGTCGTCGGTGACTTGCCATGCGAGTTCAACGATATCGGAATGTTCCACCAAATCCTTCTTATAGAACCATTTGGCATAGACCCAATTCATACCCACGAGCAACACTGCGACAACTACTATACGGATAAGCAACTTTTTCATGGCCTAGAACTGGAAATAGATGAACGGAAAATTATTGACGCTAGAGCAGACCACAATCATGAAGATGAGCACAGTATAGATAAGCCAACGCAGTACAGCGGGTTTGTCGTCACACCAATGGTCGAAACGTGTATCTGCCAAGACGATGTCGCTCAAAATAAACAAGCCGAGGTAAAGCCATATCCGCCAATCGATGCTCATTTGCTGAGCCACATCGAAGTTGGTGAACATAGCCGTAAACATCTCCTTCATCTGCGCGAAATCGCTTGAGCGGAACATCACCCAGAACAAGGTGACTAGGATAAAAGTCTTGGCCATATTGAGCAAGTCCAGTGAACAACGGCCCACCTTAGTCTTAGGTTGCAACGGTTTTACCCAGTTTTTAAGCGCCTTCTCAATGATATGGAGCAAGCCATGAGCGAATCCCCAGAAGAGGAAGGTCCATGCTGCACCATGCCAGATACCACTCAGGACGAACACCACAAGGATGTTGGAAGCCCATCGGGCGAACTTCACACGACTACCTCCGAGAGGGATGTATACATAATCGCGGAACCAAGTGGAGAGGGAGATGTGCCAACGATGCCAAAACTCAGCGATGGAACGCGAGAGATAAGGTGAGCGGAAGTTATCAGAGATGTCGAAGCCCATCAGCTTGGCGCTACCCAGAGCAATAGTGGAATAGCCAAAGAAATCGCAGTAGATTTGGAAAGAATAGAACACAGCTGCTAGCATCACACTCCAAGCATTATACGCCGATGGGTCCTCGTAGACCATATCAACATAAGTTCCAAGATTGTCGGCCACCACCATCTTAATGAACATGCCAAACAAGATGAGGCGCATACCCTTTGAGATGTTATCGTAGTCGAAGCGCTTCTCCTCGTGAAGCTGACGCAACAAGTTACCCGGACGCTCGATAGGACCAGTCACCAACTGCGGGAAAAACATCACATAGAGCGAGTAGTATCCAAAATGGTGTTCTGCCTTTTGATTGCCACGATACACCTCAATCACATAGCTCATGCTTTGAAACGTATGGAACGAAAGGCCAATAGGCAAGATGATGTTCACCACCATATTGGTCCCCACGCCCATTGACTCACATAGACGAGTCAAGTTTTCGGTTATGAATCCCAAATACTTGAACACAAAAAGCACCGTCAAGGTTGAGACGATGCTGATGACCATAAAGATCTTCTTCCGTTTAGGTCTGTCGTCATTACGCTCAATAAGGATGCCTGCCAAATAATCTATCACTATGGTGACAAGCAGAATAAGGATATATTTCGGCACAAACCACATGTAAAACACGCAGCTGGCAGCGAGGAGCATAAACCATCTTGCCCTTTGGGGCAGCAGATAGAACAGCAGCACCACAACGGGCAAGAAGACAAGAAATTCTACGGAGTTGAAGACCATGGATTCGTTATTTTATCGTATCGACGACATAGTTGTCTGCAAGACCTTCATGTCATCAGTTTTATCATAGACGTAAGCAACGATAGAGCAGTTGTCAACGTTGTAATTGTCAGGCAGGACCATGGAACATGTCATCGAATAAAGCTCATCAGGAGAAAGCTGAACGTCTTGACCGTCAGCACCATTAATTGTTCCACGGAACACATGGCGGTGAACATAGTAATCATCAGTGCCACTTTGTGTAACTTGCATACCGACAATGTTATCCTCAACGAGGCAAATCGTCAATGCCAAATCACCGCTCAGTTCAGTTAATGCCATGATGTTGATGTTAGACGACACCATACGTGAAGCCTCATCATAACTATTTTGGATGCTGATTTCGACGGTTTGCTCTTCTTCAATGGCAGTGCTGACTGCATACTCCCATTGGCTATCCTGCAATGCATAACCCGTAAGAAGCATGGCTCTATCAACAGCACCAAGAGGGTTCGAACTGTTGTTGTTGTACCAATAAGTACCTTCTTCGGTTCGGAAATCAGGAAAATTGCCCATTGGGATGGCAAGGAACCCGGCATGGACGCTCATCACGATGAGACGATCGCCATAGGTTTCTTGAAGTTGGTGTGCCAATTCGGAGGCGTCTGGGCAATTCACACAACGGACGCCCGTGAAGTCCTTAAGCAAGACCGTCTTGCCCCGAAGCAAGCCTCCAACAACAGCCCTGACTGTATAGACAGCAGTAGTGCCATTCAATGCAGTAACGGTATATTCCACTGGGTTGGTGAAATCTTGTGCCACCCCTGAAGCCGGACTAATCTGAGCGCCTTCGGAGACTACGATGTTAGGCACCAAATTAGTAAGGTCTACTCCGCCAGGGAAGAACAAAGTGATCATCAATCCCACTTCATCAATCAGACCATCGCTAGCTGGTTCGGCAATAGAAAACGAAAGAATGCTCTTTTCGTTATCGTGATCATGCACTCTTGCAGTGACACAATACATTACTTCTGAGCCATCCATTGCCGTGACCGTATAATAAACGGGCTGGCTAAAGTCTTGTGCAACACCCGAAGCTGGCTCAATGGTAGCATAAGCCGACACACTGATGGTTGGGACGAGATTCGACACGTCCGTTCCACCAGGGAAATCGAGCAAAACCGTTTTCGATGATTCGTCAATTTGTCCAGCGACATCGCCAACACGGAACTCAAGAATAGCTTTTTCACTTTCTGCTCCCTGAAGATAAGGCTCTTCCATGACATCACAAGCACTCATCACCGACATGATAATCAGTAGTGCTGCACCAATATTTCTAAGTGTTTTCATTGCAAACAAATTATTAGGTTAAATTAGAAACTTGTTGAAACCGTAAGCGACACGCCAGAGGAAGCAGGAACGGTACGGCAAACACCGCCCACGCAAACCACGCCTTCGCTTTGGCGACCACCACTCAGCATGATGCGGGTAGCATCCTTGATGTAAGTCACGTTGCCCGAGAAATAATGGTCGCGATACTCTGGCACAGGATTGCCATAATTCCACTTGTCACCTATCGAGAACGACCAATGAGGGGTAACCGAATATTCAATCAGACCAGCAAGCCAGTCGCCACGCTTCTGGAAGTCTTTCTTTTCGCTCTCGTCATAGACATAGCCTTTGTGGACTTCGTTTTCCCACAAGCCTTGAAGTTCGAGACGGATGCTCTGTTTCTTGTTGATTTTATAGGTGACATCCATGAAACCAATGTTGGCCTTCACCATAGGTGCGTTAGCATGGCCTTCGATGGTCTCCATATCATACAACATATTGATGTATTGGGCCGTAATGTGCCAATCCTTGCTTATCTTCTTGTCGATTTCGAAGTTGATGTCGCGGAAGAACACCTTGTCGCTCACAGCAAAGAACTTGGAAGTGTATCCCAAAGTGCCACTCTGGTTGAGTGTCATCTCATGATTGAATTCGATAGAATCGCGGACGATGTCGTTCACTTGGCTGTAGTTGAAGGTAAGTTTGGTGCCATATTTACCGCCAAGAGCCGAGCCTTTTGGAATGGTGTAGTTCACTTGGAACTGGGCAGCCATTTCGCCATTAGGCTGGGTCGAATAGGTGTACATCGATGGCAAGCTGTGGGTATGAGTGTAGTTGATAGGTGGAATGAAATTGATGTCCAAGTCATTTTCCTTTGCGGTATACATCGACTTGAAGCTCATGTTATCAACACGCTTCACTTGAAGAACGATGCCCAATCCTTTCTGTGAATAAGACAAGGAAGAAAGCAAAGCACGGCCTTCGTGATAAATGTAATTGTTAATAGCCGATGGGTCGTTGATCTTGTAGGCATATTCTGTGGAGAAAGCAAAACGGCCATAGCCCAAATTGATACGAGCTGCCGATGCCGAAACGTTTTCTGGAATGTTAAGGGTAGTGCTCTTATCAGCTTGCTTCTTGCTGACAAAGCTACCGCCAACAGAAGCATGGAACTTTGCATCGTTCATCGATGGGATGCTTTGGTTCAAATCCCATTCGGCATCAACGCCACGCACTATGCCACGATAGTCGCTATCCTTGAAATCACGTTCGAGATAAGGAGCCCAATAGTAACGCTGGCGGCCATACACGCCCTTGATGGTCACGCCTTGAGTCGGGCGGAACACCACGCGGGCACCGCGAAGCGAGTTGTCCATACCAAGCGACCACTCTTCGTAGGTACGGAAGGTAAGGCCACTGCCAAACTGGTCGTAGATGTCGCCCACGGTGAAACCGATAGTGCCATCGTCGTATGAAGCATAGAAATTGGCCAAGCCAACGCCATTCAATTCTTCACGGAAACCATTCATCTGAGGCAAGAAAGCCTCGAAACGCAAGCCAGCCGAGAAGTTGCCATTGGTGTATTGCAACTTACCAAAGCCATTGAGTCCCAACTTCTTGCCATTGATAGACTCAGGAGTAATGTCTATACCTTCATCAGGCATATAATACTGTCCGTCAATTTGAAAACTGCCGTTTACTTGGGAACCTTCTGAAAACGACTGAGCGCGGGCCGTAAGACAGCCCAGCGCGCTCAAACATAGAAACGAGAGTAATATTTTACGCATAAAGTGTGTGTTGTAAACTATGACCACCGACAACGACTATGACCGCTGGACTCAAGTTTCCCGCGGTCATGGTCATTGTCAATGGTTTTAACCAAATTATTTTACAAGTTTCTGAATTTCTTCGTAGAGTTCGTCTTCAGCACCTTCGAGATAGCCAGTGTGCTGATAAACAATCTTACCCTTGCCGTCAATCAAGAAGGTATGAGGCGGATTGCTGACGTTCATGGCGCGTTTCAGTTCGCTGTTCACGTCGAGCAAGACATTGAAGTCCCAACCCTTGCCTTCGACGAAAGGCTTCACCTTAGCAGTTGAACGTGAGTCGTCAATCGAGACAGAATAAATCTTCACACCGGTCTCGTCCTGCCAGTCATCATAAACATCGCTCAAGGCATTGTGTTCCTTGATGCATGGAGCGCACCAAGTAGCCCAGAAGGTGATGACGATAGGCTTGCCATCGTTCTTAAGCTTTGCGATGTTGACATCTTTACCATTGAGGTCCTTCAATGTGACGTTTGGAAGATCTGTTTTAGTTTGCGCATGAAGACCTGCCACCAGCAGCGTCATCAGCAATAATGTAGTAAACTTTTTCATTGTGTTATGATTTAAATATTTAAATTTCAATTATTTATTCTTTATTCTGCGTTTATATACACTTCCATCAGCTTGCAATATTCTTCAGCCCTTATCGTGACTTGCTTAATCACATTCGGAATGAGAATACATTCCCCTGCATTAACACATTCCGTGCCATTTTCCCATTTTAGCTCAAATTTTCCATTCGTGCAGAGCAAAATAACGAAAGAATCGAGATTCGAATAGTCTTTTTCCATCTCTCCGCCTTCCATCTGGAGCATGTTGGTGACGAAAAATTGAGAATCAACAACAGGAATTGAATGGTTTTTCTCATCAGGGACGTCGATTTTGTATTGCTTAGGCAAATTGAAGTCCAAGGCTTCCAACGATTGTGGGATATGCAGTTCGCGACGCATTCCCGCCACATCAATGCGGTCCCAATCGTAGATACGGTAAGTGACGTCGCTGGTTTGTTGGATTTCGGCCACCATGATGTCGGGACCGAGGGCATGAACACGTCCGGCGGGGATGAAAAACACATCGCCTTCTTTCACCTTCTCATAATTAAGGACGCTTTGCAAGCGATTGCTTTCCATCACCTTAGCGTATTCCATACGTGTGAGCTGTTGGTTGAAACCCATCACAAGTTCAGCATCCTTTTCGGCCTGCATCACATACCACATCTCGGTTTTACCATTGCCGAGACCGCGTTTTTGCGCCAATTCGTCGTCGGGATGCACCTGCACCGAGAGCCAGTCGTTGGCATCGATGACCTTCACCAAGATGGGAAACTGCTCGCCATACTTGTCGAACACGGCCTCGCCAACGAGGTCGCCCATGAAAGTTTCCACAAGGTCGTTGATTTCGTCGCCTTCAAAGTCGCCATTGGCCACTTCACTCTGTTCGTTCCAGATACCCGAAAGCAGCCAGGCCTCGCCACAGTTGGGCATAGTGCCATAGTCCAAGCCCAAGACTTCCTTGATTTTACGTCCGCCCCAAATCTTGTCCTTGAAGATTGGTTTGAACTTGAAAGGATATAATACTGTTGACATCGTATTCAATCAGAAAAATTCGGGGCAAAGATAGGAAATTTATTACTTTTGCAGCACAAGAAAATGGCAAATATCACACGACATTTTTGAACATAGAATACGTCACAAAAACTGAAACGATTAATCTTTATTACGCAACAAATCCAACTAGATATGCAAGAACTTGTTGAACTTCGGCACATTCTTCACACCTATCCAGAACCATCTGGAAGAGAGATGAAAACGAATATTATTATAAATGAATGGGTTAAAGTCACAAACCCAGACCTCCAAATTGAAAAAATCGGTGGCTTTGGTGTAGCTGCTGTCTATAAAGGCGAACAGCCCGGCAAGCGCATTCTCATCCGTGGCGACATCGATGCGTTGCATATTCCCGAGAACAACGACTTGCCTTATTGCTCTCAACATAAAGGATTTTCTCATAAATGTGGTCACGATGGTCACGCCTCTATCCTGTGTGGTTTAGCCCAATGGCTAGGCAAACAACGGCCCAACTGCGGCGAAGTGGTGTTGCTCTTCCAACCCGCTGAAGAGACAGGACAAGGTGCACAAGCCATCTTGCAAGACCCACAATTTCAACAGATCAAACCCGATGTCGCATATGGCCTACACAATCTTCCCGGTTTTGGGAAGGGACATATCGTTGTAAGAAAAGGTTGTTTTGCGGCGGCATCTTTCGGGCTGAAACTCGTATTTGATGGCCGCACAGCTCACGCTTCACAACCAGAAACCGGGCACAATCCTTCGGAGCTACTCGCCGTACTCATCCATCAATTGGAGAAGAAGCGCGAGATGCTGAAAGACATGAAGCCACTCACCACTTTCGTCATCACCCATGCCTCACTGGGCGAAGAGACCTTCGGCGTCGCTCCTGGCCATGCCGAAATCTGGCTTACCTTACGCAGCTACGACGACCATAATCTTGAGATGTTGGCTTCACAAATCATCGAAATGTGTCGCGCAAAAGCCAAAGACCACCTATTTGATTTCGGCTTTTCAACGCACGAAGCCTTTGCAGCCACCAATAGCGATGACCGTTGCGTTGACATTATCGAGAAAGCAGCACAAAACCTTGATTTACAAATCAGTCACCTATCCGATCCTTTCCGCTGGTCAGAAGACTTCGGTAGGTTTGGCGAAATATGTCCCGTGGGTTTCTTCGGCTTAGGTTCAGGCACCGAACAACCAGCATTACATAATCCGGAATACGATTTTCCAGACGACATCCTCGAAACAGGGATGTGCATGTTCTGGGAAATCCTCAGGCAAGAGTTAGAAAGCTAAGAACACTTCTCTGCAGCCAACATAACCATTATTTCAGGAATAATGGCCTGAGAATAAGCATTGGCGACTTCTTTGATGAACTTGCCAAAATCGACACGTGCATTATGGTCTGCCGTATCGCTTATCGTGCGAATCACCGTGAAAGGCACTCCGAATTCAGAACACACTTGTGCCACAGCAGCGCCTTCCATTTCAACGCAAAGGACACCAGGCAGGCCCGAGATGATTTCATCCCGTTTTTCAATACTATTAATGAATTGATCGCCGCTAGCGACATCACCAAAATAAAGCGTTGGATGCAGGCCGAACTCTTTGGCAGCTTCCTCACCCACCATCTTCTCGACTCCTTGGGCGAGCAAGTTCTTCACGGCACGACCTGCCAGCTCACTCAAGGCTTCATCGCTATCAACATAGACCTTATTCAGCAAAGGCATTTCATATTGTTTCAAGATAGGGCGCGCATCCAAATCGTGTTGAACCAAATGCTTGGAAACTACAATGTCGCCCACTTTCAATCCATCGGCCAAAGCACCAGCAGTACCGATAAAAAACAAGTCGGTGACTTTGAACTCCGTCAACAATATCGTAGCGGTTATAGAAGCAGCCACCTTCCCCCATTTTGAAAAAGCCACCACACATTCCACGCCTCTAATCTCGCCCGTAATAAACTCTCGATTGCCAAGTTCAACCACTTCGCGATTCTCAACCATTTCCTTCACAAGGTCGATTTCTTCTTTCATAGCACCCAAAATGCCGATTCTTCTTGCCATAGTAATTCCAATATTTTTGATTTTGCAAAAGTAAAAAAATCTATCTTTGCAAAAATTTGAATCCATGAAAAAAATATGCATATTTTGCGGCAGCAGCATGGGCTTCGACACCATCTACCGCGAGAAAGCCGCTGAGTTGGGACAAGAAATGGCCAACCGTCAATGCGAACTGCTCTATGGCGCAGCCAATGTGGGACTCATGAAAGTCATCGCCGACGTGATGCTCGAAAACAAATGCAGGGTGATTGGCACCATAACGCATCACCTCAAGAACCTCCATGTAGGTGCTGATGGCATCGACGAACTTTATGTGGTTGACACCATGGCAGAGCGCAAGAAACTGCTCGAAGACAAGGCTGAAGGCTTCATCGCCATGCCAGGTGGTTTCGGCACCCTCGACGAACTTTTCGAAGCAATGGTACTCAGCCAACTGCGAGTTTTCGACAAACCCATAGCACTTTACAACGTGAAAGGCTACTTCGACAAATTGCTCGAATACATCAACCACGCCGTTGAGGAGGGTTTCATCCGCAAGGAACACGCCAACAACCTCATTGTCAGCGACGACCCGAAAGAGTTGCTCGACCGTATGGAACAGTTCCAACCCGTCACCGTTGGCAAATGGATTGACGACATACACAAAGAATCAGGCAAACCGCTCACCATCATCGGCATCACCGGTACGCTTGGTGCTGGCAAAGGCACCATCGTCGATTACCTTATTAAAGAAAAAGGGTTCGTCCACTATTCAGTGCGCGCTTACATTGCAGAAGAAATTGTGCGTCGCGGCATGGAAGTGAATCGCGACACCTTAACCATGGTAGCCAACGATTTACGCGCTTCGCATTCACCAAGTTACATTACCGACCAACTGTTTGAGCGCGCCAAAAAGGAAGGCAAAAATGCCGTTATCGAAAGTGTACGCACTCCTGGCGAAATCTATTCGTTGCGCCAAAAAGGAAAGTTCTACCTCTTTGCCGTCGATGCTGACCAACGCGTGCGTTATGAGCGCATTCACCTTCGCGGTTCAGAGACCGACCATGTCAGTTTCGAGACCTTCAAGGCCAACGAGGAACGTGAGATGAGCAGCACCGACCCCACCAAGCAAAATCTTGGCGTGTGCATCAAAGAAGCAGACTTCGTATTCATGAACAACGGGACCATCGAAGAGCTGCACCAACAAGTCGAAAACGTATTAACGAAACTATCATAATTATGGATAATGAGTTCATCCGTCCATCGTGGGACGAGTATTTCCTGAAACTGGCCGATACCGTTTCGGAACGCGCCACTTGCAACCGTGGCCGTAGTGGTTGCGTCATCGTGAAAGACAGGCAGATTTTGGTGACAGGCTATGTTGGTTCGCCAAAAGGTCTCCCCCACTGCGACGACGTCGGGCATCTCTTTCGCAAGATGATACACGAAGACGGCACGATAACCCAACACTGCGTGCGTACCGTCCACGCCGAGCAAAACGCCATTTGTCAGGCTGCTCGACGCGGTATCGCTTTGGATGGCAGCACCTTATATTGCCGCATGACACCTTGCCGGACCTGCGCTATGCTCATCATCAACTGCGGCATCGTGCGCGTGGTTTGCGAACGCAAATACCACGACGGCGCTGAGACCGAAGAAATGTTCCGCCAAGTGGGCATTGAATTGGTTTATAAATACGACGAAGTGCAGCAATACGAAGGCCAAAAAGGATAAAAATGCGTATTTTTGCAGCATAAACAAAGAAACTCCTATATGGACAGCAAAAGATTAGAGAAAGTAAACAAACTGATACTTAAAGAATTAGGCGAGATATTCCAAACAGAATTACGTCCCGCCGTACCATCGCTGATGATTACCGTGACGCATGTCAATGTCACGTCCGACCTTTCATACGCAAAGGTTTATCTCAGCATTTTCGGTGTTGACGACAAGCAAAAAGTGGTTGACGAAGTCGGACAGAATGCCAAAGCCATCCGCGGCCTGCTTGGCAACCGCATCCGCCACCAAATCCGCGTCATCCCTGAACTCCGCTTCTACGAAGACGACTCGCTCGACTACATCGAAAACATCGACAACTTATTGCACCAGTGAATGTTCCGCTTTTCATAGCGAACCGTTACCTCCACGCGAAAAAGAGCCACAACCTCGTCAACATCATCACCTGGATTTCGATCATAGGCATCAGCGTTGGCTCTTTTGCGCTAATCGTGGTCATGTCGGCTTTCAATGGATTGGAAAACGTGATATCGTCCATGAACAGCCAACTCACCCCCGATTTGCAGATTGCATCAGTAAAAGGCAAAACCATCGACCTTTCCTCCTTCCCTACCGAACAGCTTCAATCCATTGACGGCCTTGAATACCTTGCCCCATCCATCACCGAAGATGCTCTTTTTAGGGCCAACGACAAGCAACATATCGGGCAAGTGAAAGGTTTAGGTGACATTTACGAAAAAATTCCACGCGTCAACGGGACCATCCAAAGCGAAGAAGGATTGCTGCTTTCGGATGACGATTACGACTATGCCGTCCCCGGTTCGGGCGTGGCTTGGCACTTGGGAATCAATCCGTTTGATCCATATTCAACGGTGAGAATCTATGTTCCCAAACGCGGCAACGCCTCCACCATGAACCTCGAAAACAGCTTCAATTCGGATGTCCTTAGCATTCAAAGTGCCTTCACCACCTATCAGGAAATGGACGAGACGACGGTTCTCGTTCCCTTCGAATGGATTTCTGAACTACTTGAATACGAGAATAAAGCGAACAATATTGACATCTTTTTGTCGCCTTCAGCCAATGTAAAAAAGGTGAAAAAAGAGATAAAAAGTGTTTTGGGTGACGGATTCACCGTAAAAGACCAGCAAGAGCAACAGGAAACGCTTTACAAAATCATGCACTCTGAGAAATGGGCGGTCTATGTCATCCTCACCTTTATTCTCATCCTTGCCACCTTCAATGTTGTAGGTTCGCTCTCCATGTTGATCATTGACAAACAGAAAGACACCGAAATCCTGAAAGCCATGGGTGCCGACAAGAAATTTATCCAACGTGTTTTCATGGACGAAGGTCTGCTGATTTCCGTCGCCGGAGGCATCATCGGCTTGATTTTAGGCATCATAGTCGTATTGCTGCAACAACGCTTTGGCCTCATTAAATTCGGTGCGGGCGGCGGCAACTACATCGTGGATGCCTACCCAGTCATGCTGAAAATGAAAGATGTCTTCATCATTTTCGTCACCATTCTTGCCGTCGGTTGCACTTCGGCTTTCCTAACGGTGCACCATGCCATGAAAAAGGATGGCTTTTCATTGAAGGCAAAATGATGAAAAAACGAATACCGATTTTTAGCGAAGTCAAAGAGTTCCCCCAATCAAATTCGTCAAATCGATGAATTCTTTCACCGAAAGCTGTTCGGGACGTTTGTTGAAGACTTCGTTATCGATGATTTCCGGACGGAGCAACGGACGGAGCGAGTTACGCATGGTCTTGCGGCGCTGGTTGAAGGCTTGTTTCACGATGGTCACGAAAAGTTTTTCGTCGCAGCCCAAATCGGTGGTGGCATTGCGTCTCATTTTGATGACTGCCGATTTCACCTTTGGCGGCGGATTGAACACGTTTTCATGAACCGTAAATAAGTAATCGATGTCATACCATGCCTGCATCAAGACACTCAAAATGCCGTAAGTTTTGCTGCCTTCCTTGGCGGCCATGCGCTCGGCCATTTCCTTTTGCACCATGCCAACGACTTCAACGACCAAATCCTTGTGTTTCAGCACTTGGAAGAAAATCTGGCTGCTGATGTTGTAAGGAAAATTACCGATAATACCCATGTTCTGTTTGCCATACTGGTTGAGGTCGGCACGCAAGAAATCGCCATGGATGAGATGGTCGCCGAGCATAGGAAAATGTGATTTCAAGTAATCGATGGACTCGGTGTCAATCTCAATCACATAGAACTTGTCCATAATGTCGTTGACCATGTATTGCGTGAGGACACCCGTTCCAGCTCCGACTTCGATAACCGATTCCAAATCGGGCGAAAGCTGTTCAACAATGCGCTGGGCAATGCTCTGGTCGGTCAGGAAATGCTGTCCGAGGCTTTTTTTGGGTCTTACTTCGTTCATTGTGTTTCTTTTTCGGTAGTCAAGAGACGCAATCATTGCGTCTCTACATTCATACATTCATTATTTTTGGGCTATGATCTGCAATCATTGCGTCTCTACGGGATTTTACGATAATTTTTCTTCGCCTGGGCGGTATAGATGCTAGTTGGGAAATCGTCAATCAAGGTTTCGTAATGCTGCTTGGCTTGTTCTTTCATATTCAATTCATTCTGCTCAAGCAAAGCAGCATTCATCAATGCGCGGTCCGCCATATAGCTGAACTCGTAATCATCAACAATCTGCAAATAAAGTTGTTCCGCTTCGGCAAATTGGTGATTTTTCTCGGCAATTTCGGCTTTACGGAACAGCGCATGAGGAATACTGACTTCGTTGCCATCATTGATGATAGAATCCAAAACGGCTGCGGCTTCTTCATCACGTTGCTGATAGATACGGTAATCGGCACGAGCCAAACGCTTTAGTTCCACACCCGTCGTATCGACTTCAAGATTATCCTTGATGGCCAAGGACAATGTCATGGCATCGTTGGCAATCAGTTTTGATGTGGCGGCTTTCAGCACATGAAGTTGTGTTTCGGACCACGCGAACTCGCCAATGAAATAACGCAGTTGCGCATTCCTAAATCGGGCTTCGTGACCAAGCGGCTCTTCCTTCATGCTTTTATCGACTTGGCTGTAAAGCAATGTCGCTTCCCAAACCTCATCCTCAAATAAATAGATGTCGGCCAAAAGCAACTTGAGTTCAGCCTTTCCTTGCTTCGAATTCACCGTCTCTATCGTATTCTGCAACAACTGGATAGACTCTTCTTTGCGTCCCAATCGATAAGTCATAATGTCGGCCTGTATCTTCACCAAACCCGTCAACTCGTTGGGACTTACATTGCGATATTCTTCGTCAATACGTTCCGAAAGGCGGTTAAACGCTTTAGTGTCAGTAACGTTTTCTGCCTTCAGTTTTTGATATTCGGAATCAATCAATCCAGCCACTGCACGGCCATAATACGGTCCTGATTTCCCTTTCTTGCAGATGTAGTCAAACCCATCTCGAGCGACATCAAACTGCTTGTTGTTTAGGCAGATACCTGCCAAATTCACGATTTGTCCATCTTGGTCGCCAATGCGTTTATCGATGCTCTTGCTTTGCGCCAAAGCGATGTCATAATCCTCTTGTTGCAGAGCAAGCCAAACCAGTAACTTGGCGAACTCAACATTGTCAGGCTTCTCTTGCGTCTTACTGAGCAAAGCCATCATCAAATCGTCGGCAATGCTATTGTTTACATCGTAGAACAATAGCGTTTGCAAGCGATTCTTGATATTGTTGTACTGACCTGGATGTGCCTCGAGTTCAAGAAAATAATAGTGGAAAGCATTCTGATAATCCGCCATTGACTGATACGTATAGGCCATTTCGATAAAAAATGGACTACGTTCTTCGCCGGAGCAGAGATCTACACCTTTTTCAAACACTTGCAAAGCAAGGCCATTAAGTCCACGCGAGCGGAAAAAATTGCCAACAGTTTGAATCGTTCCTAAATCATTGGGCAACGATTTCAAAATAGCATTGAACTGTTTTTCAGCCTTTTTTGGTTCGTCATCCAAGCCATACACGAAGACCAGATCCACCAAAGTCTTCGCGTCGTTCGGATATTTTTTCAAATATGATTTGAGTTGTTTGGTTGCTTCATCATAATCCTTCTGTAATATCAAACATTCCACATATTGATGGAAAAGATAAGGATTGTCGTACTTCTGATAAAGTTTTTCGTACAACTCACAAGCCTTATCATATTCTTGATTCGCGAAGCAACGGCTAGCCAACTGCTCATCGACCTGACGCTGTCCATCCATCATTTCTCTCTTTTTCTTCTCTTCGTCAGCGCTACGCACGTTTTGGGCGAACACCGGAAAAGCGAATGCCAAGCAAAGAAAAAGAAATATGAAACGAGGCCGAATCATTTCAAGGCATCAAGCTCTTTTTGACAAGCGCCAAAACGGTCTTTGAAATAGAGGATTTGGTTGTGCAACGTGTCGGCAGCAATGGTTTCACGCTCAAGATAGACATTGAACAGCGAGTCATTGATCTTTTCATTCTCGAGGTCGAACTGCAAGTCTTCAAGTTGTTTTTTAGAATAGTCGAGTTTACGTTGCAGTGCAGGTTTGACTTCCATAAACTGCTGCAGATAAGCTTGCGCAAGATTGAGTTTATCAAAACAACCTTGAATATCGTCGGGACTCACCGAACCAAGTTTTGTGTCGATATCCATGAACGAAGTTCTTAGATTAATGAAATCATTAGCTGCAAAATCTTGGAATGCAGCGATGTCGTTATCAACTTGTTGCTGAAGAATTGCCAAACGATCGGTAGGGCCAGCAGTAGGTGTTGAAGGTGTGTTGTTACATCCAGTCATCACAATTGTCGACAGGACGGAGACAATCAATGCGAATTTTACAAGTGTTTTCAAAGCTTTAATGGTTAAAAATTGCGAAGGCAAAATTATGAATTTTTCGTCAAATCCAGCTTCCTGATTTCGAAAAAAAACGATATACACAAAAAGCCCGACTATCGAAGACAGTCGGGCTAGTCTTTATCTAATGAATAGATTATTCAGTGATTTGGCCTTCAACAGGAAGGATGGAGACGAAAGACTTGTTGTCTTTCTTCTTCTGGAATTCAACGATGCCATCGCACAAAGCATACAAGGTGTGATCCTTGCCCATGCCGACATTCTTGCCAGGATAGTGCTTGGTGCCACGTTGACGGACGATGATGTTACCTGCTATTGCAGCTTGACCACCGAAAAGTTTAATACCGAGTCGCTTACTAGCTGACTCACGACCGTTCTCGGAACTACCGACGCCTTTTTTGTGTGCCATATCTTCTTAATTTAAGCGGTTTTTACTCAGTGATGCTATCGATAACGACCTGGCTCAGATATTGACGGTGGCCGTTAGAGGTTTGATAGCCTTTTCTTCTTCTCTTCTTGAAAACGATAACCTTGTTGCCCTTGCAGTGTTGCATGATGGTGGCTTCGACATTAGCGCCGGCTACCGTCGGGGCTCCTACTTTCGTCGAACCTTCGTTTCCAATTAATAACACTTTGTCGAAAGAAACTTTACTTCCTTCTTCTCCTTGCAGTCTGTTGACGAACAACTTTTGACCTTCAGTCACTTTAAACTGCTGACCTGCGATTTCTACTATTGCGTACATTTCTCGATATCTTTTTAGATATTTTCTACCTTAATTTTTCGGACTGCAAAAATACAACTTTTTTCATTCACACAAGCATTAATGGAGTTTTTTATTTTCTTTTTCTTTTTTCACATCAATATGTATATCAAAAATACTTAATTTTGCCACTCGTTTGCAGAACTTGCGAACACACAACTAAATGAGTGACAGCGAATTAAATAATCTTTTAGAAAAACTCAAGCAAGGCGACAGAGAATCTTTCAACAAGATTTTCCGTCGGTTTTATGCCCCAATGATTCGCTTTTGCTTCCGATTTGTGGCCGATGAAGACATCGCTGCAGAGGTCGTACAAGACTTTTTTGTGAAGCTTTGGACCAACCGCGACAAGCTCAGCATTAATACCTCCTTCGAGTCATACATGATGCGTTCCATCCAGAACGGAGCCATCACCTATATTAATAAAGAGCGCTCGCACGAAGAAATCAACTTAAAAGTCTTCAGCGAAGAAGGAGAAGCCAACGACCCTTCCGAAGAACTGCAATCGAAACACCTGGAAGCTGCTTATAGAAAGATCTTGGCCGAGATGCCCGAAAAACGCCGTCTTGTGTTCCAAGCCAGCCGCTTCGATGGAATGAAATACGCCGAAATCGCCGAAAAATATGGTCTCTCGCAAAAGACTGTTGAAGCGCACATGACTGCCGCCATCAAGCAACTCAAGGACGGACTCAAAGACTATATTTAAAAAATCAGAAAAAAAATCGTTATTCGACTAAGGGTAAAATACAAGTTATTAGTCATATAGATGAAATCAGAACAAAAATGAGCTTAGAAGTCAGCAAATATGATGCTTTAATCATGGACTATCTCGATGGGATTTGCTCCCAAGAGGATAGTTCAGCTTTGCTGTCGTGGCTTGCCGAATCGGAAAGTAATCGCGCTCATTTTGAAGAGTTTAAGCAAGTTTGGTCTCTAACTGATTTCTCTTTGTCAGCCGATATTGACACCGAAGCCGCCTTGACAAGCGTGAATGAGACAATCGACGAGATGGAAAGCCAACAAGCCGCACAAGTCGTTGAAATGCCATGGCTGAGGAAAAACCTCAAAGCCGTTTCCGGCATAGCCGCTGCCGTCGTGGTGGCCATCGTCCTTGGCTTCCAATTCCTAAACCCTAGCGCTGACACCATCACCTTCGCCTCTTGCGATACCGAATCACCATACATCTTGCCTGATGGTTCGAGCATCACTTTTGATGGAGAATCGGTGGTCTCATATCTTGCAGGCTTCGAAGAAAGAAACATCAATTTTGAAGGCAAGGCACGCTTCGACATCGCCAAAGATGAGAATCGACCATTCACAATTCATTGCGGCGACTTCAATGTCGAGGTCCTTGGCACTAATTTCTTGCTTAACGCCAACCCAGAAGACTATTTTGTTGACCTTTATTCAGGTAAAGTCAAGATGGCCAATATCGACAAGGATGGTCGTGAAATTGAGAGCATCGAACTCATGCCTGGCGATCGCGGCATCTTCGCAGAAGGCGGCTTGAAGACCATGACCTACCAAGAAGTGAAGCAAGAAGAAATCACAAACGAACACATTCTTGACTTCAACGATGTCAAATTGTCGACCATCGTAGAAACCTTGGAATTCATCTACGACATCAAGATCGAATTGCCCGAGAAGTATGCAGATGGCAAACTCACCGCTCGTTTCACCGACCAAGATAGCGTTGACGACATGCTTGAAACCATCGCTACAGTGTTCAACTTCGAAGTCACCAAAAACGGCAACACCTACACGATTCACTAATCGTTTTCCCTTCTTATTTCTCCATTTTTTACCTTATTAATAGGTCCCTATTTTATTTTATCGTAAATTAGCGGCCAATTTTCGACTAAAAACTATGGAGATAAAGTCAACATTAGATAAATATATTATATGCAAAATATTGAATAATAGCATATTTCGCATATTATTCATCACAATATTTTTGACATCAATCAACATTTTGCAGCCCAGCGAAGTCAAAGCCCAAAACTTCGACCCTCTCATTTCCTTTTCGGTAGAATCGTGCACCTTAGACGCTGCTTTGGAGAAATTACTTGCTGAATACGACATCAATGTCGCCTTCAGCAAAGCAGAGCTCAGCAAGATAAGGATTGAAAAATACAGTTGTTCCTACAAATCATCGGAAGAAGTGCTCGCCGACTTGCTGAAAGGCACCAACTATGGTTTCCGGAAGATTGGCAAGCAATACGTCATCAGGAAAAACAAAGCCGCTAACCATGAAAACCAAAACGCAAACGCCGAGTCAGAAGAGCCCATTAGCGAGATCACGAAGCACAAGACGGAGACCATCATGGACAAAACCGGCGACACCATACGTGTGTTCGACACGATGCAAGTAATCCGTACCGTCATGCGTTATGACACCATCGTCCGCTACGACAGCATTTTTACCGTTGACACGGTCTTCGACATCAAATACAAAGGATACGAGATAAAATGGCCAAAGTTTAGAGACAACGGCTGGTTTGTCAGCCCATCGCTATCCTATGGCATCGCAAAATATTTCACCACCTGCAATGTTCCTTTAGCCGATGACGCCGAACTCAGCATCCAGAAGAACTCGGTCGTCAATGCTTCCGTTGACGGTGGCTATAAGTATGACAGATGGAGTGTCGGCATGACCCTCTCTTTCCGTTCTGTAAGATATCGTTTCCTTTTTGACGAGACCTTCCATCAAGGCGACTACTACGTCAACGACACTCTCGATACCTACTATGTCACCTATCCCACCGGCGACACCTCCTATTTCTACATCATCGATTCCACATACATTCCCTTAGAGACCACGCTAAACTCATATCGTGATGTCAACCGAATCAACTACCTTGGCCTAGGGGCATTCTTTACATACGACTTATACCATAACGACCACGCCAGAATATTTGCCAAAATAGCTGCCACCATCGAGATTCCTTGCCTCGCCGAAGGCTCAACGCTAAATGCCGAAGGAACGATGGGTAAAACACTATCTATTGATGACGTCGCATCCAGCAAGTTCTCCTACCTGATAGGATTAGGTGCCGCTGTAAAAGTCAGCAATCGGATTGAGCTGGTGCCCGAGATATATTACAGGAAGACACTTGGCAACCTATATTCCAACAGCAGTCCCATTGACTTGCGCACAGAACTCTGCGGGCTGAAACTAGGTCTCACATACTACTTCTAAACCATGAGGTCTCATCCATCCATAGCAACGTCAATCGTCATCCTGCTTATGGCACTCCTTGGCACCAATGTCAAGGCGCAGCATTACATACCCATCGACGGAGATATCAGCGATGCGATCACGCTGCCAAGGCTTGGGGGCGACAGCGCCTATCTGGTCAACGATGCAATCCATGTCACCCAAGGCGGCGCACTGGACATAGAAAGCGGTGTGAGAATTTATTTCGGGCAGTCGGCATACATACGTATTGATGGCGGCCAGCTGAACATGAACGGCACCCAGAATGACTCCATCTATCTCCTCTGCTACGAATTCACCCACGATTGGGCTGGCATTCAGCTAAAAAACATCAGTGACGAGCAGACGGTCAACATCAACTACATCAAAGCCGTCGGAGCCACCTCAGCCATCTCCGGCTCGATGAGTTCGGGAGCCAGCATCAGACACTGCGGCTTCTACAATTACTATGCAGGGAAAGGCATAGACCTCAACGACTGCAACAACTTTATCATCGACAGCTGCCTGTTCTCGCAATGTGTGTCGGGCATCGAGTTAAAAGCCACTTCGGGTGACAGCCAAGGCAATCAGTTTTCACACAATATTTTCGACCAAGGGCAGATTAACATCAGCGTTTCGAATGTCAACTATGGACGGAAATGCCGCAACAACTACATCTGCGGCAACTGTTTCCAAGATGCCGCCACTGCCATCTACTTCGAGTCGGTAGGTGGCGTGCTCTACAACGAAGGCAAGAACTATATCCTCGACAATATCATCTCCTCGAAACTCCCCGAAGAGAATACCAACTACTCTTCCTATGGCATCAAGGCTGCCATGGATTCGTTGGTCATCCGAAACAATGTATTTTGGCACAACGACGAAGCCATCACTATGCTGCGCAACTGCCATCTGGTCATCGAGCAGAACACCTTCTACGAAAACGATTATGCGATTACGAACCTCACACCTTTAAGCAGTGTGATCTTCAACAACAACACAGTGAGCGAAGCAGACCATATGATTGTCGAGTTTGTCAACGGCGAAGCCGAAGCTCACGATAACAATATCATGTCTCCAAAATCCGGCACCATCATCATTGCCAATGGTTCGGAAAACGATATCGACATGCGTCACAACTATTGGAGCACACAATCAGAAATCGAAATCAACGAGATGATATACGACCAATACGACAACCCCGCATTGGGTATCATCGACTACTCAGATTATCTATCCATTCCCGACACTGCCGCTCCTATCTCGCCCCCACATATGGTGAAAAAGCAATTCATCGATGGTACATGGTGCATCTCATGGGACGAAAACCCCGAGGCCGACCTCGACCACTACATCTTATTCTACGGCGATTTCAACTATTACAAGTTCTCGCGCCAGAGCGATGAGATCTATGGCAATAGTTTTCTGATGCCCTCGCAATCAGTTGAAAACATCGCCGTAATGGCTTGCGAGCAGCAATATGACATAGAGGCCTATGCCCATCATGGCAAGAGCGCATATGCCTTCGCCTCCTACTATCCTTTTGCCGGTCACGACGATTATCTGTGCGCCCCATCGGAAGGCTATTTCATCAAGAACGCCAACATTCCATATACCTACAACAGTTTTGTATGGCAAACTTCAGGCACCGGCACTTTCTCCGACCCCCTTTCATTACGTCCCACCTACTTCCCTTCCGAAGAAGACTTTGAAGAAGGCGAAGTAACGCTCACACTACGGGTCATTTACGGCGGTGAAATTAAAACAGATTCTTTTGTGCTCACCCTCCACAAGCAGCTGAGTATTTTTGCAGGCAACGACGATTTTTCTGGATTGCTCGACCCAATCACCATCAACGATGCAAGCGCCCTCAATGCCGACTCCATCCGTTGGCAGAGCATAGGTGACGGACATTTCAACGATGCCACTATGCTCCATCCCACATATTATCTTGGCGAGAGCGACATCGAACAGCAACAAGTTGTTCTAATCATCGAAGGCTGGTCATTTTGCGGTCATGAAAGTGACACCGTCATTTACGACTTATACGAGACCTTTTCGCTTGAAGGCATGACTTGGTCGGGAGGCGTGCCACGTCAAAACACACAAGTGGTGGCTGCAGCCTTGCGCAACACGAACCCCTTCATTACCGAGTTTTACCGCACCGTTTCCGACGAAGAAGGCCGTTTCAGTTTCACAAAACTTCTTCCCAACACTTATATGCTTTATGCTTTCCCTGACACTTTAAACGCAACAGTGGCAGGAGTATACTACTTGGGCGATATGCAATGGAACGAATCGAATATGATACTCGTTGATGGCAACGTCTATGATATTGACATCGACTTACCGAAGTTAGACGAGAATTTCGGTAGCGGCAGCGGACATATCCAAGGCGTCTTCGAACTGCCCGGAAGCGCGTTCACAGCTAACGAGTTTTACTGCTCATCATGGCTGCAAGAAGGCTACGAGACCCAATTTTGCGATGGCGGTTTGTCGAACATCGGAGTTGTCCTGATGAACTCGACAAAGCAGCGAGTTCTGGGCTTCACGCTCACTGACGCCAAAGGCAGATTCAAATTCGACCATCTCCCTTTCGGCACCTACCATGTCATGGCTGACGTACCGCGTTTCGGAAGAGGAACTGGCGAATCCTTCACGCTCTCACCACAAGTTCCAAGCATTGAGGACATCCATCTTTACATAGATAGCCGAGGCCAAGTTGCTATGCAAAAGTCCCATGGCGACCAAAACAGCAACAAGCCTCAAGTTTATCCCAACCCTTGCGATAGCAAACTGATTGTTGACAAGCTCGATGCAAGATGCCTCTATTCCGTCAGCATTGTCAATAGCCTTGGTTTGACGTTGTCGCAAAACTCTTCCACTTCCGATTTGTTAGGGCAAATCTCAATTGACACATCCCAACTGCCAAACGGCACCTATTTTATACGTCTTGTTTCTGAAAACACAAACGAAACCATAAAATTCATCAAACGCTAAACAGTGTCATGCCAAACATAAAGAAAACAATCAGGTACATTATCATACTATTGGCTTTCGCTGGTCAAGCCATGACGACAAAAGTTGCGGCAGAAAATCCTACGAGAGAAGATTCGGTGGTGCGCTATGTTTCGGCGAGAATCATATACGACACTTACGCACAGATTTCATGGG
This sequence comes from Bacteroidales bacterium, assembly GCA_045627065.1. Taxonomy (GTDB): domain Bacteria; phylum Bacteroidota; class Bacteroidia; order Bacteroidales; family F082; genus Limimorpha. The sequence continues at coordinate 41,243 of JAZQMX010000014.1, read as the reverse complement.
CCATGAACGAGTCACAGACCTACGATGGTTTCGAGACTGGCGATTTCAGTTTCCTCAGCTGGAACAACTCCGTTTCGGATTTTCCATGGGCCATCGACACACTTCATGCCTACCAAGGCAACTGCTGTATGAAATCGGCTTGCGAAGGTCACGGCAACGGTGTTTCGGAAATAGAGATATCTTATTACGTTCCAGCCAACGGCACCATGAGTTTCTACAGCAAGATTTCGTCGGAACCCACATTTGACGTTGGTCGTTTCTACATCGACGGAGAGAAGAAACTCGAATGCTCAGGCGAAAGTGAATGGGAAGAACACCGTTACGATGTCACCGAAGGACTTCATTGGTTCCGCTGGAGCTACCTGAAAGATGCCTCCTATGACAATGGTGATGATTGCTTTTATGTTGACCAAATCAATTTCATAGGAAGCGACAGTCTTACGATGCGGGACTTACTGTATTTTAGTCTTTTTAGGGCTCGTTCTGATGGAGATTCCACCATGTTAGCGACTCATCTCACCGACTCGTCGTTTATTGACATGAGCTGGAATACATTGCCTTGGGGACAATACCGTTGGGGCGTCAGTTGCACCTATTCTGGCGAACCGCCTGTTGAATCAGAAATCAGTTGGTCGAATGATTTAGACAAAGACATGACCACCACGTTGGAAGTGAATGCAACCACCAACACTGGCGTAATACCAGCAGGAGCCTTAATCCAAATCGAGTCCTTCAATGGACAAGGTGAAACCTATTCTACCAACCTTGACGGAAACGGGCATATCCTATTTAGCGACATCTACCGTGACTATTATACGATTCGATTACAACTGGATGGTTTCGACGATTATATTTCCGACACTGCCATCAGCATTTTAGGTCCTACATCCTTGAACATTGAACTTCACGAAAGCACACAAGATATCGACTCGCTTTATGTTTCATCAACAGGATGGGCTATGTGGGATGAACCAACCGAGCGTTCCATTCAATACTACGAAATCGCCATTGATAGCATCATCGTGGGGCATACAACCGAGTTACACTTCCAATTCGATGTTGACACACTTACTGAGGGGCGCACCTATCAAGCAGCAGTCAGACCAGTGTTCCAATCATGGATTGGCGAATGGGCCACATGCCATTGGGCCTACCGTTCTTGCCAAGATTTCGCTCCAGTCATCGACCTTGAAGGAATAGATACCGACGAAGGTACTCTTATTTCATGGACCTATCCTGAAGTTGACAGTCTCATTGGTGCTGTCTATTTCCGCGAAGACGATATCCTAGGCTTCCGTTACCTTGGATTCACCACCGACAACTATTTCGTCGACACGCTGTTGCCGACCGCCCCTGGCGTCTATCGTTGGTATGTAAGAATAGTGTATGGTGGCGAAAACGGTTGCGACTACTACTCCATGTCATGTCCCGAAGTCATCATGATCTACATACCATTAGGCTGTGACGCACCCGAATTGCTTAGAGGTGAAGCCTATTATACCGATGAGAACAATCATGGTGCACTCATCTCGTGGGGACCACAACCTATTCCAATTGAAGAATGGCTCTACTACGACAACGGCATCTATCACCGTTCTATCGGTTCGGAAGACGGAGCCATCTTCTGGGGTATTAAATTTGAGTCAGAAGACCTCGAGGCATTCTCGGGCAGCTCGCTGACGCAGATATCGCTCTATGACATCGAAGCTGGAACATACCAACTACTTGTCTATCAAGGAGGTGCAATCAAACCTGGCACTTTGGTTTATTGTCAGAATTTCGACCTTGAAGGCTCACACGGATGGCACTCCATCGCTACCGATGTTCCAGTCAGCATCAACGAGAGCGAGCCACTCTGGATTGTCATTGGGCAGCAAGGCATAGCCTACCCGGCCGCTGTTTGCACCGACCAAGGCGTCGCCAACGGCCGTTGGGTATCGCTTGACGGTTCCCATTGGGAAGACCTAGCACAATACAACCTTCCGTTCACCTGGATGCTACGCGCCTACGTCACTGACCAAATCGGCAAGTCTCGCCAACTCAACGATGAAGGTGCTGTCTTAATTAGTTACAACCTTTATAGGAGTGCCGATGGCTTTAATTATGAATTTGTAACAAGTATTCCTTTCGTTGAAGGTCAAGAATTTTACCAATATCGCGACAACTTGATCAATTTGCCTGAGCAAACCTATTATTACCAACTCACAGCACAATACGATGATGGCTGCGAATCGGAGCCAGGTATGTCGGCTGATGATCCCAACCTAGATTTCGTAACCGTTGAAGCTTCCTGGAGCGTCAACGATAGCGGAAACCCGAGATTCAGCCTATATCCCAACCCGACAACAGGAACGATTTGGATTGAATCACCTGACATCAGGAAAATCACCGTATCCGATGTGATGGGGCAGGAAATTGCATCATTTGAAACCCAATGTGACGCCATGACAATAGACCTCTCAGCAATGAGTAATGGGTTATACCTCATCAAGGTTTATTCAAATAGAGGCACTCAATCGCAGGTCATAATGCTGACAAAATAAAGCTCACAAAGAATCACTAACAATAAAAAAAATGGGCATCAGAATAACTGATGCCCATTTTTATAAACCCCTAACAATTAGGGTACACAGGGAAAACGCCCTTAATATTCATCTTCGTGGAAGAAGAAGTCATCTTTGGTAGGATAATCGGGCCACAGATCTTCGATGCGCTCGTAAATATCACCTTCATCCTCCATTTCTTGAAGGTTTTCAATCACTTCGTCTGGCGCACCTGTGCGCAATGCCCAATCAAGAAGTTCATCGCGAGTAGCTGGCCATGGTGCGTCTTCCAATTTTGAAGCTAATTCTAGTGTCCAATACATAATATTCAGGTTTTAAATTTGAGGGTGCAAAAATACACTTATTTTGGCAATTACCTCGTTTAAAACGAAAAATATTAATTATTTTCTATTTCATTGATTTCCAATTCGTTTCCGAAATATTTTCAGTATTAGTGAAGAATCTTGCCAATACAAAGAAGAAATCCGACAGACGATTGAGGTATTTCAAGTCCAACAAATCGGCACCATATTGCGAAGCCAACTTCCATCCTTGACGTTCAGCCCGACGGCAAACCGTACGGCAGACATGTGCATAGGAAGCCCTTAAATTACCACCAGGAATAATGAATGATTTAAGTTCTGGTAGTTGAGCATTCATCTGGTCAATCTGTTGTTCGAGAAAAAATACGTCTTCAGCGGAAAGCAACGGAATCATCTTCTTTATTTCAGCTCCTTCTTCGACTGCAAAATGCGACTCAACAATGAAAAGTTTGTCTTGGATAGCTTGAAGCACCTTTTTAATTTCGGCGGTCACACCTTCTTGATCGTAAAGGACGCCAACAAAAGCGCTCAACTCGTCAACCGTTCCGTAGGCTTCTACCCTATCATCATATTTGGCAACCCGTAGGCCACCCACCAACGAAGTCGTTCCTTCGTCACCTGTCCGCGTATAAGTCTTCATATTCAATATTTTAAGACAAAGTGTTGTTTTTCAAATCCCAACTTAAAGAAAACCAATCCGATTTCATACAAATCAATGGTAAGCGAGACATCATCGTTATCTTGAATGGATTCCCAAGCATCTTCCATATCGCGGTTGTGATGGATTCCTTCAAAAATGAACACCGACTCCGATGTTTTATGGCTCAAACAATCAACGAGATAGTCCCATGTGGTGTCTTCGAAAGCGTCTTGACTGAAAAGGACGAAACCCGTATTGAGTTGCTTGAATTTCTCGGAATCGAACTCAGCAGGCTGGATGAGGATAACATTGATGATACCCATCGAATTCATACCTTCAAGAAAATCTGTCGATTCCTCAAGATAGACGCGCGTCTGCAAATTTCCCAAGGCCAAAGCCGTCGTGTTCATAGCCGACATAGCGCCAAACGAGACCACCGATTCAGGCTCGAAATAACGTACCATGCGATATAGCAAGCGGCTCATCTTACGGCGACGATAATTAGAGTGTTTCTTCCCGTCCAAAAGTCGGCTGATGCGCATGATGGAATCATAATCGGCATTCGAACCCTTGTCGTTCACCACTTTCGTCATGAAATCAAAGACAAAAGGAGAATGGATTTTGTACTCGCTCTTGCGCGTCAACAAATATTTCAAATAACTGGTAATCATATCATTCAAATTGCACTTTTTGGAGGAAAAATACCGAGCGTTGAGGATTGGCTTGGATGCTATTCCTGATGATTTGTGAACCGAAAATCAGGAAACGATTGCCATACCAATGCTTCAATTCGGCAAAATACTCATCTCTTAATTCATCAGCGCCAAGTTTCGGGTCAATCTTCACACTCTGCGGCGTCAAGACCGGTTGTCCGTCAGAGTCGAACGAAACATAGCGAAGAAAGTTGTAACTCGAAGAGGCCACCACGAGTTCATCATAGCAAGCAGCTTCACAAGCATGTGGAGTGAGTTCGTAGGTAAGTTCGTTGGAGAACTTAGCTGCAGTCTGCCACTTCATGTTACCCTCATCATCAAAAGCCATAAGGGCATCGCTGATGAAGTCGTAGCCATCAAAAATGGTGTAACTATAAGGATACATTCCTTGGTAGTAATACCCATATCCCATGCGGGTTTCGGTGTGATAGACTGGCACAAACGCCTCTGCCGAAAACACCAAAAGGTCACCAAACGAAGTCAAACGCGGTGTGAGAAGTTGAAATGCGATCTCGCCTTGGCTTTTCTTCTTGTCCTTTTTCAGTTTAGCCTCACGCACCCGCACACGATCGCTCGAAGTCAAAGCCATCTCGATATTAGGCATATCCTTGAACATATAATACTTGGGGTCTGCTTGCCCAGAGGCAAAGCCTATCCAAGCCACGCCAATCGATTCGCGGTCAAAGTCTTCAATAATTCCCTCCACATCAATCTTCTTGTTTCTTTCGCGTTCCAAAGTGCCGATTACCGACAAACGCTGGTTGCCATCCATCTGGAAAGCCATGCGGCCTAATGAAGCATTTGGAATATTATCGTATCGGTAGGTCTTCAGCAGAGCTCCCGAAGATGAATAGACGAAGAAAGCCGTCGAGACGAAATACTTGTTCTCAAACTCTTTAGCTGCCACAACGAAACAATGTTGTTTCGGCATCGATTCAGTTTGAAAAAGCACAAAGCCACGTGATGATGAAGGTGTTGCGACGCGATAGGAATGTGTCTTTAGGTCGTAGAAATATAGATTCCCATTGCCTGATTTACTATTCACCGCCAACATCATCACACCATCTACGACATTGGCCGAAAGGATGACTGAATTGTCGGGCAACTTAGCCGAAAATGATTGATAGGTACGTTCCTGACGATCGAAAGTAACCGTCAAGAAATCAAGCGTATCGTTTTTCTTTGACTTTTCGTTGGTAAATAGAAAAACAGCAAATTCGTCATCGCTGGCGGTTGCTTCAATGTCCATCTTGTCGGGCAAAGGGATCTGGTCGTTGCGGATCTCGAACAGGCATGTGTCAACACATGAGAAGTTCCACAAACGGTTTTTTTTATCTTTATCGGTCTTATCGGTTTCGTAAACCATAATGCCACCTTGAGGTCCAAACGACTCGAAGCGGCACCCTTGTTCTTTGGTGGTTCGGGGTATCTCATAGCGCGCGGGCTCCACTTGCTGGGCAAATGACCAACAAGTGGAGACCACAATCGCTAATATGAGAATCAGTTTTTTCACATTTTCACGAACTTCGTGACAGCCACTGAGCCGTCAGCGAAGCGGAAGTTAACGAAATAGACGCCATTTTCAAGGCTTGAAACTTCGTAATTCACACGGCCTTCCATGCAATTCTTTTCAGAAACCATACGACCGCTCATATCGTAAACGGCAACCTGTGCATCTTGATTCAAAGTGAAGGAAATCATATCCTTGGCAGGATTTGGATAGACAGTTACAAAGGCAATCATATTCTCGCTGACAGATTCCGTACCGAATGAGTTAATGGCCACATTGTCAACTTCCCAAGAATTGGCAGCTTCGGAGGAACTGGTGTAAACAAAAGCTACATAGAAAACATCTCCGCCAACAATAGGATAAAGGTTGTATTCACCAGATTCAACCCATTCATAGTCACCCGTCGAAAAGTCGAAAGCATAGGTGATTTCTGTCCAAGTGTACTCCGAAGGTTCGCTTTCGCCGTCATAGTCGGTGGAAACCAGCACGCCCAGTCGGTTACCATCAAACTTCATAGCCGTGCTGAAACTCAGCATTATGTCCTGAAAGCCACACTGAATAGCAGGACTAATCAGCCAGTCTTCGTTTTGGTTATTGACGCCATTAGCATAGCCGTTCATGTTGGCGTAACCATTGCCATTGTAGGTCTTTTGAGTCCATGTCTGATCGCCGTAGACATCATAAGCGGTGAACACGCCAAGATCAGCATCGAAGGTTTCGTTCAAAAGGACATACACCTCTTCTGTAGTTACGGTTGCAGTTGGATATGTGCCATCGGTCTTATAGTCGATGTTGGCACCGGCATTGGTGTATGGGAAAATGGCGAAATGATAAGTGGTGCTGCCATCCAAATTGCTGAAAGTAGCAGTCTGGACACCAGGATTCACATTGATGGCCATTTCACCGTTCGGGACAGGGGTGCCATCGGTAGGAACAGTGATATTGCCCGTTGAAGCCACAACCAAATATCTGTCAGGCAGTTGTGCGCCCGTAGCATCATTCCAAGTCAGAGTGACGTCAAGAAAATCACCATTGGCTGAGAAATTGGTTGGATAGTTGCTCGGTTCAGGATTAACTTGGGCCTGACCAGCCTTGAAGAAATAAACAGGAGCCACGATGTTGGAAGTTTCCTTGTAGCAACCGAACAGAGGTGAACCGTTTGAGGCATTCAGATTGAAATGCATATACTTTTGGTCAACGCCGCCATTCGAAACAGGAATGCCACCGCCATTGGCATCGAAAGTGATGTCCCACTTGCCATTATCGGTCAACTCAGTTTGAGTCTTCAGATAGTTGCCACCGCCAGGAGCATTGAGGTAACCGCCCTTCACAGGGTCTTCAAGAGTCCATGCGCCAGCAGCGCCACCAAGGGTAATTTCGTAAGGATCAGTTTGATTCGAAGGATCGGTAGCCACTGTAGCCGTAACTACGCCACCATTTTCAGAGATTGAAACAGCGTGACGGTTGTTCGACTTCTGATAACTCATGGCGTATGCATTGCCATCGTCGTCGAAACCGATGAGGAGGTAAGTAGCACCAGCTTCAAGACCGGATGCACCATTGATCATAGTGTAAGTGGTTTGGGCGAAACCGCGAACCGAGAAGAGCAGCATGGCCACCAAACCAATTGAAAGTAATGTCTTTTTCATTTTGTAATACTTTAATTTATAATTAGTTAATCATTCTTTCTCTCTACAGCCTTAATTTCAGGAATGGCCTTTTTCATTACGGTCTCGATACCGTTTTTAAGCGTCATCGTGCTATGAGGGCAGTTGCCACAAGCACCAGTGAGTTCAACGATGACAACCATATCATCGGTGAGTTCCACGAAATTCACATCACCACCATCCTGTTGCAGATAAGGGCGAACCTGTTCGAGGACATTCTTCACTTTGCGAAGGATCGTTTCTTTATCCATGTCTATACTATTGTTATGGAGACGCGCCACGACGCATCTCTACATGTTATTCATTATCTATTAATTATGGATTGTGCAATTTGGTCGAAAGCCTTGGTGACAGGCGAATCGGCATCCAAAGCCAACGGAGCACCCGCATCGCCGCATTCTGCAATCTTTTCAACAATCGGAATCTGACCCAAGAGTGGAATATCCAGTTCTTCTGCAAATTCATGTCCGGTTTCCTTGCCGAAGATGTAGTATTTCTTTTCAGGCATATCGCTTGGCGTGAAATAAGCCATGTTTTCGATGAGACCATACAACGGAATCTGCAAGGCTTTCTCCTTGAACATCATGGCAGCACGGAGCACATCGGCGAAGGCCACCTTTTGCGGAGTTGTGACGATGACCGCACCCGTCACATTAAACTGCTGAGCCAAAGTAAGTTGAATATCACCAGTCCCAGGAGGCATATCCACCACGAGCCAATCAAGTTCGCCCCAAAAGGCATCGTTCATCAACTGATTGAGGGCACTGGTTGCCATAGGTCCACGCCAAATAAGTGGGCGGTTGGCATCCACGAAGAAGCCGATGCTCATCAGCTTGATTCCATAACGCTCGATAGGGATCATCACGGTTTTGCCGTCGCGTTCGAAGCAGGCTGGACGCTCGTCGCCGGTTCCGAACATAGTTGGGACAGAAGGACCATATATATCGGCATCAATCAAGCCCACGCACTGGTTGGCGCGAGCCAAAGCCACAGCGAGGTTGGCTGCGACGGTCGATTTACCGACACCGCCCTTGCCCGAAGCCACCGCAATGATATGCTTCACCTTGGAAAGAGCCGTCTGGGCTTCAACCACCTTAATATCTATATTAATATCGCCGAAAACATCTTTCAATGTGCGGTTTGCGGCATTCACCAAAATTTCGTTTTTCGAGTCATCGGCATGTTCAACAACCAAATCGAAACGGATGCCTTCATCGCCAACCATCAGGTTTTCAACCATTTTCAAGGCAATGATATTGTCACCTTTCGGGAAATAGATGACATCTTTCAAAACTTCTATTACGTTTTCTTTATTAAGCATGATTCTAAATTATTAACGCTGCAAATTTAACAAAAAGAAAAGCACTTGGCAACAGGGCAACTCAAAGGGTGAGGTCAGCTTCCGTCATGCCAACGGCATTGATAAGATCTTGCGGATTGAGCTTGAACTGCAAGCCACGGACTCCAGCACTGACATAGATATAATCAAACAAGATGCAAGTCTCGTGGATAAAGGTCGGAAACTGTTTCTTCATTCCGACAGGGGAACAACCGCCACGAATGTAACCCGTCAGCGGCAAGAGTTCCTTCATCGGGATGAGGTCACAACTCTTGTTTCCCGTGGCCTTGGCGGTCTTCTTCAGGTCGAGTTCATCGTTGCCTGGCACCACGCAAACAAAATAGCCAATCTTATCGCCTTTCAGTACCAAAGTCTTGAAAACCTGATTGATATCTTCGCCCAACTGATTGGCAATATGTTCGGCACCGAGGTCATTTTCGTCAACCTCGTATGGCACCAATTCATATTGTATCTGTTTTTGGTCGAGGATGCGGCAAGCGTTGGTCTTATTGATCTTCTCTTTCGGCATGACTTATTTCTTGTGTTCTTCCACCCATTTCCTTGCATTCACAAAAGCTTCAATCCATGGACTGACTTCGTCGTTCTTACGCTCGTCGGGATAGAAAGCCCACTGCCAAGGCAAGAAGGCACGCTCTAAGTGAGGCATCATGGCAAGATGACGGCCATCGTTGCTGCACACGCCAGCCACCGACCAGTCGCTACCATTCGGGTTGCCCGGATATTCATCCTGTCCGTAAGTCATCACGATGTCGTATTTGTCGCGATAGCATGGGAAGTAGAACTTGCCTTCGCCGTGGGCAATCCACACACCAAGGCGACGACCCGACAGCGATTTCAACATAACGCTTTCGTTTTGTGCAATTTCCACATTGATAAAGCCCGACTCGAACTTATGCGAGTCGTTATGACGCATTTCTGGATGCTCTTCGTGGTCAGGATAGAGCAAGCCAAGTTCCATCATCAGCTGGCAGCCGTTGCAGACGCCGAGACTCAGTGTGTCTTTGCGAGCATAGAAATCATCCAATGCCTTCTTGGCTTTCTTGTTGTAAAGGAAAGCACCAGCCCAACCTTTGGCCGAACCGAGCACATCCGAGTTGGAGAAACCGCCCACAAAGGCAATCATGTTGACGTCCTTCAAATTTTCGCGGCCACTGCTCAAGTCGGTCATAGTGACATCTTTTACATCGAAGCCGGCGAGATAGAGCGCATAAGCCATTTCACGGTCGCATTGGCAGCCCTTCTCACGAATGATGGCCGCCTTGATGCCCGAAGGCTTGCGGCGGTGCATCTCAATGCCCAAATCAGCAGCACGGCCCGTGAAACTATGGCCAAAGCTATAGTGGAGATACTGTTTCTTGTAGTTCTGATAACGTTCCAGTGCCTTACGCTCGCCACTTTGCTTGCGATCGAGCAGATAGGATGACTTGAACCAAACATCACGCAGAGCGTCGATGTCGAAAATATGTGGATGTCCTTGATGGACAATCGTGATCTTGCGTTTGTTGGTAGGCTTGCCGATGACTTTGAAACCGACACCGGCTTCACGCAACATGCGGTTAGCGATGCCATCGTTCGCCACTTGAATCACCACCGAAGGCTTTTCGCAGAACATGACGCTCACCAAGTCGTTGTCATCGAAAGTGCTGAAATCGAGGTTCATGCCATATTCGCCGTTGGCGAAGTTCATTTCCAACAAAGTGGTAATAAGACCGCCCGCCGACACATCGTGACCAGCCAGCACCAGGCCGCTCTCAATCAGTTTTTGGATGGCGTTGAAGCACTTCTTGAAATAAGCCACACTCTTCACATCAGGTGTGGTATCGCCCACAGCGCCGATGGCTTGTGCGAAACTGCTTCCACCGAGTTCGAAGCCGTCTTTCGAGAAGTCGATATAGAGCAACTCGGTATTTTCGTCGGCTTTCATCACTGGACGCACCGTCTTGCGGATATCGGAGACTTCGCCCGCAGCCGAAACGATGACGGTTCCAGGAGCCACCACCTTTTCGCCATCAGGATATTTCTGTGTCATGGAGAGCGAGTCCTTACCCGTCGGCACATTGATGCCCAAGGCAACGCAATAGTCGCTCAGAGCCTTCACTGCTTCATACAAACGAGCCGTCTCGCCTTCCTGCTTGGCAGGCCACATCCAGTTGGCGCTCAACGAAACACCCGAGAGGTTGCCGTCAATAGGAGCCCAGACGATGTTGGTCAAAGCTTCGGAAACCGAAAGACGCGAAGCGGCAGCAGGGTTAATCAAACCTGGGATTGGAGCATGACCCAAAGCGGTAGCGATGCCGCGCTTGCCATTGTAATCCAATGCGCTGATGCCGAGGTTGCTCAAAGGCAACTGAATCTCACCAACACATTGTTGTTGCGCCACGCGACCTGTAACAGAACGATCGACCTTGTTGGTCAACCAGTCCTTGCAAGCCACGGCTTCCAGCTGCAACACTCTTTCCAGATACTTGTGGAAATCGCGCTTGGTGTAGCTTATCTTCTTGAAATGATATGGCTTGGTGGTATCGTGAAGTATCGTCTTAGGAGCGCTACCGAAGAAATCGGACAATGCCAAATCGATAGGAGCAGTGCCTTTCTTGCGGACAAAACGCAGGCGCTCGTCACCGGTCACTTTACCGACTTCGTAATATGGAGCGCGTTCACGAGCAGCCGTTTCCTTGATAATCTTAATGTCTTTCTTGTTGACTAACAAGCCCATACGCTCTTGCGACTCGTTTCCGATGATTTCCTTGTCGGACAAAGTCGGGTCGCCCACAGGCAGATTATCGACGTACACCACACCGCCAGCGTCTTCGATGAGTTCGGAGAGGCAGTTGAGGTGACCGCCAGCACCATGGTCGTGGATGCTGCGGATAGGATTGCAGTCGCTTTCAGCCATGGAACGAATCACGTTGCTGACGCGTTTCTGCATCTCGGGGTTGGCACGCTGCACGGCATTCAACTCGATGGCATTGCTGTATTGGCCCGTATCGACACTCGACACAGCGCCGCCACCCATTCCGATGCGGTAGTTATCGCCACCCAAAACCACGATGATATCGCCTTCTTCAGGTTCCAGCTTCTTGGCATCATTCTTTTTGGCGAAGCCGATACCGCCTGCCAACATGATGACCTTGTCGTAACCCAGGCTTTGTTGTTCATTATGTTCGAAAGTCAAGAGGCTGCCGTTGATGAGCGGCTGACCGAACTTGTTGCCAAAATCGGAAGCGCCATTGGAAGCCTTGATGAGGATCTCTTCGGGAGTCTGATAGAGCCACGGACGTGGTTCGCTGTCCTTTTCCCACGCGCGGTCGGCTTCGGTGCGTGGATAGGAAGTCATATATACAGCCGTTCCTGCCAAAGGCAAACTGCCTTGTCCGCCAGCCAGACGGTCGCGGATTTCGCCGCCGCTGCCCGTTGCCGCACCATTGAAAGGCTCAACGGTGGTCGGGAAGTTGTGCGTTTCGGCTTTCAGCGAAATGATGGTGTCGATATCCTTGATTTGGAAGCATGAAGGCACATTTGGTGCTTCGGGAGCAAACTGCTCGACTTTCGGGCCGAGGATGAAAGCCACATTGTCCTTGTAGGCTGAGACCAGCTTGTTCGGGTTTTCCTTCGAGGTCTTCTTGATCAAGGCGAAGAGCGTGTTAGGCATCTGCTTGCCATCGATGATGAAGGTACCGTTGAAAATCTTGTGACGGCAGTGCTCGGAGTTGACTTGTGCGAATCCATACACTTCACTATCAGTGAGTTTGCGGCCAATCTTTTCTGATATGCCTTTCAGATAATCCATTTCCTCACCACTCAGGGCCAGACCCTCTTGTTGGTTGTAGGCCTCAATGTCGTCGATATATTTCAGCGGTTCAGGCTTACGTTCGGTGGTGAACACCTTCTGGCCGAGGTTCTCGTAACGGTTTTGCAGCATCGGGTCGAAAGGAGCGTCTTTCGATTCGACTCTGAAAAACTCCTCGATGCGGTCGATGCCTTCGATGCCCATGTTCTGAGTGATTTCGACGGCATTGGTGCTCCAAGGCGTAATCATCTCGCGGCGCGGACCCACAAAATGGCCTTTCACCGACTTTGTGGTGACCTGTTTCGCATTGCCAAACAGCCACGAAAGCTTCTTGATGTCATCAGGAGATTGCTCAACACGCGTGTCAACTGCTATAACACGCTGATTATCAGATTGAAAAAAACATATCATAATAGCGGATATTTTGTTGCAACAATAAGCCGCAAATTTAGAAAAAAATTCGCAAAATGTGTTTCTCATTTTGCGAATTTTCAAGGTGCTTAATACATCTCTTCGGAGCCGCCGCCTTCGTCGTCGCCACCGCCATCGTCCATCGGGCGTTTGCCGCGCTTGTTCATCTGCTGGTTGATGCGATAGTTGAAATTGAGCGACATGGAAGTGCGGTTCCAAGTGCTGTTGCTGTATTGCCAGAAGTTGTCGCCCCACGATTCGCCGCCATGGCCACGCGTGCCGAACACATCGCGCACGTTGAAAGTGATGGTGCCGTTGCCTTTGAACACTTCCTTGCTGATGGCAGCATCGAGCCACCATTCGCCATCACGCTTGCCGAGTGGCTCTAAATGCGGACCCATGATGTGCGCCGTAAGCTGCAAATCGAGGCCTTTCACGATGGTGAACTTGCTGAGCACACGGGCAAAGCACATCCACGATTTGGTCTCATAATATTGGCCTTCGATAGTGCCACGCGTGAACGACTTGAAGAAATTGACATTCCCATTCAGGTTCCACCAGCTCAAGATCTGTCCTTGCACGACGGCCTCAGCGCCAAAGTCATCGGCCTTGCCGAAATTGACAGGCATACTGTAATAAACGCCGTCTTCTTCGTAGGTGTAATTGCGGCGCATATTGGTGCCATGACGATAATAGGTAGTAAAGCTCAGGCTTGAGCGTTCCCAGAAGTGGATGTAACCCAACTCGTAGCTGTCCATGTAGGTAGGCTTCAATCCTGGATTACCCATGCGGATGTTACGGTTGTCGTTGTAACTGCGGAAAGGACTCATGTCCCAGAAACCCGGACGACGGATGCGGCGCGTGTAACTGATTTGCAACTGGTTGTTCTCGTTGAACGAATAGTTAATGTGAGCACTCGGAAACAAATTGATAGTATCAGTGCGGTTGATGGAATCGTTGCCATCGTGGGCATAGCCTTTCATGTTGGTGTAGATGTTCGTCATCTCGGCACGCAAACCCACCTGTGCCGACCAACGTCCCCAGTCGTTGCCGATGCTGGTGTAGAGTGCCGACACCTGTTCGTTGTATTCATAGTCGTAGCAATAGTCTTCCAAAGGATGGTACTGGCCATCATCGCCCTTCTGGGTCACCCCCGACCAGTCGTTGATGTCGCGGAAAGTGTATTTTCCGCCAATCTCCCATTGGGCTTTCTGTGCGAAAGGATGCACATAATCGACAGTGGCCTGAACATTGCGCATGCTTTGGTTTTCCTTGGTTCTCTGATAAAGGTCGAAGATGGAGTGCGACATATCATCAGGGCTCAGATAGATTTTTTCAGTAATGTTAGATTCGGAGTCTTCATAATTCTGGAAATAACGCACTTCGGCTTTCAGGCTTTGGCCTTCGCGGTCGAAAGTCTTGTCGTAGCTCATGTTGACTTCATACATCGGTGAAGTTTCTTGCCAATCTTCCGAACGCACATCGTATGACGAAGAGTCGAGCAAAGGATACTCATCGAAATATTTCACCGTCGGGTGCGAGGTGTTCTTGCCGTAGCGCACCATACCTGCCACGCTGAGGATGTCGCGGTCGGTGATGTAATAGTCGGCACCAAGGCGGAAATTCACGCCATCGCGACCCATCGTGCGTTCAGTCGTCTGGTCGGTGATTTGGTCGAAAATGGTGTCGGTACCGATGATGTCGGTGAAGTGTTTTGTCTTATTCACGCCGCCACCGATGTTCGAGCGATGGTTGTAGCCTACGCTGCTGAACAGGTTCCAGCGCTTCAGGCGGTAATTGCCCGTAAACGAAGCGCCATATTGCCAAGGATAGCCGCCACGCACATTGAGGGCGCCGTTGAAACCTTGACGTTTGTCCTTCTTCAAAATGATATTGATGATACCCGCCGAGCCTTCAGCATCGTAACGCACCGAAGGATTGGTGATGACTTCCACTTTCTCAATCATATCGCCTTGCAGGGTACGAAGCGCATCTTGCGTGCTCATGCCCGAAAGGCCCGATTCCTTGCCGTCGATGAGGATGCGGACACCTTCATCGCCACGCAAACTCACATTGCCTTCCACGTCAACCGAAACGGCAGGAATGTTTTCCAACACCTCAATCGCGTTGCCAGCAGTATTGCTCACGTCCTTTCCCACATTGAAGACACGCTTGTCCAAAGTCATTTCGTAGGTGCTGACTTCGGCCACCACATTCACTTCATTCAGCATCTGGCTGTCAGGCTTCAGCTGGATTTTACCCACATCGACTGTCGATTTCGAGCCATCAAGATTCACATTCTTAAAGGTCGGAAGAAATCCCATGTATTGGAATTCAAGCACATAACGACCTTTTTCCAACTGTAGTGAGAAATTTCCCGAAGGGTCGGTGATGCCACCCTGAACGAAAGCGGAATCAGGAAGATGGCAAGCACGCACCGTGGCATATTCCATCGGAGCGCCCGTGCTTTGGTCGAAAACTCTTCCCTTTACGGTGATGGAAGCAAAACTAAACTGTGCCAAAAACAGAAGCGAAAGCAGTAACGAAAGACGTATTTTCATAGGATGTGTGATTTCGAAAAAGAAACGGCGAAAATAGTGAATTATTCGAGACTAAAAGCGGTAAATCGCGACAAAAAGCCAAAAACGGAAACGAAATGGGAAAAACTCAAGTTGGAAGTTTACATCGGATCGACATCAATCTGAATTTGGACCGATTTGTAGTCGAGATTTTGCTGGAAAAGGCGTATCTGCTCCGCAATCAGGTTCTTGATGGCTTGTGCGTTGTGTTCGCGGCGAAATTTCACCAGCATCTGCTTGATATACATGTTTTTCACCCTCGATACCACCGGATATTCAGGTCCAAGAAGATCTTGCTTGAAAATGGCCCGAAGTTGCGAAGCCAATTCCGCTGCAGCAGGGTTAAGTTTCTGATAGTCTTTATGTTTCAGACGAATCAAAACGATACGATAGAAGGGCGGATAGCCAAACTGATTGCGGATGATCATCTGTTTTTCGTACAAGCCTCGGAAGTCGTTGTTCAGCACGTCTTGAAGCACGGGATGCGCTGGTTCGTAAGTCTGGATGATGACCCTACCCTGCTTGCCTTTTCGGCCCGCACGACCTGCCACTTGCGACATCAGCTGGAAACTGCGCTCATGGGCACGGAAATCGGGGAACGAAAGCATGTTGTCGGCATTCAAGATGCCCACCACCTTCACCGAGTCGAAATCCAAGCCCTTGGTGACCATCTGAGTGCCTACCAAAATGTCGGTTTCCTTGTCCTGAAAATGTTCCAAAATGTTCTGGTAATCGTTCTTCGATCGCGTGGTGTCCAAGTCGAGACGAGCCACCTTGGCATCGGGCATCACCAACTGCAAGTCTTCCTCAATCTTCTCAGTACCAAAGCCATGCATTTTGATGTTCGTGCTATGGCAACTTGGACATTCCGTCGGAACGGTCGTAGTGTAGCCGCAATAATGGCAGCGTAACACATTCTGCTGTTTGTGGTAAATCAAGCTCACATCGCAATTGATACATTGGGGCACATAATGGCAATCGTCGCACTCCAATCGCAACGAAAAACCACGTCGGTTTTGGAACAGAATGACCTGATTCTTTTCCTCCAAAGTCTCTTTCATGGCATCGACGAGCGTACCGCCAAAATCGGCCTGCATGGTCTTGCGACGCTTCTCCACGCGCATGTCGGAAAGGATGATTTCAGGCATCTGCACGCCACCGAAACGCTCCGTGATTTCAACGAGTTTGTAACGTTTGCTCAAGGCGTTGAAATAACTTTCGTAAGAAGGTGTCGCCGAACCGAGCAAAATCTTTGCCTTGTGCATGGCAGCCAACACGATGGCGGCATCGCGGGCATTGTAGCGCGGTGATGGGTCAATCTGCTTGAAACTGCTGTCGTGTTCTTCGTCAACGATGATGAGACCGATATCAGAATAAGGCAAGAAAATGGCCGAACGCGACCCGATGATGATTTGCCGACGATTCGATTTGGTTTGGGCGAAATCGCGCACTTGTTCAAGCACTTCTACCCTCTCGTTGGCACCATAACGCGAATGATAAACGCCCAATCGGTCACCGAAATATTGTTTTAGGCGATTGATAATCTGAGCAGTAAGTGCAATTTCAGGCAACAGATAAAGCACTTGTTTGCCTTTGTCGATGGCTTCCTGAATCAACTTGATATAGATTTCAGTCTTGCCCGAAGAGGTCACGCCATGCAACAAAACCGGCTTGTTTTCTCCAAAGCCTTGTTTGATCTGGTCGAAAGCATTTTGCTGTGCGTCAGTCAGTTGAATAGTCGATACATCGGTTTGCACCTTAAATTCCTTCAACCGGCTGACTTTCTTTTCATAGACCTCGAAAATGCCTTTCTCCGCCATGGTTTTCAAAATCGTGGAATTGGCATTGGCTTTCTTCAGTAACTCGGTGGCTAACACGTCGTTATCGCAATCGCCTCCCAAGGTAATAAACGCCAAAAGGACTTCCAGTTGCTTATAGGCGCGCTTGGTGAGCGCATCCATCAACTCCGAGAGTTTCTGTTCGTCGCGATAGTCGGCTGAAAGCCTTACAAAACGCTCGTATTTAGCCTTGTATTTCTCGTTCAGTTCCTCTTCAATCACCACGATACCTTTCTCCATCATGGTGTGAATCAGCGGCATCACTTTCTTGAAACCGATGATTTTGCTGACTTCGCTGATGGCGATTTTGGGCTGTATCTGCAAGGCTTCGACTATCATATATTCGAAGTCGTTGAGTGCCATCGCATCGAGTTCAAAATCAGGCGAAAGAGCCACCATCGACTCACTGCTCAGCTTCATGGCCGAAGGCAAGGCGGCTTGCATCACCTCGCCAAGATGACACATATAATAGGTGCGAATCCAATCCCAGAATTTCAGCTGCTTCTCGTTAATAATAGGCTGAACATCAAGCAAATCCATCAGATACTTCACCTCGCATTGGGGCACGGTTTCGGTCAAATCGACAATCAGTCCCGACATGATTTTGCTCTTGCCGAACTGCACCACCGCCCTTTGACCGATTTTTACCCGATCGTTCAACTCGAAAGGCACACGATAGGTGAAGGTTCCCGGCACCGGTATCGGCAACAAGACCTCAGCAAACAATGTGATGCGCCCCTCGTCAACCATGGTTTAATGTGAATTCACGACAGAATAGCCAATCAGCTCATCGTAGCCCTTGATGGCATTATAATAGTAGAAATAAAGGTGATACACGTTGTTGGTCTCCCAAAAATTGCCAGCCGTCAGTTCAGTGCTGACTTCAAGCGTGTTTCGGTCGAGCGTGGTCACCATGAAATTGTAATAGCCCTGTTTCAGCAAAAGTGAGACGAAATAGCCATGATAGCGAGGACTATACTCCATGCGGTTGCGGTCATTGAAAAGCCAATCGTTGAAAGCACCCATTAGATAGACATCCTCGTCATAAGGCGTTTCGCACTGATAGAAGAAATTGACGCGTGCATAGTCGGCCTCGGTTGATGGATCCTCGCCAGTCTTTTCCACATAGATAACTTTCTCACCATGAGCGTCTTGGTAAGTACTGTATGCTTTTCGGGCACGCGACTCCAAGGTGGCAATGTCTATCTCGAAATAATCATCCGTCTGACGAATGTGGGCAAGATTTTCCGACTGGAAATAGAAATTGCAGATATTGAAACGCTGAAACTGATTGATGCCAGGAAAAATGGTCAGCGGTTCGTGCTCGTAGGAGAGGTAATCAGGATAGACGAAAGAGGGCTTCAGACCTTCAACCATGTTATCCAAACGGCCGTTCTGCTTGATGGTTAAGTTGGTGTATTGCTGCACATTAGCATTTGGAATGTTACCCATCGCCACACGCACATCGAGTTGCTGGTGCGAATCAGCGAGCGACAAATCATCGGGATAACGCGGCACCGAAGCACCCACATGCGCTTTTTCGTCCAAGACCATGAAACGACGAGTGAAATACAGGTTTTCCTCACTCATATCATCGCCAAAGACAATCAAGAGATAATTGCCCGAAATGAGCGGCACAAGGTCTTCGCGCGGAAAAACGAGTTGATAATTCACATAATCAATCAAGGTGTTACGGGAAAAAGCGATATCATCGATTCTGTCAGATTCAAAGCCTGAGGCATATTGGACGCGCTGGATATCAGTCGGATACCAATCGCTAGTGCAATGAATAAAAGTATAATTCAGCACATCGCCTTGACCATTGAGGACATCGAACGACAAGGTAAGCCGGCCCATCATGTCGTCCAACGGAATAATCGGTTCGTTCAGCTGGTCGCCATCGGCATAAAGCATGACGGTCTGAACATCAGGCCTGTAGGTAACGTTGGCGCATGGCAATTCAAAATCTTGGGCAAAAAGTCCAAGAGCGAAAAACACCAATCCGAGCAACAACAAAGTCTTTTTCATGGCAAATCGTTGATTATTAAAGTGATTCAAGAAATTTCACCACATCGCCAACGGTAGTGAAGGTAGCCAATTCCTCTTCGGGAATCTGGATATCGTAGTCGTCTTCGATGCGAAGCAAAAGCTGGAGGATATCCAACGAGTCGGCGTTCAGGTCTCTCTTGATTTGAGTGTCCATCTGAATCTTGTCAGCGCTGACTCTCAACTGCTTAGCCATGATTTTCTGTACTTCTTCAAAGATGTTCTTAGGCTTCTTCATAGTGTTCGTATTTTAGGATTTCTGTTTCTATTTTTTCGCCTAACTCGCTCACTTTCATGCGATAGGCTTGTTCGATACATTTTTCGATGGCGACGGCCTTACTGCTTCCGTGGCCTTTCACCACCACCTTCGAGGTTCCAAGGAGCACACTGCCGCCATAGTTCTGGTAGTTCATGAACTCCTTCTCTTCGGCAAACATGCGTTTCATCAACAACGCACCAATCTTATAAATAGTACGCGAGAAGATGTCCTTTTTGATTTTCTTCAGCAATTCAAGCGCAGTGCCTTCGGTGGTCTTCACGAGCACGTTGCCCGAAAAACCATCACAAACCACTGCATCGTAGTTGCCCGAAAGCAAGTCGCGACTTTCCATATTACCCACAAAATTGATGTTCTCGGTGGTTTCAAGCAACTTGTATGCCTCTTTGCGCAAATCGTCGCCTTTTTCGGCTTCCTTGCCCACGTTCAACAACGCAATGCGCGGATTTTTAACATTATAGACATTTTCCAAATAAAGGCTCGACATGATGGCGAACTGACGCAGATGGTCAGATGTAACCTCCACATTGGCACCGCTGTCGCAAATGCCAACGATGCCCCCTGCCATGGTAGGCAAGATAGGGCAAAACGCTGGACGGATGACACCCTTCAGACGGCCAATGCGCACCAAAGCGGCGGTCACCAAAGCACCTGTCGAGCCGACACTCACCATGCCGGCAATGTCGTCCTCGTCGCGCAACAAACGGATGCCTTTCACCATCGAGCTTTCCTTCTTCAAGCGGATGACGTCGGTAGGTTTCTCATCGCAACCGATGACCTCTGGGGCATGCACGATTTCCAAACGCGCATGGTCGTAGTCGCGGCCTTCCAGCTTGGCTTTCAAGATGGCTTCGTCACCCGTGAGGATGAGATATAAATCGGGCATCTTGGCCAAAGCCGACAAACTGCCATCGATATTGGCATCAGGGCTGTGGTCGCCACCAAAGCAGTCAACGACAATCTTTATCATTTCGAGAAACGGTCTTTCGAGTGGAAACAAACACCCATACCATTGGGGCCACAGTGACTACCCGCCGTAGGATTGACGACGACGGTTTCTATATTCAAGTCGGCTCCATACTTGGCTTTCATCATTTCAGCAAATTGCTGAGCCAACTCAGGTGCATCGGTATGACCAATGACAATAAGGTGATTCTTAACGTCATCGCCCATCTCATCGACATACTTCAGCAAGCGTTCCATAGCCTTAGTGCGGCCTTTTTCGGTTCCGATGCTTTCCATGCGGCCTTGCTTGCTCATCGTGATGATAGGGCGCAAGCCAATCAAGCCGCCCATTGTGGCAGCCAAACCGCCTACGCGACCGCTACGACGGAAGAACTTCAAGTCGTCGGCAAAGAAATACATGGCATAGTGATCCAATTCGGTCTTGCTCCATTCCACGATTTCCTCGCCCGTCTTGCCTGCCTTGTAAAGCTCGGCGATGGCACGCAGCACGATGTAAGCCATTGTCGTAATTCCTTTTGCGTCAACCTCGTAGAATTTCCTTTCGGGATATTTTTCCCTCAGCTTGGCCAAAGCCTTGTCCATGACATCGAAGGTGACGGTCATCTCACGCGAGAAGTGAGCGTAGAGGATGTCATTGCCAGCAGCAAATTCAGGCTCGAAGTAGTTGATGTAGTCCTGTTCGCCAATGGCGGAAGTGGTTGGCAACACGCCCGAACGAAGCATATCATAAAACTCGCGGCTGTTGAATTCTTGGTAATCTACGTAAGGGAAAAAGGTCTTCCCACCATAGCTATACGGCATACTGATGAGTTTGCAGCCGTATTTTTCCACCTCTCTTGGGCCGAAATCAGTATCTGTATCAGTGAAAAATGTTAACATAACACGATGATATAATGATAAATAGGCTGACCACCGTCAGTCATGATGAATTCTGTTCTTGGATAGAGTTTTTGCAGACGTTCAACGAGTTGTTCTGCATCGTCCATTGGCGAGTCTTCGCCTTTGAATATGAGCGTCACATCGTGGTCGGCCACCTCTATCTTTTCGCAAAGCTGGACGACAGCATCTTCGGGATTAGGCGCATCGCAAAGAATGTCGCCATGGCAGATGCCGAGGCTATCGTTCTTATGGATATTGACACCATCAAGCGAAGTGTCGCGCGTGGCACGCGTCACCATACCGCAGACCACACCTTGCATGGTTTCGTTGGCTGAGGCGACGATGGAATCTGTATCTTTTATCGACAAATCCATCGAAGCAATGGCCACATAACCAGCGCCCATCGTCTTGGAAGGCAGCACGATGACCTTCGACTTGTCGTATAGTTCGGCGGCTTGCTGTGCTGTGAGAATGATATTGGAATTGTTCGGGAACACAAAAATCGTGTCGGCCGCCACCTCGTCGAAAGCCTCGACGAAGCTCTGCGCCGATGGATTCATGGTTTGGCCGCCTTCGATGACGAAATCGGCACCAGCCTCCTTGAAGGCATTCACCAAGCCTTGACCCGAAGCCACCGTCACGATGCCGTAAGCCTTGTGCGGTTTCGAGAACGCATTGCGGATGTTCGTCTCGTGATGTTGCAACGTCATGTTCTCGATTTTCAGGGTCAAGAACTCACCCCAACGCTGACAATGCGAAAGAATGTCGCCAGGTGTCTTAGTGTGCACATGCACTTTCACGATGCTGTCGTCACGGAAGCAAACCACCGAATCGCCAGCAGCATTCAGATAATCAATGATTTCTTGCACGTCGAAAGTTTCCAAATTAACCTTAGAACGCT
Source organism: Bacteroidales bacterium (assembly GCA_045627065.1). Taxonomy (GTDB): domain Bacteria; phylum Bacteroidota; class Bacteroidia; order Bacteroidales; family F082; genus Limimorpha. Next base: position 18,800 of record JAZQMX010000014.1, on the reverse strand, counting down.
GCAAGCGGAGCAAAAACTCGGTGCAATAGCCAAACATCAACTCGCTATCGGCAGTGAAAGCATCCAAGTTGACCTGAGGTTTCTGTGCGCCCTTATCTTCGGATTCGGCATCGTTGCTCAGCACATTGCCTTTCAGTGCTTTGTCCATGCCACGGAAGATGCAGAGCAAGCCAGCGCCGCCGCTATCTACCACTCCCGCTTCTTTCAGTACAGGGAGCAAGTCGGGCGTACGATCCAGCGAGGCTTCCATTTCGGGCAGCAAAGCGCCGAAATAATTCTCCAACGAATCGGATTTCAACATGTTAGCCTTGTTAGTAGCATCTTTCAACACCGTAAGAATGGTGCCTTCCACAGGGACGCTCACCGAGCCGTAGGCCTCTTCCACGCCACAACTCATGGCATGGGCGAAGTCTGCGACCGAGGCTTCTTCCACATCCTTCAGACCGCGAGCGAGGCCAGCAAAGATGCGCGAAAGGATGACGCCCGAGTTGCCGCGAGCGCCAAGTAACATCCCTTTCGACAAGGCATCGGCCACCGAAGCGACAGAATCCGACTGCGAAGCAAGTTGTTTGGCTTGCGCACAACCCGAATTGATGGTCATGAACATATTATCGCCGGTGTCGCCATCGGGGATAGGGAAAACATTCAAATCGTTGATTATATTCTTGTTGGCCTTCAGTTCAAAGGCTCCATTTTGGACTAATGTAAAGAATTTACTTCCATTCATACCTTAAAATAAAGTGAGCAAAGGTAGGGAAAATTTCAATACCCAAATCCACCAATTCCAATTCGTCTGTAAAGTTGTCAGAAAAAAAGCAAAACCCAATTGAAACATGCATTGAACGATTTTGCAAGCAAAATAAATCGTAACTTTGCGGCAAATAATAGCTATGACACAAGTCATCAAAATCAAGCAAGGATTAGACATCAAGCTGAAAGGCAAGGCAGAAGAAGCCGTCGAGTGCCTCGATGCGAAGTTCTATGCCATTCAACCCACTGATTTCATTGGCGTTACGCCAAGACTTCTTGTGCAAGAAGGCGACATGGTTGAAGTAGGCACACCGCTTTTCATCGACAAACACGATGAACGCATCACCTTTACCTCGCCCGTGAACGGCACCGTCAAGGAAATACGACGCGGCGAAAAACGATTGTTGCAAGCCGTTGTCATTGAGGCCACTGAGCGAAGCCAGAGCTCAACCTCTCACCTCTCACCTCTCACTTCTCACCTCTCACCTGACATCATTAAGGAAAAACTCCTAGAGACTGGCCTTTGGCCAATGATCCGGCAGCGTCCCTACTCCACCATCGCCAACCCCGACGACACGCCCAAGGCATTTTTCATCTCCGCCTTTGACTCATCGCCCTTGGCACCCGACATGAATTTCATCGCTGAGCATTTCCCCGATTCGCTGCAAAAAGGCCTTGAAGTGCTATCCATATTGAGCGACAAGAAGTTACATCTTTGCGTCCATGCGGAAAAAACGAAATCGGAAGTGCTGCTCAAAGCAAAAAATGTTACGATTCACACTTTTAGCGGACCGCACCCATCAGGCAACATCGGCACACAGATCAATAAAATCTGTCCTATCAACAAAGGTGACATCGTTTGGTATTGCACCTTGGCCGATGTCATAAATATTGGGCATTATTTCCTCACCGGGATACTCGATTTCAGCCGCATTTATGCCGTTGCCGGTACAGGTTTGCAAAAGCCACATTACATACGCACCCAAATCGGGACGCAAATCGGAGCTATGGTTCACGGCAACCTCAAAGACGGCCACCAACGCATCATCAGCGGCAACGTGCTGACGGGCAGAGCAGTGAACGACAACGACTTCATCGGTTTCTACCACAACATGTTGAGCGTCATCCCCGAAGGCGACAACCGTCAAGAGATGCTCGGCTGGATTTGGCCTGGATTCAAGAAGTTCAGCGTTTCGCGCACCTTCCCTTCGGCATTCGTCCCTAAATCGCTCCATCCGACCTACGAACTCGACACCAACACACACGGTGAAGAACGTCCATTCGTCGTGACTGGTGAATTTGAGAAGGTCTTCCCGTTCGACATTTTGCCCCTGCAACTCATTAAGGCCTGCATCATCGAAGACATCGACTTGATGGAAAACCTTGGCATTTACGAAGTTGACGAAGAAGATTTTGCCTTGTGCGAGTTCATCGACACTTCGAAAACCGACATACAGCAAATCATCCGTAAAGGCTTGGATTTGATGAGAAAGGAGAATGCGTGATGAAAAATTGGTTCCGTGATTTCTTCGTTGCTCCCAAAGAAGAGCAAGGCGGCACTCCAAGAGAACGCATCAGCGGACTGCGCCGTTATGTCAACAAAATCAAGCCCAACTTCGTGGAAGGCGGCAAATTCAGTTGGCTGCAATCGACCTTCGAGGCTTTCGAGAGTTTTCTCTTCGTCCCCGACAAGACCACCAAGAAAGGCTGTCAAATCCGCGATGCCATCGACCTCAAACGCACCATGATTTTCGTGGTTATCGCCTTGATGCCCACAGTTCTGTTTGGCATTTGGAACGTCGGCTACCAGCACTTCCTCGCCGCAGCCGAAAGCGTCAGTTTCTGGAAAATGTTAGGATTCGGCTTGGCTAAAACCATACCCACTTTTGTGGTCTCCTACGTCGTTGGCCTCGCCATCGAATTCATCTTCGCGCAAGTGCGTCACCACGAAGTCAACGAAGGCTTCCTGGTAACGGGCATGCTGATTCCTCTTGTATTGCCTCCCGACATCCCTTTGTGGATGGTCGCCTTAGCCACTGCTTTCGCCGTCATCATCGGCAAGGAAGCCTTTGGCGGCACGGGCATGAACATCGTCAACCCAGCCCTCACCGCACGCGCATTCCTCTTTTTCGCCTATCCTTCCTGCATGTCGGGCGACAAGGTTTGGATTGCCAACCTGCCTGACGCGACAACAGGGCCTACCCCACTCGGTCTGTTGGCCAATGGCAGCACCGACCTTCCTTCCGTTTGGACCATGATTTGGGGCGGCATCCCTGGCAGCCTAGGCGAGACCTCAAAAATCGCCATCCTTCTCGGTGCAATTTTGTTGCTCATCACAGGCATCGCCAGCTGGCGCATCATGGTGTCGGTGTTTGCTGGAGCCATCGGAATGGGGTTGGTCTTCAACGCCATCGGAGCAACGCCTTACATGCAACTGCCATTCTACTATCATCTGCTGATGGGCGGCTTCATGTTTGGTGCCGTCTTCATGGCCACTGACCCTGTCACCGCACCGCAGACCAACACAGGCAAATGGATTTACGGCTTGCTGATCGGCATCTTTGCCGTCATGATTCGCGTCGTCAATCCGGCCTACGCCGAAGGCATGATGCTCGCCATCCTCCTCATGAACATCTTCGCGCCACTCATCGACCATTGTGTGGTGGCCCGCAATATCAAGATGCGCCAAAAACGCACCATTGTCAATTCCAAAACCACGACGAAATGAAAAAAGACATCAACAGTAACCGATACATCTTCATGTATTCCACCATCTTGGTCGTCGTCGTGGCGGCCTTGCTCTCGGTGGCTGCCATCTATTTGGCGCCCTTCCAAAAGAACAACAAGGACAACGAGAAGAAAATCAACATCCTAAGCGCCGCTGGCATTCCCAACGTCAATGCTGACAATGTCAAACAACTTTTCGAAAAACATTGCACCTTGATGCTTTTATTGGACGGCGAAGGCAATGTCATTGACGAATCGGGAAAAGCATTCGACACCGACCTGAAACAAGAACTTTACAACAAGGAACAAGGCAAACCATACGGACTTCCATTGTTCCTCATCAATACCGATTCCAACTTGGCATACGTAATCCCCTTGCAAGGCAATGGACTTTGGGGTGCCATTTGGGGCTACATCGCCATCGCAGCCGATGGCAACACCGTTCTTGGTGCCAACTTCGACCATGCTTCCGAAACCCCTGGTCTTGGCGGCGAAATCACGACAGAGGCATTCCAGAAACAGTTTGTCGGCAAGACCATCATGCAAGGCAGCAAGTTCGTATCCATTAAGGTGCAGAAAGGCGGCATAATGAGCCTGCCCGAAGCCGAACGCGACCATGCCGTCGATGCCATCACGGGTGGCTCCATCACCTCGAAAGGCGTTGACGAGATGATTCAAAACGTGTTGCAATGCTATTTACCTTATTTTGAAAGGATCAAGAAATGAGCAACTTCAAGAAACTTATCATAGAACCGCTGCGCAAGGCCAACCCGATTACCGTTTTGGTGTTAGGTATCTGCTCTTGCCTCGCCGTCACCGCGAAACTGAAACCCGCCTTGGTGATGGGCATCTCAGTCACTGTGGTCACGGCATTTTCCAACCTCATCATCTCATGCCTACGCAAAGGCATCCCATCGCGCATCCGAATCATCGTGCAACTCGTTGTTGTAGCTGCTTTGGTCATCTTGGTTGACCAGTTCCTCAAAGCCTTTGTATATGACGTCAGCAAGCAGCTTTCCGTCTTCGTCGGACTTATCATCACCAACTGCATCGTGATGGGCCGTTTGGAAGCCTTCGCCATGTCGCACAAGCCTTGGGAATCGTTTCTTGATGGTTTGGGCAACGGACTGGGTTACAGCCTCATCCTTATCATCGTAGCCTTCTTCCGTGAACTGCTTGGATCCGGAACCTTGTTCGGCTATCGCATCATTCCACAATCGTTCTACGATGCCGGCTACATGAACAACGGCCTGATGATTTTGCCTCCCATGGCGCTTATCATCGTGGGCATCATCATATGGATTCAGCGCACGCGCCATCCCGAACTTCAAGACAACAACAAATAAACTACGGTCATGGAATTGTTCAACATCTTCATCAAGTCAGTCTTCATCGACAACATGATATTTGCCTATTTCTTGGGCATGTGTTCCTACTTGGCCGTGTCGAAGACCGTCAAGACCAGCTTTGGTTTGGGCGTTGCCGTCACCTTCGTCCTTTTGGTTACTGTACCGATCAACTATTTGGTCAACAAATACCTATTATCTCCAGGAGCCTTATCGTGGATCAGCCCGAAATTCGCTTCCGTCGATTTGAGTTTCCTAAGTTTCATCTTGTTCATCGCCATCATAGCTGCCATCGTGCAGATTCTGGAAATGGTGATTGAAAAATTCAGTCCATCGCTCTATTCCGCCCTTGGCATCTTCCTCCCATTGATCGCCGTCAACTGCGCCATCTTGGGCTGTTCGCTCTTCATGCAAGAACGCGGTTTCAACAACGTCGGCGAAGCCGCCGTCTATGGCTTAGGCTCAGGCCTCGGCTGGCTTTTGGCCATCGTGGGCATCGCCGCCATCCGCGAAAAGATTCGCTATTCGCACATTCCCAAAGGTCTGCAAGGCATCGGAATTTCATTCATCATCACTGGGTTGATGGGCATCGCTTTCATGGCGTTTTTAGGCATTAAAATCTGATCATCATGACATTACTCAACTCCACAACCATAATTCTCAGCATCGCAGTCTTCCTCATTATCGTATTGCTGCTTGTTGGTTTGCTTGTCTTTGTACGCAACAAACTCATGCCCAAAGGCAAAGTGAAGATTACCATCAACGGAAAGAAAGACGTTGAAGTGCAACCTGGCAGTTCGCTGCTCTCAACACTCGCTGAACAACAAATTTTCCTTCCATCGGCATGCGGTGGCAAAGGCAACTGTGGCCAATGCAAATGCCGTGTCGTGGAAGGCGGAGGCGACATTCTGCCTACTGAAAAAGGCTTTTTCAGTCGAAAACAAGTGCAAGACCACTGGCGTCTTGGCTGCCAAGTGAAGGTGAACGAAGACCTGAAAATCGCCGTTCCGGAAAGCATCCTGAGCATCAAAAAATGGGAATGCGAAGTGGTGTCGAACCACAACGTGGCCACATTCATCAAGGAGTTTGTAGTGAAGCTACCCGAAGGCGAGAAACTCGACTTCGAAGCGGGCGGCTACATCCAAATTGACGTGCCAAAAGTCACCGTCAACTACAAAGACATTGATGTCGAACCTGAATATCGCGAAGACTGGGACAAGATGGGCTTGTGGGACTTACAGATGCGCAATCCCGAACCGCAATTCCGCGCCTATTCGATGGCCAATGCGCCTAGCGAGGGAAATATCATCATGTTGAACGTTCGCATCGCTACGCCCCCGTTTGACCGCAAAGCAGGCCATTTCATGAATGTCAACCCTGGCATCTGCTCATCCTACATCTATTCGCTGAAACCTGGCGACAAGGTTATGATAAGCGGCCCTTATGGCGAATTCCACGTGAAGGACACCGACCGCGAAATCATGTGGATTGGCGGCGGCGCAGGCATGGCTCCTATGCGCTCACAGATCTTCGACCAAATCAAAACCAGACACACTTCTAGGAAAGCTTCATTCTGGTATGGCGGACGCTCGTTGCGCGAACTGTTCTATGTGGAAGATTTCACTGAACTGGAAAAAGAAAATCCGAATTTCAGCTTCCACATCGCCCTGTCCGACCCGAAACCCGAAGACAACTGGACTGGCGACGTCGGCTTCATCCACAACGTCATTTACAACAACTACCTAAAGAATCATCGCGAGCCTGAAGAAATCGAATACTATCTCTGCGGACCGCCGATGATGATTTCGGCAGTGTTAAAGATGCTCGACGACTTAGGCGTTCCGAAAGAAAACATCATGTTCGACGACTTCGGTAACTGACACAAAAAAAGCGCACCTCAACGATGCGCTTTTTTCATGCCTTATGATTTATCCAATTAAAGTTGTTCGACAATACGATTCTGGATTTCCACGAATTCTTCTTGAGTAAGATGCACATGCTCTTTCTTGAAATCCAAGTCGCCTTCGGTGGTGATAGGAATCAAATGAATGTGTGCATGAGGCACTTCCAAGCCGATGACAGCCACACCGATGCGTTTGCATGGAATGGCTTTTTCGATAGCCTTAGCAACCTTTTTAGCGAAGACCATCATCTCGGCTATTTCATCATCTTCCAATGCGAAAATATAGTCGTTTTCCCATTTTGGGACAACCAAAGTGTGGCCTTTTGCGACTGGATTGATGTCCATGAAAGCAAAGAACTTGTCGTTCTCAGCAATCTTGTAGCAAGGAATCTCACCCTTGATGATTCTAGAAAAAATAGTAGCCATAACGATACGTATTAGCGTGTAATCTCAAGGATTTCGAATTGGACCTTACCGGCAGGGACGACAATTTCAGCCTTTTCGCCAACTTGCTTGCCAAGAAGACCTTGACCGATAGGCGAATTGATAGAAATCTTTCCTTCCTTAAAGTTAGCTTCCTTTTCAGGAACGATGGTATAGGTCATTTCCTTATTAATCTTCAGGTTAAGAATTCTGACTGTCGAATAGAGCAGCACCTTGGACGTGTCGATTTTCGACTCATCAAGAATACGGGCATTGAAGATCAAATCCTGCAATTCAGCGATTTTTGCTTCGAGCAAGCCCTGGGCTTCCTTAGCGGCATCATACTCAGCATTCTCTGACAAATCACCTTTGTCTCTAGCCTCTTGGATGGCCAATACAACGCGTGGACGCTCTTTGAGGATCAACTCATCGAGTTCGTCTTTAAGTTTTTGCAATCCCTCTTGGGTAAAGTATTTTATTTCTGACATGATTAAATTATTTGTTCAAGAATAATTGCAAAAAAGAGACCCTTACCGAAATAAGGGTCCTTTTTGCTTTGCGACTGCAAAGATACTAAATTAATTTCAATAAGAAAGATTCTTAGAAAATAATTCTAGCACCTACAGCGTGCGTACCTTTGAAAGTATAGGTATCTCTATATGAGTAGTCGATAGCAAGCTTCAAGCCATCTTCATCTTTCGAGAGAGGAACTTGGATTGAGCAACCTGCTGAAAGACCTCTATTGAGATTCATGCATTCTGCAGCTTCTTGACCACCCTTAGCCAACAGACCATTTTCGTAGGTATAGCCGGCACGGACGAGGAGGATTTCTCTCCAACCGTATTCCAGACCGAGGGTAAATTGGTCGTTGGTGAATGAGTTCGAGTTGAAGTCACCAGCAACGGTGAGTCTCGATTGAGCACCCATGTGGAAATCGTAAGCAGCTGCGATAGCCAATTGGGTAGGCAATTCGAATTCATCGGTACGCTGATTGACAGTGAACTGATTGTGGTTGTTAGGATCGTCAGTAAAGAAGGCCTTGAATGAGATACCGTCGCCTGAGAACTTCATGGTAGGTCCGATGTTCTTCAAGGTGATACCGAAGTGAACATTATCGAGAGGACCAGTGACATATTGGATGCCGGCATCGAGAGCGACGCCAACACCACTCATGTCCTTGATGGATTCGCTAATGATCTTCAAGGTAGCACCACCGCTGATGCTGTTGGAGAACGAGTGGCCAAAAGCCAAATTGATGTTCAACAGGTTAGGTTTGAAGGTCTGAGTGCTTGGGTCAGGATTTTGGTCGGTAGTAACCGCAATCTCACCAATGCTGAACGACATGAGTGACACACCCAAAACGCTTGATTCGCCAACGCGAGCCAAAACGCCAAATGATGAGATGTTCACGTCGGTACCAACGAGCCAACTCGTATTAGAGAAGTTAAGGTCAAGCTTGTTGGTAGCAGTGATACCAGCCACATTGCCATACATGGCATCGAGGCCGTGAACAAATGACATACCAGCATTGCCCCAACCTGACGAGGCAGCCCATGGGTTAATCAACAATTCAGCAGCACCAGCTTGTCCTGAACGGTCTTTATTTCCTGCAAATGCTTGTGGAGCGGTTAATCCAAGAAGGACTACAAGGCTCATTACTATATATCTAAATGATTTCTTCATGATGATGATATTTTTAAGTGTTAGCAATTACATTAAATATTAGAAGGTATTCAGGTCAACTTTACGCATAGCACCAAAGAACTTGACAACCTTTTCACCACCGCTTGTGTAATCCTTGACGTGGATCAAGTAGAAACCGCTAGCGATAGGTGTGTTGGCGAAGTTAGTAAGATCCCAGTTGATGTTCGGGTCGTCGTTATCCTTTTGGAATTGACGGACCTTCGTGCCACTGAGAGTGTAGATGGTGACAACGCACTTTCTTGGGAGGTTGGTAATCTTAACTCTATTGGTAAGAGCATTGCCTTCATATTCTGAAGCGTATGCATAGTATGGGTTAGGAACAACGGTGATGAGGTCGAGGTCAGTCTTTGACTTTTCAGGATCGTTCATCACTGGGTTCAAACCGTCAATGCTGAATTTATACTTAGGATTCAAATCGTTTTGATCCAAATCTTCAGAATGAGCGAGGAGGTTGACTGGAGCGTATCCAGGAGCATATGGCTTAGCAACGCGGATGCGGATACGGCAATCGTTACCTTCTGGCAACCAATCCTTGCCTTCGATACCCATAGGCATACCGATGTACATGACTTGCGAGTAGAGCAAGTTGTTCAAGTTCTGACCAATGTTACCAGAGCAACCTTGGATGTAGTTGAATGCTCTATAGAGGTATGCACCGGCATCATATGCTGGACTGTAGAAGTCCTTGTAAGGAACTGAAGGAGCCACTGCAAGGCTATCCATACGCCAGATATAGACGAAGTGTTTACCACCCATAACTGGGTCATCATCGATACCATAGTTGCGGATAACGTTAGGATCGTACAATTGCGAATAGTCACCCATTTCTTCATCAACAGTTGACTTCAAGAGCTTAGTCGGGTTGAACATCATATCGCGACCATTCATGTCAGCGAGATAAGAGTCTTCACCGAAAGCGATGTTCAGACGAGCACCGGTTTCAACATCGATGGCATAGCCTGGGAACCAGCCCATACCTTGAGCAGCGATGTAGTTCGGGCTTTCTGGATCGTTACTAGCTTCCATGTTTGCATAGTCTTCGCCGAGCGTTTGACCATTCTTGTCAACAGAAGCATGCTTACGCAAGAAGAATCTCTTAGCACCGTTTTCTGACAGTCTTTCATCCATGCACATTTCGATAACTGGGCAACGAGTCCACTTCGATTTATCGGATGTAAACACGATATCGACGCTAGCGGTCTTCTTGAAGGTGGAACCATCACGAGTGTTGGAACCTGCAACAGGACCTGGGTTGGTTGGGAAGCCTTGCTTGGTGAATGAGCAGAGCACGTATGGAGCCCAAGTACCATAAGCAATCTTTTCGAAGTTCTCCCATGGGTCGTATGGGTTGTTCGACGAAGATGTCATGTTGAAGTCAGAGTTGGTATTATCGTCTTGGTCGATGTGTTGACCAGAACGAATCCAGTTGATGACAGTACCAGGAACATCCTTATCGCGGATACCATCCATCCAAACGTCGGTAGGATCATCGAATTCGATAGAAGAATTGATTACACCATTGTTAGGAGCAACAACTTCGGTATGATCTGAGTATTGGTTATCGTCATATTCGTAACCGCACCAAATAGGACCAATGTTATAGACCTGTGAAACGCAGACCGAAATACCACGATCGATGAACATCTTTTCATCAGGATAAATGGTGAGGGTATCGCTCTGAATTTCTGGTTGATCATCGTTCAAGTCATCCAAGAACCAGTGTGATGCCATACGGCCAGCCTTATTGCCGATGTAGTAATTGGTGCCATCGTCAGTCAAATAAACGTCAGTAGCACTGATTACATTTTCGGTGAAGACTTCTTCCATATCATCGAAACGGAGTTCGTAGTCGGTAGCAACAACATTCAATGGGTCGATAATCTTAACATTGATAGGACCGAAACCAGCTTCATATTGTGGGTGATAGTTGATTGGGTAATCAGGGTGGCCCAAGACAACAGTTGAATCTGAATAGGCAACCTTTGGAGTGCCATCGGCCTTGAACATAATTTCGTTAACCGAAGCTTCGGTGAGTTCAAGTTCGTTACCACCATTACCAATACCAACGATACGAGTGATGGAAGGTTGGTCACCATAAGAGCATTGGAGAACTGTACCATTGACAGTCTTGTGAGGAACAGCCGAGTAGCACTGGATGTTCTTACGACCTTCAAGGTAAGGCTTCATCTGACCATACAAGCCATTGATGACACCAGGTTCTTGCGAGTAGGTGAGGTAGTTGTTATAGGAATAAGCAACAGCCATGAAGTAGTAGGTCTTGTGGTTGACCAAAGTTGGGTTTTCGCTTGTTGAGAATGCATCTTCGGTAACAACGAAGCTGTGGGAGATACCACCATCGGCACCGACAACCTTTCTCTTAGGAACGTTGGCTTGGATGGATTCATCGAATTCGTAGTTGACCAAAGTAGTCACATTGTTCTTAATGTCGCATTGGAACACCAGACGAGCCTTTGAGGTGTTGTCAAGTTCGTCGGCACCAACTTCAGCGTTTGCCAATTGGTAAACCTTATAACCTTCGAAGCGATAGTAGCGATCGTAGAAGGTCTCTTCTGAAGTTTGGACAGAGCAAACGAAGGTGGTGTCAACGCAACCAACTTGTGCATAGATAGTATCGAAGCTACCACCATAATATCCCTGAGGAATGTAGAGGACGGTATCGATGCCACCAATATTGCAAGCGATAGTGTCAACAGGAGCAGCTGGATCGAAGCTATGAGGATAGAGAATCATAGTATCGGCGCAGTGGACGAAACCTTGAACCTCAACTTCGTTGATGACTTCATCAATTCTTGAAGTAGGAATTTCAGGATCGAGTTCGATGTAACCTTCCTTATAGTTGTTAGAGATAGCAGAATTCGACAGATAGATGATGAGTTCTTGGTCGAGTTCGCGGATGGTCAAATCAGGAGCATTAGGACCGTCGATGACTTTGAAGCAGTTGTCGAACAAAGCTTGGCACTTATCGTCAACAACGCGGAGCAATTCGACAGAAGCCCAAGGACCACCTGAGGTAGCACGAGCCCACGGAACACCGAAGGTGATGTAGTTAACAGCACCTGGTTCCAGGGTGAAAGGACCAGCAGACTGCATGAAACGACGGTCGTTAGGTGAGTTACCGCACTGCTCTTCAGTCCAGTACTTACCATTTACGAGATAACCGCCATTCGGAGGCAGACCGTGAGTACCCCAGTTACATGGGTCGGTATCGCCAGGGAACATGAAGTCGCATTCAGGACCGACGACGTCGCTACCTGAATATGCGTTGCCGCCGTAGCGCATCTTGGTACCATCTCTCCAAATACCACGCAAGTAGTTGTAGTATTCAGGAGCGGTTTGTGGGTCACCATTGTAAGCTGAGCTATTATCGTGATAAACGAAACGGCGCATACCGAAACGTTCGTCATCGACGATGCCGTTGCCAAAGTTCACACCATTGACACTTTCGTCGCACATGATGGTTGAGTCAGTGACAACATAAACAGTATCACCAATAGTTGGGTCGTAATGACCAGAGTAAACATAAGAATACTTAGGGTTATCGATACCATCGGCATCCATATAAGGGCCTTGGAAGAAGTCGATACCCAACGCTGGAGGTTGGCTACCATAAGATTCTGGTTCACCAGAACCGTCAACAGCCTTACCATTGTAACCATAGCCGAGACCACGGAGAACGTCGCAACCTACGTAGTCGTCCCAACCATAACCGAGGTCGATATCGGTCCAAGGTGAGAAGTAAGTACCGGTCAAGGTGTAGGTTGAACGGTTGATGATTTCATAGCTGTAGAAGGACATGTTATTGATTTCATCGTTAGTAGCGAAAGCGAAAGCTTGTGCACGAACTTCGATACCAATAGCCTGGCCACTTGATTCAGTGTGAGAGTTACCTTTATCGTTGAAGATCCACCAAAGAGTTTGGTCACCTTTCAGCACTTGGTCAGCAAGGATAGAACCATACACCGAGCCTTCAAGTTCTTCGTCCATTGTCGGGATCTTAGTATGGCAAAGTTCATTAGTAATGTCATAGTAAGGGTAGTCACCTTTATTAGGATCGTATTCGCCATCACCATCGTTATCATAGAAAGGTGCCAGATAGTGGCTGACACCTTCGCTAGTCTCATCAGGGTGAGCAGGCCACTTTGTGATGATGGAAGGAATCTCATAACCATCACTTGTTACAGGTATACCATTATCATCGCAGTGAGCGAGGAAGTCATCAACTTCAGCACGGGTAATCTTGAAGATCTTATCCCATTTTGCGCAAGTCACTTCGTCGATAGCGGCAGTACCGTCGATGGTCAGAGGACCAGTCCAATAGTCGTTACCAACCTGACGGAAACGCATAGCAGCGCACTTCAGCTGGTTATTGACGTCAACGCCAGCAATCCAAAGAGAACCAGCGAACAAAGAAGTAGCAGAACCATTAGCAGGAATGAAATATTTAGAACCAGTTCCTGAAGGAAGGTCCCACCACATATCACCACCAGCATTGATACGCGTTCTAACATTGTTGATGTCCAACCATTCGAAAGCCGAAGATGGAGAACATCCGGCCGTAGTCTGTCTTAAAGAACGGTTTCCACCATCTTCAAACTTGAAGACTTCAGCCTTTCCGGGAATCACAGCACTTACCACAAGCAGTGCCGCAAACATGATACGAAATATATTCTTCATAATATGTAAATTTTTCGTTATGAATTATTCTCGTTTTTAGAAGTTGAAGCTTAAACCCAAACGAATTTGGCGAGGACCAGAATAGTTGCCGCCGCTATTGACGTAGATTTGGTACATTTCGATCCAAGCCTGTGGGTCAATTTGGCTGTAGATTTCACGCTGCCATTCAGGAGCCGACAGATAACCGTCGTCATTAGCATTACCGGTAGCGGAATAAACATTAACAATATTCTGTGAGTTAAGCAGGTTCAAAACTTGCAGATATACATTCACGAAGCAATCGTGGCCAGCGCTACCTTCCTTCTTGCCAAGAGAGAAGTTGATGTCCTTGTCGACACGGAGGTCGAAACGGAACGAAGCAGGAATTCTGGAGCCGTTGTAGGTACCCTTCAGCAAGTTGTTACCACCAGCGATAGGAGATGAGATGGTACGTGAAGCAGTGTAAGGAGTACCAGAACCACCATTGATGGTGAGTGCGAAACCAGTGTTAGCCAAAACTTGGATAGGATCCTTGCCTTCGCGGTTGATGACAGGACCATCATACTTCTTGCCACCACCAAAGCGATAGTCGAGCACGAGGTTGAAGCTGTGACGACGGTCAGCGTTGGTTGGGAAGGTTGATCTCAGGTTAGGCACACCAGCAGCAATCAGAGCAGATGCTGTTGAGGTTGAAGAACCAGTGTTGTTAGCGAACTGTAAGGTGTAGCTGGCACGGATACGAGCGTTCTTGGTTCTACGCAAGTCGTATTCAGCAGTCAAACCCTTAACAGTACCGAAGTCGAGGTTGCTGTAGGAGTTGTAAGCCTTAGGATAAGCACCATTGAAACGGTACATCTGGATCTGGTTACGGATTTCACGATAGTAAGCAGTCAAAGTCAACGAAGAGGTGTTGGTCACCTTCTGGGTGAAACCGAGTTCGTAGTCAATGGTCTGCATAGGCTTCAAGTTCGGGTTGTTGATGTTGCCACCATTTTCGTTGAAGTAGTAGTACTCCAATGGGGTAACGTAGTAGTTACTTGAAGGACGCTGTGTCAACACATCATAGTGAGCGAAGAACAAAGCTTCATCGGAAACTGGGAATGAGAAGGAGATACGAGGCATGATAGTCCATGCTGGTTCGTAGTCTTCAAATGAAGTGATTTCAACTCTCTGTTGATCAGGCTTCTTAACCCATGGTGTAACGCCAGTACCGTAGTCGAGGATAGATGGGTCAGAGATTTCAGCACCATCTGCATTGTACCAAGTGTTGCCACTACGATAACCAACGACTTCGGTGATTTCCGAAATGTTGTTCACATAAATTGTGTAGTCGTCACCAATGTTGTCAGGAACGGTAACCCAGTTAGGATTTGAATGACTTGGATGCTCTTCGTTAAGATTAGCATTAATGTCAATCTGGTGATTGTCATTGCCAATTTGACCCATCAAGTCACCTACGGTATAGTAATCGTAGAGGATATAAGGATCTTTCAGCACACTCTGGTTAGCATCGAAACGGTCGGCACGGATACCGATGTTGAAAATCAGGTCCTTGAAAGCGAACTTGTCTTGGATGTAACCAGCCATGTAGATAGGCTGTTGTGAAGCGATAGGACGAGTGAAGTTACCATCATCGTCGGTCTTTGTGAAGAAGTCTTCCAAAGATGGACGTTCGAAGAGACCGTATTTTCTGTCGCCATCATAGGTGTAGCCATAGTAGGAAACATATTGGTTACCGTCACGAGTAAGTTCGTCAACAG
Organism: Bacteroidales bacterium; assembly: GCA_045627065.1. Taxonomy (GTDB): domain Bacteria; phylum Bacteroidota; class Bacteroidia; order Bacteroidales; family F082; genus Limimorpha. The sequence goes on along the minus strand of JAZQMX010000014.1, from coordinate 3,513 downwards.
CGAACATGCTCATATCAAGACCACCCTTCACGACAGTTTTCTGCAACTTGCCATCCTCATCATAATACATGATGGAGTTGTCGTTGAAGTCATAGGTATCGATAAGGATGTATTCAGTGCCGGTAGCAGTAAGACCCATAGCATCACGCAATCTGAGGTCGAAAGTATATTGTGAATTTTCGTCATACTTTCTTCTGTAGATGATGGTATCGACATAACCGTCATAGCTGATTGCTTCTGGATGAGCAATATCCAATTCCTTGATATGATAGTTGGTCAAGTCACGCATCAGAGTCCAGTAGTTGGTTGAGTAACCCATACCGGCTGAATTCTGGACTTCGACTTGCATACCGAGTTTCACTTCGTGGCTATTGTCGCCCTTACCGATGGTCATTGAACCATTGACATTCAAAGCGAATTGGTCGCTCTGGCTCTTGCTGTAACCAGCTTGGATGGTGCCAGGAACTGCAAACAGACCATAAACAGCGCCAGGATTGATACCATTGACCAAACCGCTGTTCAACTGGATGTTCGACATATTGTTGTAGTAACCATATGCGCCATAAGGTCTATACAAGTCATAGTAGTTCTCAACGTAAGTGGAGAGCAATGGGTTGAAATCGCCAACTTGTCTTTCGAATTGAACGAGGGTATCATAATCCCAAGAGTTCAACACATAAACATTGTTGAAGCTTTGGTATTGACCGTCAACGAGAACTGAGTCGATGGTTTCAGTGCTGAATTGATAGGTAGGAGTCTTAAGGGTAGTGAACTTACCGAGGTTGCTGTAAGTGAACACATTGTCCCAAAGGTCTGGGTCACCTGATTCAGCTTGATAGTGCGTGTAGTCAGCCTGGATGCTGTAATAGAAGTTGGAAATGGCTGAAGTGCTTTCAGGATCGGTTGGGAAACGATGGGTGAAGCGGATGTAGCCACGATAGGTACCTGACTTGCTGATGTAGTTCTTGTCGGTATTGAAATAATACTGGCCTCTGCCGTTAGCATAGTGACCTGTGCCTTGGTTGAGCGAACCACCGATAGTCAAGTTGGTGTTCTTACCGGTCTTGATATTGAAGTTACCAGTCACGGTAAGACTGTAAGTTCTGTTGTTGTTGAGGAATCTCGAATAAACGAGGTCTTCGCTATGGGTGTAAGCAGCAGTCTGATAGGTACCGCTACCGAGGCCCGAAAGACGCAAAGGATTGGTTTCAAGTTCATTCTGCCATTCGTCGGTTGCACGATAGAATCCGACAGCTGACTTTGAATTATACTTGTTGTAGGTAAAGTCGGCAGCCAAGAAGAAGCCGAGGAGAGCGTCTTTCTGACCGTCTTCCTTTTCCACCATGATGAGAGGACCTTGCAAACTTGCGCCAATACGGCTGTGGCCGTAGCCATCTACCGATTGTTCAAGTTCGAGGCCACCGCCCCATTCACGGCTAGGTCCTTTGGTGGTCATGTTGATGATACCGCCCATGGCATCGCCGTACATAGCAGGCGTACCACCGAGGATAACGTCAACCTGGTCAATAGCGCTTTGTGGAACACTGGCGCTACCCATAACCTTAACACCGTCGATGTAATAAACGGCACCTTCACGAGAACCACGGATACTACCTACTTCACCATCAGACGAGAACACACCACCGACGCTTGAAGCAACGCCTTCTGCCGAACGGTTAGGCAGCTTGGCGATTTCTTCAGCGGTGATGGATGCACCTGACGTGGTGTTATCTGCGCTAATCAAAGGAATAGCGTAGTCAACGACAACAACTTCGTCAAGTGAAATGGAGCCACTTTCCATCTTGATGTTTTGGAAGGTAATCTTGTTGGCTGGAATGACAACGCCGGCCATAACGAAAGCGTTGTAGCTAACGCAAGTGGCCTTCAATGTGTAAGTTCCCGGAGGGATAGGGTTGATGTCATAGTTACCGTCGAAGTCGGTTGCAGCACCACCCACTTGCGTTCCGCCTTTTTCAACAATGACGTTAGCAAATGGTACGCCTTCACCGGTCTCGTCGGTAATCTTGCCTTTGAGTCGTCCTTGAGCTTGAGCCATGGTCATCGTGCAGGTAGCCAAGACTAAAGCAAGGGTCATTAGTAAATTTTTAAACATACCTTGTAATTTTATAAATACTACTCTATTAAGTGCATTAAAAGTCGTCAAAATTACAACCTTATTTTCGAGTACGCAAGAAAAAAAAAGTTTTAGGGCATTTTTTTATTGAAAAAAAATGCGTAATTTGTTGTAATCATCTAACTTTAAGACATTTACAAATATGGATTTTTTTCGTTTTTTTTGCTTCTCAAAAAGTCGCCTACACCTTATTAATATATAGGGCCCAGAGACTAAAAGAATGGATTGCTGCGCTGATGATTGCGCATACGACGAGCTCGACGAGCATCCTTTTTCATCATCTTTTTAGTCTTGTTCGCCTGATGTTTGTAGTGTGCCGACTTAGCCTGCTTGAACTGCTTGTCAGAAGTTTTCTCTACTTTCTCCATCTGACGTTCGGCTTTGCGCATAGCCCTCGAACCCTTATTCGAAGCACACGAACCAAGGCATAATAGCAGCGACAAAAACGCGACAAGAACAAAAACTCTTTTCTTCATAAATGCATATTTGAGATGGCAAACATAAGAAAATTCAGCCAATGAGATACTTATTTGACGAAATTTTCGTTTCTTTGCCATATGAAACAGATTTACAAATATATGGTATTGGCGATTCTGCCGCTGATGTTCCATGGATGTAGGCAAATTCCCGAAAACCCAAACGTGCCACATGCTTACATCAATTTCACCATCAGTCTTAACGACTACCGATATCGTGATCTTTGGGTCACGAGCGGCTGGATGTATCTCACGTCTGAAGTCGAAAGCACTAGCCGCGGCATCATCGTATATCGTTTATCTGATAACGAATTCTTGGCCTACGACCGCATTCCGCCCAACTATCCGAATGCCTGTACCGACAGCCAAGGCAACACCACCCGTTTGGTGGTCGATTTCCCTTTTGTCGTTGACCATTGCAACAACGCTTACTACAACATTTTGAACGGCGAAATCATCGTTAGCGAAGACGCAAGCATGATGCCAAATTTCGTCGGAGACGAGATCGTTTACCCACTCATTCAATACCACACCAGTTACGATGGTGTCCAACTCAGAATCTATAATTAAGGTTTAATTCATTTATAAACAACACTTTATAATTGAATTGTTGATATTTGTAGAAATATGGAAAATGAATTTTTGAACTGAATAAAATGGCAAGGTGTATCTTTGCATCACCTTGTAATCATAACACACATTTTAAGTAAGTATAGCGCGTAAATGCGCAAGGAAATCAGCCTGCTGTGAAGCAGGCTTTTTTCGTATCAGTCCTCCAAGATACGGCTTTGTCTCTCAATGGAAGCCTGGTGGATAGCCTCAAAAATCTCCGATACTAGTTGGGCATCCAAGCCAAGGTCGGTACCAGTGGCAATATGCTCGGCGAGGATCTTCTTCCAACGG
>JAZQMX010000013.1:0-19664 GCA_045627065.1 Bacteroidales bacterium | reverse complement strand
AAAAAATCGACAATTTTTGAGTTAACATATTGAAAAAAGCACTACTTTTGCATCCGCAAAAAAGGATGACTCGGTAGCTCAGCAGGTAGAGCATCACACTTTTAATGTGGGGGTCCTGGGTTCGAGCCCCAGCCGGGTCACCAAAACAAAGCCCTAATTGATTCCATCAGTTAGGGCTTTTCATTATGAGTATCATGGCACAGCAATCAGACCGAAAAAAATCCACGCGCGACCTACTCCGTTGGGCCGTCCTCGTTCCGACAGGCATCATCCTTTTCGCCGTCGGCGAATTCACTGGCTTTTTATATAACCTGATTGCCGATGCCCTCGACCTCGGTCTCATCGGCGACATTCTGGCCTACCCTGCCCATCTAATCACAGCTTGTATCGGGCTTTACATATCCATCCTGATAGCCATGAACATCGCCCCAGACAAATGGTTAGGAAACATCATCCTTTGCAGTACCTTTCTCCTGTTGTTCACCGTCGCCATCGCCTTGGCGGTCACCCGAGTACTACCAGCGAACTTGTTCTTCTACCTCGAGATGGCCATCCTCATGGGCATGATGGTATTTACCCTCATCCGGGTCGTCCCGAACAAGGAAGAGCTTTTCGAATAGGGATAGATTCCTTCGGGCAAAGCCCTCTGAATGACATAGTTATATCATAGATTCCTTCGGGCAAGGCCTTCTGAATGACATAGTTATATCATAGATTCCTTCGGGCAAAGCCCTCGGAATGACATGGAAATACGGTCTTATTCTTGCATTAGTTTCTTCAGCAAGCCGCTGAAATCGACGATATCTTGCTCAGTGGTATCGAAGGCGCACATCCAACGCACCACGTCGGCATCTTCGTCCCAGTCGTAGAAGAAATAATGGTTCTGCAGTTCCTTCCACACCTTGCGTGGCAGCTGAGCAAACACACCATTGGCTTGCACAGGATAGACGACCTTCACCCCAGGGATGTCCTTCACCGAGTTGTAGAGCAGCTGCGCCATGCGGTTGGAATGCTCTGCGTTGCGACGCCACAGGTCGTTGGCGAAATAGGCATCAAACTGGGCAGCGATGAAACGCATCTTCGAGCAGAGCTGCATGGCCTGCTTACGGCGGTATTTGAAGCCTTCGGCCAAGACGGGATTGAGCAGCACGACGGCCTCCCCCATCATCAGTCCGTTCTTGGTGCCACCAAACGAGACGGCATCCACGCCGAGGTCGGTGGTCATCTCCTTGAAGGTGCAGCCGAGTGCCACAGCGGCATTGCCCAAACGCGCACCGTCGATGTGAAGATACATCTTGTATTCGTGCGCCAAATCCACCAGAGCCTTGATTTCATCAAGCGTGTAAAGCGTGCCGAGTTCGGTAGGCTGCGTGATGCTGATGGCCTTGGGTTGGGAGTGATGCTCGAAGCCAAAGCCGTGCAGTTGAGTCTTCACCAGCTCAGGCGTCAGCTTGCCATCGGGCGTTGGCACGGTGAGCAGACGGCAGCCCACGATACGCGAAGGAGCGCCACATTCATCCACGCTGATATGCGCCGTCTCGGCACACACCACCGCCTCGTGACTGCGTACCATAGCGTCAATACACAAAGTGTTGCAGCCCGTGCCGTTGAAGGCAAAATACGCATTGGTTTGTTCGCCAAAATGCTGACGGAACAGCTTTTCCGTGGCTGCACAATATTCGTCGTCACCGTAGGCCAAAGCGTGTTGCTCATTGACGCGGGCGATGGCTTCCAAAACCTCAGGACAAATGCCCGAATGGTTATCACTTCCAAAACCTCTTTTCATGATGATAGAATTTTGACGCAAAAATACCGATTTTTCTATTCTCTCACATCACTCGCCCAAACGAATCATGCTGCGGTCTTCTTCCTCTTTCTTTGCCTTGGCAGCACCTGGCTTGAAGGAATTGAAGTTGTATGTGATTCCTAACCAGAACATTTGCGTCTTGCCCTTGCTGTTGTTGACCAACTGGTAAATAGCATTGTCAGAGAAAATATCCCAACGACGCGTGTTGAAGACATCAGTCAGCATGGCGGTCACAAAGAGTTTTTCCTTCACCAGAACCTGTTTCACACCGACATTGGCATAATAGATGGGCTTGGTCTGGAATTGCGGGAAATACTGTGGAGTAATGTAATAGAACTGCATCTGTAAGTCGGTGCGTTTCAGCGGTTTGACATTCAACGAAGCATTGAAACTATTCACCCAACCTTGATTGTCGATATCGGCATTTTCGAAGGTGCCGCGCGTCTTGGTGTAATAGGTGTTGTTGCTCAAATCGACGGAAAGCCACGAAGCGGGTTTCAGACGGAGCAGCAACTCAAGACCAGTCTTGCGGTCGTAATCGCCATTGATATAGGTGAGCATCAAGGTGCTGTCGCCCATCAACGCGACTTGCGAGATGTAGTTCTGCACATAATTCAAATAGGCGTTCGCATTCACATTGACATACTTCGAGACCAAGGAATAGCCCAAATCCACCTTGTTGGATTTTTCTGGCAGCAGGTTGATATTGCCCGTCTCGTAGGTCTGGTTGTCAATCAGATTGATATACGGATTGAGTTGCGGATAGGTCGGGCGCGTGATTCTTCTCGAAAATCCCAACGAAAGCGATTGTGTTTCAGAGATTTGATAGTTAAAGAAAAGATTAGGCGACAGGAATGAATTTCTGTTCAAGGTGTCCAGTTGCTGCTTTTCGCTGTGCAAGGTCGTCACGCTGTATTCGTAACGCAATCCCGCCTTAAACGACAGCTTTTCAGTCAGTTTAGAAGAATACATCGCGTAGGCCGCCGGAATGTATTCACGATGGCGCAAGTCATTGCTAAAGAACTGTGAATAAATCCATTGCTGGCTTGTCGTGTCGAACTCGTAAAACTTATGATTGATGTTGTTTTGACGCACCATCATTTTCACGCCAGTTTCCAGTTTTCCTTTGCCAATCTTCTCCATGTAATCGGCTTGCAAGGTCGTGATGAAAGGGCTGCCGCCCGAAACGGACTTCTGCACAAGCTCCTGATTCTCATAATAAAACGAAGGTCTATCTCCCTTGATTTTCGACACGGATGCCAACAGACTCATCTCGCGTTTTTCGGGAATGAAAATATGCTTGTAGGCCAACGAACCTTCAAACATCACGCGATTGAAACTAATGTCGGTAGTGCGGTAAAGCAGAGGTGAAAAGGCATAATGATTCTCAAAATCCTGGACGTTATTCAAACGTGGCAGCATCAATTTGGCATCTATAGTGAAGATGTTTTTTTTGGAAGCGCGATAGACCGCATTGGCACCAACGACCTGATTGCTCGTCGTGCGATTCGCCTCAATGATTTGATGTATGCTGTTACCACCTTGGTAGAAATCGCGATTCAAGGTGCTGTGTATCAAATCCTTTTCGTATTTCCCATTGTAATTGAAACGCAAGCTCCATTTGGCTTTGCTGTAACTCAAGGCCAGATTGCCGTTCATCATGCCGTTGAAGCCATAGTTGAACGAAGCCATTCCGTTCAAGCCGGTTCCGACCTGCTTTTTCGACACGATGTTGATGATGCCGCCCGTACCTTCCGAGTCGTATTTCACATCCGGACTCGTCACAATATCAATGTTTTGCACATTGGCGGCAGGGATGCTGCTGAGGCTACCCACCGTCGTCGGGATGCCATCCAATAGAATCAGGACGTTGCTATTGCCACGAATGGAGACATTATCGTCGTTATCCACGCTGACCGAAGCCGCCGAACGCAACACTTCGAGTACCGAACCCGTTGCCGCGCTGATATTGGCCGAAGGGTTGATTGTCGTCTTATCCACCGAAACGGTTTTCTGAGCCCTCTCCCCTGTCACGAACACCTCATCAATCTGATACGCAAGTTCTTCCATGACGATCTTACCAACGTCAATGGTCTTTTGGCTGCCGCAAACCACTTCCACTTCCTGATCGTTATAGCCTATATATTTGATTGTCAGCTTGCATTTTCCAGAAAACTCACCTTTCAACTGGAAAAGACCTTCTTCATTCGACACCGAGCCTGCCAAGATTGCATTATTGTCTTTTTGCAAGACAGCGGCAGCAAACTCAATGGGAGCATCGCCCTCATCGGTGATTTGGCCTTTAATGAGTGTTGTTTTCGTTTGAGCAATAGCGACTTGTGCAAAAAGCACACATAAAAACAAGGATATGAAACGACGCATAACTGTATTATTTGCTGCAAAGATAGGGGTTTTTTCAACAACTAGGCAAATCCCTTACCCCATCTTGCTGCGCTTAATCAGATAGCTAGTAAGAATCTGGTTGTAGTCCTTATTAATATCGGCCTCAACATAGTCGATTTGATATTGGTAGCAATGCTTCAGCACGGCTTCCTTACGCTCCGCCATGAGCTGGCGATAACGCTGCTGTACCTCAACGGGATTGAGTTTCAGCATGTCGCCCGACTCCAAATCGACAAAACGGTACGGGCGGTTTTCAAAATCGAGTTCTTGCTCCAGAGCGCCGTCATAGACGTGAAACAAGATGACCTCGTGTTTGTTGAACTTCAGGTGTTCGAGGGCCTCAAACAACTGGTTGTAGTCGTCGAGGCTATCCAAAAGGTCGGTGAAGATGACCACCAACGAGCGTCGGTGCGTCATCTCCGCAATCTGATGCAGACACTGTGTCGTGGAAGTGGTTTTCTTCTGCGTCTTGTCGTAGTTCTCAATCAAGCCTTCCAGCTGACTATAGATGAGTTTGTTATGCACAGCCGATGACTTGGCCGGCTCGTGGAAGGCAATGGTTTCGTCGAACAGATCCAGACCGACCGCATCGCGCTGGCGACGCATCAGTTCCATCAAGGATGCCGCTGCATAGACGGAGAAAAACAATTTGTTAGGATGCTCGAAATCAATCTTCTGGCGCACAGGGAAGCACATGCTCGAGCTTTGGTCGATGACCAACTGGCAACGTAGATTGGTCTCCTCTTCGTAACGTTTCACGAAGAGCTTTTCGGTACGGCCATACAGTTTCCAGTCGATATGGCGAATCGGCTCGCCCGTGTTGTAAAGACGATGTTCGGCAAACTCAACAGAGAAGCCATGAAACGGACTTTTGTGCAGGCCTGTGATGAAGCCTTCCACAATCTGCCTTGCCAAGAACTCAAGGCTGCCAAATTGCGTCAAACGATTCCTATCGATGGAAAAGTCCGTCATGATGTCTACATTGTTAAAACACACTCAACACGAAGCCGTCATTCCCGCGAAAGCGGGAATCTCCTACGCTAAACGACCACTTCCAAACGGAAAGCCCATTCAAGGGAGTCGCTAAGCGTAGGGGATTCCGGGTCAAGCCCGGAATGACGGCTTCGAGTCGAGTGTAATGTTCTGTCTATAAAAGCCTTAGAACAGCTTTTCGAGTTTCTCGACGAAGACCTTCTTAGGAGCAGCGCCGACATTCTTATCGACCACTTGGCCACCCTTGAAGAACAACACCGAAGGGATGTTCATGATGCCGAACTTGGCTGCAGTCTCGCTGCATTCTTCCACATCGCATTTCACGGCAATCATCTTGCCATCGTATTCTTCCGAGATTTCCTCGATGATAGGTTCCACCTTCTTGCATGGGCCACACCAGGTAGCGCCAAAGTCAACTATTACAGGGAGTTCTGCTTTCAGGACGACTTCTTCGAATTGGTCGTCAGTCATTTGAATTACTGCCATATTTCTAAATTTTAAGTTCGTAAATTGATGTGCAAAGATATAAAAACTTGGAGAAACGAAGGGTGGTTTGCATTAAACTTCCACAAAAAAAATCTCCTCTATTAAAGAAAAAACATATATCAATACGCGCATTGAACATTTTTGCTCAATGCATTGAACATTTTTTCAATACAAGTCATAAAAGAATATATTTCAGCATTATAGAAAACAGTACATTACCTCAAGTCGAATTCCACAAAAGACATTTTCTCGAAGCGTTTCAGCACCTCGTTGGCATTGACAGTTCCCTTGATGGGCGACATGTTGCACGTCAGCTGACTCTTCTTGTCAATCAAGTGAATCTTATAGTGTTGCTTGCCTGGGTTTTCCTTGATGGTCTTGATGAATTCCTTCATGTCGTTGTCGTTCATCTCATCCACCTTGAGCTTGATATAGACTGTCTTTGTGGTCGTTTCAAGCAAGGCGTCAAGAAGACGCACCTCGGTGAAACTAGGTTCAAGCGTAGTAACTTCAGCGGGGTCTTGTCCTGCTCTTGGATAAGGCTTTCTGAGCGTTCCCGAGAGCAAGACGTACTCGTTGAGTACCAACAGCTTCTGGCAGTTACGGTAATTTTCCTTAAACAGGCTAAACGAGTAGGAACCGGTCTGGTCTTCTATCGTATAACGGCCGTAAGGGTTGCCGTTTTTGGCGACAAAGTCCTCAGCCTTGGTGATCTGCCCGCCCAAACGAATCGGTATGCCATCGTTCTTCTCCGGATTTTGCATCGCAGCGAGCATACCATCAATCCTGACATTGGCGAAATAACGCAACGGCAGATGATAGACCTGCATCGGGTGACTCGAGATGTAGAATCCCAAGGCATCCAGTTCCATCTGCAGCTCTTTCATCTTGCTCCACGGCTCGCATTCGGGCAACGGGATGCTGAAAGCGTCGTCTTCGCCATTCTCGTCGCCGAAGCCGAAGAGGTCGAACTGCACCGAGTTCTTCTTCTCCAAATAGGAAGCCACCATGCGCAAGGCGCGTTCGGAGAATGGCACCGTATCGTTCTCCTTGACTTGGAACAACATAGCACGATGGAAGCCCGGGAACGAATCGAAGCAGCCAGCCTGGTCCATGCTTTCCAAAGCACGACGGTTGAGGCCCTTATCGGAGACACGGACGAGGAAATCGGTGAAGTCCTTGAACTTACCATTCTTGTCGCGTTCTTCCACGATGCCCGCCACGGCGGCCTCACCCACATTCTTGATGCCACCCATGCCATAGCGTATCTCGCCCTTGTCGTTGACGGAGAACTTGTATTCCGACTCGTTGACATCTGGTCCCAACACGGCGATTTTCATGCGTTTGCACTCTTCGGTCATGAAGTTCACCTTCTTGATGTCGCCCAATTCGTTGTTCAGCACGGCTGCCATGAACTCGGCTGGATAGTGTGCCTTGAGGTAAGCCGTCTGGTACGACACCCACGAGTAGCAAGCCGCGTGCGACTTGTTGAAGGCATAGGAAGCGAACTTCTTCCACTCTTCCCAGATCTTGTTCAAGCGCGTCTCGACTTCCTTCTCGGGCAGGTTTTCCGTCTTGGTCAGCTTGGCGATGCCTTGCTTCATGAACTTGCCATAAAGTTCTTCCATCTTGGCCAACTGCTTCTTACCCATTGCCTTACGCAAGGTATCCGACTCGCCTCTCGTGAAATCGGCCAACTCGCGCGACAGCAGCATCACCTGCTCTTGATAGACGCAGATGCCATAGGTGTCGCCCAAGTATTTCTCCATACACTGGAAGTCGTAGGTAATCTCTTTACGGCCTTGCTTTCGCTCAATGAACTCAGGGATGTTGTCCATAGGTCCCGGACGATAGAGCGCATTCATTGCAATGATATCGCCAATGACGGTAGGCTTCAGATTAATAAGGTGTTTCTGCATACCCGGCGATTCGAACTGGAACGTGCCGATGGTCTGACCCGATGCATAAAGAGCGTAGGTCTCGGCATCGTCGATAGGGATATGGTCAATGTCGATATCGATGCCGCGGGTACGTTTGATGTTGTGCAAGGCATCCTTGATGAGTGTCAAGGTCTTCAAGCCGAGGAAGTCCATCTTGATCAAGCCCACCGATTCAATGACGTGGCCATCATATTGCGTCACCACCACGTCCTTGCCACTCACCTTATCCTTGATGGCAGCCACAGGAGCCACATCGGTCAAGTCCTGGGCACCGATGATGACGCCACAGGCATGGACGCCAATCTGGCGGTTGGTGTCCTCCAACTCCTCGGCGTAGGTCAGCATCGAGCTGATGTTCTCGTCGTCGCCCTCCACCATTTGTTTCAACTCAGGCACGTATTTGTAGCAGTTCTTCAGGTTGACCTTAGGCATCTTCTTGGGCAGCGTGCCTTCCACGGCCTTCACTGCATCCTCATCGAATTCTTTTTCAGGGATATAGCCCTTGATCTTGGCCACATCCGACAGCGGCACCTTCTGCACGCGACCCACATCGGCGATAGCACTCTTGGCGGCCATCGTGCCGTAGGTGATGATATGTGCCACCTTTTCCTTGCCGTATTTTTGGGTCACCCAATCCAAAACACGCTCACGGCCATCGTCATCGAAATCGACATCGATATCAGGCAACGAGATACGGTCGGGGTTAAGGAAACGCTCGAACAGCAAGTCGTATTTCAACGGGTCGAGGTCGGTGATCTTCAAGCAGTAAGCCACCACGGAGCCTGCCGCCGAGCCACGGCCTGGGCCGACAGAGACGCCCAACTCCTCGCGAGCGCCACGGATATAGTCTTGAACGATAAGGAAGTAACCCGGGAAGCCCATGGTCTTCATCACGTGAAGCTCGAACTTGATACGTTCTATCTGCTCCTCGGTCAGATTTTCGCCATAACGCATGTGGGCACCCTTCCAAGTGAGTTCGGCCAGATAGTCGGCCTCCAACTTGATACGGTACAAGCGGTTGTAGCCACCCAGCTTCTTCACCTTCTTCTCAGCCTCTTCCTGACTCAGCACCACCTCGTCATGTTCGTTGCGCGTAAACTCGTCGAAGAGCTGTTGTTCGGTGAACTTTTGGCGGTATTCCTCCTCGGTGCCAAACTCTTCCGGAATCGGGAACACAGGCATGATAGGGTCGGAATCGATGCTGTAGGTCTCCACCTTATCGACGATTTCTTGCGTGTTTTCGAGCGCAAAAGGCACATCGGCGAAGATCTTGCCCATCTCCTCAGGGGTCTTCAGCCACTCCTGTTTGGTATAGTGCATTCGCGTTTCGTCGTCAAGGTCCTTGCCCGTCGAGAGACATATCAGTCGGTCGTGGGCTTCGGCATGTTCTTCTTCCACAAAGTGCACATCGTTGGTGGCCACCACCTTAATATCATATTTCTTGGCCAAGTCCAAAAGCACCTTGTTGACTTCCTTCTGGCGCTCATACACCTCGGTATCGGCACCAGGTTTGTCGGTCTTATGACGTTGTATCTCAAGATAATAGTCATCACCATAAAGCTCCTTGAACCATTTGACGCTTTCTTCTGCGCCAGCCATGTCGCCATTCATGATCTTCTGCGGCACTTCGCCACCCAAGCATGCCGAGCAGCAAATCAGGCCTTCGTGGTATTGCTGCAAAAGGCTGTGGTCGATACGCGGATTGTAGTAGAAACCTTCGGTATAGGCGATGGAACTCAGTTTGCAGAGGCTGTGGTAGCCGGCCTTGTTCTTAGCCAGCAAGATGAGGTGCCATCCCCTATCCTGACGGCCATCACGCTTGTCGATGCTGACGGGAGCGCAATAGGTCTCGATACCGAAAATTGGCTTGAAGAATTGGCCTTTCAGCTTGTCAATCTCAGCTTGGGCGTTTGTCTTTTCCTCGTCGGTGGCATCTTCCTTCTTCAAGATGGCTTCCTGCTCCTTGATGGCGTCCTTCACCGCACCGTTTTCCTTGTTCACGGTATCAGCCAAATCCTTGATGCCGAACATGTTACCATGGTCGGTAAGGGCAATGCTGAACATGCCGTTCTTCTTGCATTTCTTCACCAAGTCAGGCACCTTCGACATGCCGTCCAAGATGGAATAATGCGAGTGGACGTGCAAGTGGGTGAAATGCTTTGGCACAAAACTCTCATCGGCAACAGGCTCTGGTTCAGGTTCTTGTTCCGTCTCGAAATTGGCTTCCACGACGATGCCTGCCGGCTGAATCGGGTCAGGGTTAGCGGCTTGGAAGTCCACGAAGAACTGGGCATCGACATGTAAGTCGGTCTCGTCGAGCACCTTGCGGCGGAGCAGCTCGAGGAAGACACGAGCTGTAGCCTCCACATCGGCACTGGCGTTGTGGGCCGAGTCGAAGTCCTCGCCAAACAAGAGATGGTGTATCTCATTCAGCCGCGGGAACTTGAAATGGCCGCTCTTGCCACCGGGGAGCATACAGAAGTTGGCCGTCTTCTCCGTGCAGGTATCCACGATTTGCCAGCGGCGCAAAGGGTTCTCGCGCCCCATACGCAGGAACTCGCAACCTAGCACATTGAGGTCGAATTGGACGTTATGTCCCACGAGATACTGAGCCTTGGCTGCCGATGCCATGAAGATATCCAGCACTTCGCCGAGCGGCTTGCCATGCTTGCGGGCATAGTCGGTCGAGATATGGTGCACCATCATGGCGTCGATGGGGATCTCGTAACCCTCAGGGATGACGATATGGTTGTGAGCCTCAACGAGATGGCCTTTGTCGTCGTGAATTTGCCACGCCAGCTGCACCATCCTTGGCCAGTTATCGAAGTCGCTCAATGGAGCATTATTAATCTTGGGCAGGCCAGTGGTCTCTGTATCGAAGATTAGGAACATATTACAGTTTTTTAAATCATTATCACAAATACTCTACAATATCATTTTTGAAGGTAAAATTCTATCCACTACTACGGTATCAACTTCAATATGAAATATCACAGTCCACCGATGGTTCATTATGGATAAAGTCTTGGCCTTTGGATGAATTCTTCTTGCCGCTGCATAACGACTTTGGGTGTATATGTCAGCCGTATATGATAACGCAGCGAGTTGACCTAATATACGATTAACATAATTATGGCCACTTTCTGGGCGATACATGGCAGCTATAAAACGTGCCAACTCATCCAAATCAGCTGAAACAGCGTTACTAACTTTTACTTTGTAAATCCGCATAGCAAGCATCAAGTTTCTGATGAAAAAGCTCACCAAACTGTTCAAGCGTCATATAGCCATCAGACATTTCCGATGGAGATTGAACATGTAGAGGCGTTGACAAAATAGCTGTACCAAAAGCCGCAGAAGGCTCAGCCACAACAGTAGAACCTTCATTTTCCTTCTGATTATCGTATGTATCCATGGTAATTCTTTGTTTTATCGACTGCAAAAATAATAAAACTTTACCGTTTTTCCGTCAAAATCATGAACAAAATGGAGAACAGGATGAGCACCACGCCGATGGCCACGTTGAGGGTGAAAGCCTCGTGAAACACCACCGTGCCGATGAAGATGGCTGTGAGAGGTTCCAATATGCCGAGGACGGAGGTCTTGGTAGCACCAACGGCCTTGGTAGCCGCCGCCAAGGTGATGGTGGCGATGGTGGTAGGCAGCACGGCGAGACCCAATACATTGAGCCAGCACGACATGTCGGGCATGGCATTGAGTGAAACACCGAAGCCCAAGAGACAGAACAGCATCACCGTACCGATGAGGAAACAATAGAACGTGAGGGTCAGGTTTGGCAGCGCCTTGATTTGCTTGCTTTGGTTGACGATGACGATGAATAAGGTATAGCACAGACCCGAAGCCACCACCAAGCCGATGCCGCGCCAGTCGATGAAGCCGCCCTCGCCCGTCAACGAGAGCAGCACCGCCCCTGCCACGCCCGCGAAGATGGAGACCCACGTCTGCCACGAGGGCTTCTGTCCCAAGAAGACCATGATCAAGGCCACCATGATGGGATAGACATAAAGAATGCTCGTCGCGATGCCCGATGGGATGTATTTGTAGGACTCGAACAAAGTCAGGCTGCATGCCGTGAACAAGATGCCCACTATGGTCATCAGCCAAAATTGCTTCCAACTTATGCGGATTTGCTTCTTTGCCGCTACCATGAAGACTAGCATCAGCACCGTCGCCATGCCATAACGATAAAACAGCAACGAATTGACATCCAATCCCTTATTGATGACAGGCACGCCAAACAACGGATTCATGCCATAGGTGATGCCCGAAATGATACCGGCTATATAGCCCCAACTGAGTCTGCTTTTATTCTCCATTTTCAAAATGCCTCAAAAAAGATTGCAAAAATACCGATTTTTTCTCTCGCCCACGGTTGAATTTTTGGCAAGTATCCCAACTCGGAAGGAGCAGCCGGAATAAAGATTAAATTTTCTCGTCCGGCAGGCAAGGCAATACACCATGTCTTCAGGGAGGAGGATCAATCTTTCAGCAGTTTCAAATCGACTAGCAGCACTGCGGCCTCAGGTTCTTTTTTAGGTGCATCCACGGCCTTCCAAGCGACGATGAAACGCACCGATGCCTCCGTGACGCGATAGGAACGTTCATTCCACTGACAAAGTTTCTCTTGCATCTTCTGCGACAGCATAGCAACGGGTTGGTTGTTGGCATCATATAGGTATTTATCTACAAAAGACAATGGATCTCCCGCCTTAAGTGCAAGTACTGCTGATTTACGTGTCTTAAAGAAGTTCAGATTGACATCCTTATGCGACAATTGGAGCACCACCTCTTCGGGCATAGGATACTGATACTGGTCCACACGATGCTGATCAGCAGGCAGGTCTTCGAAGATGACGCCATTGGTATGGATAAACAGTCTTTGCTTGGCGCGGGTCATGCCGACATAGTAGTTTCGCATCTCCTCGGGAGTCATCGTATGGTGATGGTCGAGAAGCATATACACATCATCGAACTCCCTACCCTTCGACTTATGTATGGTGGAGACGATGACGTCAGAACAGGCCAAGTCTTCGAAGTCTTCCACCGACGACTCAAAGACAAACTCCTTGAAGTCGGCCAAATATTTCATCTTACTGGTCTGCTCAAACAAATCGATGCAGCGTTTCAGATAAGGCAAGCTAGTACTCATTGCATAGGCTCGATAAGTCTTCTGCTTGGCTTCTTCCCACACCTCGTCAGTAACCAACGGCGTAGTTGTACCTTTTTCTATATATTTCAGGAACAAGCGCACTTCTGCAAGATTCCAGAAACGGAATCCTTCCATGCTTTGCACGAGCTTACTGTTGATACCATTCCTCCGCATGAGGGCCACTAGCACGACCGACTCCTCGTTGGTACGGGTCAGCACACACACCGATCCGCTCCCACAATGTTGCCGAAGCTCTTTTATCAAAGGCTCATACATGAACTTGGTCTGGTGACGCGTCACACTAACCCAACCATCATCGCGACTCATTGAGATGATAGGATTTTTCTTCATGCGTTCAGGAATGGATTTCACGAATGCGTTGGCAGAGTCAACCACATGCCTAGCGCTACGATAGTTCTCCGTCATTTCCACAAAACGTCCGTTGAAGTCGCGCAAAAGCTGGACCATATATCGTGAGTTCGAGCCTCGGAACCCATAGATGTTCTGGTCGTCGTCGCCAACGGCAATCACACGCATCTCCTCATTCACGGTCATCAAGGCACTCACCAAGGCATATTCCTTGGCGCTCATATCTTGAGCCTCGTCGATGACGAGGACTGTCTTGCTGATCTTGTTCGGTTCCACGTCGCCATTGTTGATCATCTCGGCGGCTTTAGCCACCACATCGTCAACCTCTTCAAGATTACCCATTCTCCCCAGCAAGTCAAAGCAATAGGAATGGAAGGTCTTTATCTCGACAAAATGGGCGGCATTGCCGATGAGCCCCATCAGACGCTGCTTGAACTCGGTGGCAGCAGCACGCGAGAAGGTCAGCATCAGCAGCTGCTCACGTTTCACGTCTTCAAGCATGAGCAAAGAGGCCAGCTTATGCACCAACACCCTTGTCTTTCCGCTGCCCGGACCCGCAGCGACCACTATGCAACGAGAGTCCTTATCGGAAATGATTTCCATCTGACGTTCCGACAGTTGGCCAAACAACTGGTCGTACTTACCAGGTGTCAGATTACGTTGTATCTCGTCAAGGCGTTCTCCCTTGAAGTATTTCGCTATGAAGCGCTTGTAGTCCATCTGGAAATAATCCTGAACATACTGCAAAGCAGCATCATAGTCCCGCACCATAAGGTTGGCATACTCGCCCACGATGTGGACCTGTTGTATCTTCTGCTTGTAAAACTCGTTAAGCATGCGGTAGTCTTCAACCTTATACCTTAACTTATTATCCTTGAGACGGGTGATATCCATGGCATTGTAGAGGACCAAAAAACCTCCTTCCATCTTCAAGGCTCCGATTCTTGAAAGATAGAGAAGCGCTTCCTTCACGTCTTCCAGCTGAACATCATCGTTCATGCCAAACACCAGCCTGCCGCTTTTCTTGTAGTCCTTCAAAAGCTCCACCACGGAAAACTTTACGGCAGCCTTCTTCGACGCCTCTTCCCCATCCCGCGACGATTTCTGATAAAGCCACTCTATGGCAAAGCGGCTGATCTCGATACGTTTCTCATAGCGTCGGAGAAGCGTCTCCAGATCGGTCTGTCGCCACACCTCAAGGTTATGCCCGGCATCTTCTTTCTTGCGCGTATAGCCCTTGACAGTCAGGAAATAAAGCAAGGTGCGGAGGTCTTTCTCTTTCGACGTCGTGATGCCTTCATTCAAGGCATTCTCGTTAAGTTGCTTGTAGGAAATGCGCAACGCGTCATCGGAGATTTGGCTCAAGAGATACCTCTCCAGTTTCGAAAAACGGTCAAGCAGCAGACGCGACTTGCGTTCGCTATCGCCAAAATCCTGCAGGTAGGCCGAGATGTCCATGGAATCGGCCAAGATGCCTTCCTGACGCATCCGTTCCACAACCGACACGACCTCAAACTTCGACATGCCCAGCATATCGGCCAGATAATCCACCCTCGACTCCGCCTCTGTCTCTTGAGCATCAGAGGTATATTTCTGCGAAATCAACGACTTGATGACTCTCGCAGCTTTTTCAATTTCATCGCTCTCGAAGAGCGCTGATTGCGAGAGACGTTTGCGGGCTTCGTCCATATTCTTCACCGTGATGCCTGTGGCATAGACATGAGGCACGTTGTTGCCTCTCTGTATGTATCCACCTTGTTCCAATGCGGCCAATGCCGTACGGACACGGGTCTCAATGTCAGTCACCGAATCGTCCCATCCCGCCTTTCGGGCAATCTCCAATGCCGAACAGCAGGCACGCATACGGTTCTTGGTCATCTCCTTGATGGCCTTCCATACTTGTTGTATCTCACTGATGCTCAGTTTAGTTTGATTCAACAAAATGAAATGTTTGTTCAGGTCGTTGTCATCATACAACACATAGCAACGAGCCTCAAGATGCGGGTCACGGCCTGCACGGCCTGCCTCCTGCACGTAGTTCTCCAACGAGTCGGATATGTCATAATGCACGACAAGCCCGACATCTTTCTTATCGACGCCCATGCCGAAAGCCGAAGTGGCCACGATGATGCTCACCTGGCCGCTCATAAAGGCATCTTGGTTGGCTATCTTGTCGTCGGCATTCATCTGCCCGTTGAAAGGCAAGGCGGTAAATCCGTCACGCGTCAGTTTCTCTGCCAACATCTTAGTGCGTTTGGTACGCGACACGTACACGATGGTAGGACAAGCCGACTCGGCAATAAGCGAGCGCAGCTTGATATATTTGTCATCGTCGGTCTCGGCGTGAATCACCGAGTAACGGAGATTGGCACGCGTAGCCTTCGAGACATAAAGTTCCAGGTTGACGCCAACGGTTTGCTTGAAATAGTCGCAGATGTCCTGCACCACTTTCTGCTTGGCCGTGGCCGTAAAGCACGACACGGGAATCGGTTCCTTGTAGCGTTTCTTCTCCTGATAGTCACGGATGAACTTCCCGATATAAAGGTAATCCACGCGGAAATCGTGTCCCCATGAGGAGAAGCAGTGAGCCTCGTCGATGACGAAACGCACCACGTGACGCGACAGCAGGATTTTCTCGATAGTGCTGGAGCGCAGCATCTCGGGAGCGATATAAAGCAACGAGGCATCACCATCCTGCACCCTTTGGATGGCCAGCGAGCGGCTGATAGGATCGAGCAACCCGTTGATGGTGACGGCATCAGTGATGCCACGTTCGGCGAGGTTGTCCACCTGGTCCTTCATCAGCGACTGCAGTGGCGAGATGACCACCGTCAGTCCATGCACCGAACGGCCCTCCATCAAGGCGGGGAGCTGAAACGTCAACGACTTGCCGCCTCCCGTTGGGAAAATGGCCAGCAACGACTTGCCCTCGGCTGCTGCCCTGGCGGCATTCTCCTGCAGCGGCTCTCCATCGTAGGTGCGGAACTGGTCGTAGCCAAAGAAACGCTTCAGTCCTGCATGTATGTCGAGCTCACCCTTACAATAGGCACAGCCTTCGGCACAACGGACATGGCGAAGCTGCATCACCACATGCTCCACATTGGGATAGTTGCGCAGCACCCATGGCGGCGTTACGGAACGGTAGTCGGTAGTATCGACCAGCGCCAAGGCGTATGCCAGTTCACAAGGATTCTTACTAATCAATTCTTTTATTGGCGCATGCTCGCAAATCCTGCCTTTGTACTCTTCCTTGATCAGTTCTTCGAGGTCACCATCATATTGCGGAGCCTCCACCATCAGCAAGAAACCGTCAAACTCGGGGATGCCTTTCAGCAAAGAACCCAAAACCAAGCGCTTGGCATCGGCAAACGATTTCCAACGGGCCACCTCGTCCTCAAGCAAGTCGCGAGCCTTTTCACAGTCGCTGACAGGGTTGTTCACCTGTTCGTTCATCAGTTTGTCATCCTTCACCAGCTTATGGTAAGGCCGTTCAGGGAAAAGAAGCGGCGACATATACAAGGTATCCACCAGCCTCCATCTTCGTTCGTTATTGCCGAAGAGATAGTTTGCATCATGATGGATGAGGTTATGTCCACACACATAGTCGGCCTGGCCGAGAAATTCAAGCAAAGCCTTCTTATCAGGCGAATGGAAGGTAGCGCCATTCCATAGCAGAGCGCCGATGTCGTGGACCTTATGGTCTTTCATGCCCACTTCGGCATCCACGAATGCAAGTCGGGAAGCGTCGTATGCTTCCTTTGCATTGTGTCGCGTGTCGCCCGACGGTCGCCCGCCCAAGCTCTCCATGATTCTATTCCAAAGTGGCATGTGGCTGACTCGTTATGAAATCAAGCGCAAAGATAGGGAAAATCCTCAAAGGTGATCCAAGAAATGGATCCATATCAAAGTCTTGTAGGGCTTGAGGCTGTCGGGAAGGACTTCTTCCAGCGGGTCGTCAACGGGAGTTCCCGAGCCCCACAGTTTCTTGCGTCTTCTTTGCACCCTTCTCATCGTCCTTCTATGGATGCGGTCTCTCTTTCGTTGTTCACGTCTGCTGTTCATGGCTCATTCTTTTTGTTGTTTCGCGATGCAAATATCAACAATTTTCCTTTTGGCAATTGCAGGTTGCAAGGTTGCAATTTTCGTAGGATGACTGCCGCTTCGCGTCTTTGCGAGAAGGAACAACGTGACGATACAGCTGATGAACGAGCAAAACCACAAAGTCGTTCAAAAAAGTTGCACACTTATGCAAAAAGTCCCTTGAAAAAGTTTATATTTGCAGCCGAAAGTCGTTTGAAAAAGTTACGCTATGCTAAAGAGAAAGATTGAAAATCAACTAATTGAATGGAAAAATCAATCCAATCACAAGCCTTTAGTCATCAAAGGCATTCGACAATGTGGGAAAACATTCATAGTGAAGAAGTTCGCAGAAGATCATTACAAGCATGTCGTTTACCTTAATTTTGTCCAAAAACCTGAGCTTTCCATCCCTTTCGAAGGCTCGCTTGAAGTTGACGACATCATCATGGGCATCACCGCCATGGTTAAAGGGGCAATATTTGAGCCTGGGAAGACCTGTCTGATACTTGACGAGATACAAGCCTAACAACCATCACAACAAAAACATAAAAGCATTACCTTTGCACCCGATAAATCCGTCACATGTGACATAAAAATCGGATAAATGGAGATTAAACGAGACTTGTACTTGCAGAAATTGATTGACCGCCAACACAACGGAATGATAAAAGTTGTAACGGGTGTGCGTCGATGCGGAAAGTCATATCTAGTGTTCAACTTATTCAGCAACTATCTGAAATCAATTGGAGTGAATGACGACCACATCATCATGGTGAACTTAGAGGACCGAAGGAATAAGAAACTCCGCAATCCGGACACGCTACTTGAATTTATTGACGGAAAGTTCGTCGACCAGCAAATGCACTACATCCTTCTCGACGAGGTTCAGATGATTGACGAGTTCGAAGATGTGCTGAACAGCTATCTCAGCGTTCCCAACGCTGATGTGTATGTGACTGGATCAAACGCCCGATTCCTTTCAAAGGACGTCATCACCGAGTTCCGAGGCCGTGGCGATGAGGTGAAGATTTACCCTCTCTCGTTTGCTGAATTCATGACTGCGTACAACGGAAGCAAACAACAAGGCTTGGACGAATACATGACATTCGGAGGGCTTCCTCTGCTTCGCTCTTACAAGACGGAAGAACAAAAATCAGCCTACTTGAAGAACCTGTTTGAGGAGACCTATATCAAAGACATCAAAGAACGTTATCACATCCGACACGAGGAAAAGTTCGAGGAACTGCTCAACATCATTTCTTCATCCATCGGGAGCCTCACCAACCCGGCCAAGTTGTCCAAGACCTTTAAAAGCGTAAAGCACGTGTCCATCGACCCCGAAACCATAAAGAACTATCTCGAATGTCTTTGCGACACATTCCTTGTATCGAAAGCAATGCGCTATGATATCAAAGGGAAAAAATACATCGACACTCCATCCAAATATTACTTTTCCGACATGGGATTGCGCAATGCCCGCATCAATTTTCGTCAAGACGAGGAGCCTCACTTACTGGAGAATGTCATCTACAACGAACTGTTGATTCGTGGTTTCAACGTGGATGTGGGGGTCGTTCCTATCGTCACTCGCGATGAAAACGGGAAACAGACACGCTCACAGCTGGAGATTGACTTTGTATGCAACCAAGGCAGCAAACGATATTATATCCAATCGGCTTTCCGCATGGATAGCGAGGAAAAACGGCAGCAGGAGCAAGCATCACTAAACAAAGTGAACGACTCGTTCAAGAAGATTATCATCACCGGAGAAGAA
Organism: Bacteroidales bacterium; assembly: GCA_045627065.1. Taxonomy (GTDB): domain Bacteria; phylum Bacteroidota; class Bacteroidia; order Bacteroidales; family F082; genus Limimorpha. The sequence goes on along the minus strand of JAZQMX010000013.1, from coordinate 642 downwards.
TGCATCGTCCACCGCAACAACTACGGCATCACTACGATGAGTATTTACGACTTTCTTCTTCAACCCAACGCATTGGAATTATAAAGGATCGAGTTAGTTCGTTCGGCAAGCGCTGCCCCGCCGTCTTGCCCGGGCCAACGCGCCCTACCCAGACAAGTTTTGTCCTTCCATCTATTAGCATTCTCTCAGAGCTTTTTGTACGATCAAAGGATTGACGTCAAGCATCGGAGATGCGAAATCCGACAACACCGATTAGGGGCGTCGGAGACAAAGAGCTAAAAAGTGATTTATAAAAGATTTGTATTTGATTTGTTTCCCATAAAAAGCTTCTCAATGTAGCCGTTCAGTACGAGGGATGCCTTTTCCGCATCAAGTGCGGAATGACGCTTCGCCGCAGGCATGACGTCTTCGAGGTGGAGCGTAGTCATTAGGTGTGGCATTATCCTACTGCGTCAGCAGTCAGCCAGCAGGAACGGGCGCCCCGTACCTGATACGGGGCCAGTTCCGTCCTAATAGAATCATTAAGGTTTTGGAGGTTTTGTTAGAGGTTTTAGCTTCGCTGAATATTGCTTGGCTCAGCATAGCCCATGCGAGCATGGCTCTGCGTTCACCTTTGCAATATTTGTTCGTTTTGTGAAAAAA
>JAZQMX010000012.1:0-33438 GCA_045627065.1 Bacteroidales bacterium | reverse complement strand
TATTTTATATATAAGGTTTGTAGTAGAAGTGTGGGTGCGAAATCCAAATTTGTAATTTGTAATTTGTAGTATTTGTAATAAATTTGGTTGGAGTTTTGCCTCAGCCGTTTTCTTTCATTTATTCTACATCCCAAATATCCTTCTCCGTCTCTTCTTCCATCTCGCCATAATAAGGTTGGCCGTGTTCCTCGCGCCATTTTTTGAACGCTCGTTTGTTCTTGGCGTTTCGTTCGACTTTGACGATGGGGATAATAACAAAGACCACCACCATAAGTGAAGATGATTATGCTAGCGATGATTTCGAGGGGCGCTACAAACAACCTTGCAACCCAAGACCATGTAGGATTTTCTCCTTTATCTTTGCCGCCAGAAACATCAAAAACTGAAATCATGAGTTGGCTGATTATCTTATGGCTGTTAGGGTTCTTCGATAGTGGAGGGGACGACTAGACGGAGGGATTTATTGACGTGGTGGATGAACCGCTGAGAACCTGTCTCTTCGAGTTTTTTTTGGCGGTCATTTCAGGCTTTCATTCATCGCCTTAATCTTCTCCCTCAGGTATTGCTCCAGTTCGGGTGCGTCGATGATGCGGATTTCATCGTAAAGACCCATGACGAAGCGCCCGATGCCTTCCATGTTGAAAAGCAGAAAAGCTGATATAGGTTTTGTCGCTTATCTCTACAACGAAGACACCCATATGCTCGAACCGATGTCGCAACCTCCATTCAACGGCTGGGAAGCCAAGGCCCTTTACCGCTTCCTCAAGTTGCCTCAAGACGGCAACAAGGACATCGAGGTCGTCAGCTATAAGAACATCGAGGATCCTGACGAACAAGGTGCCTCGTCCCTGCTCAAGTGGAACGGCATGTCTTTCGACTATCAGGAGTGATTTCTGTCGTTAGGCATTGAGGAAATCAAAGTTGGTTTACCTCTCTTGTTTGAGAAATGTCTCGGCAAGTTGATTGACCGTACTCGCGTCGATAGGCTCTACCAGCGTTTCTTTTGGCTCAAGATCAAGGAGAAACTGCATGTAGGTCGGCAGGGTCAAAATGCCATTTTCCCGACCAATGTTGTAGTTGCCGAATTTGATGGCTTGGCTTATATGATATTTTTCGGGGTGTTTCATGACGGTTGTCAGACTCTTGGCCTGTGTCGAGTTGGCTTTGACTTCTACGGGGACGCATTGGTTGTCGTAACGAATCAAGAAATCGAGTTCGAGGCCTGAGTCTTTATGGAAATAATAGAGGTTTTGCTGCTTCTTGTGTAGCGTTTCGGCCATCAGGTTCTCGAAAATGGCCCCTTTGAATCCGCCAAGATTTCCTTGAAGGATATCCGCACGGGTAGAAGCCCCTAGCATGGTAATCAGGATGCCGATGTCTGTGGTATAGACTTTGAAGATGCTGTCGATAGCGTTTCCCTCCAATGGCAGTTCTGTTATTGAGGTGTTGTAGCATCGTTGCACGATGCCCGCATCTTCAAGCCATTGCAACGAACCGAGATAGGTCGAACTCCTTCCGCCAGGCCTCACATTGGAAAACTGGAATTTCTTGTTCTCTTTCGACAATTGACGTGGCACCGATTCGAAGCACTCTCTAATGTGCGACTTGTCATCGTCAGAAGCGTATTTCACCATGTCGTCTTTGTATTCCATGATGATGGACTTGAGAACTTTGTCAACTTCTCCCATATTGTTGGTTTCCAATAATTTGTTGACTGCGGCAGGAAGTCCCCCCACTGCGATGTAGCGATAAAGCAAGTTGTTCATTGCCACATGAATCCCTTCTGGCACTGGGGTCTCTGACTGAAGACATTTTTTCAGTGCCTCGATTACTTCGTTGCTGATGCCATTCGCCCACAAAAACTCTTCGAAGTCAAGAGGATACATTTCAACAATCGTTTCTGAACCTACGGGAACTGAGTTTTTCCCTAAAATGATGTTTTCTTGCTGCTTATTCGCTTTTTTCTGTTTTTCTCCGTATCCTGAAATGCCTAAAAGAGAACCTGTCGCAATCACATCGAAACGCCCGTCCTCCTTGAAGAACTTGAGCGAGGTGCGGGCATCAGGACAGTCTTGGATTTCATCGAGAATGATGCAAGTCTCGTTAGGTACAAATCGGGCATTGGGCATCTGCGAAGAAAGATTGAGCAGGATGTCCCCGACTTCTTTTGAACCGGTAAAAGCCGCAATCCTTTCTGACTGTTTGACAAAGTTGATGTAAACAACATGCTTGTAGTTGCTTTTTGCAAACTCCATGGCAATAAAGGTCTTCCCACATTGGCGTATGCCCATGATGACCAATGGATTATGACCTTGTTTTTCTTTCCATTTCAATAGTGTGTTTTCTATCTTTCTTCTAAGCATTTTATTTATAGAATTTTAACGATGCAAAATTACACTTTTTCAAACGACTTTTTTGTTTTTCTTACATTTTTTTGAACCACTTTTTCTATTTTCTTACATTTTTTCAACCCACTTTTCATCTTGTCTAGAATTATTTCCAAACTTCTTTCGTTATCTCGAAAAGAATTCCGACCTTTGCGCCCGCTTAAAATGAGCGATGAGAAGTTTGTAAATAATTATAAATCAACGATATGAATAAAGTAATTGGCGAAATTGGTCACGCTTTGACCAGCAAGAAGTTCTGGGTTGAACTTCTGATTATGACTTTCGGAATGTTTATGACCGGCGTTTGCGTCTATTATTTCCTTGTCCCCAGCAAGCTGATTGTGGGCTCCATCTCCGGTCTCTCCATCGTGTTGACGAGCATCTTCCAAGGCGTCGGTGTCGACATCAGCCTGTCGATGATGATCACTATCATCAACGCCATCCTCTTGGTCTTGGCCTATCTGCTGATTGGTAAGGAGTTCGGACTGAAGACCGTGTATTGCGCATTGATTTTGGGTCCTATGACGAAGCTGTGCGAGTGGATCTACCCTTGGGAGAACCTCGCCACTGCCAACGAGTATCTTGCCAAGATGCCTGGCGGCGACCCCGGCGCGATGTCGGTGATGGGCAACCCTTGGTTCGACTTGCTGTGCTGCGTGCTGATCCTCAGCGCGGCACAGACGCTCATGTTCTCCATCAATGCCTCGACGGGCGGACTCGATATCTTGGCCAAGATTGTCAACAAGTACTTGCATTTCGATATTGGCAAGTCGGTATCTGTGGCAGGTGCCGTCATTTGCCTCACGGCTTTCTTCATCAACCCGTTCCAGATGGTGGTCATCGGCCTCATCGGCACATGGATCAACGGCCTGGTGGTCAACCTCTTCACGGCTAACCTCAACAACCGCAAGCGCGTCTGCGTCGTTACCAAAGACTACGACCGTGTGCGCCGTTACATCATCGACGACCTGAAACGCGGCTGCACGCTTTATGAGGTGATTGGCGGCTACTCCAACGAGAAATCCATCGAGCTGGAGGCCCTGCTGACCAAAGACGAGTTCTCGTCGCTGATGGAATACCTGAACAAGAACGAAATCAACGCTTTCACTACCGCTGGCAACGTGAGCGAGGTGTACGGCCTGTGGGCAAAAGACAGGAATAAGTCGCGGCAACATGCCGAAAATCGATAAGTACTTCGGCTTTTTTTAGGATAGAAATCACGGTCGGGAAGCTGGCCGTGATTTTTTATCTATGGGTGTCCGCTGGATTCCAATATATTCAAATTGGAGTTTTTGGACCCCAAACTTTCCGCAGAACGTTAAATCGGAACGGAAGACAGGATGCAAAACGCGGAAAAATTGATGATTCGGTGCCGTTTTTTACATTTTTGTGATAAATTCGATGTTTTGAAGTTCGGAAGGGGAAAGAGAAGAAATTTGATGATAAATGATTGAAATTATGATTGTAGGAGGTTGAATGTAGGTGACAGTATGAGGTTCACGCTAAGCGCGATGATATTTTTTTTTACCTTTGCACCCACATTCACCGACACAATGACAAGACATAAGCATCCATATATCCTCCTGTTCCTTTTGGCGGCCTTCTTCACGGCCTGCAAGCCTCCCGTTGACCCTAAAGCCCAGTTGCGCAAGGCGGAACAGAATATTGACACCAACCCCGAAGCGGCTTTGCACAGCCTCGATTCCATATCGGCCCCCAGCGTTTCGCTTCGCAAGAATGACTACATGAGGTACGCCATGCTCCATGTTGAGGCCGCATTTATGAGCGGAAAGGAGATAAAAAACGACACCGCCATCTTCGAGGCCTGCCGTTATTTTGAGAAAAAACAGGATTTGCCGCAGCAAGCCCAAGCCACGCTGCTTAGCGCCTGTGTCTTGGATGAACAAGGCCAGACCGATGCTGCCGTTGATGCTTACAACAAGGCTTTTGTCTTGGCAAGCCAAAACGCCGACAGCGCACTTATGGCAAGGGCAAAGCATTACTTGGGCAATCTGAATTACAATTCAGGGTATTTCGATGAAGCAATGAAGAACTTTAAGGAAGCTAATAAGTATTATGCTCACAACCTGTCTAAGATGGTTCAAATTTATAGGACTTTAGGACAAACATTTGCCTTGCAGCATGAAAACGACAGTGCTTTGCATTACCTTGAAAAAGGATTGGAAACAGCAAGGAAAGCCAATGACCAAATAGGCGAGAGCGATTTGCTGAATGCAATGAGCATCGTCTATAGGGAAAAAGGAGATTACGGGCAATCGCTTTCGCTGTTGAGGCAGTCTGTCACGGTAGGCCTCGCTGATAACGACAGCACCCGTCTTCATCTGAATTATGGCAAGTTGTTTTTGGGCATGAACGAAATGGATTCGGCAGGTTGTTATGCCGAAAAGTTGCAAAGGGAAGTGGATAGTGTGACGGATGGCCCTGAAAAGGCAGCCATTTATGCCTTTTTGGCTAGATACGAGGCTGGCATCGGGAACATGGATTCGGCTTATTATTATGGACAGAAAAATGTTGAGGCTCTTTCTAATGAATATCACAAAAGGCTGCAACAGTCGGTATATGAGGCGCAGCAGAAGTATGATTTCGAGGCGCAGCAAAACCAATACAACAAGCAATTGGCTAACCGTCGTCGTACTATTTTGCTTTTGGTGATAGGACTGCTGGTCTTGGCGTTGGCTGTTGCGGTGGCTATGTTTAGAAATGCCCAGAAGAACAAAACCTTGGCCAATGTGCTGAAGGAACTGCTTTCGTTCAAGCATGAAAACAACAAGATGCAGACAGATTTCACTGAACGCGAAAAAGATTGGAGCGGTTTGATTGCTTCTTACGAAGACAAGTTGGAAGAAGGACTGAAATTCAGACAGACCGTCATGCAACAAACCGACATCCTATCAAAAAACTTTGGTGAGAAATCATACATGCATAATTTGGAAAAAACGGTTTTTGGAAACAGCAGCCATTGGGAGAAAATGATGACGGTTTTTGATGAATTGTATCCAGGGGTCAGGGCTTCGTTGCACGAACATTATCCACAGTTAAGCGAGATGGAATGTAAAGATTTTGTCTTGTCAATTATCGGCGTTTCGCGCAACGACGAGGCGTTGCTGTTGGATGTCAGCGTCAGCGTGGTAGATAAAATGCGCTCGAAAGTGAAGAAAATCACAGGAAAAAACGGAGTTGCGGAGTGATTTTTGTTTTGTGTCTTAACTGATTGACATTCAGGTCATAATTGAAAATATGTTGATAAAATCAGTTGTGAGATGTTGTTTGAAAAGTTTGGATTTTTAGAAAAAAAGTTCGGATGAAAAATTTTGCAATCAATTGAATTATAATTGATTGCTTTGCTTTAGATAGGGGAAAAGTTCGGATGGCAGTTCGGATACGTTTCAGGGTGCTATAAAATTGCATCAAATTTTAAAGCAAACGAAAATGAAACGCACAATTACAATTTTAATCGCATTGTTTTGCCTGATGGCAAATGCAAATTTCAGCTTCGCCATGCGCGAAGGAGAAGGTGTGAAGACGCTTTACGACCGCCTGACCGATGGCGGCAGCACCAACAGCACCGTTGCCGACATCAGGTCGGCCATGCCGTCCGACATGTGGGAACTCCGCTCCAAGCTGCTGGGCAGTTCACCCTACCTTTCGGAAGAAGTACTGAAGGAAACCGCCGACCGCGATGATGTCTTCACCGAATCCATTCTTTTCGAGATTCTGGCCTCCAACCCCGATGAGTTGAGAAAGGGCGACATCATCAAGTATGTGGAAGACAAGGAGCACCCCTTGCCCGAATACATGGTTGACATCTTGCGTCAGCTGTCAACGGGAACGACTACCTACAAGACCCTGTTGCTGAACAGCATGGCAAGCAGCCGCCACGACTACCGCCAAGCCGCTGCTGACATGGTGCGCAGCATCTTGGCTGACAGCATCGTAGATATGAATGAACTCCGTGGCTGGTTGGCTAACATGAACGACCTGTCGGCTGACCGCCAAATCATCTCTACCTATATGGCAGAGGGCGACTATGGCACAGCTTTCTCCTTAGCCAACATGTTGCCTACGCTTTATGAATTTGATGCGACGGCCTTGGCTGAACATGATGATTACATGGAGCTGCTTGGCTTGTACCGCGACTTGCATAATGACGGACGCAGCACCTTGCAACTTACCAATGGCGAGACTGAAGATGTGGAAGACATTGCCATCAACGGCACCGGACTGCCGCAATACATGGCGCAGTCGTTGCTCGAAGCTACCAACGAACGTTATCATTTTGCAGAATGTCCCGAATTGGATTTTTCTTTGCCCAGCAAAGGTGCTTCGCAAGGCTATACTCAGGAAGATTTGAGCAAGGCCATGGGCCTGTCGGTTTCAGCCAAGCCCAATCCTGCCACAACATGGGTTGCCATCGATTTCACTTTGCCTGGCGATGCCAAAACAGCAGCTGTTGAAATTGTAAATTCGCTTGGTGAGAAGGTGATGCTGAGCCAATTAAATGGTAATGTTGGTCAGAAAGTGCTTGACCTGCGCGAACTTGCAAATGGTGTCTATACCGTCACTGTTTTGTGTGGTGAGTACTATCTGACGGAAAAACTGATTGTAACGAAATAAATGTTAATTTTGCAGTCTTGGCAGATTCGTCTGCCAAGACTGCTATTATCTTCAGTTACCATGAAAAGAAAATTTATCCTGGTTATTATTCTGCTGTTTTGTTCGGCATTCTTATCTGCTCAGATTCGCATAGACTGGCAACAGTGTTATGGAAGTATGGAGACGGATGAAGTTCGCTGTATCATTCCAAATGAAACGGGTGGATACCGAGTTGCTGGCTATGTGGGCGAAGAAAGCGGAATGGTGGGATGCAGCTTTGAAAATGTCAATAGATGCTGGCTTATTGAGATAGATAGTTTTGGAGGATTTATCGGAGAGAATTGCATTTCGAAGTTTTATCCTTCTAAAATGTTTAGATTAGGCGAATCATCATTCTATATGGCTGGAGTGGGGAATAGATATATATACTATGACCGATTTATTGAAGTTAGGAAATATAGAAATGAAGGGACTTTGGAATGGAGAACTCAGGCTGGCAATGATGAAAAAGGTGTAGGTAATCCTCCACGTGTTGCATTGACTTCGGATGGAGGAGTAGTTGCAACTTCCTTTGTTCAGTGGCCATGTGGGCCTGGTGGGGAATATTATGGTGGGGCTGATGCCTGGGTGGTGAAAATCAATAGCGAAGGCGAACAGGAATGGGAAATCATGCTGGGAAGTCAAGGGGAAGAATTACCTTTGGCTGTGTTGGGAGACTCTGATGGCAACACCTTGGTTTCAATCACTGGCAGTCCACTTGGCTATGGGAATGTCGCAAGCTGCAATAGAACCAAACATGATGCGATTATTACTAAACTTAATTCATTGGGCGAAATCATCTGGAGCCGCTGTTATGGAGGCGAGGAAGCCGATGGCTTTAATAACTTTACTGAATTGTCCGATGGCTATCTTTTTGCAGGTATTACAGAATCAGACGATGGTGACCTTGATGGCGCAGGTTATCATTTTGGTTATCCAAATGGTAACCAATGGTTTAGATACTCAAGAGACATCTGGCTTATGAAGACCGACTTTGATGGCAATGTGCTTTGGAGCCGTTGCTATGGCGGCACCGAGGACGATAATCCTGTAGAAGTGTTCCAGAACGAAGATGGTGGCTTCACCGTGTTCGGAACATCAAATTCGATAGACGGCGATGTGCAGAGTGGTCAAAACCTTCATTTACCTTGGAATGGATCCCCATCAAGTAAGATTTGGGTGTTTAGGACAGATGCTGAGGGGAATCTGCTCTGGGAAAGAGCGATAGGCCACAAGGGGAATGACATTAATTTAAGTGATGTTATAAAACATAACGAGAAGGAATATACCCTGGCAGCAACATCAGGGGCCTGCGTCGATCCCGAATACCAAGGAGATTACAACTGTACAAATGCGCCATTGCTGGAACATGGCTACCAGAATTGGTGGGTCCTCCACATCACCGACATCTTCAACTACGACGACCCGACAGGCATAGAGGAACAGCCAAAGGTGGTGCCGCTGCAAATGAATGTACATCCCAACCCAGCCACCACTTGGGTAGCTATAGACTACACCCTGCCCAACGGCAACGCCAAAGCGGAACTTTCCATTTTCAACGCCCTGGGCTTGCGGGTGAAGCAGGTAGAACTGGAAGGGGATGAAGGCCAGAAGGTGCTTGATTTGCGTGGCTTGGCACCTGGCGTGTATTTCTTATCGCTTTATTGCGACGGATTAGAGCAGACTGGCAAATTGGTGCTAATGTGATGCAAAAAAACACCTATCAAGCATGTTTGTTCCGCAAGGCAGCCTGATGGGGAAATTCAGCATCTAAGTAAGGATAACCGAGGCTTCGAGATGGCGGGGCATCGGGTTCCCGCAACCCCGCGACCCCGAAGCCTCGCGATCCTGTAATCTAATCTTTAGTTTAAAATCAACCAAATGTTGCATGGCTATGTCCATCTACAACGCCTATTGCCGGCAAAACCCATACTACTACTATTACGGCGACCCGAATGGCGACCCGCTCAGTTGGAACTTGTATCCCAACGACCCGCCAAAACTATGGCAACGCTGCTTCTTCCCTATCATTCCTACTTTTTCCTACAAAGTCTGGTTTTGATAAGGCATCAATATGCTTTTAGACCCGAATAGTGAGGGTAATTCGTTGCAAATTAGTGGTTTTCCCTGTCTGACCTTGCAGCATCAAAAAGCGGAAAAAGCGCGACGGGGAGTTTTATAAGTCACAAGGTAATGCTTCGCATTTGTTTCATAATACGTTTGTTAATCCAATATGAATTTTATTCCATAAAAGCAGCTTCGTTTCAAATGCTTTTCCTATTTTTGTGCCAAACAAATTTGAAATCATCATGGAGAAACTATTAGACAAATTCCTGAGATATGTCTCTGTGGAGACGACCTCCGACGAAAACTCTGAAACACAGCCAAGTAGCGAAAAGCAATTCAACCTGCTGCGTATGTTGCGCGACGAGTTGCAAGCCATGGGCATCCAAGCCGACCTCGACGAATACGGTTATGTGATGGCTACCATCCCTTCGAATGTCAATGTGGACATCCCGGCCATCGGCTTCATCGCCCACGTGGATACGTCACCTGACGCTTCGGGAGCTGACATCAAGCCACAAATCATCGAGAACTACGATGGTGGCGACATCGTCCTGAATGTCGAGAAGAACATCATGCTCCGTGTGGCTGAGTTCCCTGAGATGCAGCAATATAAAGGCCAGACGATGATCACCACCGATGGCACTACCTTGCTCGGTGCCGACGACAAGGCAGGCGTGGCCGAAATCATGTATGCCGCACAATATATGATGGAACATCCCGACTTCAAGCACGGCGAGATCAAGATAGGCTTCACCCCTGACGAGGAAATCGGTCGTGGCGTGGCCAAGTTCGACGTGAAAAAGTTCGGTGCCAAATACGCCTACACCATGGACGGTGGCGAAATCGGCGAGCTGGAGTACGAGAACTTCAATGCCGCTGCCGCCAAGATCCACGTCCAAGGCAGCAACATCCACCCCGGCTATGGCAAGGACAAGATGGTGAACTCCATGCTGATTGCCATGGAGCTCAACGCCATGTTGCCTGTCGAGCAACGTCCACGTTACACGCAAGGCTACGAAGGCTTCTTCCATCTGACTGAAATCAACGGAACGGTGGAAGAGACCACGATGTCGTACATCATCCGCGACCACGACAGGGCCAAGTTTGAGGAGAAGAAAGCCCTCATCACATCGGTGGCCGAATTTCTGAACAAGAAATATGGCGATGTCGTGAAACTCGAACTGAAGCATCAGTATTACAACATGCGTCAGGAAGTTGAACCTCATTTCTTCATCGTCGAGCGCGCCATCAAGGCCATCGAGATGGCTGGCGTGAAGCCCAAGGTGCAGCCCATTCGTGGCGGTACCGATGGTGCCAACCTGTCCTTCATGGGCTTGCCTTGCCCGAACATCTTTGCGGGTGGACATAACTTCCACGGCAAGCTGGAGTATGTGCCGCTCGAGAGCATGATGAAAGCCTCTGAAGTGATCCTGAACATCATCACTTTGTTCCAGGCTGAGGCATAAGGCGCACGATAGGTTCTTATGACGCTGTTGGCGACGAACAAGAGACGGGATGCCGCATTCTGGGTGATTGTGGCCGTGGCGACGATAGGTTATGCCTTGTTGTCGTTGCTCAACCATTATCTGTTCAAGACCTACACACTCGACTTGGGGGTCTATACCAACGCCCTGTATGACTATGCGCATCTCCGCCTGCCCGATTGCAGCATGTTCAAGGCGCGGGATATGCTCATGCTCTGCGACCATTTCGACTTGTATCTCGTCCTGCTCTCGCCTTTGGTGTATGTCTTCGGCTCATGGACGCTGCTCATCGTCCAGATTGCCGCTACGATCTTGGGCGGCATAGGCATCCATAAGCTCGTGGGCCTTTATACCGACGACCCTTTGCTGCCGCCTCTGGCGATGATCGTCTTCTATTTCTCGTTTGGCATCATCCAGGCGCTTTCCTTCGACTATCACTCCAATGTGGTGGCGGCCATGCTCTTGCCGTGGCTGTTCTGGGCGCTGAAACGACGCCGTTTCGTGCTGAGTTCGGTGCTGGTCGTCCTCTTCGTCATCGGGAAGGAGAACATGCCGCTGCTGCTGTTCTTCGTCGTCATCGGGCTGATGTGGGATTACCGCCGCGACAAGTCCACGATGTGGCATCTGGCAGCCTACGCCCTGTTCTCGCTCCTTTATTTCGTCCTCGTCAATATGGTGGTGATGCCCAAGATGGGTAACCAAGGCAGCGGATTTTTCCGCTATGCTTATTTGGGCGACAACTATGCCGACATCGCCTTGAACCTGATCTCGCATCCTGGCGAGACCTTGCGCATCTTGTTCACCAACACCTCGGGGAATCCGGCTGGCGATGGCCTGAAGGAAGAGTTCTACCAGTGTGCACTGCTGTCGGGGATGCTGCTCACCTTGCTGAAACCCAATTATCTGTTCATGTTGTTCCCGCTTATCGGCCAAAAGATGTTTTCTTGCGACCGAGTCATGTGGGGCATCGCCATGCAATACAGCATCGAGTTCGTCCCGATCTTGGTGGTATCGTCGTTTATGGTGATAGCAAAGCTGAAGAAGGGCCATTGGGGAAGGGTATTGGCCTTGGCGCTGCTGATATCTACCGTTGCCACGACGTTTTACACCGTTGGCGTGCCGAAGTCGTTTGTCCGCCTCGACCATCTGTGCATCTATCAAGGAAGGCATTACGAACAGAGTGGTTTTGATGCTGCCTTTGCCCGCAAGCTCATGAAGGAGATCCCTGACGAGGCTTCGGTGTGTGCTTCCCCTGAATTCGTCCCGCATCTGGCCTTGCGCGAGAAGATCTACGACATCAAGTCGAGCAAGACGAAAGAGGCTGATTACTTGATGCTCGTGGATGATCCCGCATGGGAGAAACTGGTTGATTTTGATGCCTACGAGCGGCTTTCTACCGACGGGACGGTCACTCTTTGGAAGCGGATTCAGCCATGATCTCGGGCAGCGATGGTGGCAGGCTGTGCATCTTCTTGCAGGAATAGACGAAGAAGTTCTTGGCGGGTTTCCCGCAGCGTTCAATCTGGATCGTGTCGATAGGCGTGATTTCGGTGAAGGCCCATTGGTACATGGCGTAAGGGTCTTTCATATAATGGCTGTCGCTCAGGAACCAATAGCTGTCGCCTTGCCTGAAACCACCGCGTTCTTCGTTGATCCAAAGGTATTTATGTATCGTTGAAGGGTAGCCTAAGCCCATCACTTTCATGCCAAGCGGACGTGCCACATAATAGTCGAGGTTGGCTAGAGGGAACCATTCGTTCGCCACAATGCCGTCATCTTCGTCCATCACACCTTCAGTAATTCTCTGCTGGCGAAGCGTGGCAAATTTCGTTTCTAACTGTTCCCAACCATACATGTCTAAGGTGAAATCGTCCTTGCCGAGTTTCTCGGGCTCGGTGTAAGGGCTGAGCGGCACGATGCCCGTCTGGATTTCGATGGTTCCAAACACGACCACAAAGGCTAAAACGGAGAGCGAAGCAACAATGGATTTTGGAATGACGAAATGATTCTCTTTTTGCGCGTATTTATCTGTGAGCCAACTTGCTACCAACAAGATAAGCAGATTGTAGGCGGGAGCGTTCCAATGCGGTAGGGTGGGGCGGGTGAGCGAGAAGAAGATGAACAGCCCAATCAAAGGAAAAGCCGTGCAGATGATGAGCCGTTGCACCTTTTTGTCCAAATGACTCTTCTTATTGAAAGTCAGTACGATAGCGATGATGATGAGAACGAAATTGACGGGGTTGTTGTAGAAGAACTCGCCAGCCAGTTCAGTGCCGAAGGTTCCGAAATTGGGCTTCCCAAATAGGCTGACGCGCTCGCCGTGGAAGGTGAAACTGATGAAGTTGTTCTCGAGGTTCCAATAAAGGATGGGGATGCAGCAAAGGGCGGTGAGCAATACTGAAACGTAGAGGAACGGATTCTTGAGTTGTTTCCGGTCGAAGATGAGGATATAAAGCCCGATGCCGACCCAGATGAAGGCCCCCGTGTATTTCGAGAGGGTGGCCAAGCCGGCAAACAGACCGGCTAGAAGCAAGTGCTTGTGCTGTGGCTTTTCGCTTTTGAAATATCGTATCGCCATCCAGAAACTCAGCAGCCAAAACAGGTTGAGCGGCGTGTCGGGCAGGATGAAGATGCCCGTGATGACGAAAGCGTAGATGGAGGCCGTGTAGAGCAAGGCGGCATAGAATCCCGTCTGTGCATCCTTGATCTCCTTGCCAATCCTATATATGATAAAGGTGTTGGCCGTCATGAACAATATGGAGGAAAGCCGAATGAAAAACTCGCTGTCGAACAGTAAGTCAAGGCTGAATAGCTGAATGATCCAGCCCACCATGCCGGGATGGTCGAAGTGGCTCCAGTCGGGATAGAGGGCGTAGGTCCAGTAATACACTTCGTCGTTGCCGAACTCGAGGCAAGCGGCCAAGATGCCACGAACCAACGCACTGATGACCAAGAGCCAAATCAGATACTTGTTGACCTTATTTTCATTGCACTGTATCATCGGCTTTTGGGGCTTTTCTCAGTTTCTTGATGGCGTACCAAATCACGGCGACCACGACTAAGGCATAAACGATCCAGTAGAGGATGGTCTGCGCGAAGTTGATGGAGTCCAAACGGCGGTCGACCACAATGCTGGTCTGGTGGCGTGTGACGGGGTTCAGATAGAGGATGTGCAGCTTGTCGATGTCGATCTTGGTGCGCACATAGCTGTCTTCGGGTTGGATGACGTAGAAGGCGGTTGGCACATCTTGCTGTGTCTTCAAGGTGTCGCCATTTTGCCCGATGAACATCACTTCGTGCAGCGTCTTCGCTGAAGTCTCGATGAAGAGGGTGTCGCCCACCAACTCGGCCCGCGTCAGATGGGGCAGGTTCTTGGCTTTCTCGGCCTTGAAATCCAGGTCTCTCGGGTAGAAATAGTAGTTGTTGAACTCCACGGCATACGAGAGGCCCTTGTCCAAGGCATCGTAAACATGTTCGGGTTGGAGGTCGGAGGTGTTTATCATCGTCAGGTTATGGCAGACCTCGTGCGGGTCGGTCACGTTGTGGCAGTCGTCGTCGCCGATGGCATACACACGGTGGCCGTTAGAGAGGGCCATGTCCCAATGCTCGAAGGCGTTGCCGTAGGGGTTGAGCACTTCCAAAAGTCTGTAGTTGCTCAGATAAGCCATCTCTTTCACCCTGTAGCCTTTGGTGAACGGTGCATGGGCCGGGACCACGAAACGGCATTGCTCACCCAACTTGTTGATGGCGTGCTGCTTCATGTTGAGGTTCTGCATGAAAGGATAGTCGATATATCTCACTTCCTGTGCCCCGATGCAGAGCTGGTGGGTCTTGTGAATCAGCCCGTAGCCATGCTCGTAGGCGGGAATATAACCCTCTTTTTCAGCGTTGTGCGTGTTGATGCTCATGTAGTCGGAGATGCCGTAATGGTCGTAGCCCAAGGCCTGATACACGCTGTCGATGTTCTCTTCCTTGTTGTTGCGTCCGTTGGTCAGACCCCAGAATTTCCGCGAGTGGCAGTGGAAATGGTATTTCTTCCATTGGTCGGGCTGCATGTTCTGGTAAGGGTTATAGAGATATTCGCCCTCAAAAGGACGCGGCTCCTTGAAGCTGTAGGTCGGGACGGAGAGGTAGATACATAACAAGGTGGTTAATAAGATGATGACGAGTCCGAGAAGGATTCGCCAAAGGTAAAACCAAAAGTTGTGTTTCTGCTGTTTCTTGCGCATTCCGAGGTGGTTGATTTTTCTTTGCAAAACTAATGAAAAATCTGTTATGCGATAAATATGGCTTTTTGTCTATAGGGATATTTTTGTGGTTTTAGGCTTGGGAATGCTTTTATTTCCTTATCTTTGCCGCCTAATTTGAAATCATTCTTAATAAGGAAAAATCATGGAGTCAAATCCAAAGGATAATATCATCAGCGAAGTCACGAACAAGGAATATGAGTATGGTTTCGTGACCGATATTGAGACCGATTTCGTACCGAAAGGCCTGAACGAGGACATCGTGCGCCTCATCTCGGAGAAGAAAGGCGAGCCTGAATGGCTGCTCGAGTTCCGCCTCAAGGCCTTCCGCCATTGGCAGACCTTGAAACAGCCCAACTGGGGCCATCTCGACCTGCCCGAAATCGATTATCAAGACATTATTTATTATGCAGCGCCACGTAAGCGTCAACAGAAGCAGAGCCTCGATGAGGTTGACCCTGAGCTGCTTGCCACTTTCGACAAGTTGGGTATCTCGCTCGACGAGCAGAAGAAACTCTCGGGTGTGGCCGTCGATGCCGTCATGGACAGCACCTCGGTGAAGACCACCTTCCAGGACACGCTCTCGAAGCACGGCATCATCTTCATGTCGTTCAGCGAAGCCGTCAAGCAGCACCCCGACCTGGTGAAGAAGTATTTGGGTAAGGTAGTGCCTTACACCGACAATTTCTTTGCCGCCTTGAACTCGGCCGTGTTCAGCGATGGCTCGTTCTGCTACATCCCCAAAGGCGTGCGTTGCCCGCTTGAGCTCTCTACCTATTTCCGCATCAACGCAGCCAATACGGGTCAGTTTGAGCGCACTTTGATCGTCGCCGATGAGGGTGCCTACGTGAGTTATATGGAAGGCTGCACCGCACCGCAACGCGATGAGAACCAGCTTCATGCCGCTATCGTCGAAATCATTGCCGAGACCGATGCAGAAGTGAAATACTCCACCGTGCAGAACTGGTATCCAGGCGATAAGAACGGCAAGGGTGGTGTCTATAATTTGGTGACGAAACGCGGCCTCTGCCGTGGCGACCGTTCCAAGATTTCGTGGACGCAGGTCGAGACGGGTTCGGCCATCACTTGGAAATACCCGGGCTGCGTGCTGATGGGCGACAATTCAATCGGCGAGTTCTATTCCGTTGCCGTGACCAACAACTATCAGCAGGCCGACACGGGCACCAAGATGATTCATCTGGGCAAGAACACCCGCAGCACGATTATCTCGAAAGGTATCTCGGCAGGTCACAGCCAAAACAGCTACCGTGGCTTGGTGAGGGTGGCCCCCAACGCCATCAATTCGCGCAACTATTCCCAATGCGACTCCTTGCTTTTGGGCGACAAATGCGGTGCGCACACTTGGCCTTACGTCCAGTGCGGCAACGATTCCAGCATCTTGGAACACGAAGCCACTACCTCGAAGATTTCGGAGGACCAGCTCTTCTATTGCCAGCAGCGCGGCATCCCGATGGAAAAGGCCATCAGCCTCATCGTCAACGGCTACGCCAAGGATGTGCTAAACAAGTTGCCGATGGAGTTCGCTGTCGAAGCACAAAAACTTTTGTCCATCACTCTGGAAGGAAGCGTCGGATAAACAATCGTCGAGGCCAAACAAATAAACAAATAAACGAATAAACACCAAACAATATATGTTACTCAATATAAAAAACTTACATGTCTCAGTAGGAGGTAAGGAAATCCTGAAGGGTTTCAATCTGGGCATCAACGAAGGCGAAATCCACGCCATCATGGGACCTAACGGAACGGGCAAGAGCACTTGGGCTGCTGCCGTCACGGGCCGCGAGGGTTACGACATCACCGAAGGTGAAATCTGGTACAAGGGCGAGAACATCATCGGTATGTCGCCTGAAGAACGTGCCAACAAGGGCATCTTCCTGAGTTTCCAATATCCTGTGGAGATTCCGGGTGTTAGCATCCAAAACTTCATGCGCACCGCCGTGAACTCGAAGCGCGAATACAACGGCCAGCCAGCCCTCAGCACGATGGAGTTCATGAAGATGATGAAGGAGAAGCAAGCCATGGTGGAAATCACCGAGAAGCTGCAAAACCGCTTCGTCAACGTGGGTTTCTCGGGCGGCGAGAAGAAGAAGAACGAAATCTTCCAGATGGCCATGCTCGAACCCAGCCTCGCCATCCTCGACGAGACCGACTCGGGCCTCGACATCGACGCACTGCGCATTGTGGCCAATGGCGTCAACCAGTTGCATCGTCCCGACAATGCTTTCGTGGTTATCACCCACTATCAGCGTCTGCTCGATTACATTGTACCTGATTTTGTGCATGTTATGTACGACGGACGTATCGTGAAGACGGGTGGCAAGAATCTCGCCCTCGAACTCGAAGAAAAAGGCTACGAATGGGTTAAGGAGCTTTGATTATGGAAAACAAACTCATATTAGCGGCCAACCAAAGTCAGCAAATCATTGAGTATGACGATGATGAGCATCTGTCGTCAGGTGTGAAGAATACAGAAATCGTCATCAATGAGAATGCGAGTCTGGAACTTTACATTTTGCAAAATGTGAACGACGAGGCTTCGATTGCCAAGGATTTCAAGATTAAGCAGTTGGCCAACAGCCGATTGAAGATTGTCGTGGTCTCGTTCAATGGTGGCGATGTGCGCAATTCTTACACCGTCGATTTGGATGGCGAAGGTGCCGAAACCGAGATTTACGGTCTCTATTTGGTTGACAAGAAGCAACATACAGAAAATCATCTGAAAGTGAACCACAACGTGCCGCATTGCACGAGCAACGAGAAGTTCAAAGGCATTTTGGACGATGAAGCCACAGCGGTTTTCAACGGACATGTCTATGTCGCGCCAGGAGCACAAAAGACTGATGCGCAGCAAAACAACAGCAACATCCTTCTGACCTCCACGGCCAAAATCAATACGCAGCCTTTCTTGGAGATCTATGCTGACGACGTGAAATGCTCGCACGGCACTTCGACGGGTCAACTCGACCAAGAAGCCATGTTCTACATGCGTCAGCGTGGCATCAGCAAGGCCAACGCGCGTATGCTGCTCATGTATGCTTTCGCCGCCGAAGTGAGTAACCACATTGGCAACGACATGCTTCGCGAACACATCGACGATATGATCAAACGTCGCTTGCGTGGTGAACTGTCGAGCTGCGAGAATTGCGTGTTGCGTTGCAGCCATCCGAAAGAATATAATTTCGATATTGATTATTCAAAGATCTAATGTAGAGACGCGATTCATCACGTCTCATAAATAACGAATCAACATGTTTGATGTCCAATCCATACGTCAGCAGTTCCCTGTCCTTGACCAGCAAGTCTATGGCAAGCCTTTGGTCTATTTCGACAATGCAGCCACGACACAGAAGCCGCTTTGCGTGATCGAACGTGAGCGCGACTATTATCTGCATGAGAACTGCAACATTCACCGCGGAGTGCATTATCTGAGCCAGAAGGCGACCGAAGCCTACGAGAATGCCCGCATCACGGTGGCCAAGTTCATCAACACACCCGAAGCGCACGAAATCGTTTTCACGAGAGGCACTACCGAATCGCTGAACCTGTTGGCGACATCGTTTGAGCATCTGTTCATCGAAGAAGGCGACAAGGTGATAGTGACGGCCATGGAGCATCACTCCAACCTCGTGCCTTGGCAGCAGATGATACAAAGGCATCACGGTGAGCTGTTGGTCGTCCCAATGGACGATAACGGTGTCTTGGACCTGAACGCCTATCAGGAATTGCTAAAGAAGCAGCCGAAAGCCGTCTCCATTGCGCACATCTCCAATACTTTAGGAACAATCAATCCAGTTAAGGAAATGATTGCCATGGCGCATCAATACGGTATTCCGGTTGTCGTTGACGGCGCACAATCGATGGCGCATTTGCCTATCGATGTGCAGGATATGGACTGCGATTTCTACGTCTTTTCAGGCCATAAGATGTATGCCCCGATGGGTATCGGTGGCTTGTACGGCAAGACCGAATGGCTCGAAAAGATGCCACCATATCAGTTTGGCGGCGAGATGGTCGATACGGTGAGTTTCGAGAAAACCACTTTCAACAAGCTGCCTTTCAAATTCGAGGCTGGCACGCCAAATGTGGGAGCGGCTTTGGGATTGGAAACGGCGGTGAAGTTCATCGAGAGCCTTGACAGAAAGGCCGTCGCCGAGCATGAAGACTTGCTTTTGAAGACTGCCATCGAAGGACTTTCACGAATTGACGGCATGCGTTTCATCGGCCAACCCCCGCATCGCAGTGGACTGGTGAGTTTCGTCATCGACGGCATCCATCCTTACGATTTGGGAACCATCATCGACAAGATGGGAGTGGCAGTTCGTACCGGTCACCATTGCGCCGAGCCAGTGATGACACGTTTTGGTATCCCTGGCACCGTGAGGGCTTCGTTTGCCGTTTATAATACGATAGAAGAAGTAGAAGTTTTCGTGAAGGCAGTCGAAAGGGCTGCTAATATGCTGAGATAAAGAAATTTGACCATGAAGAAAATTGCATTACCGACTAAGGAAGACGGCACCATCGACAGCCACTTCGGTCACTGTCAGTTCTATACGATTTGCACCTTGGATGAACAGGGTCAGCCTGCTAAATACGAGCGCATGGATTCGCCCGTGGGTTGTGGCTGCAAGAGCAACATCGCTCCTCGGCTTCACCAGATGGGTGTGGAAGTGATGTTGGCCGGCAACATGGGTGATGGCGCAGTCAATGTGCTGAGCAACAACCATATCAAGGTGGTGCGAGGCTGCTCGGGTAGGGTAGAGGACGTGGTGAAAGCCTATCTTGATGGCACCCTCGACGATTCGGGCATCACTTGTCACGAACATGAGTGCGGCGGCATTACCTTGCCGGAAAATATCGAGATTAAGTTGTAAACTGATTTGTGAAAATGACGATAAAGGAAATACAAGATAGCATCGTAGAGGATTTCTCCATGTTCGACGATTGGATGGACCGCTACGCCATGCTGATTGAGATGGGTAAGGAATGCCCCATCATCGATGATAAATACCGTGACGAGAAGCACCTCATCAACGGTTGCCAAAGCCGTGTGTGGCTGAGCGCCGAGTTGGTGGATGGCAAAATTATTTTTGCTGCCGATAGCGATGCCGTCATTACGAAAGGCATTATCTATCTGTTAATTAAGGTGTTCTCTGGGCAAACTCCTGCTGACATTTTGGCTGCCGACATGTCGTTTTTGGACGAAATTGGCTTGAAGGAACATTTGTCGCCGACGCGTTCAAACGGCTTGCTCTCGATGGTGAAGCAGATGATGCTCTACGCCGAAGCGTTCAAGATTCAGTCAGAGAGTTAAGATTAAGTATATTTTGTCAAGAATTAGAGAAATGCTGTGCATTCAGCGAAGCTAATTTGAGAAACGTAATCAATCCGAAACTGCGTGTTGAAAATCGCTTGCGATTTTCTCTTAAATTCAAGATAATTCAAAAATTACGACCCAAAATGGAAATTCTTTAATTCTCAAATTCTTGATAGAAAAAATAAAACTATGACAAAGGAAGAAACTAACCAACTGAAAGAGACTATCATCGGGGTGCTGAAAACCATTTACGACCCTGAGATTCCTGTCGATATATGGACCTTGCATCTCGTCTATGGACTTGATGTAGATGAAGAAGGCAATGTGAAAATCGTGATGACCGTGACGGCTCCCAACTGCCCCGTGGCCGAAGTGCTTCCTGGTGCGGTGAAGGAACGCATTCAAGCCATCATGGGCGTGAAGGATGTCGAGGTGGAGCTGACCTTCGAGCCAGCTTGGAGCATCGACATGCTGAGCGACGAAGCCAAAGCCGAATTGGGTTTGGATGGCGACTTTGGCCAGTATTCTGCCGCCGATTTCATGTATTGATTACAGTTTGTCGTAGTTTTCGAGCAGGTCTTTGGCCATGCCGAGGAACATGAATGCGACAGCGTTGAAGTCCATGTTGAGGTCCTTGCTCAAGCCAACGCGGTCTTTGAAGATGGCTACGGTAAACCATTGCATGCATTGGAAGGCACGATGGAAATAGAGACGCTGCAGCTCTTCCTTGGTGGGCTTGTGACCGACGTAGGCTTCAAGCAGTGCGAGGGCCTTATCGAAGCCCACGTTGCCGTAGCAGGCGATGTCGTAGAATGGGTCGTTCATGCCGGCAAATTCCCAGTCGAGTACATACAACTTGTCGCCATTGATGACGAGGTTAGTAGGCTGGTAGTCGCAGTGGCACGGCACCTTAGGCACGTTGGCGTGAGCGGCACGAAGGCTGTCGAGACGCTTGCGCAGGTCGAGGTATTCTTGTGGGAACACATAGCCTGTCTCAAGGCAGTAGCGTTCATCGTTGTCCAAACGGCCAAAAGCGTTGTAGTCGCGGAACTTCAGGTTGCTGTTGTGGATTTGTTTCAGGGCTTTCACCGACATCTCATTGTACGAAATCACATCGGTGGTGCTCATGATGGTGCCTTCCACATATTCGGCCAGCTTCTCGCCCGAGCGTATTTCCACATATTCAGTGATATTGTTGAGGCCTAAGCGATTGACTTCCTGTATGTTTTCCCATTCTTCCACGCGATCGACGAATTTTTCGGCGAACTTGCCTGGCACGCGATAGGTATATTTCTTTCCGTTGCATTCAACGACATAAGTATAGTTGCTCATGCCACCTTCGAGGCGCATGACGATTTTGGCATTTTGGGATTGCATCAAAGCATTGACCCTAGCGACGATGTATTCTTCTACGTTCATTTTAGTGATGATTTTAGCAATATAGTATATTGGATTCTTGAAGGTGCAAAAGTACATTTATTTGTTGGACTATTGTTCGCGTGAATGAAAAATAGTTGTAATTTTGCGCCCTCGAAACGGGGGTTTAGTTCATCTGGTAGAACGTCAGGTTCGCAATCTGAAGGTGGCCGGTTCGAGTCCGGTAACCTCCACGAAATATCGCTTTAACTCACTGAGGTTCAGTGAGTTTTTTTTGTTAGAAGAGTGGCTTCGGCTGCTCTTTTTTACTTGATTATTCCAAATACTACGCAGATTAATAGAACAGCACAGATTACGAAAAACAAGTAAATAGGTATAATGGCAATAAGGTAAGTCAGGAATTTTATCATCCCATCTGAAAGTATTCCTGGTTTCGTGTTGAGTGTCCCTTCCTTGAACCTCTTGTTTATGAAAAAGGATAAGCATATTGAAAAGACAAAAAGGACAAACCAAACTGAAAGAGCGATGATGTTGCCTATTGAATTGGTGTATGAATATGGCGAGAATAAACCCCAGCAAAGAAAAAGATACAATTCCAATAAAAGGAGTCCAGTCATTATACAATCACCTGGATACCTGTATTTTCTAGTACTAGTACTCTTGCCAGAAAAATCCATAATCCGGAATTTCTTCTTCTTGCTTTCCTCAATTAGACACTGTGCCATCCTCTGAAATAACATACCTGGTGAATTATTTGGATTATGCAAAAATAGGAAAAAGCCGTGACACTCACGGCTTTTTCTTGTTTATAGATAGCTGCAATTCCTACGGCTTGGCCTTGGCCAGACGCAGCAATTTCAGTATTTTCAGTGGTTTGTTGTCGTCGCGTTTCTTGAGGTTGATGGCGAGTCCCAGTTTCTTGCACATGGGGATGCTGAAGGTCTCCACAAACTCGATGAGCGTGCCGTCAGGGTCTTCGACGTAGGTGAAGTGTCCGTTGGCGTCGCCCATGTCGAAATCCTCGCCGCTGTCGCAGACGAAGGGATGCCCCATGGCCTCGGCTTGCTCGCGTATGGCGTCCATATGGCGGACGTCGAAGCATAGGTGGATGAAGCCAGGATCGCCCCAGTAACGGTTTTCGTAGAGCTTGCGCCCCGTGATGTCGATGCTTTGGATTAACTCGATGTGGGAGGTGCCCATGACTTGGCATAAGGGCCCTTCGATGGGTTGGCTGCGCTCGAGCATCACGCGACGGAAGACCTGATTGCCCCCTTCGAGAGGTCTCAAATCGTCGAAGGTCCCTGTTTGGTCGAGAACGACGCGGTCGTAGTCGAGTAGTTGGCTGTAAAAGGCAATGGAACGGTCCATGTCGCTGACACCGATGACCATGCCGTTGGCACCACCGGTGACTTTCTTCTCGTTGATGAAGACGTAGGGGTCTTCTTCGATCTGGAAGAGGTTGCCGTAGGGGTCACGCATGAAGAAACACTTCTGTCCGACGGGTGTGGTGGCGATGTCGCCGATGAGGTTGAGTCCGCGTTGCTTGAAGGTAGCATAGGTGGCTTCTACATCAGGCGATTTGATTTTCGCTATCAGCAGACCGATGTCGCCCAATTGAGTGGGACGGTCCAGGTAGTTCAATGTGCGGCCTTTGGGTTGCCATATCTCAAAGCCGCCACCGCCTCTGATGTTGAAGACCATGATGGCGCGTCGTGGCTGCGGCTTGCCTCCCGTATAGGGAAGCATCCGTTCTGCTACGCCTTCTGCATCAACGATTTTCACTTCGTAGCCGAAGTTGTCGTAATACCATTTCCAGGCCTCGATGACGTCGGCGACGCCGATGCCGACCTGCTGAATGCCGCATATCATTTTCTTGTTCATGTTGCTGAGATTTTCCGTGCTAGTTTATAATACAGCCCAAGGCAATATTTGTGGATGTATGCCATGAGCAACTCTTTTTTGCCGATGAGTTTTCTGTGTTTTTGCTTTTTTATGGCTCTGACTGCGATTTCGCCGCATCTTTCAACCGAGAGGCCTGTAGCTTGTCCGGCATCCATCTGGGCATGGGCGCTGCCGTCACCGTGCAGGGCGCTTTTGCTGATTTGCGTGTTGATACGTCCCGGAATGAGGAAAGTGACGTTGATGTTGTCGTATTCCAATTCCAAGGATTCATAGAAACCAAACAAGGCGTGTTTCGCCGCGCAATAGGACGAACGCAACGGGAATCCGAACAGACCCGATAGGGAAGTGGTGACGCTAAATTGCACGTGTTCAGCTGATTTTATCATCTCCTTGAACTTCTTGACGAGATAAACGCCACTCATGAAGTCAATCTTCATGATTTTCTCATCGACTGAAAAATCGGTTTCCAAGGCTTTTTCGCGTTGCGAGATACCTGCGTTGAGCACAAATAGGTCGATGGTCAGGCCTAAAGCGGTGACAAAGTCATAGAGCTTGTCGATGGAGGAATAATCATCCAGTTGCGTTTCGGTGGCGTAGGCTTTTACACCAAGTTTTTCGCATGATGCTTTTGTCTGGTTCAAGTCGTCAAGACCCAATCCGGTGAGAATCAGGTTGCATCCTTCTTTTGCCAGATGCAATGCAATGGATTGCCCGATGCCTGTACCACCTCCGGTGACAAGTGCTGTTTTTCCTTTTAAGTTTAACATATTACAAAGATAAGACTTCTTTCTTAAACCAAGCGGCTCGTTCGCAACTTTCTCCCGTATTGAGGAGAACGCAATCGCCGTCGTGCAACTTGCCTTCTTCCAATGCCTTGAAGAATCCTACATAGCAGACCATGGATGCCGGACCTAACAAAACGCCTTTTTGCTGCAGCATTTCTTTTCCGAACTTGGGCAACTCCGACTCTTTGACGCGCAAGAAATCGCCTCCGCTTTTCCGAACGAGAGGCGCCACTAATGGATAGTTGCCAGGGTTGGCAGCCGTCAGAATTCCGATGTTGGTCTTGAGGTCCTTTTTTGCTTCATAATTGTGTTCCCAATCTTGCGGGAAACTGTTTGCTTTTGCTTTTTCCCAAGCGGAAACCATCGGGTCGCATTCGTCTTGCTGCACCAGAAGCATCCTCGGCAAGGTCAAATCTTTTCGTCCTGATTTCTGCAAATCATTGAAGCCTTTTTCGAAAGCCAATGGACTTGTGCCGCCAGCTACGGCTTGCATGTAAACGGTGGGCATCTTGCCGATTTGCCTCAAGCATTCGAACACCAAGGTGCGTTTTGATTCGATGCGTAAGGGGTCGGTGTTGCCTCCGCTAATTAGTACATGATTGGCTTTATGGAAATCGGCGGCTTCGGTTTTCGCTGCTCCATAGCCGCTGTCCGAAACGGTGATATCTTGTCCGACTTTTTTTATCGCTTTTACAGAGTCTTCATCGATGAATGAAGGAGCAAATTCGTGGAACTTGATTCCCGCTTTTGCGAGATAGGTGGCGAATGAAACGCCAGCATTTCCGGTGGAGGCGAGACAGTATTTCATGATGCCGTTTTCCTTTAACACACTGGCTGCCAGCGCTGCGCTGATGTCTTTGAAAGTGCCTGAACCGCCATTGAGGTCGTTTCTGCAAACATAAACTTCGCAATTGACCCCATGTTCTCTTGCGTTTTCTTCAAGATTTTCCCAACGTTCGATGGGCACGAGTCCTTCACCGTACGAAACGATATTTTCCGGTTTTTCAATGGGAAGATAGTCGAAATACAAGTGCTGATAATCTTCGCTGTTTTTCGATAATTTGCTGAAGTCGGGCAGCGCCTTGTTTTCGTATTCCACTTCGGCGTATGTCGATCCGCAACTGCATTTTTGGTCGTTCTCAAACCAAGTCCTGAAGTCGCCGATGACTCTGCCGCATTTTTTACAAACGAGTTGATATTTCATTGTGTATTAGCCTTTTTTGTCAATCCATTTCCAAAGTCTGAACATCAGCCAACCCCAGCCGAGAAAAAGGACAATGTGAATCCAGCGAGGAACGGTTGTCTGGAAAACGTTTCCGTTGTCGATCTTTTCGTAGTCGGGGATGTCGGCATAATAATATGCTCCGGCACCGAAATCGAGGCTGTCAACAAGCCCCAGTCCGTTGGCCATGATATAGAGGGCTACTACCACGGTCGCAACCACGACTATGATAGTAGCAATCTTGAATATTCTTTGAGTGGTGGTCATTGTTTAATCCAATACGGGAATTGGGAAGAACTTGCCTGAGAGGAGGAACCAGACGGCAAAGAACGTCAGTGCGATGTTGAACAGCTGTCCGATGATGTAAAGCCAAAGCACTTTGCCGCCTTGCATCTGTTTGGCTATGGCCTTGAAATTGGTGTCGAGACCGATGCTGGTGAATGCGAGTACGAAAGCCCAGTTCTTGAATTGGTCGAGGACTTTGTTGATGGCTCCGACGTTTTCGGCTCCAAAGGCAGGTTGGATGACAAAGGATGCGACCAGCGAAGCGACGAAGAAACCGAGGATGAATTTCGGGAATCTTACCCAGATTTCGCTTGCACCTACCTTCTCGGTGCCTTCCTTGTCGACTTTCGTGGCAAAGAAAATGGCGACGAAGAACGCGATGAAACCAATCAGGATGTTTTGAATCGACTTCACCAAAACGGCAGCTTTCTGTGCTTCTTCGCCAAGGGCCGTTCCGGCAACTACCACAGCGCCAGTGCTATCGACGGTGCCGCCGATGAGCGAGCCGCCCATGATTTGGCTCATGCCCGTCCATTTGATGATCATCGGCTCGAAGACCATCATCAAGATGGTGAAGATGATGGAAACGGAAATGGCAGCGGAGAGGTCTTCTTTCTTTGCCTTGGCTGCGGCTCCGGTGGCGATAGCGGCGCTTGTCCCACAAACGCTTGTCGCTGATGCTACGGTGATTACCAATGGCTTGTTGTCGATTTTCAAAATCTTGGTCCCGAGCCACCACATGAAAATGATGACGATAGGCGTCACAATCCAGGCGATGCCGAGACCATAAAGACCGAATTTTGCAATGTTGGAAAACAGCACCGAGAAGCCCATGATGACCAAACCTGTCTTGATGTAGAACTCAGTCTTTACGGCAGGTTTCAGCCATTCGGGCGTGCCAACTGTGTTGGAGATGATGAGGCCGATGAGCAAAGCCCAAAACGCCCATTCGAGATAGCGGTTCAGTGTGAATTCGGCACTTATCCAACGCACGATGATGGAAATGATAAACAGGCCGATGAAAGCGGGAATGTATTTCTTGACGCTTTGTCCCATCAGTTTTACACCGATGGTGAACAAGATGCCTAAAACGAGGAATGTGCGCAGCAGCTTGCCCCAAAATGTACCGTTGAGTTGCGCGCCCATCGACTCGGCAAAGGTGCCTTTGTCTTCCCAGGTGTACCATGTGCTGAATTTCGCCGCCGAAAAATCGAACCATCCGGTAAGGACGGCAACACATGCTATTGCAATTACGATGAAGCCTAACCAGCAGGCCAACCAGTCTTCTTTCTTATAAAGTTCTGACCAATTCGTGTTTTTTGCCATGATACTAAGTTTTAGAATTTATAGGATAAAATGGCGGCAAAACGATGTGAGTCGTCGCTGTTCTTGTGTTGGATGTATGAATAGTCAAGCTTGAAATTGACGTTTTTCCAAGGCCAGTAGTTGACACCTATAGTATAATAAGTGGCATCGTTTCCTTGCTCAACGTCCTTGACGAAGTTCTCGTAACGGAGGACAGGCATGAGTTTTTGCGGGTTTTCCTCATCGCCGAAATGAATCCAATATCCAGCCACGGCATAGTAACCATTGCTGTTGAAGAGGTTTTCTGTGTAAAGGTCTTCATTTATTACATTTGGATCAGGGATGGCTTTTCCTGTCTCGCCGCCCACATATTCGGCGCGGAACAGCAAGTCGTTGGCATCATATTGAACGCCAAAGCTATAGCGGTTGCGAGTGAGATCAATGTTGTTGAAATGTTTGCCGTAATAATAGGAGCCGGTGAGTGTCATCCCTTTTAGCCAAGGATGAAATTCCAATCGTCCGACAACGTCCTTGCGGTTGTTGTTGTCGACCACATTGACGCCATTACCATTGAACAAGCCGATGCTATAGTCAATAAGTGAAAAGTCTTGGTCTTCAACCTTGAACAGGCTGCCAGTTGCCATCACACCGATGTCGCGGCCTTGTTTGCCAGCACCGCTGACATCGTCGTAGCCGCTGAGGCCTTTCACCGTTTCGCCGTAATCGAAGATTTCAAGATTAAGAGGGTTGATAGGGCTTTCCAAAGTGAAAGGCGTCTTGAACTGACCGACTTGGATGGCAAATTCAGGACAAGCCTTGATCTTGATGTAAGCATCGACGAGGATGGGGGAGCAGACCCAGTCACCTTGGATTTTGTAGGAAACATGTTTGCCCAAATTGCCATCTACCGACATACGTACACGGCGCATCCTGAGCGTGTTGCTTTCCACTTTGAAATCCTTGTCGGCATTCAGCTGGTACAACCCTTGAACGAAGCCTGAGATTTTTGGAATGTACGCTGAAGTTTCATCATGCGATTTGTTTTTGGGTGCTGATTTTTCTTGTGCATCAAGCTGAAATGATGATGCAACCATCAGAATTACAATGAATAATGCAGTCTTTTTAACCATGATTTTCTCTATTTTTTGTTGTATTATTGATATTTTCATGGCGCAAAAATAGTTTATTTTTATATTGATACATCAATTTATAGTAAATTAATATACCAAAAATAATTCTAATTGTATATCTATTTCTAATAAAAACATTTACTATCTTTGCAAATTGAAAAATGTTCCATCGTAAATAACTAAACGATCCGACAAAAAACAACTAAACGACATAATAATATGGATATTTTTGAAAGAATTTCGAAAGACGCTGGAGGCCCCATTGGTCAGTATCGTGACCGTGCCGATGGCTATTTTGCCTTCCCGAGATTGGAAGGTGAGTTGGGCCCGAACATGCGTTTCAACGGCAAGGATGTGCTTTGCTGGAGTTTGAACAATTATCTTGGTTTGGCTAACCATCCGGAGATCAGGAAAGTGGATGCCGAGGCTGCTGCCCGTTGGGGATTGGCTGCTCCTATGGGTGCGCGCATGATGTCGGGTCACACCCGTATGCATGAGCATTTTGAGCATGAGCTGGCCGACTTCGAGAAGAAGGAGGCTGCTTACCTGTTCAACTTCGGCTATCAAGGCATTTTCTCTACTTTAGACTCGCTGCTGAACCGCCATGACGTGTTGATTTTTGATGCTGAGATTCATGCTTGCTTGCAAGACGGCAAACGCCTTCATATCGGCAAGTCGTTCTCGTTCAAACACAACGATATGGCCAGCCTTGAACAGAAACTGAAGGTGGCTACGGAAGTAGTGAAAGAGACGGGCGGCGGCATTTTGGTCATCACCGAAGGCGTATATGGTATGACGGGTGCCTTGGGCGATTTGGCTGGCATTGTCGCTCTCAAGAAAAAATACGATTTTAGAATCCTTATCGATGACGCTCATGGCTTCGGTGTCATGGGACCTAATGGCCGCGGCACTTCTGAGCACTTTGGCGTCATGGATGAGATAGATCTATATATAGGTGCATATGCCAAGGCAATGGCTATTATCGGTGGCTTTGTGGCTGGACCGAAATGCATCATCGATTACCTTCGCTACAATATGCGTTCGCAGATGTATGCCAAGTCGTTGCCTTTAGCCATCGTGGAGGGCTGCGAGAAACGACTTGAAATCATTCGTAGTGCCGAGGGTGACCAGCTTCGTGCTCAATTGTGGAAGGTCACGCGTGCCCTGCAAAAAGGATTCCGCGATATGGGCTTCGACATCGGGCCTGCCGAGGCATGCGTGACACCTGTGCATGTGCAAGGCAGCGTGGTACAAGCTACCAAGATAGCTATGGATTTGCGCGAGAACTACCGCATTTTCTGCTCGGTGGTCATGTATCCTGTCATACCGAAGGGAATGATTATTTTCCGCATCATCCCAACGGCTGCCCATACTATGGAACAGGTAGAATATACACTCAACGCCTTCGCTGAAGTGAAGCAAAAACTCGATCAGGGTTACTATGACGGCGATGAGATACCTAACATGGCCATCCTCTAATATTTAACCCACTAAGGCTGCCACGATCTCCTCTAACCATTTCTGGTCGGAGGAGTCGAAGGTGGCCAACCGTTCGCTGTCGATATCAAGGACACCAACGACTTCGTCATTTACGAACATAGGCACCACAATCTCGCTTTTCGACTCGCTGCTGCAAGCGATGTGACCAGGAAACTGTTCTACATCGGGCACGACTTTGGTTTGACGTTCTTTCCATGCTGTGCCGCAAACGCCCTTTCCGAAGCCGATGCGTGTGCAAGCCACAGGTCCTTGGAAAGGGCCTAACACCAATTGATCATCCATCACGCGGTAGAATCCAGTCCACCAAAATCCAAACGTTTCGTGAATCAACGAGGCCACGTTGGCCATGTTGGCGATGGGGTCGCTCTCGCTTTCCACCATGGCTTTCACTTGCCTTAGTAGCAAGCGGTATCTTTCTTCTTTTTCTTCATTTTCCATGCCGCAAATTTAGGAATATTTCATTACTTTTGCGACCCATTAATAATAAGGAGAATAAAATGAAAAACGAAATACCAGTACTGCTGCTCACGGGTTATCTCGGCAGCGGAAAGACCACTTTAGTGAATCGGATTTTGTCGAACCGCAAGGGCATCAAGTTTGCCGTCATCGTCAACGACATCGGTGAGGTGAACATCGATGCCGACCTCATCCAGAAGGGTGGCGTGGTCGATAAGAACGACGACAGCCTCGTCCCACTGCAGAATGGCTGCATCTGCTGTACGCTGAAGATGGACCTCGTGAAGCAACTCACCGACATCATGGCCATGCATCGTTTCGATTACATCGTCATCGAAGCCAGCGGCATCTGCGAGCCAGCACCGATTGCGCAAACCATCTGTTCTATCCCTCAGATGGGTTACGAGTATGTGAAGGACGGCGTGCCGCGCCTCGACAGCATCGTGACCGTGGTGGATGCCCTTCGTTTGCAGAGTGAGTTCGGCTGTGGCGACGACTTGGTGAGGGATAATATTGCAGAAGACGACTTAGAGAGTCTTGTCATTCAACAAATCGAGTTCTGTAATATCATCTTGCTCAACAAGGCCTCCGAGGTCACGCCTGAAGAATTGGGCCGTGTGCGTAGCATCATACGTGCTATCCAGCCAAAGGCTGAAATCATCGAGTGCGACTATGGTGATGTCGATTTTGATAAGATTCTGAACACCAATATGTTTGATTTCGATGATGTGGCTACTTCTGCTGCATGGATCAAGGCAGTGGAAGGCCCTCATCCTGATGACGACGACGACGATGATGACGAGGAGGAAGAGCATGAACACCATCACCACGAGCATGAACACGAGCACCACCACCACCATCACGACCACGAAGGCGGTGAAGTGGAAGAATATGGCATCGGTACCTTTGTGTATTATCGTCGTGAGCCTTTCAACATGGGCCGTTTCGACGAGTTCGTGGCGCGCAAGATGCCTAAAAACGTCATCCGTGTGAAGGGTATCTGCTATTTCCGCAACGAGTTCGACACATGTTATATCTTCGAGCAGGCTGGCAAGCAGATTTCTCTCAGCGATGCGGGCTTGTGGTTCGCCACCATGCCTGAGGATGAACTGGCCGACTTGATGGACCGTGAGCCTACCTTGCGTCGCGATTGGGACGAACGTTATGGCGACCGCATGCAGAAACTCGTCTTCATCGGACAGCACCTCGACAAGGAAGCTCTGATAAAAGATTTGGATGCTTGCCTGACAAAATAAGCGATGAGAAACTTTTTTTTCAAAAAAATGAAAAAAAATCTTGTCGGTATTGAAAATAATTGTACTTTTGCACCCGCATTCAGCAATGAATGATGTCGAGTGGTGTAATGGCAGCACTGCAGATTTTGGTTCTGCCTGTCAAGGTTCGAATCCTTGCTCGACAACTTAAGGTGGAAGAAAAGTGACCTGCTACTTTGAGTAACAGGTCGCTTTGTTTATGTAACTTAAAGAAAAACAAAATGATAACAAAGGAACAAATTGCAGCGATTTGCGAAGAAGCCCTCGCCGACACCGATCGTTTTCTGGTCGAGGTGAAAGTGAAGCCAGGTAACATCATTGAAGTGTATGTGGATGCTGATTCGGCCGTCAACATTGACCATTGCATCGAACTCAGCCGTTTCATCGAGAGCAAACTCGACCGTGACGTGGAAGATTTCGAACTAAGCGTCTTCTCATGGGGTCTATCGGGCGCTTTGCGCATGGACCGTCAGATGCAAAAGTATGTCGGCAAAGACGTGGAAGTGAAATCGAAAGAACTGGGCAAGATACAAGGCAAACTGGTGAGTTTCGATGCTGAGAAGGTTGAGATAGAGCCTGTCAGAAAGAAGACCTCGAAGAAAAAAGTCGTTGAAGAAGGCAATGTGGTGGTAGAGAGAAAGTCGGCTGAGATCAAACCTGCTATTATTTTCTGAATAACAAGATAAAATCATATAAAATGGACAACAGTAAATTAGTTGAAACTTTTTCCGAATTTAAGGAATTCAAGAACATCGACCGCGAGGCCATGATGCGTATTATTGAAGATGTGTTCAGAAGCACGATGAACAAGCGTTTTGGCGTCGAGAACACCGAGGAATTCATCCACATTATCGTGAATGTCGATAAGGGTGACTTCGAAATCTACCATAACCGCTTGGTGGTCGATGATGACGAATTGCAAGATCCAGCTCGCGAAATCAAGCTGTCGGATGCCATTCTCATCGAACCCGACTTTGAAGTGGGTGACGAAGTGAGTGAAGTGGTCCGAGTGGAAGACTTTGGCCGTCGCGACATCTTGGCTTTGCGCCAAAACTTGCAGACTAAAATCTCTGAATATGAAAAGGAAGGTATATTCCTTAAGTATAAGGATAAGGTCGGTGAAATCGTCACTGCCGAAGTGGCTCATGCTTGGAAACGCGAAATCGTCGTCGTGGATGACGAAGGCGTTGAGTTGAGCTTGCCTCGTGCTGAGCAGATCCCGAGCGATGTCTATAAGAAGGGCGATACCATCCGCGCTATCGTGAAGAGCGTGGAGAGTGTCAACGGATCGCCAGTCGTCGTTTTGTCTCGTACTTCTGAAGTCTTCCTGCAGCGCTTGCTCGAAGCCGAAGTGCCTGAAATCTATGACGGCCTCATCACCATCAAGAAAATCGTCCGTGAACCAGGCCAGCGCGCCAAGATCGCTGTCGAGTCATACGATGACCGCATCGACCCAGTGGGTGCTTGCGTCGGTATGAAAGGCTCACGTATCCATGGCATCGTCCGCGAGTTGCGTAACGAGAACATAGATGTCATCAACTGGACCACCAATCCACAACTGTTCATCACCCGTGCCCTCAGCCCTGCCAAGATTTCGAGCATCGTGCTGAGCCCAGACAACACTATGGCTAACGTCTATATGGAAAACGACCAGGTTAGCCTCGCTATCGGCAAGGGTGGTTATAACATCAAACTCGCAGGTAAGTTGACTGGCTACGAAATTGACGTTTATCGTAACAGCGAAGCTAACAATGCCGAAGAGGACGTCGACCTTCAAGAGTTCTCCGACGAAATCGACCAATGGGTCATCGACGCCCTTATCCGTATGGGCTGCGATACGGCCAAGAATGTACTCTCCTATGCTCCAGAAGTGGTGGCTTCACGTGCCGACCTCGAGATGGAAACTGTCAAGGATGTGTTCCGCATCCTGAAAGCTGAATTTGAATCCGATGCCGAGTGATGCTAAGGCATTAAAAATAAACGAGAAACAAAGAGAAAAGAAACTATGTCCGAAGAAACAAATGTA
>JAZQMX010000011.1:0-23406 GCA_045627065.1 Bacteroidales bacterium | reverse complement strand
TACACGGCATATTCGCCTAGCGAATGGATTGATGGCAAAGTGTTTTTATTGTTTTTGTTTGTGCCAACAGGTAAATATGTACTATATTTCATTAGTGGATGATGAAAAAACAAGACACATAGGTGTTGAATTCGGAATTTCTGATTTTCTGATTTGTGATTTTTTGATTTTTTGCCGGAAATAAAGTCCATTGATGGCTCCTTTGCAGCAATTGGCGTTTTAAAAAATCATATTCAAGTTTTTTCCTATCTTTGCGGCAATGAAACTGAAACATCTCATATTGTTTCTTGCCGTGGTTCTTGCGGCTTGCTCTACGCGGCGGGATGTGCCGGGCGTGGAGGGTGCTGACGATGGGCCTTGTGTGGAGCTTTGCGGTATTGACAGCCTGATGTGGCGGCAGCCAGACAGTGCGCTGATGCTGCTGGTTGATTTTGCCGCTTCCCCGCAGGCCGACAGCCCGAGCACATTTGACGGGCATTATTTCCAAATACTGCTCTCTGAACTGCTTTATAAGAACGACTGCGAACAGACCAACCGCGAAGAACTGCTGAAAGCGGTGGATTATTTCGATAGCCTGACAATCGTCCTAAACGACACTCCTCAGCCTCGAAGCCGCCATTGCGGACTTGGTCCGCAATCTCCCGGCCAAAACGACAACCTTGTCTTTCTTGATGCTCGGGCACATTATATTAATGGCGTGGGCTGGTACGAACAAGACAGCATTGTACCCGCCTGCCAAGCCTACCTGAAAGCCCTGCAAGTTATGGAAAGCCATTTTAAAGATGATGAACTAGACAGGAATATGATTCGGTTTATGGGACTGTTAAACATAAGATTATCCAATTTGTTCTATTATAATGATGCTGTAATGCAAGCTATAGAAACAAGTCGAAAATCTTTAGTTTACTTCGAAAAATCTGTCAGTTCCACAGACGTTGCGAATGCCATGATGCGTGTTGGTCGCTGTTTCCGTCTTGATAATAGCCTTGACAGTGCCTTTTTTTATTACGAAAAAGCACTGTCGATTGCGAAAGATAACGGTTTCCAAAAAATTCGTTTCAGCGCCATGAGCGAGATAGCGCCACTTTATTTTGAAAAAGGGTTGAAAGATTCTGCTTTCATAATTCTGCACGAAGCTTTAAGTAACTGCACAATAAAGGATGACAGCCTCGCAACTTGTATGGGCTTGGGGCAATTGTTTTACAAAGAGCATAATTATGATTCTGCTGTCTTTTATTTGGAGCAAAGCGTTAAGAGAAAGACATTCGATACAGAAACGGCATCAGCAGATTTGCTACACGATAGCTATTTGGCATTAGGCGATAAGGATAAGGCTCTCTATTATGGTAAGATATATCAAGAAAACATGAGCATTTATGCTGAGAAATCCTCAAAAAAAATTGAAATAGCAACCTTATATAATGAGTACTTGCAGCAGCAACAAGAAACGCATCAAACGCACATGTTTAGCCGGTATTTACTTGTTGTTTGCCTATTGGTGCTCTGTATGGTTTGTCTTTTCTTGTACGGCAGGTCTGCGAAACGCAAGTCAGCCCTGACGCAATCGCAATTAAGCGGCAAGGTTAAGGCCATAAAACAATTGGTAAAGGAGCAGGAAGCCATCATAACCACGCAGCGCGCGGAACTGGAAATGCTACGCCAAAAAGAAAAGCCCGATTTTGAAACGGTTTATGCCTCTTTCCTTCAGGAACCTATATGCCGGCATATTCTGTCAGAGATTCAGGACGAAAACATTACAGTTGGGCTTCGCTGTCCGGCCTACGAAAAACTAGCATTAGGTCTTGAACAAAAACAGCAGTTTTGGAAAACTGTCGATTACTATTTTCCACAGTTCTTCAGCAATCTGGCAAAACAGTATCCAAGGCTGACAACATCTGATGGCCGATATGCCTGTTTCTATCTTCTCGACATTAACGATGGTCAGGTTGCCGTGCTGATGGGTGTGAGCTACCAGTCGGTTTGGAAACGATCCAAAAAGATGAAGGAAGTCATGGATGGTGTCAACGACCTTTCTATGGTTATGAAATCCATTGCGAAAACAAGCATTGGTTTGTTTATTTAGATTATTGTATTTCAATACGTTAATTTGATTTGGTTTATTTTGGTTGATGACAATTTCCTTGACATTTGCGGCAAGGTGATTGTAATTTTGTGGCAATTTTAAAACAAATCATTATGCGTAAAATTATTACATTGCTTTTTTGCCTGTTTTTGAGTGTAGGTTTAGCATTGGCTGATAATCCGATTCAGATTCGGGCAATATTTTCATCAGGAGAAGTAAAACCTTCCGAAGAGCCTCCCATTCATGCTACAATTAATGGAGACATGTTCACCGCAACCTTCATTGAAGATTTGGGAAGCGTCAATGTCAGCATCTGCAGCGCTGAAGGCGGCAGGGTGTTCGACCAAGCCATCCTTTGCACGCCTAACGGAGTGGGGTGCCGAATCCCGCACCCTGGGCATTTCATTGTCACCTTCACCCTTGCCGACGGCACGGTCTACGAAGGAGAATTCGAAGTAACAGAATAACAAACACATTATTTAACTTAAATTTCAATTATCACTAAAATTTCAAACATTATGAAAAAAGCATTATTAACATTCGCCGTCGTGCTGCTTGCTGTGGCGGCACAGGCACAATCAGCCATTTCTTTTAAGATTCACGACACCGGCCGTGTCAGCATTCAAAGCGGGACGACCAACGGAGGGGTACAGTTCTACAACACCGGCTTTACGAGCTTCGAACCGAACCTGGCCAGTTCCTACGACAGGATTCTGCAATGCAAAGTTGGAAATACAATGTCGAAATGCTGGATTGTCCGCAATGATTTGGGTGTCGTACCGGGTGGCGACATGTTTTATGTCACGGGGAACGGCAGCTGCTATTCCTATCACCAGTACACGATTGGGATTGTTCCGTCAGCGAGGGCATTGTCACCCATCGAGAATGCCTCGGAGATGCTTCGTGACATGAAAGGCTATTACTACGATTCCGACGAGTTTGCCGTCGATCCCGACGAGCTATACGGCAACGAGAATGTCATTCCCGAAGCCATCGACGGACTGCTGAAAGATGCTGAGAAAACACGCTCTGTCGGCATGCAAGCCGAGGAGATAGAGGAAATACTGCCCGAGGCCGTGCGTCACACCTGCGAGGGACAGGCAAGCATCAATTACAACGCACTTGTCCCAGTGCTGATAGAAGCTTTCAAGGAGCAGCAGGCGCGAATCGATGAGCTGGAGACCATCCTGAGGAATAACGGATTGTTGGAAAAATAGTTGCAGCCATGAAAAAGATTGTATATCTTTGCGTCATGATGTTGCTGAGTGTGAACATGATGGCGCAGATCGACTTGAACGATAGGAACTGGGACACAATCCTGATAGAGAACTTCGATGAAGGAGCTTCCTATTGGCAATGGGATTCCCTGAATTTCTTGAATGATGGCGACCAGAGCTGGAAAGCTTATATTGGAGGCAACATTGCTCCAAAAGGAGAACATGAGGTTTATCAGTTCGGCAACTGTCGCATAAATCCTGCCGATAGCACAATGCATCTTGTAGCCTATTACGACTCTGCAAATATCCATCAGAACAATTATTATCTGCCAAAATGGATGTGGCCATATGGCTATCCAGGAAACGATAGCCTTTTCTATTTCTCGGGTGCCATGGAATACTACAATACAGAGTACACCCAGGAGGATAACAGGAAGTTTCTGTATGGCTATTTCGAAATCCGATGCAAGCTGCCAGTTCACCAAGGAGCGTTTCCTGCATTTTGGTTACAATCTTCCAGCGCAATCCCTAATAACAAATATTATGAAGAGATAGACATCTTTGAATATAGTTGGTGGATTACAAGTCCCTCTGGTCCAAATCATAACACACCGGGAATTGGTTCAAAGCGGTGCTATACCTGTGGGCTTTATTTTAATGATATAGACACTTCTTATAAAAACCATAGTTATGCGAGGAGCTATCCATTGATTCCTAACCATAGTAGCGATTTGGATCAGTATCACAACTTTAGCTGTGAATGGATGCCCGACCACGTGATTTGGTATTTTGACGGCAATGTCATGAATGAGTATCGAATTCAAGATAGCATTCCCCATAGACCATTGTATCTGAAAACGAATTATGCCGTTGATGGTT
This sequence comes from Bacteroidales bacterium, assembly GCA_045627065.1. Taxonomy (GTDB): domain Bacteria; phylum Bacteroidota; class Bacteroidia; order Bacteroidales; family F082; genus Limimorpha. The sequence goes on along the minus strand of JAZQMX010000011.1, from coordinate 19,227 downwards.
ATTTTACCCATGGAGAAAAATGGCATGGCCCAGGAGAAATGATAATTGACTATATTAAGGTCTCTCAATTGAAGTGGGACTGTGACAAAGAGGAGGAAATCACATGCCAGGCTGAATTGGATGATTTCAATTACTCGGTAAAGAAATCAATAAACGTCAGTTCAACTATAGAGGAAGTCGTGATTGAAAATAGCGATAGGGTTACTTTTCGGGTAACGGATTCTTTCGAGATTACGGGTGAATTCCAAGTAGATAGTGGAGCTGAGTTTGCTGTTATTATGCAGAGTTGCATTATAATGAACTAGAACACATATTAAAAACAATCATTGTAACACATTAAATAATTTACATCATGAAAAGAATACTAATTGCAATCGTAGCGCTATTTCCTTCATTGTTAACGTTTGCCCAAGGGACACCTTCCGTTTATTACACAGACTTTGAGCCAGACACGTGCTTTACATTTCATTCAGACTTTGACACCTTGAAATTCGATTTAGACCAAGATGGGAATGGCGACATCGTGATGTTTGCCAACTGGCACAGCGCTGTAGGTTATATTGCTGTCATCACCACTCCAGCATCAGATTGGCAATGGAGCTGGTGCTATGTGGGCGGTGCTGCATTGACCGACACCACCATGCTCGATGGCAACTTGAGTTGGCAATATAGTGGTGGACAGTTGGGCATGTATCCGGAACGTACTTGTTTTGCCTTTCGTCATCTGACCGATGATGGCTATCATTATGGATGGGCTCACATTTATGTTCTTTCTCTTGCTAAAGTCTGTGTCGATAGGATGGCCTATTGTGATGGAGTTTGTCCTCTGCAATGGGGCCAGACCGAGATATTGGGCGTTGATGAAAATACAGAACCATCCATTGCCACCATCCACCCCAATCCTGCCAGCAGTACCCTCACCATCACGGGCGAGAGCCTGAGGCGGATAGACATCACCAACATGCTGGGCCAGCGCGTGGCCACGCACGAGGCCGAAGGCCCACAAGCCATCATTGACATCAGCACGCTGCCCACGGGCATCTACTTTGTGGGCATCACCGACGAGAACGGCAAACGCTGCGTAAAGAAGGTGGTGAAGGAGTAGAGACGCCGATTTATCGCGTCTCCGTGTAAAGACGCGCCATGGCACGTGTCTAAATATCAAAAAAGGTTGACTCTTTTGAGAGCCAACCTTTTTTGCTCAATAGCGTTGTGTCTTTATGCCAATTCAAACTGCTCAAGGAAACGCAAGTCGTTTTCGAAGAACAGACGCAAGTCGTTGATTTGGTATTTCAGCATGGCGATACGTTCAACACCCATGCCAAAGGCAAAACCTGTGTATTTCTCTGGGTCGATGCCGCTCGAAATCAAGATGTTCGGGTCGCACATGCCGCAGCCCAAAATCTCAACCCAACCGGTGTGCTTGCAGATGTTGCAGCCCTTGCCACCGCAGATGTTGCACGAGATGTCCATTTCGGCCGAAGTCTCGGTGAATGGGAAATAGGATGGGCGGAAACGCACTTTGGTGCCTTCGCCAAAGAACTCTTGCACGAAATGGTAAAGGGTTTGCTTTAAGTCGGCAAACGACACGTTCTCGTCGATATACAAGCCTTCTATCTGGTGGAAGATGCAGTGTGCACGGGCTGAGATGGCTTCGTTGCGGAACACTCGGCCAGGGGCGATGATGCGGATAGGCAGCTTGCCTTGTTCCATCACACGCACTTGGATGCTCGAGGTGTGGGTGCGGAGCAATACATCGGGAGCCTTGTGGATGAAGAAGGTGTCCTGCATGTCGCGTGCCGGATGGTCGGGCGGGAAGTTCAGGGCCGAGAACACATGGAAGTCGTCTTCCACTTCAGGGCCGTCGGCGATGGTGAAGCCGAGGTGCTCGAAGATCTCGTTGATGTCGCGGCGCACCACCGACAATGGGTGACGGGCACCTTTCATCTCGTTGGCGGGCATGCTCATGTCGAAGTCGGCTTCCGAACCGTGTTGCGACTCGAACTTCTGCAACTGTTCTTCAACCTTTTCCTGAACGGCGTTCTTCAGCTCGTTCAGCTTCATTCCCATCTCCTTACGGAGTTCGGGAGCTACATTCTTGAAGTCGGCAAACAAGGCTGGAATCACGCCTTTTTTGCTCAGATAAGTGATACGGAAGGCTTCCAAGGCATCTTTGCTCTCAGCGTTGAAGGCCTTGACTTCGCCTAGTATTTGTTTTATTTTCTCTTCCATTATTTTTGAATTTCAATTGAGGTGATGGTAACAGGGGTGGCAGGGACGTCCATGTAACCGGTTTTCACGGCTGCGATTTTATCGACAATGTCGAGTCCGTCAATCACTTCACCGAAGATGGTGTAGTCGCCATCGAGGTGAGGTGTGCCGCCCATCGATTTGTAGGTTTGTCTTTGTTTCAGCGAGAAGGTCTTGCCATAACGTTGTTCCATCAAGTCGAGTGTGGCATCGTCCCAAACTTTGCCTTGCACGATATAGAACTGGCAGCCGCTTGAGGCTTTCTTTGGGTTCACTTGGTCGCCTTGACGTGCAGCGCAGAGGGCGCCTTTCTTGTGGAAATGGTTGCTCTTGAACTCGGCAGGAACGGTCCAACCTGGTGTTTCGCGACCGTCGGCATTTTGACCGCCTTGAATCATGAAGTCTTTGATGACACGGTGGAATGGCGAACCATTGTACCAACCTTCGTTCACCATCTTGATGAAGTTGTCGCGGTGAAGTGGGGTGTCGTTATACAATTTGGCCTTTATGGTACCGTAGTTCGTGTTGATGACCACGACGGTCTCTTTCTGTGTTTGCGCTTGGCAGGATAATCCAACTAAAACGAGCATGGCTAAAATCAATTTTTTCATTTTATTATTGTTGAAATAGTTTGCATAAATAGGTATTAAATCATTCACCAACCAATGAATATGTGACTTCAACACGAAGTCTGTTTTCTTCATTTCCAGGTCCATTCATGATCCAACGTGAGGCATTAAACGATGCGCCGTTGATGCCGAGACTAACGCCCCTGTTGGGTTTTTCTTTCATGATAATGCTTTGCATGTATTCTGCGATGCGGAAGAATGCGGTTCGTGTGCTTGTCGAATAACTGCCTCCATAATATGAAGAACCTTCAAGATAGTCGGGAAGTACATACGAGGTTCCGTCTTCGTTGACGCCGACCAAAACCAGGTCTTTCGGAGCTTTAAGGAAAGAAGAGTCGTCGACGGATGCATCGGATGGTATGATGATTTTGGCTTCATTGATGATCATGTGGCAGTCGGTCAAAGTATCAGCCCAATGTTCCAAATTAGGGAATAGGATACGAGTCCTAATGCCACCCATGGTTTGGGCATAAATAGTGTTGTGACCTAAGGTCGTGTCGCCTTCTACGACTTGTTGGTAGAATTCGGGTGAGCCCAACGAATAGTCATGTTCAAAATGATTGAAGTAGACGTCTGACGAAGTCACGTAGAAATCGTAGCGAATGGGTTTGTCAGGATTGGCTGCGTCGTGATAGTATACTTGAAGTGTTGTGTAATTGTTGTTGGTGAGGGTGATGTATGATATGGCTCCGTTTTGGCTTACGGCATCGCAGGTCACATAAAGGCCTTTGAAGTGTTCTTTGAAAAGTCCGGTAGCCGAATAGTAGGTGCTGTCGAGGTGGATAAGGTAATTGCCCAAATCTTGGCTCAATGGAATGCGAAGGATGGGGTGCGTAATGGTGTCGGAGCCAACGACATAATTGCTGGTATAAGGTCGTGGATAGAACTGATAGCTATTGGCAAGGTCGGTGGGATTGTGTTCCACTTCCGAGAGGTTGCAGTAAGATTGTGAAGACGACAACGTGTCGGTAAGTTCATAGGCGTGAACGGTTTGCATCGTCGTGGTGTCGCCATAGAAATTGTTGATGCAAAGTTGGAGGATGATAGAGTCGAGAATAGGGCTTGCTCCAAAGTTGTGTCCTGCCGTTGAGAGGTGGAATTGGGTATAGAATCCAGCTTGGGTGAGACCGAACACGGGATCGAGAGTGCTGCCAAGCAACGCATAAGAAACATTTTTGGTGCTTATCGAATCGTCGAGATAGGAGTAGCATACGATCTCAGTCGTGTCGGTATGGAAGACTCCGATGTAGTTGTTCTCGTCAAGGAGGTTGTCGCCTATGGAATTGGGTGATTTCTTACATGCTGGAAAAGCCAATATCAAAGCGCCAATCATCAGCGCCATGTATTTATGGGCGATTGGATGATGTATTTTCATTTGTCTATCGTTAGTTATTGGAAAATAACTCAAAAGTGTTTCACTTATTGTCGTTGCCCAAGATGGTCTCGTAGAAATCGTTGTAGGCTTGGATGTAATGCTCTTCGTCCTGGTAGGGGAGGATGGGCTTGTTGACAGTCTTCAGGTATTCCTCGATTTCAGGATTGATTTTCGGGCTACTGATGATGATGCCGTCCGAATAATCGATGGCCGATTTGGTGAGGGTCACATAGTCAGCTTCCTTGAAAGGCTTCAAGTCCTTGGCGCTGAGTCCGGGCAATTTCATCTTCTTTTCGAAACCTGCTTTCAATGTCTCAGTGAAATCGTCATCGTAAATGGAATAGATAATCTTCGATTCGTTGAACAACGGGTTGTCTTTTATCGACATGGCGCGTTTCATGTAAATAGGCATCAGCGACGAGAGCCATCCGTTGCAGTGGATGATGTCGGGCGACCAGTTGAGCTTCTTCACCGTCTCGATGACACCGCGGCTGAAGAACACGCAGCGGAAGTCGTTGTCTTCGCAGAACTTGCCGTCAAGGTCGTTGATGAGGTATTTCCGCTTGGTGAAGAAGTCGTCGTTGTCGATGAAATAAATCTGCATCCTGGCCTTTTGGATAGAGGCAACCTTAATGATAAGTGGGTGGTCGGTATCGTTGATAATCAAGTTCATACCCGACAAGCGGATGACTTCGTGCAACTGGTTGCGACGCTCATTGATGACACCATATCGGGGCATGAAAATCCTGATTTCCTTGCCGCTGTCTTGAGCCGACTGGGGCAAGTAGCGACCGATGAGGCTCATTGGGGTCTCGGGCAAATACGGAGTGATTTCTTGGTGTACGAATAGTATTCTAGTCTTATTGGCCATTTTTCGTGCAAATTTAATTCAAAAAGCAAAGTTACGGATTTTTTTTGAATTGGCGCGAAAAAACTTTAATTTTACTACTTTTGCAATCCAATATCATCGAACCGTTTTATGGAGATACAGCATTTTGAAAACGAAGCTCACGAATGGGACTCGAACCTGAAGGTACATGAAGGTGTCGAGCAACCTATTCAAGTCAATCCTAACGCTTTAGCGCGATTGAAATCGGCGCGACAGCAACTCATGCCCTTAGAATGGTATGTTGATGGCATCCTGAAAGGCGACCGTGTGGTTCTCAGCAAGGCTATCACATTGGTAGAGAGTGCGTTGCCGAAACACCAAGAACTGGCTCAACAGATTATTGCTGCTTGCCTTCCGCATTCGGGCAAGGCTTTGCGTTTAGGGATTTCGGGCGTTCCTGGAGCCGGAAAGAGCACCTTTATCGAGGCTTTGGGCATGTATCTCTGTAAGCAAAACCACAAGTTGGCCGTGTTAGCCATCGATCCGTCGAGCCAACGCTCAAAAGGCAGCATCTTGGGCGACAAGACGCGCATGGAAGAACTTTCGGTTCACCCCAATGCCTACATTCGTCCTTCGGCCTCAGCTGGCACGCTTGGTGGTGTGGCCCGTAAGACGCGTGAAACGATAATTCTTTGTGAAGCAGCTGGATACGATACCATTTTTGTGGAAACTGTCGGTGTGGGTCAATCGGAAACTGCTGTTCATTCCATGGTCGATTTCTTCCTTCTGATTCTCATCAGTGGTGCCGGAGACGAATTGCAAGGCATCAAGCGTGGCATTATGGAAATGGCCGACGGCATTGCCGTGAACAAAGCCGATGGCGACAATGTGATGCGCGCCAACCGTGCGGCGGCCGAGTGTAAGAACGCCTTGCACCTGTTTCCTTTGGCCGAATCAGGTCAGGAAACCAAGGTGTTGACATGCTCCGCCTTGACGGGCTTCAACATCGATGAGGTCTGGAAAATGGTTTCGGAACACGTGAACGCCATCCGCGAAAACGGCTATCTCGACCGCAAACGCTCGCAACAAGATGTGCAGATGATGATTGACACAATGGAAACGGCTCTGAAGAACGATTTCTATCAAAATCAGCTAATTACCGATCTGTTTCCATTGGTGGAAGCCGATGTGAAGGACAAGAAAATGAGTGCCTATATTGGCGCACAGAAACTATTGGATGCCTATTTCAATCTTCTGAAAAAGTAAGGTCGGTGAGGGCATCAGCCATCTCCTTGTAATGCTGGGCTTTTTCTTCGTCGCCTTGCAAGGTCGAGAGTTCATAGAGGTTACGGAACACTTCCTTGCGGATGTGGTTTTGTGCTTCGGTGAACGGACCTTCACCCAATTTGTTGATAACTCTCTCGTATTCTGCTACTAAGGCAGCGCCTTGCTCGCCGTTTGCCTCCATCTCTTTGGCATTGTTGAAGGCGACCATCCAATCTTTTAGTGCCATTTTGTTTGGTATTGAATAATAATTCCTATTTTTGCGCAAAGATAGAAAACAAATCAATAATTAAACGAAATAACAATAAACAAATCAAGAAATGGACTCAAGAATTGTCATGAACCCCAATCGTCTGGTGCAGTTCCTTCAAAAGCCTGCAGCAGAGTTCACTCGCGCCGACATCATTCGTTATTGCGAGGAAAATGAAATCGAATTCGTTAACTTCCACTATTGTGGCTGGGACGGTAAACTGAAGACCTTGAACTTCGTGATTCACAGTGCCGAACATCTGGAAAACATCCTTTCGGCTGGCGAGCGCGTCGATGGTTCTTCACTCTTCCCATTCATTGAAGCTGGTAAGAGCGACCTCTATGTGGTGCCAAAGTACAAGACCGCTTTCCGTAATCCATTCACTGAAGTGCCTACCTTGGACATCCTCTGCTCGTTCTACAACCGCGATGGCGAACCTTTCGAAAGTTCACCAGAATATATCCTCCGCAAGGCTCACGACGTGTTCAAGAAGACCACTGGCCTGCAAATGGAAACCATGGGCGAATTGGAATATTACATCATCGCCGACGATGAAGAGATTTACGAAGTGCCCGACCAAAAAGGCTATCACGAAAGTGCTCCTTTCAATAAGTTCACCGAATATCGTGTTGAAGCTATGCGCCTCATTGCCCAAGCTGGTGGTCTGATTAAATATGGTCACTCGGAAGTGGGTAACTTCACTCACGACGGCAAGATTTACGAACAGAACGAAATCGAATTCCTGCCGACCAACATCGAAGATGCAGCCGACCAACTCGTTATCGCTAAGTGGATCATGCGTCAGTTGGCTTATCAATATGGTGTCACTTTGACCTTCGCTCCAAAGATCACTGTGGGCAAGGCTGGTAGCGGCATGCACGTGCACTGCAAGTTCACCAAGGATGGTAAGTCAGTCATGGTCAAGAATGGCGAAATCACCGACTACGCTAAGAAGGCTATCGCTGGTTACATGGTGGCTGGCACTTCGCTGCCTGCTTTCGGTAATCCTAACCCATTGTCGTTCCTCCGCCTTGTTCCTCATCAGGAAGCTCCTACTTCGCTCTGCTGGTCATACTCCAACCGCAGCGCCTTGGTGCGTGTGCCTCTTGGCTGGATCAACAACGGCAAGGACATGGCTGCCAACTGCAACCCGATTGAAAAGAAGTCGAACCGCGACTTCAGCGACAAGCAGACCTTCGAATGGCGTGCTTCTGATGGTTGCGCCGACATGTATCTGCTGATGGCTGCCCTTTGCGCTGCCGCACGTCACGGCTTTGAGATGCCTAACGCTCTTGAAATCGCTGAAAAGACTTACGTCGGCCTCGGCGTCAACATCCACGACGACAAGAACAAGAAGTTGCAAGAATCGCTCGAACAACTGCCTGACAGCTGCGTTGCTGCTGCTAAGGAACTCGACAAGGACCGTGAAATCTACACCTCAAAGGGTGTGTTCTCCGATGCTATCGTCGATTACATGATCAAGTTCTTGACCGCTTTCAACGATGCTAACTTGCGCGCTGAACTCGGCAACGACACCGAAAAGATCATGAAGTTGGTGAACGACAACATTCATGTCGGATAATATCTGTTGATTGTTGCATCCAACAGTCAATAAACGAAATGCCATGATAAAGAAAGAAAAATCCACTTGGAAAATCTGCCTTTATTGTGGCATTTTCGTTTGGTTTGTCATCAATCTTTTGCAAGGCATCTTCACCGAAATCACTGAGGATGAAGCCTATTATGCCCTTTTCGGCGAACATCTCGATTGGGGCTATTTCGACCATCCACCCATGGTGGGATTGATGACTTTTATGGGTGGCTTGCTTTTTTCGGGCAATTTTGGTGTCAGGTTTTTTGGCATCGTTGCCACAACAATCACATTGTTTGTGATTTGGAAAATCATTGGCGACAATTGTCCTAGCCGCCGAAAAGTGCTATTGTTTTTCACTTTGGCTTTTTCGGTGGTGATGCTCAATGTGTATGGCTTTGTCACCACGCCTGATGTGGGTTTGCTTTTGTTTTCCTCCCTCTTCTTGTTGGTCTATCGAAAATATCTCGAAGACGATACTTGGCCTCGGGCATTGTTGCTTGGTGCTGTTATGGCGGCCATGATTTATAGCAAATACCACGCTTTTCTTTTGCTTGGATTGGTCGTGCTCTCGAACCTTAAACTGCTGAAAGACGGAAAGTTTTGGACGGCTTGCTTGCTGGCAGTTGTTTTGTTGACTCCACATCTGCTTTGGCAATACAACAATGGTTTCCCGAGTATCAAATATCATTTGGTGCAACGTGGCGAGCCTTTCCGCTGGAGTTATTTCTTTGAATATCTCCCCAATCAGCTGCTGATTTTCAATCCGTTGACTTTCGGAGCTGCGGTTTATGTACTAGTGAAGCACCGACCGATAGATAGGTTTGAGCGTGCCTTGCATTTCATTTGCATTGGCTTCTTTGCTTTCTTCTTCCTGATGACTTTCCGTGGTCATGTCGAACCGCATTGGAACATTGTCTGTTCCATTCCAATCATCGTTTTGATTTATCGTAAATGCCTGATTGACGACAAGTTGAAGAAATATGTTAGGTTATTTGTTTTGCCTTCACTAGTGTTGGTACTTGCCGTTCGAATTGCTTTGCTTACGCCTTTGGCTTCAAAGTGGGGCTTTTACGGAAAAGAAAAATACTACCATGCTATAGAATCGGTGGCAGGCGACATCCCGGTGGTTTTTCGGGGTTCGTTCCAGAAGCCATCGCTATATCACTTTTTCACCGGAAAGGAAAGTTCCACGACGCGCGATTATTACGACCGCATGACCCAATTCGACCTTTGGCAGTTCGACAACGATTGGTTGGGGAAGCCTGTCTTCATTTGTAGCCCGGTCTATAAGCGCTCAACGCAATATCAGGTTGGCGATGAGTGTTTCGAAGGCTATCAATCGCAGCGTTTCCAGTCGGCAAATCGTTTGGTTTCAAGTATTTCCCTTAGTGATTCTCAAACGACTTTTCATCGTGGCGATAGCGTTTCGATGGATTTTTCCATCTATAATCCATTGGATTATCCTATTGATTTTCATCACGATGAGTTGAGTATGTTACTAAAGGTCCACTTTCTCACATTTGGCAATTTTGCATTTTGCCGCTATGATGACATTGCTGTCATTGAACCGCATTCAACCTATTGTGGAAATTTAAGTTTCGCTATTGCCGACGATATGCAAATGGGTCCGAACTCTTTGGTTCTTGGTATAGGTGATCGTATTGAATCGTCGGTTACGAAAGAAAACTATGTGGTTATTGAGGTGATTGAGTGAGCATCTTCAATCTTAACTCCTCTCTTTTTTTGACTTCTTCTCTGATAACCTTAATGTCCTTTTGCTGATCCTTTTCGTCGAGGATGTCAATTTCGTGGAGTTCGATGGTTTCAAGCAGGAGGGAAAGTGAGTTGTCGGAGAACGGGTCCATGACAAAGGCATATCCAACGCCTGGAATCTCACGCAGCTTTAGGAGGGTTTCATCTAACTTGAAGGAATGGTTTTTCTTGCGGATGATGAGCATGAAATCAATTCGCGGGGAAGTGACTCGCCAGTATTTTCCTTTACAGATGAGAGAAACCAAATTATAGGCATTACCGGTTTCGTCATCATTCTCCTTATAGAAAAAGAAAGCATACTGTGCGCCATTTTCCATGATATCTTTTTCACGCACAAAGTTGAATGACAGTTTCTTATTGATGAGCCAAGCCAATTTGAAATCCGCAAGGCTTGAGTTGATGCCGATGATGGTGATGTCATCAAATCCGGCAGGTTCAATCTTTATTATGTTGTTTTTCATGCTGCAAAGATATATTATTCTGACAGCATACTCCAAGTTCTTTCCGCAGATAATTGTTCGGCGCCTTTGATCGAGAAATCGGTGGCTTCAGCATAGGCCTCTTCGTCGATGAAGACTTGCACATGGAAAAGCTTACGATGATTTTCGGTAGTGGTGTCAACCAACCTGAAGTCGATGTGGTGCTTGTTTTTCTGGCCCCATTCCAGCAACTTGCTTTTAAAATTGACGTCGGTTTGTTGAAGTTGGTCGAGGTCGAGATGGATGCGGATGATTTGGTTAATGATGACTTTCTTGGTGAAGTTGAATCCCTTGTCGAGATAGATGGCTCCCATCAAGGCTTCGAAGGTGTTGCCTCCCAGCGATTTATAGCTTGTGTTGTCGGTGTTGTCGTGGTTGTATTTGATATAGTTTTCGAAGCCGAGTTTTTGGGAGAGTTTATTGAGAGAGGCTCGGCTGACGATACGTGACCGCATCTCGGTCAAGAAGCCTTCCTGCTGGATGGGGTAGGTGTGAAACAGAAAATCGGCGACAGCTATCTCAAGCACGGCATCACCAAGATACTCAAGTCTTTCGTTCGAAAGCTTTAATTTCGTGTTATTTGAAGTGGTCGACTTGTGGGTAAATGCCAACTGGTACAGATTGATGTTACCCGGATAGAAGCCTAAAATATTTTTGATGAAGCGAGAAAGTTCTTTGTCGCTTGATTTTTGGTAGGCCAGAAAGTCTTTGATAAACATTACGCCTCGAATTTTTTGAATATCAAGGTGGCGTTTTGTCCGCCAAAGCCGAAGGCGTTCGACATGGCGTAAGTGATGTTACGTTGACGAGCCTTGTTGAAGGTGAAATCGAGACGATTGTCGATTTGCGGGTCGTCATCAAAGTGGTTGATAGTTGGCGGTATAATGCCGTTGTCTATAGCCAAAATGGTTGCTATTGACTCGACTGCGCCTGCTCCACCCAAGAGGTGACCCGTCATGGACTTGGTGGAATTGAGGCTGATGTTGTAGGCATGTTTGCCAAACACATCTTTGATGGCTAGGGGCTCAACGATGTCACCTGATGGCGTTGAGGTACCGTGGGTGTTGATGTGTTCGATGGCTTCAGGCTGTAATTCGGCATCTTTCAGGGCGCGTTGCATGCTCAGCTTTGCGCCGAGGCCTTCGGGATGTGGAGCTGTGATGTGGTAGGCGTCGCCCGAGGTGCCTCCACCGACTATTTCGGCATAGATCTTAGCGCCACGAGCGATGGCGTGCTCCATCTCCTCGATGACGATGCCGCCGCCGCCTTCGCCCATGACAAAACCGTCACGGTTGAGGTCGAATGGACGTGAAGCCGTAGCCGGGTCGTCATTACGTGTCGAGAGGGCCTTCATCGAATTGAAACCACCTACGCCGCATTCGCCAATGGCAGCTTCCGAACCGCCAGCCACAATGGCAATGGCGCGTCCCAACCTGACATAGTTGAACGCTTCGATGATGGCATTGGCTGAAGAAGCACAAGCCGACACCGTAGCGAAGTTGGGACCATGGAAACCATGCTTGATGGAAATCAAGCCTGCCGGCAAGTTGATAATCATCTTGGGGATGAAGAATGGATTGAAGCGAGGCGTGCCGTCGCCTTCCGAGTGTTCAATGACCTCCGTATAAAGGTTGGCGATGCCGCCGATGCCAGAGGTCCAAATGACACCTACTTCATTAAAGTCTGTATTTTCGGCTGTGAGGCCCGAATCGGCAATGGCTTCTTCGGCTGCTATTTGGCCAAATTGTGAGAAGAGGTCATATTTGCGAACTTCCTTCTTCTCAAAGTAATTTAGCGGGTCGTAATTCTTGACCTCGCAAGCGAAATGTGTCTTGAATAATGAAGAATCGAAACGGGTTATCTCGGATGATCCACTCACTCCATTAACTAAACTAGTCCAAAGTTCGTTAACGGTATTCCCTATGGGAGTTATGGCACCTAATCCAGTAACGACGACCCGTTTCGATTCCATGAATTTTAAGATTATTGTAAAAAATTAGTTGGCTTCGCGAATCTTCTCAACCAATCTTACGACATCACCAACAGTGGTGATACCTTCTTGTTGGTCGTCAGGAATAGAAATGTTGAAAGTCTTTTCAAATTCCATCATCAGTTCAACGGTGTCCAATGAGTCGGCACCCAAATCGTTGGTGAAGCTGGCTTCCATCGTGATTTCAGATGGGTCAACGCCAAGTTTTTCAGCAATAATCGGTACGATTTCGTTTAAAATTTCTGCCATAGTATTTCAATTTTTTTGAGTTTTCAAAGTTGCAAAAATACGACTTTTTTGTATTCCAACACCATTTTTTACTTTTTTCGTGCCTTTTCTTTCTTTCTTATCTTTATTCTTTGTATTTTTACAACATCAAACTAATGGTATGGAAAACGATAACAAGAAGTTATTTCTTCTCGATGCATATGCCTTGATTTATAGGGCTTTTTTCGCATTAAACAAGAACCCGAGAATCAACTCTAAGGGGCTCAACACATCGGCGGTGATGGGATTCCTCAACTCGCTATACGAAATCCTGAAAAACGAGAAGCCTTCTCATATCGGAGTGGCTTTCGATGTGGCTGGATGTGTTGGTCGTCAGCAGGAGTTTGCAGACTATAAGGCAAACCGCGAGACGATGCCCGACGACTTGCGTGCCGCTATTCCTTATATAAAAAGGCTCGTCGAGGCGTTCAACATTCCGGTTTTCGGTGTGGAAGGCTATGAGGCTGATGATGTCATCGGTACACTCTCGCGAAAGGCCGAAAAAGCGGGGTTCGTCACCTATATGATGACACCTGACAAGGATTTTGGCCAATTGGTTACTGACAAGATCTTCATGTATAAGCCGGCCAAGTTTGGCGAGCCTGCTCAGGTTTGGGGACCAAAAGAAGTGTGTGAGCGCTATGGTATCAATGAGCCAAAGCAACTGATTGACATCTTGGGTCTTTGGGGCGATGCTGCGGATAACATTCCAGGCATTCCAGGCATCGGCGAGAAGACGGCGGCAGCTTTGGTCGGAAAATATGGCAGCGTGGAGAATCTCATCGCTCATGCCGATGAACTGAAAGGAAAACAGAAGGAAAATGTCATCGAGTTTGCCGAACAAGGACTGATGTCGAAGATGCTGGCTACCATCAATTTGGAGGTGCCAGTCGATTTCGATGAGGAAGAACTGAGATGCAAAGAGCCTAACGTGCCTGCTTTGATGGCTTTGTTCGAGGAACTTGAATTCAAGACCTTCGCCAAGCGTTTTTTGGAGGACTATAAGGCGACTCATGCCAATGTTGAAGTGCCAACTACACCGATTCCTGTTGCGACCGAAAAAGTCCAGAAACCTGCCCCAAAAGACGGACAATTCGATCTGTTTGACCAGCCAGAAAGCGAAGTTGGAGACCTTTTCTCTTTCTCCGATAAAGATTCAGTAAAAACGATTGAACACGATTATCAACTTGTTGATAGTGAAGAGGGAATCGAAAAATTGGTCAATCAACTTTTGTCTTTTCCACATATTGTTTTCGACACCGAAACCACGAGTACGGATGTGTATTCTGCCGAGTTGGTGGGTGTCTCGCTTTGCGTGAAGGCACACGAGGCTTGGTATCTGCCCATGCCCGAACAAAAGGAAGTTTGCCAAAGGCGACTTGCCTTGCTGATACCGCTTTTGGAAGACGAAAAACGTCTGAAAATCGGGCAGAACCTGAAATTCGACATTGCTATGCTGCAGCAATACGGTGTTTCTGTGGACGGTCCGTTGTTCGACACGATGCTTGCCCATTATCTTATTGAGCCGGAATTGCGCCACAACATGGATTATCTCGCCGAGGCATACTTGAACTATTTGACCATACCGATTGAGGATTTGATTGGTCGGGGTCGTGCCCAAAAGACCATGCGCGAAGTGCCTGTGGATAGGGTTGTCGAGTATGCTGCTGAAGATGCCGACATCACTTTCCAACTTTATCAGAAGCTGCAGCCTTTGTTGAAAGAAAATGGTGCTGAGAAGTTGTTCTATGATATCGAGATGCCGCTCGTCCCCGTGTTGGCTCAGATGGAAGCCAATGGCGTGAAGATTGATAACGTTGGTTTGCAGCAGATTAGCGATGAGTTTGGAAAAGAAATCCAAAACATAGAAAACCAGATTTACGAATCGGCAGGAATGCAATTCAACATCGCTTCACCCCGTCAGTTGGGTGAGGTCTTGTTCGAGAAGTTGCAGATTGATGCCAAGGCGAAGAAGACGAAGACGGGACAATATGCCACGGGCGAAGAGGTGCTTCAGAAGTTGGTCGATAAGCATCCGATTGTCAAGCAAATTTTGGAATACCGCTCGTTCACCAAGTTGAAATCGACTTATCTTGATGCGCTTCCAGCACTCATCAATCCGCGCGATGGTTTGATTCATACATCATATAATCAAGCGGTTACGGCTACTGGTCGTTTGAGTTCGAACAATCCAAACCTGCAAAACATTCCTGTCCGCACCGAAAAAGGCCGCGAGATTCGTCGTGCCTTTGTGCCGCGCAGCGATGAATACACTTTGATGGCTGCCGACTATTCGCAAATCGAGTTGCGCATCATCGCACATCTCAGCGGCGACCCGATTATGGTGGAAGATTTCCGTCAGGGTCACGACATCCATGCTGCCACGGCCGCTAAGGTGTTTCATGTGCCGTTGGAGGAAGTCACCAAGCAGCAGCGTAGTCGCGCCAAGGCCGTGAATTTCGGCATTATCTACGGCATGTCGGCTTTTGGCTTGGCCGAGCGCATGGAACTCTCACGACACGAGGCGGCTGACATCATCAAGAATTATTTTGAGGAGTATGCGGGCATCAAGGAATATATGGACCGCAGCATCGCGCTTGCCAAGGAACGTGGCTATGCCGAGACCATCTTGGGTCGCCGGCGTTATTTGCGCGACATCAACGGGTCGAACAGCGTGGTGCGTGGCTTCGCCGAACGCAATGCCATCAATGCGCCTATCCAGGGCAGTTCGGCCGATATGATTAAGATTGCCATGATTGGCATCCATCAGGAAATGAAGAAGTTGCAGATGAAGTCGAAGATGATTCTACAAGTGCACGACGAATTGGTTTTTGATGCTCATCTCGACGAAATCGAGACTTTGAAAGAGATTGTGAACGACAAGATGGTGAATGCCATGCCGTTATCAGTTCCTGTCGTCGTCGAAATTAACACAGGCGATAATTGGCTTGAGGCTCATTGATTTTTATTACTTTTGCAGACCAAATGAAAGGCTATGGCAATCCCGCGTGAAATAGTTGAACAGATACTGCAAGCTGCTCGCATAGAGGAGGTTGTGAGTGAATTTGTGACGCTGAAGAAGCGCGGAGCTAACCTTATTGGCTGCTGCCCGTTCCACAACGAGAAGACGCCGTCGTTCAATGTGAATCCGGCCCGAAACATTTTCAAGTGCTTCGGCTGCGGCAAGGCTGGCGATTCGGCCAAGTTTCTTATGGAACACGAGCATCTGACCTATCCTGAGGCCTTGCGCTATCTTGCCAAGAAGTACAACATCAAAATAGAGGAGCGCGAAGCTACACCTGAGGAAATTGCGGCGCAGACCGAACGCGAGCGGATGTTCAACATCAATGAGTTCGCGGATAAGTATTTCGTTGATACCCTGTGGCATACCGAAGAAGGACAGACCATCGGTTTGGAGTATTTCCGCGAGCGCGGCTTCCTGAATCCTATCATCGAGAAGTTCCATTTAGGATATAGTCCGGCGAAATGGGACGCCTTCACCGAATTTGCCAAGCAAAATGGCTATTCCGATGAGCTTTTGGAGAAAATTGGTTTGTCCATCAAGGGCAACAAGGGGCTTTACGACCGTTATCATGGTCGAGTGATGTTCCCCATCCAGAACCTCACCGGCAAGGTGATTGGTTTTGGAGGCCGAATCTTGATTAACGACCCAGAGAAGAAGAGCCCGAAATACCAAAATTCACCCGAGTCGGAGATTTACGACAAGAAACAGACGCTTTACGGCATTTTCCAAGCACGCAGCGCCATCGCCAAGCTAGACGAGTGCATCCTTGTGGAAGGTTATTTCGATGTGTTGCGCATGCATCAGGTTGGCATTGAGAATGTTGTGGCCAGCTCAGGCACTTCGCTCACCATTGAGCAAATCCGGTTGGTGAAACGTTACACCAACAACATCACCATGCTTTATGACGGCGATGCAGCAGGCATCCATGCGGCGGTCCGTGGCACCGACATGATTTTGGCCGAAGGCATGAACGTGCGTGTGGTGGTGCTGCCACCCGAACACGATCCCGATACTTTTGCCAAGGATTTTCCGCTTGAGTATGTCCAAAACTATCTGAAAACCAACGCAAAGGACTTCATCCGATTCAAGACTGAGCTTTTGATGAAGGATGCCGAAAACGACCCCATCAAGCGTGGACAGATGGTGCGCGACATCGTGGAAACCATATCGGTGGTGCCTGACAGCATCTTCCGCATCAGTTATGTGAAGGAATGCAGCCGATTGCTCGACATGCCCGAACAGACGCTCACCAACGAGTTGAACAAGCTGCTGCGCGCCAAGTTCAAGAAGTCGCTGGGACAAGAAGGCGATTCGGTTCCCGAAGTCAACGTGGTGTCGCCCAAGCAGGAAGAAACGGTCGAAGAACAACTGCCAGCGGGCTATTTCCAGGAGCGCGAATTGGTGAAACAACTTCTGCTTTATGGCGATAGGATGATAACCGACGAGCGCGAAGATGAAGAGGGTAATCGAGTTTTGGAGCAACTCACGGTGGCGCAATTCATCATCGATGACCTCAAAATGAATGACTTCTTGTTCAAAGATCCGATTAACCAGAAGATTTTCAACATTTTTGACCAAGCCATCGATGAAAACAGTTTCCCCGATGACCAGTTTTTTGTTTCCAACGAAGATGCTGGCATAGCAAGTCTGGCTGCCGATTTGCTTTCTACGCCCTATCGACTCGATAATTGGAAAGATAAAGGTATTTTTGTGAAGACTGAAGAGGATGTATTGAAAATCAATGCGTTGATGTCGATAGAACGCTACAAAGACCTCATTCTTGAAGAACGTTGTAAGCATGTGGAAGAAGCGTTGAAAACCGCCACCGATGAAGCCGACATCATGTTTTTGCTCAAGCAAAAGAAGAATCTTGATGCTTTGCGCACCCAAATCAACCACGAACTCGGCATTGTGATTGCAAAATGAGCCGGATTTGGGCTTTGCCGAAGATTTTGCCCTTTTGGTTATCCGTTTATCCGACAAAAAGCCGTTACTTTGCATTTCCAAAAAAAAATCGTTTGAAAGATGTTTAACGCGCGAAAGAGATGGCGTGTTCCTGCCGGAGTGGAACCTACTGCATTGGATAGAAAAGTGATGGCTTTCGAAAGCCGTGGCGTGTTGGTGCCGAAACGCTCACTGATACGTACGCCTGAAGAAATTGAGGGCATACGCCAGAGTGGTGTCATCAATACGGCCATCCTCGACTTGGTGGGCGAGAACATCCATGCGGGAATGAGTACCTTGGAAATTGATGAGATGGTGCATAAATACACCATCGAGCATGGCGCTATTCCGGCTTGCCTGAACTATGAAGGCTTCCCGAAAAGCGTTTGTACTTCCATAAACGAGGTGGTTTGCCACGGCATCCCTTCGGCCAAGGAAATCCTGAAGGAAGGCGACATCATCAATGTGGATTGCACCACCATCTTGAATGGTTTTTATGCCGATGCTTCGCGTATGTTCATCATCGGAAAGACAACGCCTCAAAAGGAAAAGTTGGTGCGTGTGGCTAAGGAATGCCTCGAAATCGGTATGGAAGCCGCCAAGCCGTGGACTTGTGTGGGTGACATCGGCAATGCCATTGAGAAACACGCCCATAAGAACGGTTTCAGTGTGGTGCGCGACCTTTGTGGCCATGGCGTGGGCGTGAAGTTCCACGACGACCCCGAGGTGCTCCACTATGGCAAGAAAGGCGTCGGTATGCTGCTCGTACCAGGCATGGTGTTCACCATCGAGCCTATGATCAATATGGGCACATGGAAAGTCTTTGTCGATTCAGCCGACGGTTGGACGGTGGTTACCGAAGACGAACTGCCCTCAGCGCAATGGGAACACACTTTCCTCGTCACCGAGACGGGATTGGAGATTTTGACGCACTGATTTTTTCGATGGTCATCTCGCCGAAGCAGACACTGTTGCTGACCATTTCTTTTTGCGAGTTGATGCACGATGCATAGAGCAGGTATGAGCCTGCCAATTTGTCGTTGTCGTCTATCACTTCATATTTCTTTATAGAGCGTCTTGATACCTCTAGGAAAGGCATGGATGCACCTTGGAGTCATACCATCTTTACCTCCTATCGTTTTAGGTGATGATATACAGAGAAAATGTTTATCTTTGCCACGATGAAACGCCTCATCCACATATTGTTTTTGGCCTTCCTGATGGCCTCATGCACCTCACCTGTTGAGACGCGCCAAGGCACGTCTCTGCCCAACAATATGGTGCACCAGCAATTGCAGGCCATTGACAGCCTGATGTGGCGGCGGCCGGATAGTGCCTTGATGGTGATGCAGGGTTTCGCCGGCAGCCCCGAGGCTGATAGCCTCGATGTGTTTGAGGGGCATTATTGCCAGCTGCTGATTTCTGAGCTGTTGTATAAGAATTACAAACAACAAAGCAACAGGGATGATTTGCTACGAGCGGTGGGTTATTTTGATTCTATTGTGGTGGCGGATGGATATAAGAAGGACGGGCGTAAA
>JAZQMX010000010.1:0-10306 GCA_045627065.1 Bacteroidales bacterium | reverse complement strand
CTTCAAAAATGCCGAAATTTTCCCAAAACGGTTCTCGTTTTGCAATGAATTGTCCGCTTTTCAACGGCAAATCCAAAGGCGAAATCGAGAATCCTTCCGACAGCCATTGCCTGTCGTATTGGAATGTGCAAACCGAATTGTCGGGCAAAAGCGAAAGCTCGCCCACACGTTTTCCGTGATATTTGACCGTCAGTTTATTTATCGAATTCATTTCTGCCGCGTTTTCTGTTCTTGTTTCTGTTGATGACATCGAGTTCTTCCATGGTGTCGAATTTCGGTTTTGCCATGAGTTGCCTGATTTCGTCGACATAGCCCAAGGCTTTGGCAAGGGCCAAAAACGAGACTAAGGAAATGGTGCCTTGCTGCTCGAATTTTGCAATGGTTGGCGTGGGAACGCCGCTCATCATCGAAAGGGCATCGCGCGAAAGACCTTTTTCCAGACGGCGTTGCTGGGTGCGCTGTGCCAATCCTTTTGCAAGGTCGGCGGCTGAATCCATGTCGAAATCGTATAATAAAGGCATATTATTGTATTTGTTATTTGCAAAAATTAACTATTAAAGATACAATCGTATCTGATTTGCAAAAATACAATAAATATTGATGTGAGGGAGTTCTTTTGTTTTGGAAAAACCAATAAATACTACAAAACTTATTCAGCCGACGATCTTGAACCATCCAACATAGAAAAACGGCGTAATATATAACACTTATACAAGCCCCTTAGTTTTCAACTCTTTAAAACAATCAAGAGTGGCTTGTACATCTGCCATCGAATTATGTGCATCGTTAAATTCATAACCAAATAGTTTTTTGTGTAATTCTTGAAGTTTCGGCCATTTATATCCGAACCCATTAGAATTCGGTATTTTGCAAAAAGAAGTTGAATTCTTCATTGTGCAAATTGTAGGTTTGGATTCTATAACATCAGTTAAACCCATTCTGACAAGTTCTGCACCAAGGATTTTTTTATCGAAATCAATGTTGTGCCCAACTATTGTATTGCACTTATTAAAATCCTCTAAAAATAATCTAATTACAGTTTGAATTTTTACACCGCTTTCTATAGCTTTTCCCGTAGAAATCCCATGCACTTTTGTTGCTTCAATTGGAATGCGGAAATTGTCAGGATAAATAATATAATCCTCCTTTTTAAGAATATTACACATCCTATCAGTAACAATCCAACTTAATTGAACAAGTCGAGGCCAATTTGATGTACATGAAGAAGGTAATTTGTAATCTATAGGGAGCCCTGTCGTTTCTGTATCGAAGAATAAAAAATAAGGTGAATTGTTGCTATTTTCATAAACCTTTCTTTTAACAGAACTATCGGTATCTATTTTAACGAAACTAGAGGCTTCATGAAACTGCGGCTTAATAAACCACATGCCTGTTTTATCAATATATCCATATCTACGATGATCTTTCACACAAGCCAAACCTTCGGAAAAAGAATAAGCCATATCAAACTGCGGGTTGATAACATAATGTCCTGTTTTGTCGATAAAACCATATTTACCATTTTCATAATCACCTATTCTGACACAAGCCAAACCATCATGAAATTGCCAGGCTTCATCAAACTGCGGGTTGATAACAAATTTTCCCAACTTGTCAATGTATCCCCACTTGTCACCGATTTTCACAGCAGCCCAACCTTCAGAAAACCAAGTAGCACCATCAAATACCTGCTTGATAGAAGCTTTCCCAGTCTTGTCAATAAAGCCCCATTTGCCACCATTTAAATAATAACCTATACAGATGGGAGCCAAACCTTCGTGAAATTCCCAAGCCCTATCAAATTGGGGAATAATAACTATTTTGCCAAAATCGTCAATATAACCGCACTTATCACCGATTTTTACAGCAGCCAAACCTTCGGAAAATCCCCCAGCCCAATCAAACTGCGGGTTAATAACAAAATTACCAGTCTTATCAATAAAGCCCATCTTTCCATTATCATAACCACCGATTTTCACAGCAGCCAAACCTTCAGAAAAACTTCCTAGACTATAAAACTGAGGTTTGATAACAAGTTTTCCCGTCTTATCAATAAAGCCAAATTTATTGTCATCAAAAACACAAGCTAAACCTTCGGAGAAAGCCCAAGCTAAATAAAACTGCGGGTTGATAATAACCTTACTTGTCTTGTCAATATATCCCCAATTACCACCAACTTTTACTGGAGCCAAACAACAATCGGTAATAACATCTACCTCACAAGAGGATGATGGGTGAACTATTTCCGTTTCTGAACCAAAAATTCGTTTAAAAAAACTTCCCATAACAATTATTTAAGTTTTACTTCGCAAAACTATACAAATTTCTCAACCACCCTGTAGATTTTGTAGAAATTGTCGCAACTTCAATAAAAACAGAAAATTAGAAATTAATTGTCATCTGAATTTTGGCGAAACCCCGCCAACTTTTTCAGCAGCCAGCTGATGGCTAAAAGCCAACAGCCAATAGTCCAGCCAGCTGCTGAAAAAGAATCAGTCTCTACATCATTTCGCCGCCACGCCGCAGAGGTGGAACAAGACGCGGGCGCCGACGTTGCCGTCCCAGTCGCCATCGCCGGGCGAGACTTCGCAAAGGTCGAAACCGATGATTTCCTTGCCGGCTTCACGGATGCGGTTGAGCAGATACATCAGTTCTTCATATTCCATGCCGCCAGGAACCGGAGTGCCGGTGTTCGGGCAGAGTTTCGGGTCGAGGGCATCGATGTCGATTGAAATGTAGGTCTTTTGCGGCAAAGCGACCACCATTTCGTCAACGATGGTCTTCCAAGTTGCGCCTTCGTACATGCGGCGGCGGTTGTCGCGGTCGAAGAAGACCTTCACGCGCTCAGGCTGGCTTTCGGCCAAGGCCTTTTCCTGGTGGCAGTAATCGCGGATGCCGACTTGCACGAGTTTCTTCACATTATTGAATTTCAACGTATTGTAGAAAATCGAAGCATGCGAATACTTGAAACCCTCGAAAGCCTCACGCAAGTCGCAGTGGGCATCGGCATGGAGAATGCCGTATTCCGCACCTAATTCATTAAGGTATTGGTGATAGGCGAGAGGCGTGCTGTGGTCGCCGCCAAGCAGACCGACAACTTTGCCTTTGTTGCGCCAAAAGGCAATGCGTTCGCGCAACCATGCGTTTTTCTTCTCTGTAGCTGCCTCAATATCGGCATACATCTTGTCGTATTTCTCTGGTTCATCGTCAATTGTGCCTTCATACAAGGCATTGATAATCTCTTCACTTATTGGGGCCAACTCGTCGTGCAGCTCACGCAGCTCCTTCGGGAACTCGTCCATCCAGATGCCTTTTTGCCAAAGGTCGGGATAGTCATGGTGACAAAGGTCCACTTGGAGGGATGCCTCCATGATGGCAGCTGGACCATCAACGGTGCCTCGGTTATAACTTGTGGTGAGTTCCCATTCAACGGGAATGATGATGATTTGCGCTTCTTCTGCGCTGCATGGCAAACCGTAAATGCCTGAATCAGCGACTGCTGCGGCGTTAGGGTCGAAAGTGTTGTCCATTTTTGTTCGAAATTTATTGCCGACAAAGATAGAAAAACTATCTTTGCAAAACCAATTTTTTCGTTATGGACTTGTTTTCGTGTCTTTCACCATATGTGTTTTGCAGTTTCGCCTCGGGCAGTAGCGGCAATAGCTATTATGTTGGGAGTCAACACGAAGGCGTGATTGTCGATGTGGGCATTTTTGCCAACGACGTGAAGAAAGGACTAGCCGCCAACGATCTTTCTCCCGACAACATCAAATGTATTTTCATCACCCACGACCATATTGATCACGTAAAAGGATTGCAAACGCTGCTGAAGAAACATCCTATTCCTGTTTATGCGCACCCCGACTGTCTGCAAGGCTTGCGCGAGGGCAAAGCGACTCGCGACATCAACCCTAGTTTGATGCACGAAATCGAACCTTTCCAGACCTTGGAGATCGGCACAATGCAAGTGACGCCTTTCCCCGTGATGCATGATGGGAGAGGAGCGATGGGATATCATTTTGATTGCGAAGGACATACGCTTACCATCGCCACGGATGTAGGAGTACTCGACAAGGATGTGAAGACCTATCTTCAGAAAGCCGACAGCCTTGTCATCGAATCGAATTACGATCCCGAGATGCTTGAAAAAGGCCCTTATCCTTATATCTTAAAACAACGCATCAAAGGACCGTTCGGACATCTTTCGAATCCTGAATCGGCCCGTTTCGTTGCAGAGAACTATCGTCCTGAATGGAAGAACATCCTTTTGTGCCACCTCAGCGAAAACAACAACACACCCGAGCTGGCCTTGAAGTGCCTCTACCAACATTTTAGAAAAGCACATGTGGTGCCCGACCCAAACACATCTATCTTGCCTTTGCCACGCCACAAACAAACGGGGTTCGTCTATTTTTGATTCCACGTTTTTCCACAATCTACACGATTGCACGGAAATTTCTACAACATTCTACACCAGTTTAAAATACCCATAAATACAATTCATTGATATATAGTATTTTACCAAATATTACCATTTGGCATGGTTTTTTATCATAAGGTGGCAAAACAAATTCAAACTGATGAAAAACATAACTTCAATTCTGATTTTAGCTGCTGTTGCAGTTTTTGCTACCTCATGCGATGTCGAAAAATCCGACAAGTACCAAGCTTTATTGGCCGAACGCGACTCTCTTCAAACGGTTGCCATCGCTTCTTCTGGCGGTTTCGACCAAGCCTTGAACACCATCAACGAGATTGAGAACGCCCTTGAAAGCGTTCGTGCTGCCGAAAATATCATCATGATAGAAAACCAAGAAGGCAACACAAACGAGGCCGTTTCCGAAATATATGCCATCCAACAGACACTGCAGGAAAACCGCAACAAGATTGCCAACCTCGAAAAGCAACTGGCAGAACAAGGGGCCAACTCTAAAGCGCTGAACCAAACCATCAGCCGCCTGAAGAAACAAATTGAAGAAAAAGACACTTATATCAATTCGTTGAAGGATGAGTTGCAACTGAGCAAAGATCAAATCGCCCAACTGAACACCCAAGTTGAGGATTTGAATCAGAACATCGACAATCTGAACACGGATATTGAGAACCTCAATGTCCAGAACGCCGAACAGCAAGCCACCATCAGCCAACAAGATGCAACCATCAATACAGTGTGGTACTGTGTTGCTACCAATAAGGTCTTGGTTGACAAGGGCATCATCAACAAGGGCGGTTTGTTCAGCTCAAGCGAAATCTCAAGCCTTGGCCTCGACAAGACCCAATTCATCCAAACCGACAAGCGTAACCTGAACACAATCCAACTAAACACCAAAAAAGCAAATATAATGACAAAACACCCTGAAGGCAGCTATCAACTGGTGGAAGGCGAAGACGGAGCGTTGACGCTCGAAATCACCGACATTGATGCCTTCTGGAGTATCTCAAATTATTTGATCGTTTCCATCAAATAAAAATCTGCTCGTTTTCAATTTTTTTCAAAAAAAAGCCTCGCTCTCGCGGGGCTTTTTTGATTTGTTCATGATTATCATTTGTTGGTAGAGACGCGCCATGGCGCGTCTCATATCCTAATATCCAACGTCGTTCATGGAGACGCACCATGGCGCGTCTCTACAATGGTTGATTATTCCAAATAGGTATATCCATACAAACCCGAGCGGTAGCTCGAGAGGAATTCCTTGCCTTCCTCAACGGTGATCTTGCCTTCCTTGACACATTTGGTGGCCCAAGTCTCAACGGTGCGCACCAGTTTCTTCGGGCTGTATTGCACGTATTCGAGCACGTCGGCAACGGTCTCGCCGTCAATGATTTGGTCGATGTAATAGCCTTTTTCGTCAACGGAGACGTGTACGGCATTGGTGTCGCCAAACAGGTTGTGGAGGTCACCCAAAATCTCCTGATAAGCACCGACGAGGAACACACCTATATAATAAGGTTCCTTCTCGTCGAAGCTGTGCATCGGGATGGTGTGTTGGTTGGTCTTGGTCACGAAGTTGGCAATCTTGCCGTCGCTGTCGCAAGTGATGTCTTGCAAGGTGGCCAGATGCGATGGGCGCTCGTCGAGACGCTGAAGTGGGATGATAGGGAACAGCTGGTCGATGGACCAAGAGTCGGGCAACGACTGGAACAGTGAGAAGTTGCAGAAATACTTGTCGGCCAACAGCTTCGGCAATGCGGTGAAGTCGTCAGGGACACGTTTCAGCTCGCTGGCGATGTGGTTTACCTCGCGGGCGATGCTCCAGAACAGACGCTCGATTTTGGCGCGCGACTTCAAGTCTAACAATCCGAGGCTGAACAGGTTAAGGGCTTCTTCGCGGATTTCCTGGGCATCGTGCCATATCTCTAACGAGGAATTCTTGTTGAGTTCGTCCCACGATTTGTAAAGCTCATGGATGAGTTCGTGATCGGTCTCTTCTGGCACTTCGTCATCGTCCCATTCAGGCAACGAAGTGGTCTCCAAAACCTCAAAAATCAGCACGGAGTGGTGTGCCGTCAAGGCACGGCCCGACTCGCAGATGATGTTGGGGTGGGGGAGTTCGTTCTTGTCGCACACATCCACGATGTTGTAAATCGCGTTGTTGGCGTATTCCTGGATGCTGTAGTTCACCGAGCTTGGGCTTGACGAGCGTGTGCCGTCGTAATCGACACCCAGACCGCCGCCCATGTCAACGAACTCGATATTGTAGCCCATCTTGTGCAGCTGCACGTAGAACTGTGCGGCTTCGCGCAAGGCGATGTTGATGCTCTTGATTTTGCTCACCTGGCTCCCGATGTGGTAGTGCACGAGTTTCAGGCAGTCTTTCATGTTGTGTTCTTCGAGGAAATCCAAGGCTTCGAGCAACTCCGACGAGGTAAGGCCGAACTTGCTGCCGTCGCCGCCCGATTCTTCCCATTTGCCCGAGCCAGAACTTGCCAGCTTGATGCGCACGCCGAGGTTAGGCGTCACTTTCAGCCTGCGGGCCACGCGTGCCGTGATTTTCAGCTCGTTCATCTTCTCGATGACGATGATGATCTTTCGGCCCATCTTCTGCGCCAGCAAGGCCAGTTCGATGAACTCCTCGTCCTTGTAGCCGTTGCAGATAATCAACGAGTCGGAATCGGTGTTGAGTGCGATGATGGCGTGCAGTTCAGGCTTCGAGCCGGCTTCTAAGCCGATGTTGAACTTCTTGCCGTGGCTGACGATTTCTTCCACCACGGGGCGCATCTGGTTCACCTTGATGGGCAGCACCACGAAGTTCTGTCCCTTGTATTCGTACTCTTCGGCCGCTTCCTTGAAGCATGAGTCGATAGTGGTGATGCGGTCGTCGATGATATCGGGGAAACGCAGCAGGACGGGAGCCGAGACATCCCTAAGAGCCAGCTCGTCAATGATTTCTGGAAGGTCGATAGAAGCGCAACCTTCTTTGGGAGTGACCACCATGTGGCCTTTTTCGTTGATTGAAAAGTAGTTTCCGCCCCAGCCTCTCACGTTGTAAAGGTCTTCGGAGTCTTCAATGCGCCATTTTCTCATTTCAATAAATTGATTTACTGATAATTAACAATAAAACCGATTTGTCGTTACAAAAATTGGGTGCAAATGTAGTGTTTTTTTCGTCAATGGTGGATTTGTTGTGTTCAAAATGCGTATTTTCGTAATGTTTCCATAGTCGCTGATTTTGCTGATTACACAGAAAATTATGCATTTGACAAAAAAATCGGGGCACCCGAAGATGCCCCGAAAGGAAAAACGCTTCATCCGATGGCCTTGTTTAGGCAGGGATTTCGGTGGCGACACCCTCCGTCGCCACGGCCACCAAGTGACTTGCCTTGCGCTTGCGCACGTTGGCATTGTCGAGGATGGTGACTAGCTGATCCAACAAGGAGCCGAAGGCTTCAGGCTCCACCTTCACCATGCCGACGAGATACTCCATGATGCCATTCACCGTGTTGGCGGCACCACGTTTCAACTCAAGCAATGACTCGGGTTTCACAGCTGCGGCAGTGATGGCATCCACTAACGACTGCTTTTCGCGCAAGGTCGCCAACGAAGTCTCCAACTGGTCCACCAAATCCTTCACGCCATCAAGGGCGACGATGTCGGCTAAGGCCAGCTCAGTGCCGAAGTCGCGCAGCAGCAACTCCGCGGCCGTACGGCAGTCGCGCACCGTGAGGCGGTTGAAAGGTCCGTACTCGTCGGCGATGTCCATCAGGCGCGAGGCACTGGCTTGCTCCTCGGCGTTGCCGTACTTCATCCACCATTTGATTTGGTGGCGCAGCGCGGCACCCGTGCGGCGCAGGGCCAGCGTCTCGGCAGAGATGTCATCAACGGCAGCCTTGTAGTGCAAGGCCTCCGACAGCTGCTGCTTCTGCTGGTTCAACTTGTTGGTTTCGGCTGCCACAAAGGCATCCTTGGTCTTGGCTCCCTTCAGGCAGGTGCACACACGCTCCACGCCATCATAGAAGGTGTCGCTTTTCAGAGCCAGCGACAATGAATTGTAAAATCTCTTCATGAGGATAAGATTTTAACGTTTGACAATATACTCGTGCGACTTTCGACACGAGGCCTTTTTGTCAGGGTAGGCTAACCCAACTGACGTACAATTCCGCTTGTTGGCGGAACGAGAAAAGAAAACGTCGCCACCCCGACGCATTTTGGCATCGGCAGGTAGCGACGTGCAGAAATACATGAAGAGCCGCGCACCCTCGGAGTACAAAGCCAAGGGGCGGCTTATGTCGTTATTGGTTTGATGATATGTTTCGGGATTATATCTTCCGCAGTCGGTGCTTGTCTCCATGTCTTAATTTTTTAGGTTGGTAGGATGGGTTAAGGCACGGCGGTGTTGCCATGAGGCCACAAGTGTTGCTGCCAGCGGTTTCCCATTCCGCCAAGCAGCTGAGGCTTGCCATCATTCCGTGTCTGAAATTGCTAGTCATCGGGTATAAAAAGTTTTGCACCGGAAGGTCAAAACGCGTGCCACAATCCAAAAAACTGACAATTAATCCATTAATTCTGTGAATTTTGTGGAAAATCTGACAGTTCCAACAGTTTCGACCCACGACACGCGTGGGTTGGAGGTCAGTTCCAACACCTTTTAACCCATGAGCGTGCCCAGACAAGTCAGTTCCAACACACTTTACCCATCGATTTAGCCCAGACAAGTCAGTTCCAACACATCAAACCCACCGATTTTGGGCAAGGTCTGACAGTTTCAGGACATCTTGTCACATGGTTTGTGGGAAATCTGACAGTTCCAACAGTTTCGACCCACGACATTCGTGGGTTGAAGGTCAGTTCCAACACCTTTTGACCCATGAACGTGGCAAAACATGTCAGTTCCAACACCATCTGACCCACGTGCATGGGTAGATAGGTCAGTTCCAACACCTCCAACCCATCGTTTTGGGCGAAAACTGACAGTTTCAAGCCATTTTGACACACGAGAAAGCCTAAAAATGCGAGTTCCAAGCCTTCTGCGGCCACGATTTGTGGGTAAAGGCTCAGTTACAAGACCATTTGACCCATGCTCGTGGGTTAGCACGTCAGTTCCAACACCTCCAACCCACCGATTTGGGAAAAAACTGGCAGTTCCAACTCTTTCAGAGGCACGAGCGTGGCAAAACATGTCAGTTGCAAGACCTTCGACCCACCGTTTCCGGCAAAACATATCCTGGGCAAGAGTTCTTTTAGGCAATTATTTACAATAAGTAGATGTGCAGAATTAGTTCACATATAAGCCCTGAGACTTAAATTACTATGACTTGTGACCATGACCATGACAACTTAATGAGAATAAGGTAAGCCATCGATTTTTCGTAAAAGCGGTCATGGTCATAGTCAAATGATTGTGCAAATTGATTATGACCAGTTACTTAATTCATAACTATTTTTTCGCTTTCCTCTTGACTTTTCCATTTTCGCGTTGTATATTTGCAGCGTCAAAACCGATAGGCCATGACGGACATGAAGCACATAGCACTCTCCTTCGACGCTTGGGGCAACCTCCGCAACCCTGAGACATGGATGAATTATCTGGAAGGAGAAGAGCATGAGACGCCGATGTTCGACCGCGGCTTCACTGGCCACGAACACCTTTACGAGTTCGGCCTCATCAACATGAATGGCCGCATGTACGACCCCGTGATGTCATCATTCCTTTCTCCCGACAACTATGTGCAAAGCCCCGACAACTCGCAGAACTTCAACCGCTACGCCTACTGCCTCAACAACCCGTTGCGCTACACCGACCCGAGCGGGTGGTTCTACCAAGGTGGGCATTCCGGCTCTTCTTTGCAAGGACCATACGAATGCCAA
>JAZQMX010000009.1:0-52127 GCA_045627065.1 Bacteroidales bacterium | reverse complement strand
TCGCGGCAACCGCAGATATGGCTGACGTCGGTAATGACCGGCACATTAATGAGCCGATTCAATTCGATAGGGATTTCCCACATCGGGAAATTACGATAAGGTGTCTCCTTATAATGTTGGAAGCCGCGATGGATAGCAGCCAAGCGCGTCACACCCGCTTTTTGCAAACGCTCGAAAGCGCCGAGCCACAGCTTCACATCAGGCGATACTGGGTTCTTGACGAAGACAGGCACATCGACACCTTGCAAGGCATCGGCCAACTGCTGCACCGAAAACGGGTTGACTACCGTGCGCGCGCCAATCCAAAGTGCATCGACTTCGTATTTCAAGGCTAGTTCAACATGTTCAGGCGTTGCCACCTCGGTTGCTGTGGGCAGACCCGTCTCATGTTTGGCTTCACGCAGCCAAACCAAACCATCTTCTCCCCTACCTTCGAAAGCTTCAGGACGCGTGCGAGGCTTCCAGATGCCACCACGCAGCAGACTCACCTCGGGGATTTGTGCCAATTCACGAGCGGTGCAGAGCATCTGCTCTTCACTTTCAACGCTGCAAGGGCCAGCGATGAGGAGAGGAAACGAAGGCTTTTCGAACCAAGTTTGTAGTTTAGACATAGCAGATGCAAAGATAGGGCAATTTTTCCAATCCAACATTTCGTTTTTTTTCGTTACTTTGCAAATTAATTAATAAGGTATAAAAATAAAACCATCATATCGTGAAAAGAGTAGAGATAAAGCAAGCCTTGCAAATGCAAGCCTCTGACAATGAGATTACTGTAATGGGTTGGGTCCGCAACAAGCGCGGCAGCAAGAACGTCGCCTTCATCGCCTTGAACGACGGCTCGACCATCAACAACCTGCAACTTGTGGTTGACTTGAACAAGATTCCGGAAGAAAACCTCGCCTTGATGCACGCCGGTGCCTCGCTGTGGGCCAAGGGCAAGCTCGTCGAATCGAT
This sequence comes from Bacteroidales bacterium, assembly GCA_045627065.1. Classification (GTDB taxonomy): domain Bacteria; phylum Bacteroidota; class Bacteroidia; order Bacteroidales; family F082; genus Limimorpha. Next base: position 51,173 of record JAZQMX010000009.1, on the reverse strand, counting down.
GGGCAGCGGTCAAGCCGTGGAATTTGCCGTGAACGAAATCGGACTGTTCGGTCCAGCCAACCCTGACGAATATCCACTGCAACCCAAGAAACACTCACTGGAATTCCTGCGTGACATCTCGCACCTGCGTTTCCGCACCAACACCTTCGGTGCCGTGATGCGCTTGCGTCACGCCATGGTGTTCGGCATCCATAAGTTCTTCAACGAAAGAGGCTTCGTCAACATCCACACCCCATTGATTACCGCTTCCGACTGCGAAGGCGCTGGCGAGATGTTCCAAGTCACCACTTTGGACATGGCTAACCCACCACGCACCGAAGACGGCAGCATCGACTACAAGCAAGACTTCTTCGGCAAGCCCACCAACCTGACCGTATCGGGCCAGTTGGAAGGCGAACTCGCCGCCACTGCCATGGGTAAGATCTACACCTTCGGTCCTACTTTCCGTGCCGAAAACTCAAACACCACCCGTCACCTGGCCGAGTTCTGGATGATCGAACCCGAGATGGCTTTCTACGACATCACCGACAACATGGACTTGGCTGAAGAGATGCTGAAGTTCTTGATTCAGTATGCTTTGGACAACTGCATGGACGACCTCCAATTCCTCAGCAAGCGTCTGCAAGACGAAGAAAAGGGCAAGAAGGAAGAAGAAAAGTCGATGGAACTCATCAGCAAACTGCGTTTCGTGCTCGAAAACGACTTCGTGCGTCTCTCCTACACCGAAGCTATCGACATCTTGCGCAACTGCAACTACAACAAGAAAGGCAAGTTCCAATACCCTGTCACCGGCTGGGGCATCGACTTGCAATCGGAACACGAGCGTTACCTGGTAGAAAAGCATTTCCAAAAGCCTGTCATCCTGACCGACTATCCTAAGGAAATCAAGGCCTTCTACATGAAGCAGAACGAAGACGGCAAGACCGTCCGCGCCATGGACGTGCTCTTCCCTGGCATTGGTGAAATCATCGGCGGATCGGAACGTGAGACCGACATCAACAAGATTTTGGACCGCATGCACGAAGTCGGCATTCCAGAAGACTCGATGCAATGGTATCTCGACAGCCGTCGTTTCGGCTCGGTGCCGCACTCAGGCTACGGCCTCGGCTTCGAACGTCTGCTGCTCTTCGTGACCGGCATGACCAACATCCGCGACGTCATCCCATTCCCACGCACACCTAAGAACTGCCTGTATTAAACGGGACATTAATTCTATACGCCCATGCCTAACCAACGATTGACTCAGACTCAACGGCTTGACATCAAGCTCTCGCCACAGCAAATCCAGCTCATGAAGCTGATACAACTGCCATTAATCGAACTCGAACAGCGCATCAAGGAAGAAATAGAAATCAACCCAGCCTTGGAAGAGGCTGACAACGAGTACGATGAAAACACCGAGCCAAACGTAGACGACGACAACGGCGAAAACGACGACTACAACGACGACGAAGTCAACTTCGACAAGGATGAGGAATTCGACATCACCGACTACCTTCAAGACGAAGAAATCGACGATTACTCCTATAAGCTGCAGACCAACAACTACAGTGCTGATGATGAAGTCTATGAAGCACCAGTCATCAACGAAGAATCGTTCCAAGACTACCTCAACAACCAGTTGGGATTCCACGACCTGACTGACGAGGAACGCGCCATTGGAAACTATATCATTGGCAACCTCGATGATAACGGTTATCTTATACGTCCTATTCCGAACATCGTCGATGACCTACTGTTCCTAGGCATTGAGACCACAGAAGAAGAAGTAAGCAGCGTACTCGAAATCGTCCAGCAACTCGACCCTGCCGGTATTGGTGCCAAAGACCTTCAAGAATGCCTGCTCATCCAGCTAAAACGTCGCCAACAGGAAGACCCATTCGGCGACTATTCGTTGGCCATCAACATCATCAAGGATTGCTTCGAGGAATTCTCAAAGAAACACTTTGACAAGATCGGCAAGAGATATGAAGTCGGCAACCGCGAGCTGAAAATGGCCTTGGACCAGATCCTCAAACTCGACCCCAAGCCTGGCGACTCGTCAAATTCAGGTGCAAGAAGCGTTCACTACATCACCCCTGACTTTTTCGTCACCGTGAGAGACGGGCAGATCGAACTTTCCATTGACGGGCGCAATGTTCCCGAACTCCACGTAAGCCCATCCTACATCAAGATGCTCGGTGAATATACGAAAAGCAAGGGCTCGCCCACCATGCAAGAAGCCGCTCAGTTCGTCAAACAAAAAATCGACTCTGCCAAGTGGTTTATCGATGCCATCCAGCAACGCCAAAACACGTTGCTCGTCACCATGCAAGCCATCATCGACATGCAAAGAGACTATTTCCTGACTGGCGACGAGACGCAGCTCAAACCAATGATCCTAAAAGACATAGCAGAAAAAGTCGGGCTCGACATTTCCACCATCTCACGTGTGGTGAACAGCAAATACGTGCAAACACCTTACGGCACATTCCTGCTGAAGACTTTCTTCAGCGAAGGCATCACCAACAATGAAGGCGAAGAAGTATCGACCCGTGAAATCAAGAAGATACTGCAAGACTGCATCGACAACGAAAGCAAGGAAAAACCCATGACTGACGAAGCCCTGATGCAAGTCCTCAAAGAAAAGGGATATCCTATCGCACGACGCACAGTGGCCAAATACAGGGAACAGCTAGGCATCCCCGTGGCACGCATGAGGAAAGAAATATAATAATGGTTGTAGAGACGTGTCATGGCACGTCTCTACAATACAATAGACAATAATCCATTTACAATTTCGTTATCCTTTCCATGAAGACCAACCTATATACCAACAACAACCGCTGGAAATGGGCTTTGGCTATCATGGCCATCCTCATCATCACTGCTTCGTTATGGTACACCAACAAGATGGTGAAATCCATTGCCGAACAAGAGACACGCCAAGTGAAAATGTGGGCTGCCGCCATGGAGCAGCAAGCCGTGATGATGAAATCAACAGAAGAGTTTTTCAACAAGGTGAGCGAACAAGAGCAACTCCGCGTTGACTTGCTTGCTAACGCCTATCGAAAGGTCGTAGATATTACCAGCAACGAGAATATCGGCATCTACCTGAATATCATACAAAACAACATCAGCATACCGCTTATCATCACCGACGGGCACGACAACATCATCATCTCCAGCAACCTCCCTGCCGACCAAGTAGGAAAGACCATTTTTGATGCCGAGATGAAAGAAGCCTACTCGAAATTTGAGCCCATCAAAATTGACCCAGGTTACGGTACCGTCCAATACCTATATTACAACGAATCGACCATCTACACCGACCTGAAAGCCGTGCTCGATGAGATGAACAAGCACTTTTTGGAAGAGATTACGCTCAACTCGGTGGGCGCGCCCGTCATCATCACCGATGCCTCCCAAACCGAAGTGCTCAGCTTCGGCAACCTCGACTCGTTGCAGATGCAAGATTCCAGCTTCATGGTCCATCAGCTAGAAATCATGCGGGCAGAAAACGACCCGCTGGAAATCGACTTCATCGACACGGGAAAGGCCTTCATCTTCTATCGCACGTCCGACCTTGTACAACAAACACGCTACTTCCCCATCATTCTGATAGTCATCTTTGCCTTGTTCCTTTTCATCGCCTATATGTTGTTCAGCTCGGCACGCCGTTCGGAGCAGAACCAAGTATGGGCCGGCATGGCCAAAGAGACTGCTCACCAATTGGGTACTCCCCTATCCTCGCTGATGGGTTGGATTGAGCTGATGAAACTACAAGAAGAGCCATTTGAAGGCACTAAAGAAATGGAAAAAGACATCGAGCGTCTGCAAATTGTCACCGACCGTTTCTCGAAAATCGGCTCAGTGCCAGTGCTTGAGCCCACCAATATCATCTATCTCATCGAAGACACGATGGATTACCTTCAGAAGCGTTTCTCCAAGAAATTCGAGTTCGAGATTAATCTACCCCAAGAGAGTCTCATCGTGCCATTGATACCCTCGTTGTTCCGTTGGGTGCTTGAAAACCTCACCAAAAACGCCGTCGATGCCATGGGCGACCACGGGAAAATCACCGTCAACCTCATCGAAGAAGGTGGCGAAATCTTCATCGACGTGAACGACACCGGCAAAGGTATCGCCAAATCGAAAATCAAGCAAGTGTTCAAGCCAGGCTACACGAGCAAGAAACGTGGTTGGGGCTTAGGACTTTCGTTGGCCAAACGCATCATCGAAGACTACCACAAAGGCAAGATTTTCGTGAAGTCGTCGGTAGTTGGTCAAGGCACCACTTTCCGCATTGTGCTCAAGAACGGGAAATGAAAAAAAAGATTCCGCCGCAAGCTGCGGAATGGAATGCTTGAACATGCCATTCCGCAAGCGAAACGAAGCGGAATCTAAACTACAAACTAGATTATTTTACTTGACCACGAAGCTTTGAGCTTCAGCATTGCCGTTGGCATCATAGACCTTCAGCATATAGATGCCTGATTGCAAGTTGCTGACATTGATTGCGTTCATTGGGGTTTCCATCACCTTTTGGCCAACGGTGTTGTAGACTTCAGCCTTTTGGAAGCCTTCTCCACTGATGGAGATGCTTTCTGAAGCAGGATTCGGGAACACTGAGAAAACATTGGCATGCTGTTCTGACACGGCATCGATATCAAGATAATTCATTGTCACCTCATGGACATCACCAAACTCTTCGACTTCTGAACCATAGCGATAGTACATACTGATGTCGCCATAATCGTCAACCCAAGCATTACCTTCCCACTCGAAGCGGATACCATGGACGGCATTGCCATCCTCGTTTTGATAATCGACACGGGCGTCATTAACCCAAGCATTTTCCCATTCTTGATAGAGGATTGAAGAGACAGCACCTTCATCATAGGTATAAACGGCAAATTCTTCATTAACCCAAGTATTGTTTTCCCATTCTTCGGTGAGGATGCTCTGTATCTGGTCACCATCAATGACATAAGTCATTTTTTCCTCGTTCTGCCAAGCGCCACCTTGCATGTACTGCATGAGGAGCTCCATGCCTTCCATGGTATAAGTGTAAGTGTAGAGATCTTCGACCTTCCAACCATTGTTCCAATCATAGAAAATTGCCGTCATGCCATCGTCGGTGTAATTGTAGACAACCTTGACATAGTTCTGCCATGATCCGCCATACCAATATTGACCGATATACTCGCTAAGAAGATCGTCTTCATAAGCGTAAGTTTCGTAATAGTTGTTTCCCCAAACGCTGCCATTCCACTCCTGAAGAAGGTGTTCGATCACATTGCCCGAAAAGTCATATTCGTATGTATCATAAAAGGCATCAGACCAACCATCTTCGACTTTCACTTGGGTAAGTTCCTCTGTCAAGGTATAATCATACTCGTCATAAATGCAATCCGTATGATAATTAAAGATAGAGCCATCATCGTCAAGACGCTGATAACCATATGACTCAATGACGATGCCATCGTTATCACGCTGTCCAAGACGATGTTGGAGAGCTTGTTGCTCAATTTGAGAAGCAATAGAGCTGTGCTGTGCAAACAGGCTGGTGCTGCAAAAGACCATAAAGATGGCCATGAATAATGGTGTTTTTTTCATTTTAAAGTATGATTTAATTTTTAATGACATCGAAAACATAGTTCACATAAACATCATGATAGACAGTGTCTTGGACAGGGAAATACGCGTAATAACGGCGAGCATGACCGACAAGACGAATCTGTTCAGTTTCATTGGACTGAACTCTTGCCATGATATCGTACTGCCCGGAAGGTATTTCAACGAGAAAATCGTTTTCGTTATAGATGCCTACCCCCGTAAAAGAGCGGTCAAATCTATGCCTTGGGCTACTGAAATCGATAGTAAGAAGATCATCATCACTGAGGCTCACTTCAATATCAGCATCAGAGCAAATATGGCAAAACTCACTCTCGATAAAACTATCGAACGCTCCCTCCACACCTGAGTTGGAGTAGGTTCCCACTAAATCTTGCTTTTGGAAGCCATAATAATTATTCCATTTTTCCTTCTTGCATGAGCCAAACAAAAGCAAGGCAACAACTGCAATAACAATACTAATTCTTTTCATAACAAAATCGATTAAATTGTAATATATTTATTTGATAATAAGACTATTAGTTTCAACAATTTGGCCATCAGCGCTAATACGCTGGACTTGATATACTCCCTTCGACAAGCCATCGGTTGGAAAACTGAAATGGTTGGCTTCGTTGAAAGAATGCCTGCGCACCTCACGGCCTTGAGCATCGACAAGTGAGATAGAACCATTGCAATAAGTATTCCAGCTTAAGTTCACTTGCGCATCGGCTGGATTAGGGAAGACTTGCATCTTAGCTGGGACGGCACCTTGTTCTTCGGTTCCGAAATGTTCCTTGTCCCACACAGCAATGGCATATTCGCCCGACTGCAAGTCGTCAACCACAAACTGACCCAGTTTCCATGTACTGACCGGGGACACTTCGTGAGCTATCTCGCGCCAAGGTTCGGAAGCGTTGACACGATAGACCAAGGTAGCCGAGTCGTTTTCAGTATGAATGATGTCGCCATCAAAAGAATTGTTGTTCCTATAGGTGAACACGCCCTTCACGTTGGCCTCGCCAAAATCATGACGGTTGATGGTCCAGAAATGGGAGGTTGACAAAGTCAAGCCCCAGAGGAGCGGGTCGTCGTATGGGCCAACAGGATGGTTCTGAATGCTATAGAACACCGAATCAGTAAGCTCGCTCACCTCGATTTGCACGTTTGCATAATTTGAAGATGTCGTAGTCGTCAGCATGCCTTTCTTTTGGGTGACAGCTTCGAGATAATCGTTATCGAAATCGGCAATCATGCCAACAGGCTCAAAGTCAAGCATTTTTGTAGTAAAACCCGTAGCACCATCCCAGCATACCATGTCGTTATGAAGATTGAAGTCGGCATCGTAGAAGGTGACAGGATAGACGTTTTTCATGCCCACATGCTCGCCATTCAAGTGCTGGTAGTGCATTTTCAGTTTCACTTCATATTGTTCGCCAACGGGATTGACTTCTTGAATCGACACATAATAATAAGGTACACCAGCCACGAAGACGTAGGTGTCGAAGAAGCCTTGCATATCGATGTCCGAAGCCTCGGAAAGCGCATTCATCAGTTGTTCCGATGAAGCCGCTCCGGAAGCATATTGGTCGAGATAAGCGCGCAAACCTTGCAGAAACTTTTCGCGACCCATGTATTTCATCATCGTGCTGACGATGGCTGCGCCTCGGTCATAAACGGCATCGCCGTCATAGGTATCATCCAAAGGCATAGCGTTGATGGCTGGAAAATTCTGTGTCCTGCATTTTGCTGACAAGTTATTGACGATGGCTGACATGGCATTGTGATAAGCCTCTTCGCCATAAACGCCAGCGATATAGAAGTTGCCCAAAAACTGCGCAAAGCCTTCGTTGAGCCACATGTCCTGGGCCGTCGAGCAAGTCACCTTGTTGCCGAACCACATGTGCGAAAGTTCATGAGCAATAGTGCCTTCGCCAGAAAAATCGCCCGTGATGAGCGAATTGGCGAGAAAGATATTATCGGTATGCTCCATCGAGCCATTAGGCGTACCCACATAACCGATGCGATTGAAAGGATACGGACCAAAGCATTCCTCGTAGAAAGCCACAATCTCCTTGATGTTGGCAAACGAGCCTGGCACCTTCGCGATAGTACCCGGGCGTGCATACACCGTGACAGGAATGCCATTGTAGTCGTCTTCCCACAGCTCATATTCGCCCACCGTGAACGAGATATGATAGGTAGCAATCTCCTGAGGGGTCTGCCAATGCCAAATGGAAGTGCCATCACCTTGGTCGGCGACATCGATGAAATTGCCGCCGCAAATCGCTTTTTTGGCGTTATCAGCACACACGAAGACATCGTAGGTGGCCTTATCGGTGAAGTTATCGACACATGGGAACCACGTCTTGCCGAGATTGTGCGGCTGGCTATCGAAACCCACGCCGAGGTTATACACATACTCGCCATTCCAATGCACACCACCCCACGACTCGTTGAAGGTGTGGCCGCCATACGCAATCGTCAGTTCAGCCACAGCATCTGTCGGAATCGTCGAAGCGAAATGAACAATCAGCAAGTCGCCATCTTGTTCAAAACCAGCAACATGATATTGTGGGCATGTCACTTCTGAAACTTCCAAGGTCTTCAACTCAAGCACTACTGAGGTTATATCATTGGTAGCCTTGAAATCGACTTCCGTCACACCTTGGAAAGTCTTTTCAGCGAAATCGAATTGACTCAAATGAATATCATAATGTAAAACATCAATACCTTGACCTGCAATCTGAGCTTTGACACCCAAGGCAAGCATAAGGAAAAATGATAACAGTAATGATGAATGCTTCATAGCGGTTGAATTTAATGTTGCAAAAATAGAAAAAAGTTGTGATTATACCTCCTCCGTCTTTTTCTTCTCAAGATGTGTCATGATAACAGCACACGATGCATCGCCTGTGATGCTCATCGTAGTACGTGCCATGTCGATGATACGGTCGATGCCCGCCACGATGGCGACACCCTCAACGGGGATGCCTGCCGAGGCAAACACCATGGCCATCAGCGCCAGCGAACCACCAGGGACACCCGGCGTACCAATGGAAGCCACCGTGGCCGAAATGGCAATGGCAAGATACTGCTGTAAAGTAAGGTCCATGCCACAACAAGTTGCGATAAACACAGAAGTCACGCCAAGATAGATGGCCACACCGTCCATATTGATGGTTGCGCCAAGCGAGAGCACGAAACTACCGACATCCTTAGGCACGCCCAACTTACGGGTGCATTCCATACTCACAGGCAAGGTCGCCAACGACGAATCACTCGAGTATGCGAAAAGCATGGCAGGAACCATCTCCTTGAAGAACTTCAACGGGCTCATCTTGCCCAACACCCTGACACACGATGCATACACCACGATGGCGTGAATGACAAAGCAAAGGTATGCCACTCCTATCAGCACTGCGTATGAACCCAGAATGGATGGGCCATTGACTGCCACCACCGGACAAAGCATGCAGAAAACACCAATAGGAGCCAACGACATGATGAAACTCAATATCTTGGTCACAATCTCGTTGAAACTCAACAAGACATCAGCGGCGGGCTTGGCCTTGTCGCCCACCTTCACGATAGCGAAACCAATAAACAAAGCGATTACAATCACCTGCATCATCTCAGCTGTAGCCAAAGGAGCAAACATATTGCTAGGGAAGAAACCCACGATTTGGTCCATGAAGGAAATATGAGGCACTTCCATGCTCTCGCCCGCCATCGGGATTTCAATGACAGGCAGCACACCTTTCAACAACGTGGTAAAAACCAAACCCAAAGTGACAGCAAAGACAGTCGTCAACATGAAATAGAGCAAGGTGCGTATGCCTAAACGACCTAATTTCGACACATCGGTCATACTGATGATGCCACAGATGATGCTCAGCAAAACCAGAGGCACCACAATGCACTTCAGCAAGTTGAGGAAAATGATACCCAATGGCTGGATGTATTTTAAAGCAACGTCAGCGTGGTTTTGCATCAGGAAACCAACGATGAACCCCAATGCCAAAGCAATCAGAATGAGTACTGTCAGTGATAGCTTTTTCTTGTTATTTCTCATATTGAGTCGAATTATTAGTGCAAAATGGTATTCAGTTAAAATCGAAGAATCGAATTCCTTTCACTTCCTTAACACTTCCATCAGCTTGTGTGCTGACAGGAATGAAAGCGAAACTCCAACGCAGCCCTTGGTATGTCTTGGGTACTACAACCTCTATCAAGTTTTCACCCTTCTTCAGATGAATCTTTGCAGGCTGGCGCATCCAATAAAGCTGTTCATCGGTATAAGGTTGTTCCTCTTCGGTTCTACCCCATGTGTTAAAATGATAGTCGTATTTTCCCGGCTCGTTCCATTGAGTTGGCGGCATGACTTCCTTCCCATTCACAAAACATTGGCTATTACCTTCCCAATGACCCTTCTTCCCGATGCCATAACCGTTACGGTTAGAACGTGCAGGCGTATCGAAACCTATCCATGCTTCGATGTCCATTTCCTTGTCAGCGAAAATCGTAGTACTGGCTTTGGCCACCGCCGTTTCGCCTGTAGCAATATTGTGCAACTGACAGAAAGCATCCAGATCTACAGCACCGCCATAGGTTGTATAAGTTTTGTTTTCATCGATTTGCACTTCCCATTTGATTTGAGAGTTAGCCACCCAACGCATTTTCCCTTTGTGGAAACGGTCGCGATGGATTGCCATCTTTTCCTCGAAATTAGCCAAACGCGAACCCGCTGTGGTAAGCGGACCCGGTGCAAGGTTTTCCATCTCCACTTCGCCCGCGTTGCCGCCATTCCAAAAGCGTTCGGAATAGGCCATCATGCCATTAATCATGCCGTTATGAAGCGAAATCCGTGTCTTGTCATCAACACGGACATCATTCCATAGGCAGAGGATGCCACCCAAAGCTCTATCAGTGTCAGGCACTGCCTGAGCTGCTGCCGTGTGGAGGAAAAGCTTGTTGGTAAACATCATCGGGTCGTAATAATTTAAATAACCCATGAACGAATCGAGATATTTGCCAGATTTCGTCGCAGCAGCGGCATTGGAACCCGCCGCGGCATTCCATATCTGGCGTATCACCTTATCAGAAGCCGGCAGCCCTGGATCCCATGCGATGACTTCTCGACCATATCCATGCATCAAATCTTCAGCCCACTGCATGAAGCCTTTAGGGTCTTCGATTTGGACCTCATCAGATCCTATATGAATATATGGGCAATCGCTTTGCGGAATTTCGGCAAAGAACTCTTCGAAAACTTTTTCAAGAATCTGCCGTCCTTCAAGCGAGGCCATCGTGCAGCCGAAGGCATTCGTGAAATAGGTGGAATGACCCGGCATGTCGATTTCAGGTATCACGGTGATGCCACGTTCACGGGCATAATCGATGACTTCGAGGATCTCTTCATAGGTATAGTATTTGCCTTCATCACGGCCTACACGCTGGTATTGAGGATCATTGAGCTGAGGATACACACGACACTCGATGCGCCATGCAGGATAGTCCGTCAAATGCCAATGGAAATAGTTGAGTTTGTAAAAACTCATCAAATCCAAGGTCTCTTTCAACATGTTAACCGATTGATAATTACGCCCCGTGTCGTGCATAAAACAACGGAATGGATACGCTGACCAATCATGGATTTCCACATCACGAGCACAACCATTTTCGTCGGTAAGCTGCTTGAGCGTGCTTTGGGCCCAGGCCTTATTGCCAGTAATAGTGACCTTGCCTCTCTTGATGGTCAGAGTGTATTCATCAGGGTTGCAAAACGTTTCCTTTCTATACTTTATTTTTTTGATTTTCTTTGCGTTATTGCTTTTTACGGCAAACTCTTTTGGCTCTGGAATAATGTCTGTCTTAGTATCCAGTTCATAGTATCTGACATAATCGATGCGCAATTCGACAGGCAATGCGGCTGTATCAATCATAGGCCGGCTACCCTCGCCAAGTTGCGAGTCAAGAATGAGGTAAAAATTATGTTTGTCGAAAGGAAACTGCCCGTCGACCCCTTTTTTGTACCGAGGATAACAGAAAGTCCGTTGGCCATTGACGCCGAAGACGAGGCTATCTTGGAATTTCTCAACCGAAAAAACGTTAAACTCTCCTTCGTTATAATTGGATTTACAATTGTAGGGAGGATTCCATTTTTTACCGAGATTGTATGTGTAATTGGTGTGAACTGTGTGATCAACATTGGGCGATTCATGGAAATGCTCAATAATGTCGATTTCGCCTCCATAAGGCCAGTCAAGACCCTTAATAGCCTGAGGCAACATCCAAATGGCAGGCCAAAAACCTTGTGCAACATCAAACTTAGCCTTCACCTCCAAGCGTCCAAAGCCAAACGACTTTTTATCCTTTGTCCAAATACCACCAGTCTGCAAAGTAGAAAAATTGGATTTTGGATCTTTCTTCTTGCCTAAAAGCACCATTTGACCATCGTCATGAACATACAACGACTCATCAGTGCTCATATGCTGTCTCCATTCAGACGAACCCTTAGATATTTTCGACCATACGGAATGATCGAGAGAAGCGTCGTCAAATTCGTCGTGCCAGACAAGCGCATAACGGCAATTCTCTTGTGCAAGCATTTGGTTCACAGAGAGAAAAGCAAACAAAAAGAAGGCAAGTTTTTTTGACATATAGGATGTTTTACGCGGTAAAGATACGAGTTTTTACACTTGTTGCGAAATAGTTTTTACCTTTGCAAACAATATCAGTCAGAAATTGGAGGACACACAAACCATGGACAAAAAAGAACTTCGCGCACAAATCAAGATGCTGAAAAAGCAACACACTAAGGAACAGTTACTTGAACAATCGGAAAGAATACTCGCTAAACTAGAAAAGCACCCAGATTTTGTGAAGGCAAAACGAGTAATGCTATACAACGCCCTCCCCGATGAAGTCCAAACGCTGGCTTTCCTCGAAAAATGGCATTTGGAAAAGCAAATCATTCTTCCAACAGTGGTCGGCGACGACATTATCCCTGTAGAGTATGGAAAGAACACTACATTCGCTGTAGGCGACTTTAATATCCTAGAGCCCCAAAACGAGCCATACCAAGGTGATTTCGACTTGATTGTGGTACCTGGCGTAGCTTTTGACAAAAACGGAAATCGCATCGGAAGAGGCCGTGGCTATTACGACCGTTTCCTTTCGCAGCATCTCAATGTGAAACGAATCGGCATCTGCTTCGATTTCCAATTGGTCGACAAAGTCCCTACCGAACCTCTCGACATCTGCATGGATGAAGTAATTTCGCTGTAACCTTAAAACTTGCTCATGAATTTGGCGCTATTCACCACGAAACGCTCGTGAGTGCCTTCGCCAACAAGGTCTTCGCCATCGAAGCACTTTACCTCGAAGACGAGCCGTTTACGATCCACTTCAATCACCTTCGCCTCGCAACGGATAGTGTGCCCCACGGGACTGGCCTTCAAGTGCTTGATGTTGACCGCAATGCCAACGGTAGTATTTTCTTCGCCAATCTTGTCGATGACGCATTTCAGGCTCGTCATCTCCATCATGGCAATCATGGCGGGTGTGGCAAACACCTCTAAAGCTCCCGAGCCATAAACAGCAGCCGTATCCTTATGCTCCACAACGATTTCTTCGCTGTGTGACAAGCCTATCAATTCGTTAGTCTCCATATCACTTCAGCATTTCAATGATTTGTCCGGCCAAACGACTTGTACCCACACGGAAAAGGTTCTTGTTGAGCCATGGCTCGCCAAGGATGCCTTTCACCAAATAATAATAAGTCATGGCATCTTCAGGTGTCTTCATGCCGCCGGCAGGTTTGAAACCGACTTTCTTGCCCGTGGCTTCGTAGTATTCCTTAATCGTGTCAATCATGATGATGGCAGCCAAAGGCGTGGCGGCAACCGGCACTTTACCCGTTGAGGTCTTGATGAAATCGGCACCTGCCAGAATTGCCAACTCGCTGGCTTTACGGATGTTTGCAAGAGTTTTCAGTTCACCCGTCTCAAGGATGACTTTCAGATGCGCATCCTTGCAAGTCGCCTTGATGGTCTTGATTTCGTTGAAGACCTCATCGTAATTGCCAGCAAGGAAAGTGCCGCGCGAGATGACCATATCCACCTCATCGGCACCTTGCTCAACGCAATATTCCACTTCTTTGACTTTCAGGTCGAAAGGCATTTGGCCTGATGGAAAAGCGCAAGCCACGGTGGCCACATGAATGCCGCTGCCTTTGAGCAATTGCTTGGCTTGTTTCACAAACGGGCTGTAAATGCAGATAGCAGGCACCGAGAGATAAGGCTCTTCCTTTGGGAAAGCCAATGCCTTGACACAAAACTCATTGATTTTCTGTTCATTATCAAATGCTTCCAAAGTCGTGAAATCAATGCTTTGGAAAATGCGTGCCAAGGATTCTTTGCGGTCTGAAATCTGTGTTTGTTCGGCCACGATTTGCTCGATGCGAGCTAAAAGTTGTTCTTCGGTATATTCGTAAGGTTTGAAATTCATGAGATAAAGGATTTATTGAGGCAAAAATATGTTTTTTACTTGAGTTCACAAAAGTATTGCTAAATCAATTTTTCAATCGAATGTTTTATTCTGTATTTCCAGTGGTTTTCGGGATTAGCCGGCACATTGATTTGGTCGTCCTTCGGGTCGGCCGACCAATTGCTTTCATCGGTGTCGAGCAAATCTTGAATAGGGAAAATATTCCAGCAAGCCGGACTATCCATAATTCTCTCAATCACCATTTTAATGGTTTCAGCACTTTGCTTTTCTCCATTTTCGGCCAACCACGCACGAAGCGTTGGCATATCGTGTGTGCCCGTAGTAAAGACACTATGTATCGGCACATCTTCGGTTTGCACTGTGTCGCGACCGAAAATTTTTGGCATCCGCTCCACCTCAAGGCTCTTGATGCCCAGCTGACGCATCACCTCAGGCACTGTGGCGGGAATCATGCCGAGGTCTTCGCCACAGGCAATCATGTGGGTTATACCGATAAGCGCAGGCAATTTCGACAAAGCGCTCTGTTTCCAAAATTCGTTGTGACGATGATAGAAGAAATCTTCATAAAGTCTGTCGATGGCGACTTTCTGATTCTCGTCAAGATCGTTATACAACTCGGTTTTCTGCAAGGCAATGCGCGGATGGAATCTATCCTTTTGATAAGGGTCTCTGAGGAAAAGTGTTTCCAAATTATCGGTCACATATTTCTCTTCATCAAACTGAAAACCAAAGGTTTCAATCTCATTATTTGTCAATGGCAAAGCAGGATTGAAATGACCCAATAGCCCCGACTTGATGCCTTTTGGAATCTCCCAAATGCGGAAAAAACCGAGAATATGATCAATGCGATAGGCATCGAAATAGCGAGCCATAACTTGCAAACGACGACGCCACCAAGCGTAACCATCATGCGCCATCGCAGGCCAATTATAGGTCGGGAAGCCCCAGTTTTGGCCTTCTGCGGCAAAGTCGTCGGGCGGTGCGCCAGCTTGAGCATTACAGTTGAACAAATCAGGGTGGCTATACACATCAACTCCATGAGGATTGACACCGATAGGCAAATCGCCTTTCAGCAACAAACCTTTGGAATGCAGATAATTAACGGCCTCACTTAGCTGCTCGTCGCAATGGAATTGCAAGAAATAATAAAACTCGGGACAACCTTCGCCAGCGTGTTCAGACCAGCGATTGACATCCGTCGTATTATTGGCATCACGACGCGCACAAAAATCGGCATACGTCACAAGCCAATCCTTGTTTTCTGCAAAAAACGACTTGAAAGCGTCACTATTTTGCAAAGACTTCCATTGCTTTGCAAAAGCGACTTTAAAGTATTTCCACTTGGTTATCAGCACTTTCGGATAATCCACATACGAAAGCGCATTGAGTTGGTTTTGCTCATCTTTGAAAACTTCATCCGCTTCAACGCCCAAATCTTGAAGATTCAAATAAATCGGATTCAAGGCGAAAGCAGAAATAGCATTATACGGATAGGAATCGTGCCAATCGAAATGCGACGTAGTGTCATTGACAGGCAGCAGTTGGATGATTTTCAAATTATTAGAAACACACCAATCGGCCAAATTCATCAAGTCGCGGAACTCGCCAATACCGAAATCAGTATCGCTTCGCAGACTAAAAAGCGGAACAGCCACACCAACTTTTTTCTCCATGGTTTCGGCATCAAAAACATCCCAAACCGATATGTTTCCATTCCAATGACGATTCTCACGCGTCTCCCAACGGATTTGTCCGTTTTCCTTGATAATGTATTTGTATTCAACGGTTTCTGTATCGCTTAACACAACATCAACCGACCAATAACCGTTGTCAACATAACGCATTGGAAGCGCATTTTCAGGTTTCCAAAATCCTAAGGCCTCAATATTTCCCATCAGGAAAAGTTCCTCGCCCCAATGACTGTCGTATTTTAGGTGAAATGTAACTTTCATGCCACAAAAGTACTTTTTATTCCGCTTTCCTCGCTCCGCATTCCTCATTTTATTAGTTTTGCAAGCAAATCAGCGACGAAATGACCTCATTCGACTTTTTCAATATCCTTCGCTCCCTTCCGAAGACCTTGCGTTTCAACTTGCATTATTTTCCTTTCGCAACGGCCATCAAGATGCCTGTCGTGGTGTCGCATCGTACTTTTTTACGCGAGTTACACGGCAAGGTAAATCTACCAGACAACATTGAAACAGCGATGATTAAGATTGGTTTTGGCGATGTCGGCCACTACGACCGCAAACGCTCGCGCACCATCTGGCAAGTGAGTGGCGAAGTGGATTTCGGGGGCAAAGCCTCCATCGGTCACGGCTCGAAAATCAGCGTGCGCGGCAAGTTGCATCTCGGCGAAAAATTCAACATGACGGCCGAAAGCACTATCGTCTGCGCCAAGGAAATCACTTTCGGCAACGACTGCCTGGTGAGTTGGGACGTGCTGTTGATGGACACCGACGAGCACCCATTGTATGATGCTGAAAACCAACGCATCAATGAGGACAAGCCCATCGTCATCGGCAACCACGTTTGGATAGGCTGCAAGTGCATCATCCTGAAAGGCGCGCAGATGCCCGACAACTCGGTGCTGGCTGCCGGAACCCTACTGAAATCAGCGTTTGCAGGCAACAGCCAAGTGGTGGGAGGCAATCCACCAACCATCTTAAAACGTGATGTGAGATGGGAACATTTTTGATAATTTTGCAGCCTGAATCATACTAAAACAAAAAGTTATCCGTTCAAACGAAAACTTATCACTATGCGCAGAATATTTACCACATTCATAGTCCTTTTGGCCTTTTCATTTGCATCGCAAGCACAAACGGCAAAGAGCATCATGAAGGAATCCATTCCCGTTTCGATGTTTCAGGTTTCATACGCTTTCCACCTTCCTGCCTTGGACAACAAGACGACCTACGGTGTCAGCAACACCATCGGCGGCGGCTTCATGCAGAAGACCGAAAACGACTGGCTCTTTGGCATCAACGGGCATTACATTTTCGGGCCAAAGGTGAAAGGCGACCGCATCGACATCTTAGGCGAAGGCATCACCACTGTGGATGGTGAAGTGATTAGTGGCAGCGGCAGCATTACGTCACTCGCTGTTGCCCAACGCGGTTTCCATGTCCAAGGCGAGATAGGAAAGCTGATTCCTTGGGGACCGAATCCCAACTGCGGATTCTTCGTCAAAGCTGGCATAGGTTATCTACGCAACCGCATCCGTATTGACTACGAAACCCAGTTGTACAATACGCCATATCAGGTTGATGGCGACTACCAATACGGATACGACCAAATGCGCGGTGGCGTAGCCTTCCATCTCGAATCAGGCTACTTGCTTCTCAACGACACACGCTTGCTCAACTGCGCCATATCGCTGGAGATGACATGGGCCCGTACCCGCAACTTGCGCAGCTACGATTTCCGCGTCTTCGATGGTGTACCTGTCGGCTATGTCGATCAGCACAAACGTTTCAACGACCTTTACTACGGCATCCGTTTCACTTGGAACATCCCGACCTACCAACGCCAACCTGAAGAGTATTATTTCAATTAACTGCTGAAATTCAGTCAACTCAATGCATTTCCTCTACACCTTAGCAATTAGGCTTTACAGTCTGGGCGTACGCTTGGCAGCCTTGACGGGCAACAAAAAAGCCAAGCAGTGGGTGGAAGGACGCAAATCGCTGCCTGCGACTTCAGACGAAGGCATATGGATTTGGTTTCATGCAGCCTCGTTAGGCGAATTTGAACAAGGACGGCCTATCATGGAGGCTATCAAGCAACAGTATCCTGAATACAAAATCGCACTATCGTTCTTCTCGCCTTCAGGCTACGAAATTAGGAAAAACTACCCTTATGCCGATGAAATAACCTACCTGCCAATCGACACGCCAAAACACGCCAAGCAATGGGTCGGACGCCATCATTTCGTGGCGGCTTTCTTCATCAAATACGAGTTTTGGTTCAACTACATGGAAGCGCTGAAGCAGAATGACATCCCGCTGTTCTACACATCGCTCATCCTCAAGCCCAGCCAATATTTCTTCAAGTGGTACGGTGGTTGGTTTCGTAAGCAACTGTGCAATGTGACACACTTCTATGTGCAAGACGACGTCACATCGGAATTGTTACATTCCATTGGATTCGATAATGTTACGATATGTGGCGACACGCGTTTCGACCGTGTGGCAGCCATTGCCAAAACGGTGAAGCCTTTCCCAGAGATCGAGAAATTCATCAACGGAAGAAAGTGTATCATCGCAGGTAGCTCGTGGCAGCCCGACGAGAGACTGCTATCGGCCTTCATCACGACGATGCCCGGCGACTACTGCTTCATCATGGCACCACACGACATTTCGGAAGGTCACATTAGCCAAATCAAGGCACAACTCAACGACTATCAGCTTTTCACCGAACTTGATGCAGAGAAACCTTCAAAGGTATTGGTGCTCAACACCATCGGAATACTGTCACAATTGTATCAATATGCTCGGTTTGTGTACATCGGTGGCGGTTTTGGCGTCAACATCCACAACATCCAAGAGCCTGTCACCTTCGGCTGTCCAGTGGTCTTCGGTCCAAAATACAAGAGTTTCAAGGAAGCCGTCGATTTGGTGGCCCTTGGCGGAGTCTTCTCCATCACCGATGGCACGCAACTCAACGCGATTTTCAGCCGTCTAATGAACGATGAAGCGTTTTATGTTTCGGCATCAAAGACATGCTCCGATTACCTGACAAAGCAGGTTGGAGCCACCGAAACCATCATGAAAATATTCGAAAAACGGACTTTTGTTTAAAAAAACGCAAAAAATTTTGTTATTAAAAATTTAATGCCTAATTTTGAGGTCGATTTTCACGTTGAAAATCAACTTGATAAAAAATTGAGGCTATGCAGAACGAACCGTCATCCCCTATTTCGCCCCGCATTGGCATAAGCCATGGCGACATCAACGGCATTAGTTACGAAATCATCTTGAAGGCTTTCGACGACTCGCGATTACTTTCGATGCTCACCCCCGTACTATACGGCCAGTCGAAAGTGCTCTCCTACTATAAGAAGAACTTCGGTTTGGAAGATTTCAACTACTCGTTGACCCGCGATGCGCGGCAAGCATGGAAGCAGAAATTCAACATCATCAACATCGTGGAAAACGAGTTGAAACTCTCTCCTGGTGCGCCTTCCGAACTATCGGCAGAGATGTCGGTGCTCTCACTGAAGCAAGCCTCTGCCGACCTCAAGAACGGCTACACCGACGCTATGGTGTTGGCTCCCGACTGCAAGGCCGTAGCGAAGAATCACCTTGGATTCCTGTCATCGACGTTCGAACATTCCGATGTCGTGCGTCTGTTGGTGGGCGACCGCATGCGGATAGGCCTGCTAACTGACGATATGCCGCTCAGCAATGCCTTGCAATCTATCAACAAGGAAATGGTGGTGAAGAAGCTGGGGACGCTGTCGCAGGCCTTGAAAAAGGATTTCAATATATCGTCGCCCAAGATTGCCGTCCTAGGCATCAACCCTCATGCCGACGAGCCACAAGGCGAAGACAAAGGCATCCTCGTCCCCGCCATTGCTGAGGCACAGTATAACGGTGTGCTGGCCTTCGGACCCTTCTCGGCCTCGCGGCTGTTCACAACAGGCCTTTGGCAAAAGTACGATGCCGTTTTAGGCATGACCTACGAGCAAGGCATGCTCCCGTTCAAGATCATGTCGGTTGAAGGTGGGGCTTTCTATCTAGCCGGTCTGCCTTGCGTTTGCACTGCCCCGATGAACGGACCTGCCTTCGACATCGCCAATGCCAACAAAGCCTCTGCCGACTCGTTCCGCCGAGCACTCTATTTGGCTATCGACATTGTTGCCAACAGGCAAGAGTAATAAAATAAAAGGTCGCCCCGCAAGGAGCGACCTTTTATTTTATCGTCTATCGCGATTCTTACTTCACGATGAACTTTTGGGTAGCTGAACCAGCGCTGATGAAATAGACGCCGCTAGTCAGTGAGTTGATGTCGATGTTGTTGACACCAGCGTTGCCCTTAACGGTGCTAACGACTTGGCCCATCAAGTTGCAGATGACGATTTCTTCATCTTGGTTGAGGCTGACGGTCACCATTTCGGTAGCAGGGTTAGGATAGATAGCCATTTCGGTGTTGTTCGAAACTTGTTCTTCAACAGCATCCCAACCTGGGAACAGTTCGGTCAGGTCGAAGGTGAGGCCTTGGTAGTAGTTGTCGAATTGGTCGGAGTCACCACCGGTGCCGATAGTGAATGAGTCGACTTCACCGTCCATTTGGCAAGCGATAACGAGGGTGTTGCCAGTGATGGCAGCCTGAGGATAAACGCATTCTGACCACTGATACATGAAGTCGGTGGTGAGTTGGATCATATCGGTCCAAGTTGTACCCTTGTCGTATGATGCTCTAGCGAAGAGCTTGAAGAAATTATTGTCAGTACCATCGAGGTTGTGGTTATCCAAAGCCATCCAAACAGCAACCATAAGGCTTTCGTCAGGAGTCATCATGAGGACTGGCATTTCGCAGACACCACCATTGTAGTGACCATGGAGGGTGCGGTCGTCGATAGTCCATTCATCGGTAGTAGCTTCGTATGGGTCAACGAGAGGTTGGCCAGTCTCAGGATCCTGAGGAGCGAGGTAGCCGATGTATTCAGGCCACATTTCGTGAGTAGCATCGCTGAAGAGCCACCATGAAGCATAGACGTCTTGATAGAGGTAAGCTGAGTCCATGATGAAAGGTTGACCATTAACAGGAGGCATTGGGTTGTTCGGGTCGAAGCCGTAAGCTACGCCATCGCCGTAGTAAGGCATTTGGTCGCTCCAGAAAGCGATACCACCAAGACCAGGATAGTAGCTTGTGGAGGTAGGATCACCAGTTTGGCCACCAAATTCGTAAGCCAGATAGAGGTGGTTTTCGCTGTCATAGACAGCTGAAGTCCAACGAGGATACATAGCAATACCTTCGCCGAAGTCTACATCGATACCTGGGTGATGATAGTATTCTTGTCTTGTCCAGGTTTCACCATTGTCTTCTGAAGTCAGGACAACGCCGTCGCCACGACGGGTGTTGACCACGAAGTGCAGGGTGTTGCCACCATTGTTTTCCATGAAGTAACCATCTTGACCTGAACCATAGTTGACGCCATAGCCAGTGTGCAGATAGTCGATAATCATGTTTTGTTCCCATGTGGTACCGCCGTCCAAAGAACGGAAGTAGTGATATGGGTTAGTCACACCATCGATAACTTCGTTGAGAGCGGTAGCGATAATGTGAATGAACTTGTGGTCAGGACCAGTGCACATGACGCATGGGAAGTGTGCATTGTAGGTGTCATCGAGTTCGAAAATAGGAGCAAGTGAACCAGTTGCTGGGAGATTGTCCTTATCTTCTACGATGTAAACGCCAAGTTTCAGAGTGACGGCGTTACGTGAAACGACGACGATGCCGTTTTGGCCATAACGTGCTGCGCAACCGAAACCGGTCTTTTCACTTTCAATCTTGCCACCAGTGGTGGTCCATTCGTCGGTAGCAGGGTTGTAGATAACGATGTTGGTACCGCGGTCGGAGTTACCGGCATCTGAAGAGACTGTGTAGATGAAGCCAACGCAGCCATCCGGGAAGGTCATCGTCCAGTTACGAGCGGCAGTATTGGTTTGCCAGTCGTAAGTGGTAGGATCGAGGTCCATGTCGGTTCTTGCCATGTTTGGCATACTGCCAACATTTTCAAACACTTCAAGGCCAAGAGAGACTTGCTCTTGGGCAACTTGACGCAAAGCATCCTTTTGTGATGCTTTCTTCACTTGTGAATAACCGCCAATGGCGATCAACAAGACGAGTGCTAAAGTAAATAACTTCTTCATGTTGAATGAATTTTGATTAATAATTGAATTTGTTTAATGTGATTTCGCGATTTATCGAACTGCAAATATAGCAATTTTAAATAAATCAAGTGTTTTTTGGCAAAATCTTTAAGAGTTTCCGTTTCGCGGAAATCGAAGATTCACCGATAGGTAATGGAGTATATGCGTTCTTTAAGAGTTTCCGCTTCGCGGAAATCGAAGATTCACCGATAGGTAATGGAGTATATATCTTTTAGTGATAGGCGGCGGTTAAAACTGTTTTCTATTAGATTACAACTTTTACCGCCGCTACTTACATTCCTATTTTGCGCTCCATTCCGCCACAAGGCGGAATACTACCTGACAACAAATCTCACATTCTCGCTGCCATTGATAAGCATCATGTAGATGCCTGAGGTGTAATTTCTCACGTCAATGGTCTGGGTTGCTTCAAGGGTCTCAACGAGTTGCCCGAGCGAATTGTAAACCATAACGTTGTCAACTTCAACGCCTCCGATGGTGATGGTTTCCGATGCTGGGTTAGGATAGACGCTAACGGTGTTTGCTTCTACCTCAACAACGTCCTCAATCGTGGCGCATGTCGGGCACGACATGGCGAACCTTTCTGGGTCGTTTGCGCTGAAAGAATAAACCTTCCTGATGCAATAGGCATACTCATCTTTCGCTTCATCATCAACAAATACGTTACTGTGAATCGGTTTTGGGGTCAGGCAAACTTCGTTTTTGAACACCATCGTTCCGAGCACACCGTTGTTTTCCTCGATATAACCGCGCAAGTTGAACGAATTATCGACGCCGTTGTTGGCAAGGTCGTACCAACTCGTGCCGTTATCCGAATAAAGGCGTCCGTACTCATTGCCGGTGTTTGGCCCGATAGGAGCCGGATAGTTACCTGTAAGGCTGAGCATCACAAACCAAAGGCCTCTCGTATTGCGGATAGCGACATATTCATCAAGCGGGATGTCGATATATTGGCCGCAACCTGTGGTGGAATAATCTTGGGTGTAGAGCAAATTTTCTGGAATTGTTTCATCGCCCTGATAAATCATAATCGTGCCGCGATGAGCCTCGTAGTCGAACATGGCGACTTTGGTGACCCTGTAGGTGTCGTAGTCAGCGAGATCCTCAGTCGGAATATAGATAGCCCAATAAATCGGGGTGCCGGCCATCAGTCCGATGCCTTCCTCGTTGGTGCCATCATCATAATATAAATAGGTGCCATCAAGCGGTTCCTCGGCTTCCCAAGTGAGCACGACTTGGCTGCCAAGGTTCTCAACCTCTATGGTTTCGTAGCCTTCATAGTTGTCGCAAGCCTTATACACCCATTCGTAACTCACCCATTCGCTTTCGCCTTCGTCGAAGACGGTCTGTACCGAAGTCGTATAGGTTTGGTCTTCAACAAGGTTGCTCGTCTCAAGCTGATAGAAACAGTCGGCCACATTCTGGGCCACAAGCTCATCGTCGAGTTTGATGTGGAAGCCGACGAAATCTCTCTTTGCTGAATTGCTGAGTTCTACGTTCTTGAGGTCAATCTTGAAGCCATTTGCATCGTAATGGCGGAAGGCGATATAGACATAACGGCCTGCATATTGGCCGAGTTCGATGGTTTTGGTGTGCCATTCGTAGGCTGCCTTTTCGTCGAAAATGACGGTGAAATCGTCAGGGTTGGTAGGGCTTCCCGTTGAGATGGCGATGCCGTAATGGTCGCGGCGGTTGCTCCAGTGGCTCGTGACTTCGAAAGTGAGCACCGATTTCTGGCCAATCAAAACCTGTGGCGACACCAAGTAATTGTCTTCGTTCAATGAAGTTACCCCATCGGAAGAAGACAAAGACGTGGCGCAATAGGCACCGACTCCGCCAAAGGGGTCAAAACCGAGTTCCCAGTTACGGCCATCGAGATCGGCATCAATCAATGTCCAGCCTGCAAGAGTCATGTTGAAAGGGTAAGAAAACGTTTCGCCATATTCGGGCTGTTCAGGGTTAGCATCGCTGGTCCATTGCACCCAGCCTGTTGGTGAAACATGAAGGTTTTCAGGCGCTTCGACCTGTGCTTTCAAGCCCATGAAACTGAAAGCCAATGCAATCAAGAAGTAATACTTTTTCATTTTATGACAGTTTCGATGAATTTTACGTTTAAGCCGCAAATTTACTTCTTTTTCGGAAATAGCCGTAGTTTTTTGGGAAAAGCATTGATTTCCTATACGAGTTTCCGCTTCGCCATGCTCGCGGAAATCGAAGATTCACCGATAGGTAATGGGAGTTGTTGTTTTGTCGAAAGGCGGCGAGAGGTTCCGCCAATGGCGGAATGGAGCGTATAATTTTAAGTCAAAGGCGGCGGAAAACACTGTAATCTAATAGATTGCTGTAGCCACCGCCGATGTTTACATTATGATTCCATTCCGCACGATAGGGCGGAAACAAAAAAAGATTCCACCGTGTGGCGGAATGGATACTGAAATGCTCCATTCCGCACAACAGGGCGGAATCCTTATAGGTATCGAGTGAAATAATTACTTCACGACGAACTTTTGGGTATCGCTACCAGCGCTGATGAAGTAGACACCGCTGTTGACTGAGCTGAGGTCGATGCTGTTAGCACCAACGTGGCCTTCAACAGTCATAACAGCCTGACCCATGAGGTTGTAGACAACGATTTCAGCGCTTTGGCTGAGGATGACGTTGAGTTGGTCAACGGCTGGGTTAGGATAGATGTTCATGTGAGTGTTGTTGCTCACTTCGTTCTCGCCGACACCAACTCCTGGGAACAGTTCGTTGAGGTTGAAGGTGAGGCCTTGGAAGTAGTTATCGGTAGCATCGTCATCATCACCTTGGACATAGGTACCAGTGGTGCCGTCCATCATAGAGACAACGATAAGTTGGTTGTCAACAACAGCTGCTTGGTTGTAAACGCATTCTGACCATTGATACATGAAGTCGGTGGTCAGTTGGATTTGAGGAGCCCAAGTGAGACCGCCATCAGCAGTGTATGAGCAGAAGATCTTGTAGAAGAAGTTGTCAACACCATCTCTGTTGTTTTCGTCCATAGCTGACCAGATAGCCACGAAGTCATAGTCGCTATCACCAACTTTGCAGAGCACTGGGAAGCCGCAGCAACCGCTGTTGTATGAGCCGTGCAAGCTACGGTCGTCGATGTTGAATTCAGTCACGTTGTAAGGATCTGCTTCTGGTTGACCTTCTTCATCCAGAGCAGCGAGGTAGCCGATGTATTCTGGCCACATTTCGTGGCTAGCATCGCTCCATAACCACCATGAAGCATAGATGTCTTGATACATGTAAGCTGAGTCCATGACGAAAGGTTGGCCATGAACTGGAGGCAGTGGGTTGTTTGGTGCGAAGCCGTAAGGAACACCGTCGCCATAGTAAGGCATGTTTTCGTTCCAGTAAGCAACACCGCCAAGAGCTGGATAGTAGCTGCCTGAACCTGAAGTGCCAGTAGAACCATTGAATTCATAAGCGACGTGGAGGTTCATTTGGCTGTCCCATTGGCAAGAAGTCCAACGTGGATAGAAGAACCAAGTGTCGGTGAAGTCGCCGAATGGGTTAGGATGTGAATAGAACACTTTTCTTTCCCAGGTTTCACCATTGTCGTATGAATAGAGCACCATACCATCTGACCAAGCGTTGTTCACGACGAGAGCGAGGCAGTTATCTTCGGTGGTTTCCATCCAGTAGCAGCAGTTAGAAGTCCAGTCAAGGCTGTATTCAGAGCTCATGTAAGGGAGGATGACGTTTTGCTTGTCCCAGGTTTGACCGCCGTCCATTGAACGGAAGTAAACGATAGGATCGGTAGCGCCTTCAGCACCAGGGAAAGTGGTGCATCCGTTAGCGGTAGCAACGACGTGGATGATGTCGCGTTCAGGACCTGAGGTCATGACGTTTGGCCAGCAGAAATCATAGGTGCCACCTTGATTGTCGATGTAGCAAACCTTTTCGGCTGAATTAGGAGTATAGTTGATGTCTTCGATGATCCAAACACCGCATTGGTTTGAGGTATGAGCGGCAATGACGAGGCCGTTTTCCTTATACTGAGCGATGGTACCGAAACCGGTCTTTTCGTTTTCGACACGGCCGCCGCCTTGAATCCATTCGTCGTTGACAGCATCGTAGGTGCCGATGGCAGTACCACGGTCGCTGTAGCTCATGTCTGAAGCCCATGTGTAAGCGAAGCTCACTTTCCCGTCAGGCCAAACGTGGGTCCAAGTACGGGCACCGTCGTTCGACTGCCAGTCGTAAGTGGTAGCGTCGAGTTCGCCATCTGTACGCATCATGTTGATTTCGCCAGTGAAGCTCAACTCTTCCATGCCAGTTGACTTTTGCATAGTAGCAACTTGTTGCTTAGCGTCGTTCTTCGACACTTTCTTGACTTGTGAATAGCCACCAACAGCTATCAACAAGACCAAAGCTAAGGTAAATAACTTTTTCATTGTGAAATAGGTTTAGTTAATAATTGAATGTTGATTAGTTTCTACTTTTACCCATGATAGGGACTGCAAAAATAATAATCTTTTTATTATGCACCTATTTTTGAGTTATTTTTCACAAAAAAAAATGATTCCGCCATGCAGCAAGATGGACACTGACTTACTCCATTCCGCACGGCAGGGCGGGAACAAAAAAAAGATTCCGCCGCTGCGGCGGAATGGACATTGACTTGCTCCATTCCGCACGGCAGGGCGGAATCTTTATGAGTTTCGGGTGAAAAAATTACTTCACGACGAACTTCATGGTGTTTTCAAAGCCGTTAGCCTTGACGGTGACGAAGTAGATGCCACTGTTGAGGTTGCTGACATTGATGCTTGGGGTATTCATGCCGGCGCTGATGTTGGCGCTGGTTTCCATCACCTTCTGACCAGTGATGTTATAGACGGCGATGTTCATCTCTGAAGCTTGTGAAGCGTTCACTTCGATGTTCAGTTCGTTCTGGACAGGGTTAGGATAAACGCGGACGGTTGTCATTGGATTGACAGCTTGGTTGTCGTTCACGCCAGTGCATTCAGGTTGCAACTTGACGAGATAGATGTAGTTGTCGGTGAGACCATCCTGTTCGCTATCGATGTAGAGACCGATGCTTTCGTCAGCTGAATAGCCAATCCAGAAGGTGTTGCCGTGGCCATTGCAGAGAGCGAAGGTAGGATAAGCTTCCTGATACATGTGGATGAAGTCGTTGCAGAGGTTCTCATAGTCGTCATACCAGTTGCCCCATTGGTCTCTGTAGGTGACGTAAGCGCTTCTGTAGTAGAAGTTCTTCACAGTCTCGACGCGGGTTTCTGAAAGGACGCTGTAGACGATAGCCATGTTGCCAGCTTCGTCGATAGAGATACCAGGGCTGTTTGCGATACCATAGTTGGAATAGGCCACGTGGCCATCCCAGTATTCAGAGTAGTTCACTTGGCCATCGCCGTCTTCATCAGGCCAGCCAAAGAGGTGGAGGTGCTGGTGGCCATCGGCTTCTGCCAATTCCCACAGACGGTCCTCATTCAAGGTGCTGCTCACGCCAGCGGTGCCGTTAACAATCCATTCTGGATGTTGATTGTCGATAGGTTCCTTGCCGAAGCGGAGGATCTCGTGACCACCTTCAGCATTCACGTATTCTGAGTTCCAATAGACGATATCGTCGGTGTAAGGCCAGTAAGTGATGTAGCCGTAGCCGCTTTCTGGAGCTGGAGCCCAACGGGTGAGGCCGAAAGCAACGTGAACGACATCATTATCGTCGATGGCGATGCAGTGTGAGTTGTCTTCCCACCAAATGGAATCGGTATCAGATGAGAGGGTCTCATCATACCAATCGTGGCCATGACCATAAGGGAATTCGGCAACCACTTGTTTTTCCCAAGTTTCGCCATTGTCATAAGAGATGACGTAGAACATTTCGTAAGTCAAGCCACCGAACATGATAGCAACGGTGTTGCCGTTTGAAGCGATGACGTAGTCGTCAGCTCCGATGTTGTTATAGACAAGGCTTGGATCGACCTCTGGAGGAGTAGTTGGAGCGCTCCAAGTGAGACCGCCGTCGGTTGAACGGCTATACCAGTTGGTGTAGACAGTGTTGCCATTTTCATCGGTAGCAGTGTTAGCACCCACGATATGGACATATTGTCCGTCGCCCGAAGCGCACACTCTTGGCCATTGCAGTTCAGGGAGGTTGGTGATTTGCACCCATTCGCCTTCACCCTTCTTTTCGCGGCGATAGACGTTGGTACCGGTAGCGTGCGAAACCAAGATTTCAGCCTCGCCAGCAGCGCAGATGGATGGCCAACCCGACTTGACGGGTTCAACACGTTGCGAAGGCTGATCGCCGATGGCTTCACCATCATAGTAGTTGTAGCCAGCGCCACGGTCTGGATAACTGGTAGTGCCAGTGTAGTCCCATGTAGCCACGATTGAAGCGGAGCCGTCAGACCAAGCAGCAATACGGTTGCCGATGCTACCATTGCTCTGCTTGTCGTAGTTGGTCACCATGGTCTCGAACTCTTCAAAAGTGGCAGCAGCACGCGAGTTCAAAGGCATAACTTCATGTTTGCCAAAGTTGATGCCTGGTGTCGATTCCTCGTTGAGTTGGACTGCGTTAACAGTAACTGACTGTTTCGAAAGGTCGCTCTTCTTCAGACCGCCCTTGGTTTGTGCAAAACCTGTCATTCCGACAGCGATTGCAAGCGTCAAGAATAAAACTTTTTTCATGTTGTTTTGATTTAATTATTGTTTGAATTTCGATTAATCAGACCGCAAAGATATGTATTTTTGAATCATTTGTCAATTTTTGGGCAAAAAAAAAGATTCCGCCGCTGCGCGCGGAATGGATACTGACATGCTCCATTCCGCACGGTAGGGCGGAATCTACAATGAGTTTCGGGTGAATTACTTCACGACGAACTTCATGGTGTTTTCAAAGCCGTTAGCCTTGACGGTGACGAAGTAGATGCCACTGTTGAGGTTGCTGACGTTGATGCTTGGGTTATTGATACCTGCGCTGATGTTGGCGCTGGTTTCCATGACCTTCTGACCAGTGATGTTGTACACAGCAATGTTCATTTCTGAAGATTGTGAAGCGTTCACTTCGATGTTCAGGACATCCTGGACAGGGTTAGGATAAACGCGGACGTTGGTCATTGGGTTGACAGCTTGGTTGTCGTTGACGCCGAGGCACTCAGGAGCCAATTTCACCATGTAGATGATATTGTCGGTGAGTTCAGATTGGTTTTCGTCGAGGATGAGGCCGATGCTTTCGTCGCCTGAGTAGCAAACCCAGAATTCACGGTCCTTACCATTAGGAGCAGCGGTGGTTGAATAGACTTCTTCGTATTGGTGGACGAAGTCAGCGCTCAGGTTGTCGCCTTCTGAGTCAGCATACCAAGCGCCGGTGGCATCCTTGTAGGTAACGTAGGCGCTTCTGAAGTAGAAGCTGATATCGGTTTGGACACGGGTTTCAGAGAGGACGTTGTAGAGAACAGCAACATTACCTTCGTTGTCGACAGAGACAGCAGGCATGGTAGCCATACCAATGGTACGATAGGTGCCATCTGGACGGTTACCCCAGTTTTCGGTGAGGTCGTAAACGCCGTCGCCATTTTCATCAGGCCAACCGAAGATGTTGAGGTGCTGATAACCATCAGCTTGAGCAAGAGCTTCGATACGGGTGTCGTTCAAAGTGCTGCTGATACCGTTAGGACCATTCAAACCCCATTCAGCTGCGTGAGCAGCATCGCCACTCCAGGTGCCGTAGGTTGGGATATCGTGACCGCCTTGTTCGTTGACGTATTCTGAGTTCCAATACACAATACCGACGGTGTAAGGCCAGTAGCTGTATGAACCATCATTTGTAGCT
The DNA here is from genome assembly GCA_045627065.1 of Bacteroidales bacterium. Classification (GTDB taxonomy): domain Bacteria; phylum Bacteroidota; class Bacteroidia; order Bacteroidales; family F082; genus Limimorpha. The sequence continues at coordinate 21,344 of JAZQMX010000009.1, read as the reverse complement.
GGGACCCAACGGCCGAGACCGAAAGTAACGTGAACGGTACCTTTGTCGTCGATAGCGATGCTGTGTGAGTTGTCTTCCCACCAAATGGTATCTCTATCAGCGGTCAAACCTTGGTCGTACATGCTCCAATCGAAGCTTGGATAAGGGTGCTTGGCAACAACTTGCTTTTCCCAAGTTTCACCATTGTCGCGTGAGATGATGTAGAAAATATCATAGGTGATGCCACCAAAAAGGATGGCGATAGTGTTGCCGTTGGTAGCCATCACATAGTCGTCAGCACCGATGTTGTAGTTGTATTCGCCTTCGACATCTACGAGTGGAGGATAAGCAGCTTCAGTGAAAGTTTCACCACCGTCGGTTGAACGATAGTAATACACATAGTTCTGAAGGGTGTTGCTTGAGTTTTGGTCGCCATTCACAACGTGCACATATTGGCCGTTGCCAGTGGTAGCGATTCTTGGCCAAGTGTAGTCCACAGTGGCGGTTTGGGTCCATTCACCTTCGCCCTTGGTAGCGCGCTTGTAGATGTTGGTAGCGCTAGCGTGTGAAGCCAGGATTTCGCCATCGCCTTGAGCAGCGATTGAAGGCCAACCTGATCTGACAGGTTCAACACGTGCTGTTGGTTCATCACCAAATGATTCGCCATCATAGTAGTTGTAACCAGCACCACGGTCTGGATAAGAGGTAGAACCTGAGTAGTCCCAAGTAGCGACAACAGCAGCAGTGCCATCGTCCCAAGTAGCGACACGGTTAGCAAGAGCTGAGTTGCTCTGCAGGTCGTAGTTGGTGGTCATAGTTGTCCATTCTTCGAAACCCTTAGCGCTGTTACGAGTAGCAGCCTTTGGCATGACTTCGTGTTGGAAGTTCATGACAGGAGCTTCAGCTTCCTTGTAGTTAAGGACTCTAGTAGTGACGCTTTGCTTGGCAGCGTCGGTCTTCTTGACGATGGTCTTCTGTGCGAAAGCAGTAGTACCCATTGCAAGAACAAGTGACAAGAATAATACTTTCTTCATTTGTTTGTAATTTAGAGTTGATAATTAATTGTTGTTGTCAATTTTGGGGTGCAAATATAGAGAAAAATGATTTCCCTGCACCTACTTTTTTTCAAACATGACCTTATTTTGCAAAAGCCATACCAAAAAATAATCAACGGACTACAATCTTACCCGTCTCAATGGTTGAGCCACAAGAAACTACGACGCTATAAATGCCGCTCCGCCAGCCTGAGGTCTCAATGCGGTTTTGTCCTTGATACAATTGCGAAGAATAAATTTGCTGTCCTATAAGATTGAAAATTACAGCATTGGCATTTTCCATAGGCAAATCAATGACAAAGCCATGGGCATCGGAATAGATTCTTGTCAAGTTGGCAATTGTTTCATTCACATTCCAATCACTGCTCAGAGTGATGGTCCACTCTTGTGTTTCTCCGTGTGGTGTTTCCACAGTAACATAAGCTGGTTCGGCGAGATTGATAGCATCATCTGCAATAAAGTCGGAAGTCACTCCCAACGGCAGTTCGATTTTGGCATAGAGCCACATCGAAGTCAATTCCGATTCAGGGATGAAGACATTAATGGTGTGGTTTTCAGCATCGATTTCACCAATATAGTCTTGCGAGAGTTGCGGATTGGCTTCTGCGGTTACGACAAAATTGAGGATGTCAGGGTGCAGTTCAGCAACAGGACTATAAGTCACAAGTCCGTAGGTATCGCCAAGGTCAGGACGGTGATAGATGACGCTTTCAGCGTAATCTTCATCGTTGCCGCCCCAATAGTTACCGATTGCTGAAATATCGCTGAAGGCATTGACATAAATCGCAAATTCAGCATCTTCGCCATAGCCAGCATTGTGGTTGCCAAAGATGACATTGCCGCCTGGATCTTCAGCGGTTCCCATATCCACATCATTATAATAAATGGTGGTGAGGCCCCACAAATTACCAGAGATGATGTTGCGGCGCAATTTGGCTATGTTGTTGGTATTCATGCCATAAATGCTGATGCCACTGCCACCATTCATCGGGTCGGTCTCCAGATTGTTGTCGATGATTTGGTTGTCTTCGATGACAGCATTGATGTTGTAGCCTTGCTGGTTGTAGCCATAGCGGTTGTTCTTGATGACGTTGCCCTTCAACAAGACGGAGGTATTGCCCGTACCCACCAAGTCGGCGACGGAGATGCCGCCCGACATTTCGTGGCCATTACCTTCGACAATACAGTCCTCGATGCGGATAGTCTCATCCGAGCCAGGACCAAGATTGATTTGAGGCACATTAGCATTGGTGATGTCGTTGTTGTAGAAATAGCAACCAACAATCGTCGGTGAACCATTTCCATTGACAGGCGATGAGATGGCGGCACCATCATTATTTTTAAAGGTGCAGTTCTTGAACGTCGGATTGCAGTTCATGAAATTGACCGCAGCGTTGGTCACTTGAGTATTGGCATGAACGAAATAGCAGTCTTCAAAGCTGACTTCGCTCTCGATGATCTGGAAGCCGCCGCCATACTTGAACTTGATGCCCGCGAGACTGCAATCGGTGGCGTTCTCAAAACGCAAGTTATAGTGCTCGCTGTTTTCCGTCTTCATCTCTACGTAGGTATCGTGAGGACGGCAATTGAACGAACCTTGGATGGTGAGCGTCACTTGGTCGGCCATGAAGATGGTCATTTCGCCAGGAGCGATGGTGAGGCCATCGTTAGCCGAAATCGTGATGTCGGCCACCATGCGGAAGGTGCCCGCATCTCCGGCTTCGACAGCGCCTTCGGCAACAGCAGCCAATTCAGTGAAAGTGTAATCGTTGCCTGTTCCAGGCGAAACCCATTGGGCTCTCAGTGGCATCGCAAAAGCCACAATCAATGCGAGGAGGATAGAAACTTTTCTCATGATGAAAGATTTTTTGTCACGGCAAAAATAATTCTTTTTACCTTTGACCCTTCAAATCATAGTTACAATGAAGAAACTTATTTTCCCTATTTTGCTGCTCATTTTGGCGGCATGTAATTCAAAATCAGACATTCAGCCTATTGAAAATCCTGCCTCGTACATCGACCCGTTCATTGGGACAGGCGGTCACGGACACACCTTCCCAGGTGCCACGGTGCCCTTCGGCATGATGCAGTTCAGCCCCGACACCCGCATGAACGATTGGGACGGCTGCTCGGGCTATCATACCTCCGACAACACCATCCTCGGTTTCAGCACCACCCACCTCAGCGGCACAGGTTGCTCCGACTATGGCGACTTCCGCTTCATGCCTATCGTCGGCGAAGTGAAACTCGACAAAGGCAACGAAGAAGACACGCAAAGCGGCTACCGCTCGGCCTTCAGCCACGAGAACGAAGACGCCAAGGCCGGCTACTACGCCGTGCTGCTCGACGACTACAACACCAAGGTGGAACTCACCACGGGCGACCGCGTGGGCATGATGCGCTGCACCTTCCCACAAAGCACTGAGGCACACATGTTCCTCGATATGGTGGAAGGCGTCAACGACGAGCACGTCTATGAAGCATTCATCAACGTGGAAAGCGACAATGCCATCAGCGGTTTCCGCCGCACCAGAGACTGGGCCAACGAGCAATATCTCTATTTCTACGCCGAGTTCTCGAAGCCTTTCAAGGCCTATTCACTGTTCGACCACGGAGCCATCGCCGATAACGACGGCACCTTGCAAAGCGACAACATCAAGGCTTATTTCGACTTCGATACAGAAGAAGGCGAACAAGTGGTGATGCGCATCGCCATTTCGCCCGTCGATGTGGATGGTGCAAAGAACAACCTGAAAGCCGAACTCGCTGACGGCAATTTCGATTTCGACGCCTTGGCTGAGAGCGCTTTCGCCAAGTGGAACGACGAGATGAAACGCTACGATGTGCGCGACAACAACGAGTCGAACAAGACCGTGTTCTACTCGGCACTCTATCACACCATGGTGGCCCCTAACCTCTTCTCTGATGCCGATGGCCGCTACCGTGCCCACGACCTAAAGGTCTATTCTTCCGAGAGACCGATTTACACTGTCTTCTCCTTGTGGGACACCTTCCGCAGCTTGCATCCGCTCTTCAACCTGATGCAGCAAGAACGCACCCTCGATTTCATCAACACCTTTATTAATATATACGAAACCGACCCTGACCACATCCTTCCTGTTTGGGAACTGGCTGGTAACGAGACCTATTGCATGATCGGCAACAACTGCATCCCTGTCATCGCCGACGCTTATTTCCACGGCATCCACGACTTCGACACCGAGAAAGCCCTCGAAGCCATGGTCGCCTCGCAAAAGAAAGACTTCCGCGGCATGAACTCCTACATGAACTACGGCTTCATCCCCGTTGATCACGAAGGCGAAGCCACCTCGAAGACTTTGGAATATGCCTACAACGACTACTGCGTGGCCTGCATGGCCGAAGACATGGGCAAAGCCGACATCGCCGAAGAATTCTACAAGAGAGCGCAAGGCTACAAGAACCTCTACAATCCTGAGAACCAATTCTTCCACGGTCGCCGCGACGGCGGTTTCATGCAGCCTTTCGACCCAACGCAAGTCAACTTCACGCTTACCGAAGCCAACACTTGGCAATACAACTTCTTCGTTCCACAAGACGTGAACGGTCACATCGACATGATGGGCGGTTGGGAAGCCTACGGTGCCAAACTCGATGGCTTGTTCACCGCTTCAAGCGAACTCACCGGTCGCCAGCAAGCCGATATCACCGGCTTGATTGGCCAATATGCCCACGGCAACGAGCCGAGCCACAACACCGTGTATATGTATAACTTCATCGGTCAGCCGACAAAGACACAGAAATATGTGAAGCAAGTGATGGACGACTTCTACACCGACCAGCGCGACGGCTATGCCGGCAACGAAGACTGCGGCCAGATGTCGGCTTGGGGTGTGCTCAGCAGCTTCGGCTTCTACCCTGCCACACCAGCTTGCGGCTACTACACTTTGGGCATCCCACGTTTCCAGCAGTTGACCCTTAGCCTCGAAAACGGCAACCAATTCACCGTGACAGCCAAGAACCTGAGCGAGCAGAACTGCTATGTGAAGTCGGTGAAACTGAACGGCAAGGACCTCGAACGCAGCTACATCACCTACGACGAAGTGCAGAACGGCGGCACCTTGGAATTCACCATGACCAACACCCCCGACTCGAAATGGGCCACCCAACCCGAGAACAGCCCCGTGATGCGCATCCCCGGCGAAAGCATAGTCATCGTGCCCGCCATCAATGCCGAATCAGAGACCTTCTTCGAAAACTTGGAAATCACGATGAGCCATCCTATTGAAGGCGTTCAGATTTATTACACCCTCGATGGCAGCGAGCCTAACGAAAATAGTGCAATCTATAGCGGGCCTATCACTATCGACACTTCCACCATAGTGCGTGCTGCAGCCCTGCAAGACGGTCGTTGGAGCAAAGTCATTGATGCCAACTTCTACCTCATCAATGCACAATGCGCTGTAAGCGTTGAAAACATGTACAACGAACAATATTCGGCTGGTGGCTTGAAAGCCCTCATCGACCACCGTCGCGGCGGTGCCAACTTCCGCACTGGCAACTGGCAAGGCTACTCTGGCGTCGATTTGATTGCTACTATCGACCTCGGTCATCCGCAAAACATAAACCGCTTGGCAGGCAGCTTCCTGCAAGAGCAAGGTTCATGGATCTTCATGCCGACCGAAGTGGAGTTCTTCGTGTCGAAAGACGGCAAGAAATACGTCAGTGCTGGCAAGGTGAGAAACGACGTGCCACAAGACGAAGAAGGTGCCGTCATCCAAGAGATGGAAGTGCGTCTTCGCGCCGAAGCACAATTCGTGAAGATGGTGGCCAAAAACCTTGGCACTTGCCCTGACTGGCATGTCGGCGCTGGCAATCCTGCCTGGATATTCTGCGACGAAATCATAATAGAGTGAAGTGAGCACGGGGTCGCGGGGTCACGAGAGCGCGAGGTCACCAGACCCCGATTCCCCGAGACCTCGAAACCCCGAGACCTCGAAACCCATAAATTAGAATTATTTACACACACAAAAGAAAGAGATATCATGCATATATTTGAAGAATTAAAAATTTGGCAAAACGCACAAGCCTTAGCTGTCGATGTATACTTGCGTTTTAAGGATAATAAGGATTGGGGATTCCGAGACCAAATACAAAGGGCTGTGATTTCCATATCAAACAATATCGCTGAAGGTTCTGAATACAATTCCGACAAATATTTCATTCATTATCTGAAAATAGCAAAGGGCAGTTGTGGTGAAGTAAGAAATATGTTTTATCTTTGTCCTCAAATTGGATATTGTTCGCAAGAGGAAGCAAAAGATTATATAGAAAGATGCAAGGCATTAGGAAAATCCATAGGGGCGTTCATCGCGTTTCTTGGAAATGGGGAAAAATAATGAGCACTTTCGAACCGTGCAATCTCGCGACCTCGAAACCTCGAAACCCCAAAAGAGAATCACAATAACAATTACTAAATACACAATCGAATGAAAGAATCTATCGTTATCTTGGCTGGCGGCGGTCCAGCCCCTGGCATCAACACCGTCATCAGCACCGTGGCAAAGACCTTCCTGAAGGACGGTTACCGCGTACTTGGCCTCAACGAAGGCTACAAGAACCTCTTCAAGGAGAACCCACAAGTTGATGAAATCGATTTCCTCTATGCCGACGAAATCCTCAAGCAAGGCGGTTCGGCCCTGCGCATGAGTCGTTATAAGCCAAAGAACGAAGAATTCAACACCGACTTCTTCGTAAAGAACAATGTGAAGCTGCTCGTCACCATTGGTGGCGACGATACCGCTTCGACGGCTAACCGCATTTCCAAGTTTTTGGAGAACAACAACGTGAAAATCCAGAACATCCACGTTCCCAAGACCATCGACAACGACCTCCCATTGCCTGAAGGCAGCCCTACTTTCGGCTACTATTCCGCCAAAGACGCCGCTGTGCATTTGGTGCAGACCATTTATGAAGATGCCCGCACCAGCGGCAACTGGTTTGTGGTCTCGGCCATGGGTCGCGAGGCGGGTCACCTGGCCTTCGGCATGACTTCGGCTTGCCATTGCCCAATGGTGGTCATTCCTGAGATGTTCAACAAGGCTGAAGTGACCTTCGACGCCATCATCAAGTTGGTGGTCAGCTCCATCGTGAAGCGCAAGCTCTTGGGTGTCAACTATGGTGTGGTAGTCATTAGCGAAGGCGTGTTCCACTTCATGAGCGACGAAGAAATCGAGAAGTCAGGTGTGGCATTCACCTACGACGAACACGGTCATCCTGAATTGGGTAATGTCAGTAAGGCTCACATCTTCAACGTGCTGCTGCAGCAACGTCTGAAGGCTCTTGGCCTGAACGTGAAGAGCCGTCCTGTCGAAATCGGTTACGGCATTCGTTGCGTCGAGCCTAACGGCTACGACCTCACCTACTGCTCGTTGCTGGGCTACGGTGTGAAGAAACTCTTCGACCAAGGTGTCAGTGGCGCTATGGTGACCACCAACCCGAAGGGTGAAATCCTTCCTCTTTATCTTAAGGATGTGGAAGACGAAAACGGCAAGATCAAGCCACGTCTCGTCAACCTAAACGGTCCTAAGGCTGAGCTCATCTTCAACGATGGTCTGCAATACATCAGCCCTAACGATTACGAAGCCGCCAAGGCTTATCTACCTAACCCAGAAGATTACGATTTCAAGAAGATTTTGAGATGGTGATTTCCGTTGGCTGAAAACAAAAAACGAGGCTCTTGCGAGCCTCGTTTTTTGTTTTGTTGGCGTGTTGTAGAGACGTTTCATGAAACGTCTCTACACACGCCCATAGTTTATTTCATCACATTCACCTTTTGCAGCGATGTGCCGTTGGCGGTTTCGATGCGAACCATATAGACACCATTGCCGAATTGGTTCATGTCGATTGTAATGGAATCAGCAGCAACGTTTTGATTGTAAACGATTTGTCCCATCAGGTTGGTGATGGTGATGTGCTGCAGACCGTTGGCATTGATGTTAAGCCAGCCGTTTGTCGGGTTAGGGTAAACCTGTGCAGCTTCGCTGTTTTCGTTGACGTCGGTGATAACAACAGAAATATAATCGTTTTCAGGATTGTCAAGAGCTTTTGCAGGTTCCGATTCGCATGTTTCATCGCCTTCAATGTAATAGGCAGTAACTTTATAATAATATGTGATGTCACTTTCATCGGACAAATCGTCGAAATATTCCATCATACCGCAATTGCCAGGTTCGACTTCGGCAATCTTTTCGTAGTTCTCGTTGTCGCTGCTGCGGTAAACGAAATAGCGGTTAGCTACATCGGGACCAACGGTCCAACTTAACATCACGCCATATTCATCAGATGCGTTCCAAACATATTCTCCGGTCAGGCTTGCTGGTGCAGAGCAATCCATTTGATGTTCGCAATCGTTATTATAAGCGAAGAGTTCACCGTCAACGAGTTCGTCTGGCGAAACGAAGATCTCATTGCCTTCGGCATCCATGATGGAGAATGAGCACTCAAAATCGGTGTCGTATTCTTCTGAGGTGTGGAACCAGCCATGATTCCAGAAGAAATGGAGATTGCCACGGAGCAGAGGCACATTCTTGAGCTGGGTAATGCCGTCTTCCATAGTGATGACAGCGATGCGGTTATTGTTGTCATCGGTGACCGAAATGGCAGCGCCTTTCCAACCGTCGCCACCTTCGTCGTTGAGTTCAAAGAGCATGTCGCACTTTTCACCGACAAGGATCTTCTCATAGACGGGGATGCTGGCACCATAGCTGTTCTTTGCAAAGACCGAATATTCATAAATGCGGCTTTCAGGGACGAGGTCGGTGTAACTCATGTCGGCACCCACTTCAGCGTTAGTGAAGGTGGCAATGACTTCGAAATTGCGGCGGACGAAAACCGTGTCGATGGAAGTCAAGGCATTGCCGTCAATGTCGGTGGAAGGATTGGTCCATGTTATTTCGACGCCATTGTAGGTATTGTTTTCGTCGAGTGCGAGTTTCTCGATTCTTGCCGGGCGTTGGTAGTAGCTCTCGGTTTGTGGATAGAGGTCAAGAATAGCGGAATTGTATTGGTTGAAAGCGTATTTCGTGGTGTTCAAGGCACCAATGGCACAGAAAGCATCATCTTTGCCACTCCAACCCCAGTTGAAGTGGAAGTAGTCGTTTTCATCATAGCCGTCGCAAACGTAAGCGTGACCACCATGGCCATTATCATCCTGACCGCTATAATAGATAGGGCGGTTTTGGTCGAGTTCGCCTTTCAAGGCTGTGGCCCATTCTTGGTTGGTGTATCCACCGCCCCACCAACCGTCTTTCTCGATGAGATTGCCCGTGGTGAAGCCAAAGTGTTGGTGAAGTGCGGAAGGTACGTCATCGGAATAAGCACCGCTACCATCAGGGCCGTACATCATATCGACAGAGATGCCAAGATGATGTAGCAATTGGGCGATGTAGAAGTACTCTTCCTCGGTGCTAAGCGAGTCGAGATCCAATGGCATCAGTTCGAAATGGTAGTCGGTCTCACCGAAGTTTGCCGTCTGGGTTGGATAGCTTGGATAGCCCCAGCCACCAGGGGTGTAGCTGTGCGAACCGGTGCCACGAGTTGGGTGATTCCAGTAGTTGATGACCTGTCCCATAGCCGTTGCCACGCAGCCTGCATACACATGGCCACCATTGCCGCCTTCGTCTTCAGGGCATTGGCTGTTGTAAGGAAAGTTCTGGTTCCAAGTGGTTTCCAAAAGGATGTCAACCGTTCTTTGGTTGCGGTTTTGGCGGATGTAGCCCGTCTTTTCGATAGACTGCCATTCGGCAACGATGTCTGCTGTGGCAGCAATGTTATGTTCACGCACATAACGGATGTCGTCGCGATAGCCATTGAGGGTGAATTGGAAGCCATCGGCAATGTCGGTTGTCGAGTAGCTGCCTTTAGTAGCATAGGCCAAGATAGGTTTCACGCGGTCGTCGCCTGCAACCACGACGAAACCATTGCCACCTTTCACGTTGAAGATGTAGTAGTCGATTTCACCTTTGGTGACAGTAGCCGAAACGAGATTGAGCTGAATGTCAGTTTTTTGGCCGACAGAAGTGGTTTTTAGGAATTTTTCTCCAATGCGCTGTGCGGTCTGTTGGTCAACAGGACCTGCCATCAAATTGCCCAACACAAAGGCAATAAAACATAAAGTTAGATTAAGCTTCTTCATAGAAATATAATATTTGCACTAGTTATCAAAAAAAAGGATTCTAAAGATTAAGGCATTTACTTACAAGAGGGTTTCAATAATTGAGCAAACTGACAATCAAGATAGAATACAAAACCCAAAAGAAGATGGAAGCGATGCTATAGACAATTCCAATGATAGAAGTGATGCGACCTGCTTTCAACATGGCAATGCCGCCATACATATCAGGATTATTATCTACACTTTGATAGCCTTGCTTTGCTTTGTTAAGGCCGACAATGCCGCAAATGATGCCAGGAATGACCAATATTCCTAGGCAAATGGAGAGAATGCCGTTCACCAGCGAAACGACAGCTGTAGGTGGAAGTGGTTTATTTTCGTTCATGATGACAAATTTAGATTATTCTTTCAGTTTCTTGTATCTGAAGCGTTTAGGCTCGTTGTTGCCCAAGCGTTTCATCTTGTTTTCTTCGTATTCCGAGTAGCTGCCTTCAAAGAAATAGACCTGCGAGTCGCCTTCGAAAGCAAGAATGTGGGTGGCGATGCGGTCGAGGAACCAACGGTCGTGACTGATGACGACAGCGCAGCCGGCAAAGTTTTCGAGACCTTCTTCCAAAGCACGCAAAGTGTTGACATCGATGTCGTTGGTAGGTTCGTCCAAAAGCAACACGTTGGCTTCCTGTTTCAAGGTGAGGGCCAAGTGCATACGGTTGCGTTCACCGCCTGAAAGCACACCGGCTTTCTTCTGCTGGTCGTTGCCGTTGAAATTGAAACGCGAAACGTATGCGCGCGAGTTCATGCTGCGTTTGCCCAACTGGATGAGTTCGTTGCCGCCGGAAATGACTTCCCAAACGGTCTTTTCAGGGTCGATGTCGGCGTGTTGTTGGTCAACATAACCGATTTTCACGGTCTCGCCTACCTCGAAAGTGCCCGCGTCAGGTTTTTCCAATCCCATGATGAGGCGGAACAGCGTGGTCTTACCGGCACCATTAGGTCCGATGACACCGACAATACCACCTTGCGGCAAACTGAAACTGAGGTTTTCGAAGAGCAGTTTGTCACCGTATGCCTTAGTGATGTTGTTGGCTTCGATGACTTTAGCACCAAGACGGTCGCCATTCGGGATATATATTTCGAGTTTTTCTTCCTTCTCCTTCACATCCTCGTTGAGCATCTTTTCGTAGGATTCCAAACGTGCTTTGCCTTTCGCATGACGGGCTTTCGGTGCCATTCTCACCCATTCCAATTCGCGCTCAAGAGTCTTGCGGCGTTTGCTCTCGGTCTTTTCTTCCATGGCGAGACGGGCGGTCTTCTGGTCGAGCCACGAGGAATAGTTGCCTTTCCACGGAATGCCTTCGCCACGGTCGAGTTCGAGAATCCAACCGGCAACATGGTCGAGGAAATAACGGTCGTGGGTGACGGCAATCACAGTGCCTTTGTATTGTTGCAAATGGCTTTCCAGCCATTGAATGGATTCGGCATCCAAATGGTTGGTAGGTTCGTCAAGAAGCAGAATGTCAGGCTCTTGAAGCAGCAATCGGCAGAGCGCTACGCGGCGGCGTTCACCTCCCGAAAGGTTCTTCACGGGTGTGTCGCCATCGGGGCAGTTGAGGGCATCCATGGCGCGTTCCAGCTTGCTGTCGAGTTCCCAAGCATCGTGAGCTTCGATGAGTTCGGTGAGTTCACCTTGACGCTCAATGAGTTTGTCGAAATCGGCATCAGGTTCAGCGAACTTGTTGTTGATTTCCTCGTATTCCTTGAGCATATCGACGATTTCCTGCACGCCTTCTTCCACCACTTCGCGGACGGTCTTGTTGTCGTCCAACTGTGGTTCCTGGTCAAGCATGCCGATGGAATAGCCTGGTGAGAAGACCACTTCGCCGTTGTATGATTTTTCCTTTCCCGCAATGATGCGAAGCAAGGTAGATTTACCAGCGCCATTCAAGCCGATGATGCCGATTTTCGCTCCATAGAAGAAGGAAAGGTAGATGTCTTTCAGAATTTGTCGTGACGGTGGAATGACTTTGCTCACGCCTACCATCGAGAATATGATTTTCTTGTCGTCTGTTTGTTGTGCCATAATGATTTACTTATTTTGGGTTGTTGATATGTTGATTCATCGCATCTTCCATAATTTGCGTGGCTTTGCCCCAATCGTAAACTCGGTTGGTGAAGTCAAAACCGGCTTGGGCGATTTGCGTAGCTTTGTCTTTGTCGGTCAACAAAGTAATGATGTGCTGGGCGAGTTCCTCGGCGTTGCTGCCAACAAGGATTTCCTTCCCGTCTTCGGCACCCAACGAGCCGTTGGCCAAAGGCGTCGTGATAGCTGGCAGTCCCATCGACATGGCTTCCAAGAGCTTATTTTGCAAGCCCGTGCCGATGCGCATCGGGGCGATGAACGCGCGACTTTGCGCGTAGGCATCGCGGATGTCGTCGAGCCAGCCGCTCACGACAATGCGTTCCGAAGCCACCTTCTTGATTCTCGGGTCGGGCGTGGCTCCCGCAATGTAAATCTTCACCTCAGGCAAAGTTTTCCATACGATGGGCAGAATCTCGTTGGCCAGATATTCGACCGCATTCACATTAGGAGCGTAACTCATATTGCCCGTGAAGACGAGGTCGTATTTCTTCTCGCGCTCTTGCGGCTTGAAATATTCGTGATCCACTCCGTTGGGGATGATGAGGATTTCGTTTTTCTTCGGATGCGGAATGAGTTCACGGTCGGGCTCGCTGATGATGGTCTTCACGTCGAAATCGTCGAAGATGGCGGCTTCGTAGCGGCAGAGACGACGATACTCCATATTATATATAGGTCGCGTGAGCGACGAAGCGATATCGGCACGGCGTTTCATGCCATACGAGAAAACATCTTGATAGTCAATGCATTTTGGGATGTCTTTCTTGCGGATGTATTCGGCCACACGGAGCAGCTGCCCGAAGAGCATATCGGGTTTGTGCTTGTCAATCAACGCGTTGATTTTCTTGACTGCCTTGCGGTTATAGAAATAGCCGCATTGCATGGGCAAGCCCTTGAAGAAGGCACGCACCAATCCCAAAGCGATTTGTGGTTTCGAGATCTTGATGAAATTGATGGATTGGCAGTAAGGCTGCAAAGCTCGGAATGCGTCTTGCTCGCTCACCTTCGCATTGTCGTTAAGGGCGCAAAGCACAATCTCGTTATGCTTTGCAAGTTGTTTTATCTGGTTGAATGCACGCAATTTATCACCTTTTTCAAGCGGGAATGGAATGCGCGGCAGTAAAACGAAAATCTTCATCGTCATCAGAATTTTGACGACAAAGGTAAGATAAAATTCTGAATGCAGAATTAAGAAGGACTAATTATAGGAACGTGACCTTGCTTGCAGGCTTGATTTGTTCGTAGAAAAGCAGCAGCCTTTCGATGATTTTCCGGTTGTCGTAGGTCTCTTCCACGAGTTTTCGGGCAGCCTTGCCTATCTCGACGGCCATCTGCGGATTCTCGTCGATGCGACGAATGGCTTCCACCATCTTGGCCTTGTTTTCGCAAATGATGACATTGACTTCCTCATCGTAAAGGATGCCTTCGGCACCGACACGTGTGGTAATGACGGTCTTGCCCAAAGCCATCGATTCGATAATTTTGATGCGGATGCCACTTCCCGACAGCAGCGGGACGATGGCTACATCGTGGTTGGCCACAAACTCGTGGGCATTAGGCACCTCGCCGATGACGTCCACATGCTTGTTCTTCATATTGGTAAGCCACTCGGGCATATTGCGACCGGCCAGATGATACACGAAATCAGGCACTTTCTTGATGGTATCGGGCAGCACGTCGTCAATAAACCAACGTATGCCTTCCTCGTTGGGCATCCAGTTCATCGACCCGATGTGATAGAACTGCGGCTTGCCTTCGATTTCGTATTCGGGGACAAACTCTTCAGGATAGACACCATACGGGATGTCGATAATGGGCTTCGAGCAATACTTACGGAAGAAAGCGGCGTCTTTGCGGGTGATGGCGGCAATACCATCCACCTTGTCGATGACCGACAGCTCATAGTTGCGCAAGGTATTGGCCAAATGGTTGATGTACCATCGTTTCACGAAGAACTTGGTCTCATCGGCAATGCGTTCCCAGATCTTATGCTCCACATTGTGGGCACGAAGCACGATCTGCGCCTTCGAATACTCACGGATGACGTCGATATAGGGAGCCATATAGAGCATCTCCAGCTGCACCACATCGAAGTGTTCTTGCTTGAGCACTTCCACAAGACGCTTCTCGAAGTCCTTCGAGATGAAGCGTTCCACATGATACGACTTGCGCGAGAACAGGTTGAGGAATGCCTTGGTGGGTCGGACGCGCAGATCCACATCGATGAGTTCTATTCCCGTGGCCTTACGGTAATCCTCAGGGATGTCGGCCTCGGTGACGTTGAACTTCTCGTTGTTGACGGCCAATATCTTGACGTGGTGCCCGGCCTTGAGCAGTCCTTGTATGATGCTGTTCATGGCCATGGGACCGCCTTCGGTAGCCGGATAAGGTGGCTTGTTGCAGAGCAGGAGAATTTTCATAGATGATGATATTGTGTAGAGACGCAATTGCTTCTCGGTGTAATGTTATTTACGATTTACGATGGAAGATTTTTCGGAATGCCTTTTTCCAGCTGTCGGCATCCAGCAAGGCGGCATCGGTGGTAGCCTTGAAGGTGAGGAACAGACCGATAGGCAGTAGGATGAGCGACGATAGCCAAACCCCAAGGAACATATTCATATCGCCAAACACGGCCATGCGTTCTCCGACCGTGGAGATGACATAATAGACGACGAAGAACAGTACCGAGATGACCACAGGCAAGCCTAGTCCGCCTTTACGGATGATGGTCCCCAAGGGCGCTCCTATGAAGAAAAAGATGATACAAGCGATGCTCAGCGTGAACTTCTTGTGCCATTCTTTCTTGTGTTTCTTCACGTTCTCGTCGTGGTTCTTGAAATCGACGTTGTTGAACGAGACGTTGTCTTTGGCATTACGAGCCGATCCTATAGCCATGTCGACGATGATTTCGCGGTTCTCAGGCGAATAGGAATCCAGCAAAGGCCATGTCAGCACCTTGACGGCATCGGCTACCGCAAGGCTGTCGTAGCCCGTTGTCCGGACAGGTTGCCGCTCAGCAAGTTGGGCATCGGCCTTGCGGCTGTTGTAGTTCGACCATCGGTTGACGAATCCTTCCGTGAACAGCTGTTGCTTCTCCACCCGGCGTTTCTGCAACGAGTCGAGAGAATGGCTGAGCTGGTGTATGTTCATCATCTGCTGGTACGACTTATACATATCTTCGTCGGTGCGCGTCATATCGAAGTCCTTGAGGCTGAACTTGATTTGCTCTTGCTTGAACGACATGCGCTCAAAAGGCCGCTTCACCTTGTAGTTGTTATCTGTAGTGACATCGGTATAGTTGAAACCATTGTAAAGCGTGAACACGATGCAGCGTTGGTTGGGACTGAGTTCCATCAGGCCCGAATCTGCCGTCATGAGTTTGGTGCAACCCAAACGCTCGGTGTGGTCGTAAATCTTCACGCCATAGATATGGCTTCCGTCGTCGCCTTTCTTGTCCACATAGATGATGTAGTTGTCCAAATCGCGGTAGAAAGTGCCTTCCTTGATGTCGAAAGCGAGTTTCTGCTTGCGCACATCGAAGAGCAAGGTCTTGGCTTTCAGCGTGGCAACTGGGATGATACTGTTCGAGATGAAGAAGGCAAACAAGCTGAGTATCAGCGAGAACCAAACCAAAGGGCGCATCACGCGCCACATCGAGATGCCCGAGGCTTTCATGGCCACCAACTCGTAATGCTCACCGAAGTTGCCGAAGCACATCAGCGAGGCCAACAGTAAAGCCAAAGGCAAAGCCATCGGGATAAAGGTGATGGAAGTGTGGAAAAACAATTCCGCCAAAATGCCCCATTCCAAGCCTTTGCCCACCAAATCATCGACATACAGCCACAAAAACTGCATGATGAGGATGAAAATCACGATGAAGAACGTGAAAATGAAGGTGCCGATGAACGACTTGGTGATATATAGGTATAGCTTCTTCATGAAAGTGGAGGCAAAAGTATGAATTTTTCCATTCGGCTGTAACATTTTTGACCGTTGTCCGTAATAGCAGTGTTTTTCGGACAATAACAATCAAATACATAAACGCATGAAAAAGCAAATTATTACAATGGCACTGCTGCTCTTCGCCATGACGAGCGCTTGGGCACAAGACAACGTGACTAGAATCGTAGCTTCGGGAACCAGCGATGTTTACATCGGCCAGTCTGACACCCTGCTGGTGGTTTCGGATGACGGCATCGTCAACAAGGTCACAATCTTCAACAAGGCAATCAACCTAACGGGAACCCACGACTATGTGGTCACCCTTCCCGAACTGAAAAGTCTTGAGTTATACGGCACCTCCGACGCCAAAAGCAGCAAATTACTGAAAGGCGACGACCTGTTCATCAACATGGCGGGAGCTTCCGACGCCTTCCTGAACGTCGATTACGACAGCATCAACGTCATGATGGCCGGCACCGCCAACCTAACCCTGACAGGACGCTGCCGCAGCCTTTACGTTTCTGCATACGGCGCATGCGACATCAACACCATAAGTCTTGAAGCCGACACCATAGTGATGAATCTGGCTGGCACCAGTGAATGGGAAAACGGAAAAGGCAACACAAACGTATCAATCCAAAACAATGTGTCAATCCATAGAAATCAAAATGCAGTTCGCTACCACGAAACCCTGCTCTACGATGCCCAATGGGGCGGCTTCGAGGCTGGCCTCAACATCCTCACCCCTGGCAACCTGCCCGAGTGGATGAGCCTGAACCAAATGAAGAGTTGGTGTTTCAACATCAACATCGCCGACGTGGGCATCGCCTTCAACCGTCAGCATTCGATGGGCATCTTCACCGGCATCGGCATCGGGTGGAACAATTATAGCTTCACCAAACCCATGTTCTTCGAGAAAGACGCCGACGGCTTCCTGACCGCCACACCCATCCGCGACGAAGAAGGTCTGCCTTTGAACATCGACAGAAGCAAGATAGGCGTGTTTTACGCACAGATGCCGCTCATGCTCGAGTTCAAGCCTTTCCGCAAAAGGATGTATATCGACCTCGGTGTCACTTGCGGCATGCGCATCACCTCGTGGCAAACCATCCAATTCGACCGCAACTATGGCAAATACGCCATCTTGGGCGAAGGCGAAAATGCTGAACTCATCGCTGCCGACAAGGCGAATGATTTACAGCACAAAGACCTCTGCGTCAACTTCTTCAAGGTAGATGCCACACTGCGCGCAGGTTCGGCCAGCGACGACATTGGCTTCTTCGTCAAATACAGCCTTCTCCCACTCTTCACAGAAGGGAAAGTAAAAGACACGGACGGCACCATCGTCAAAGACGTGCTGCCTCTCAACATCGGCTTTAGCATCAATTTCTAAAAGGATTCCGCCTGGCGGCGGAATGGACCGACATTATTAATTTAACCGGCGGCGGCCAACACCGTATTCTATTAGACTACGGCAGTTACCGCCGCATATATAACCAAAACACCCTCCATTCCGCACGAAGGGCGGAATCTTATTTTTCATGCAAAGCAATAATTCCCGATATTTGTCGTCTTAAACAATGTTGAAACGACATTAAGACAATGAGAAACAGTATTCTATCGAGAATCGCTTTGCTGGCCCTCTTGCTAAGCCTTTCGTCGCTCACGACGTGGGCACAACGCAACCGCACAACCTCTTTTACCATCAGTGGCTACGTCACCGACAGCCAAAGCAAGGAAACTTTGCTCGGCGCTTCGGTTTACGACGCCAACACCATGAAAGGCTCGGTCACCAACAACTATGGTTTCTACACCCTCGTCTTGCCTCCCGGACAAGTCAATCTGCAGGCCTCCTACGTGGGTTACACCCAATACGCGAGCAGCTTCGAACTGAAAGCCGACACGGTCATCAACATCAGTCTCTCGTCGAGCATACAGTTGGACGAAGTGACGGTGGTGGGCAAGGCCATCGAGAGCAACGTGACCGGCACGCAGATGAGCACCATCGACATTCCTATCCTGCAAATCAAGAAGATACCAGCCATCTTTGGTGAGACCGACGTCATCAAGAGCTTGCAGCTGCTGCCCGGTGTGCAAAGCGGCACCGAAGGCTCGGCCGGCATGTATGTGCGCGGCGGCGGTCCTGATGAGAACCTCGTCCTCTTGGATGGCGTGCCGCTCTACAACGTGAACCACGCCATGGGCTTCTTCTCGGCCTTCAACGCCGATGCCATCAAAAACGTCACCTTATATAAAGGCAACTTCCCAGCACGCTTCGGAGGACGCCTCTCGTCGGTGGTGGACGTGCACACCAAAGACGGCGACATGGAACACTATCACGGCAACTTCAGCATCGGTCTCGTCGCAGCCAAGATCAATGTGGAAGGCCCTATCGTGAAAGACAAGACCGCCTTCAACCTTTCGTTCCGCAGGACTTATTACGACCTCTTCTCTGCACCCTTGGCGCAACTCGTGCTGAAGCAATCCTCCGAAGAAGATGTCGATAAAGCATGGGCAGGCTATTATTTCTACGACTTCAACCTCAAGGTAAACCACAAGTTCTCCGACAAAGACCGCCTCTTCCTGAGCCTCTATTCGGGCGACGACAAGGTGTATGCCAACGTGAAGATGAACGACGAATATTCATCTGACGGACAAACGGAAAATTATTCCGAATCATTGGGCGCCGACTGGCATTGGGGCAACCGCATCGCCGCACTGCGCTGGAACCACGTCATCTCGCCCAAGATGTTCATGAACGTCACCGGCACCTACACCCAATACCGCCATCTGATGGGAGCCACCTTCGAGCAAAACTCTTCCTATGGCGACATGCAATCCTCCGACAAGTTCAATCTCGACCTGAATTCGGGCATCTACGACTGGACGGGCAAAGTAGATTTCGACTACAAGCCACACGAAAACCACGACATCAAGTTTGGCTTCGACGCCACCCACCACAGCTACAACCCCAGCGCTGCAGGAGTGCACCTCACCGAAACTATCGGTTCCAACGAAGCCTTCGCCTTCGATTCGGTCGTCGACGGCAATAAGTTCAAGGCATGGGAGACCGACCTCTATGCCGAAGACAACTGGAACATCAGCAACTTCCTTAAGCTGAACCTCGGCTTGCACTACAGCACCTTCACCGTGGAAGGCAAGACCTACCACAGCCTGCAGCCACGCGCCAGCCTACGCGCCTTGGCCACCGAAAACCTCTCATTCAAGGCCGGCTATGCCGCCATGACGCAATATGTACACCTGCTTTCGAACAACAACATCAGCTTGCCCACCGACCTCTGGGTGCCCGTCACACAACGCATCCAACCCATGGACGCCCACCAGGTGGCCATCGGAGCCTTCTACGACTGGAAAGGCTTCGAGTTTTCGGTGGAAGGCTACTACAAATACATGAAGAACGTGCTGGAATACAAAGACGGCTCATCGTTCTTCACCCTCGACGCCACCGACTGGCAGGACAAGGTGGTGATGGGCGACGGCTACAGCTACGGCATCGAGTTCTTCGCCCAACGCACCGTGGGTAAGGTGACGGGATGGATAGGCTACACTTGGGCCCATGCCAACCGACTCTTCAACCGTCCGGGTCAGGAACTCAACTTCGGCGAAGTGTTCCCCGCCAAATACGACCGTCGCCACGACCTCAACATCGTGCTGTCGTACGCCCCCACCGAGCGCTTCGACATGGCTGCCACTTGGGTATATAGCAGCGGCAACTGCGCCACCTTAGCCATGCAAGAGTTCGACGGACTCTATATGCACGGCTCATATCCTCAATTAGGCTATGTGGAATACCGCAACAACTACCGTTTCAACAGCTACCAGCGCCTCGACTTGGGCTTCAACTTCCACAAACAGAAGAAACACGGCGAACGCACCTGGAGCCTGAACATCTACAACACCCTCTGCCACAACAACCCATTCCTCGTCTATCCCGAGACGTATACCATGACGAATTACACAGGAGAAGAACTCGTATATCACCGTCTCCGCCAAGTGTGCATCTTCCCTATCATGCCTTCTTTGAGTTACTCATTTAAATTCTGAATCCCATGAAACACCTTATTAATATTAATTTCGTCCTCCTGCTTTTCATGGCCACTTCGTGCATCAAGGACATCTCTTTCGACGGCGAAGAAAGCGCCCCTAAACTGGTCGTCAACGGGCTGCAAATCGTTGGTGAGACACCTAACCTTTGCGTCGAGAAAAGCCGTTTCTTCATGAGCAATTCAACTGATGTCATGGTGAAGAACCTGTCCGTGAAGCTCTTCGTCAACGATGCTTTTGTGGAAGACCTCATCGTGGTCGATTCATGCACTCTATATGAAGATGGCTATTACCATGACAACCCGAACTACAAGTTCAACTACTGTTACGGCAGTTACGTCTATCAAGAAGGCGACAAAGTGCGTTTCGAAGTGCGCTCCGACGATTTCGACACTACCGAAATAGAAGTCACCATGCCAGGTCAACCCGAAGTGCTGGGTCTCGATACCACAAGAGTCGAAAGGGTATGCTATCCTACTCTAGAAGAAGACCCCAACTACTACTGGACTGTCGATGCGCAAGGCAACCCATGTTGCCCGCAATACCACGAATACTACGATGACGCAACCCACCAATACATAGGCTATTACGACACCATCTATCCGGGACAGCTGAACTACTGCAAGGTACATTTCGACCTGCAAATCGCCAACGTTCCCCAAAAGGAATATTTCAACCTCCTCCCTGTTGAAGGCTTCACCAGCGGCAATTCCTACCTCCAATTCTACTCCACCGACCCCGTGTTCAGCGACCTGGGAATCACTTCGTTCCTCAACAACGAGTACCACGGCGATACCCACCACAACGAGTTCAGCGATGCCCTGTTCCAAGGCGACAGCTACGGTCTCAGCTTCTATGCCGACTGGGTCTATTTCGACCCCTACGGCAAGCGTTTCACCCTCAACCTGCACTACATCGACGAAAACTATTTCAAATATCTCCAGACCTACGACGCCTACCAAGACAGCAACCTCGGCGAGCTCACCTATCTCATTGCCGAGCCCACACAGAT
>JAZQMX010000008.1:0-24028 GCA_045627065.1 Bacteroidales bacterium | reverse complement strand
TCGCGACCCCGACCTTGGCAAGGTCGTGCTCTACCAACTGAGCTATTTCCGCAAAGCGGAGCGGAAAACGAGACTCGAACTCGCGACCCCGACCTTGGCAAGGTCGTGCTCTACCAACTGAGCTATTTCCGCTTGTCGTTTTTGACGCGGCAAAAGTACAACTTTTTTCATTCTCGCAAGCATTTTTTTTGCATTTTTTTCTTTTGATTATATATTTAATTGATATTCAATTATATATACTTTATACGGCAAATCAATATAATTATTTCAAATAAAATTGTAGTTTATTTGTTCTTTTTGCGTCTAATGATTAGCTTGATTCTGATACAATGGAGACAAAAGAACTTGAATTTACAAAATTAATCGAATCCCACAAAAGCATAATTTTCACCGTATGCTATCTCTTCTCGAAAGATCAAGAAGATGTAAACGACCTATTTCAAGAGACTTTAATAAATTTATGGCGAGGTTTTGGCACCTTCGAAGGCAAATGCGATGTGAAAACCTGGATATGGCGTGTCAGCATCAACACCTGCCTTACTTACGAACGAAAAAAGAAACGCCACATGGAGACTGTTCCCCTTTCAATGGCAATTAACCTATTCACCGACACAGATGACGATACACGACAAGTACAACAACTTTATCGACGCATCAACAAACTCGGCATGATCGACCGTGCCATCATCTTGTTATGGTTGGAAAACATGAGTTACGAGGAAATCGGGCAAATCATAGGCATCTCTACAAAAAACGTATCTGTCAAGTTGGTTAGAATCAAAGAGAAACTGAAAAATATGTCAAACGAATAATATGCAGAACAATGGAAAACAACGAATTGGAAGAAATGAAGGCACAATTAGCCATGCTGAATAAAAAATTGGAAAAAGAAAGCATCATCAATGAAAAACTGACAAAAGCAACGCTGAATTCAAAAACACAAATCCTTAATATTAATAATTACAAGACTCTAATCCTTGATGGATTAGGCCTCGTTTTTGGTCCTGTTATATTTTGGGAACTTTTCGAATTCAACTTTCCAATATGGATAGGAATCGCAATAATAGTTCTAACTACCATTGACATTATCATCAATCTTATCCTATTCAGAAAACTCAATCTGAATGAAATAATGAACGAAAATGTATCCTCTTCAATATCCAAACTCAAAAAGTATAAGAAAAGCCATAGAAGATGGCTTTGCATCCAATGTGTAATAGGTGCTATATTATTAGCATTCATCTATATATGGTGGGCGCAAGCCATTCTGTCCCGAAAAGCCTTTATTTTAGGTGTTTCCTGTGGCATGATACTCATTGCAGGAGGGATATGGTCCGTTTCAAAATGCCAGAAAAAAGTCTATTACACTTGTGACGAACTCATTGAGCAATTGGGAGAGACTGAAAAGGCGGAATATAATCAATGATTCAGCAGCTTCTTAATTTCATTCAGCTTCATCAAGGCCTCAACAGGAGTCAAAGTATCAATGTTGGTGTTCAGGATGTCTTCCTTGATCTGCAAAAGCAACGGATCGTCAAGCTGGATGAAACTCAGCTGAACGCCATCGTCTTGCTTCTTGGTGGCGACTTTCTCCAAATCCTCGTTGGTATGCGACTTTTCCAACACCGAGAGCAATGCGGTGGCGCGTTCCACCACCTTGCGCGGCATACCAGCCATCTCAGCCACATGGATACCAAAACTGTGGGCGCTCCCACCCTTCTTCAGCTTACGCAAAAACACCACTTTGTTGCCGACTTCCTTCACCGAGACATGATAATTCTTGATGCGCGAGAACGAGGCTTCCATCTCGTTAAGTTCGTGATAGTGAGTGGCAAACAGCACCTTGGCACGGCTGACCGGATGTTCGTGCAGGAACTCAGTAATGGCCCAGGCAATACTGATGCCATCGTAAGTGCTCGTGCCACGACCAATTTCATCAAGCAATACCAAACTGCGCGACGACACATTATTCAAAATGCTCGCCGTTTCGTTCATCTCAACCATGAAGGTAGATTCACCCGACGAGATATTATCGGAAGCTCCAACGCGAGTGAAAATCTTGTCAACCAAGCCGATATGAGCCGAATCGGCAGGCACAAAGCTACCCATCTGAGCCATCAGCACAATCAAAGCGGTCTGGCGCAACAAGGCTGACTTACCCGACATATTTGGACCCGTGATGATGATGATTTGCTGCTTGTCGCGATCGAGATATACATCGTTGGCGATATAGCTCTCGCCCACCGGCATCATCTGCTCGATGACCGGATGACGGCCTTCCTTGATGTCCAAAACGAAGCTGTCGTCAATCGTCGGACGCACATATTTATTCTTGAGCGCAATGTCGGCGAAACTCACCAAGCAATCGAGGCGAGCCACCAGCGAAGCATCCAATTGGATAGGCTCGACAAACTCCGAAACGGCATTCACCAATTCGTTATACACCCGCGCTTCGATGATGGAAATCTTCTCCTCGGCACCTAAAATCTTCTGTTCGTATTCCTTAAGTTCCTCAGTGATATAGCGTTCGGCATTGGTCAAGGTCTGCTTGCGAATCCACTCGGCCGGCACCTTATCTTTATGCGAATTGGTGACTTCGAGATAATAGCCGAACACATTATTATAACCCACTTTCAACGTAGTGATGCCCGTGGCCTCCATCTCGCGACGCTGGATACCCATCAGATATTCCTTGCCCGAACGTGAAAGGTTACGCAAGTCATCCAACTCGGCATCGACACCCTCTGCGATGTAATTGCCTTTCGACACCAAGGCAGGCGCATCTGGATTGAGTTCTTTCTTTATCCTATCGCGGATGGTCACGCATGGGTTCAATTGCTCGCCGAAACGCAACAAGGCAGCCTGATCACTGGCCTCGCATGCCTTTTTCAATATCTCGATTTGGTCCAAAGCGCGACCCACTTGCAGCAACTCACGCGGATTAACTTTCGCCAACGACACTTTCGAAATCAGGCGTTCCAAGTCACCCACCGCACGGATGGCATCCTGGAACTTACCGATAAGGTCACGATCATCCATGAAAATCTGCACCACCTCATAACGCGACTCGATTTGTTCCTTGTTTTTCAGCGGCAGGCTCAACCAACGGCGCATCAAACGGCCACCCATAGGCGACACCGTCTTGTCGATGACATCAATCAAAGTCTTGGCGTTTTGGTTTGCCGTATGCAGAAGTTCAAGATTGCGAATCGTGAACTTGTCTAACCACACATATTGGCCTTGGTCGATGCGCGACAAGGATGTGATGTGATTGATTTTATCATGCTGCGTCTCAAGCAGATAATGAATTGAGACACCAGCTGCGATGATACCTTTCGGGAAATCGTCAACACCGAAGCCTTTCAACGAAACCGTGTTGAAATGCTTGTTGAGCACCTCATTGGCATAATTGTCGGTGAAGACCCAGTCGTCGAAAACGGTGAGATAATACTTGCCGCCAAACAAATCGACAAACTGCTTGCGGCGATTGCGTTGCACCAACACCTCAGAGGGGTTGAAGCTTTGCAACAGCTTATCAATGTAATCGTTAGCACCTTGAGTAAGATAGAACTCGCCCGTTGAGACATCCAAGAAAGCAATGCCGCTAATGTCGTCACAAAGATGGACGGAAGCCAAGAAATTATTTTCCTTCTGTTCCAGCACATTATCATTATAAGTAACACCAGGCGTAACCAATTCAACGATACCACGCTTCACCAACTTTTTGGCCAGTTTCGGGTCTTCGAGCTGCTCGCAGACAGCCACTTTCAATCCAGCACGGACCAATTTCGGCAGATAAGTGTCAAGCGAATGGTATGGGAAACCCGCCAACTCGATATCGGCCGCAGCGCCATTAGAGCGTTTGGTCAGCACAATACCGAGAATTTCAGATGACTTGACGGCATCCTCGCCATAAGTCTCATAAAAGTCGCCTACACGAAAGAGCAGCATTGCATCAGGATATTTCGCCTTGAACGAGAAATACTGCTTCATCAACGGGGTTTCACTTGCCTTTTCTGCCATAAATTTATTGAATAAAAAACTGCACAAAAATAGGGAAAAAACAAAAGGTCAAGTGCCATAGCAGAATAAAAACTGATTCGAATGCGGTTGGTGTGTGTTTTTTCCGTTTATTTGCAAATTCAAATCATTATCATCATGAGTAATAATACAACAAAACCCCTGAACAATTTCTTCGTATGGGCCAACACAACCCTTACTTTCGTAGGAGCAGTCATTTGCCTCATCATCGCCATCAAGTCAGCTTTTATCCAATTTAACTGGCAGAACCTCTTGGTGAGTTTCATCGGGCTAGTAGCTTTCGCCATGGCCTTCACCATCGAGATCAGAAGAGAAAAACACACCTACATCATGTTTCCCATCATCGTTTGGTGCTATGCTTTGGCTATTTTGCTAAACAGCATCCTCTTCCCTTACACCAGTGCATTGGAAACGATTACGCAAAGCGATGCTTCCCGAGCCACAGCGCTGCTTGAATCGGTCTTGGTCTTTGCAGGTTTGTTTACTTTTAATGCTGATTGGAGAAATTTCAAGAGTTCAAAAATCCTCATTTCCGTTATTTTCTTTGCCGAACTAATTACTGCTATTCTATTGTCAATCAATGGTCCTGCGACAATACTTGCCGACAGCAGCAATAAGTTCCTCACCATCGCATCGCTTTATCTCCGTCCCATCATGGCAGGTGCTTTAGCCGTCACCTATATCACCCACGTTCAAGCAAAAGGAGGAATTCCAACCGACGATGCGCAAGCTTAATACCGACGAACTTCAGAGGAAAACGAAAGAGGAGTTTGACCAAACGGCCAAACTCCCTATCATTATTATATTAGACAACATCCGATCGCTCAGCAACGTCGGTGCCTTCTTCCGGACCGCCGACGCGTTTAGAATTCAAGAGTTGTATCTTTGTGGCATAACCGCATGTCCACCTCACCGAGAAATCCACAAGACTGCTTTAGGCGCCGACGAAACCGTCAGATGGCGCTATTTCAGCACTACTAGAGAAGCCTGTGAAGAGCTTAAAAAGAATGGCTATCAGATTTATGCAGTCGAGCAGATCGAAGATAGCATCATGTTGCAAGATTTCAAATTCCCAGAAAAATCAGCCTATATCTTGGGTAATGAAGTTGAAGGTGTAAGCGAAGAAGCGCTCCCCTTTTGTGACGGTGCCATCGAACTACCGCAAGAAGGAACTAAGCATTCCATCAATGTTTCAGTATGTGCAGGAATCGTTATGTGGAAAGCATTTGAGGGGCTTTATTTGTTAAACAAGTAGTTTTTTTTCACTATTTTTTGCTTTGATATCAAAAAAATACCTATTTTTGTTCGTTAAAACTGCTAAAAAGAGGCTGAAAATGCCTAAAAATAGCAGGAAAACAAGTTATTTGAAAGTCGTAAATTATTATAAACTAATTAATTAAATCATTAACTTAACACATTACGTTATGAAGAAAAATTTGACTTTTTCTAAAGTGTTGTTGGTTGCCTTGATGGCAATCCTTCCTCTGTCATTCTATGCTCAGAGCAACAACAAGAAGCCCGTCGAAAAGTACTGGTACATTTCGGCTGACGGCGGTTTCTCCATCAACCACGGTGACCTTGCAAACTACACTGGTACCGTTTTTGGTGACTGGGACAACAGCAAGCAGTATTTCCTGCACAATTTTAACGGCCAATTCGGCATCGGTTACCAATTCAACGGTGTCCTCGGTCTGAATGGCAAGTTCGGTTATGGTACCCTCAGCGGTGAAAAGCTCTACTCACAAGACCCACAACTTTTGGTTCCATGCGTGAACAATGACATTTACTACTACAGAGACCTCCAACTTGACCACACGAAGTACTTCGAAGGCAAATTGAATTTGACCTTCAACGTCTTCAACATGTTCAAGTACAACCCAAGAAGAGTCGTCAACTTCGTGCCTCATATCGGTATCGGTGGTATCTATTACAAAGCTGGTGCTGTCCAACAACTGAATGCTGAAACCAGAGAAGGTTCCAACCTCCTGGAAGCTGCTGAAGAGTACGACATTACCCTCACCGCTCCTGTTGGTGCTGAACTCACCTTCAACGTGGCTCCAAAACTCGACATTTATGTTGACTACACCTATCTCTTCGCTCACAAGGACAACCTCGACCAGGTCAGAAAGGCTCCAACGGATGAAGTGCAATATGTCAACGATATGTACAGCCAACTCAACCTTGGCCTCCGCTTCAAGTTCAACAATCCTTGCGACATCGAAAGAATGGCTCGCGAATCAAAGGAAATCACCATGCGCGTCAACCCAGATCCATTGGTTGAAGACGAAAATGGTAAGGTTTGCTTCGACGTCATCGTCACCATCCCTGAAGAATACTTCGAAAAGCAAGCTGTCATGAACCTCACTCCTTACCTGAGCTACAACGGTGGCCAAATCGACCTCGATCCTATCACCTTCGTTGGTGAAAAGGTTAAGGGCGAAGGCGACTTCCGCGTCAGCTACAAGGAAGGTGGCGAATTCACCAAGAACTACTGCATCGACTACGTTCCTGAACTCGAAAACTGCGAGCTCATGGGCAACCCAATGTTCTACGTCTACGACGGTACCATCTACCCAACTCAAGACGAAATCGTGAAGAACACCTACTTCACTCAAGGTGGTGAAAGAAAACTTGCTGACGGCGTTATCGCTCAGCCAGAACCAGAACCAGAACCAGAACCAGAACCAGAACCAGAACCAGAACCAGTTGCTGGTCCTGACTTCATCTACTACTTCGCTAAGGACAAGTCGGTCATCAACAACACCGACAAGAACAAGGCTGCTAGAAACACCTTGAACGAATTGCTCAAGGGCGAATGCAAGAGCTTCAGAATTGAAGGTTGGGCTTCTCCAGAAGGTGAACTCGACCACAACAATGGCTTGGCTGACGACCGTGCTGCTGCTGCCGAAAAGGACATCAAGGCTCAAATCAAGAAGGCTAAGAAGAACGCTAAGGACTTCGGTTTCACCGCTAAGGGTAACGGTCCTGACTGGGATAAGTTCATCGAACTCGTCCAAGCTTCGAACCTCGCTGATAAGGACGCTATCGTCAACAACATCAACAAGTCAAGCAACAGAGAACAGACCATCAAGGAAATGATCGACATCTATCCAGAACTGGAAAAGGACATCCTTCCTCTGATCCGTCGCGCTGAAGTCTATGTCGAAAAATAATCGATAAAAGACAATACAAAAAAAGCCGCCAGTTTTGGCGGCTTTTTTTGTTTTTATAAGACCAAAAAAATCAGAAAGAAACCCGGTGTATGCCGATATCATAAGGGCGATCGATGGCATCAAGAATCATCTGGTAATCCTTTTCGTTGGCCACAAAGTCAAGTTTGTTGGTATCCAAAATCAATATGCGCATATTACTTTGCTGCTGACGCAAGAACTCGAAATAGCCTTGCTGGATATCATTCAAATAATCATCACTGATCTCTTGCTCATAACTACGTCCACGTTTGTGAATGTTTCTCTGCAGCCTTTCCACATCCGAATACAAATAAACCAACAACTCAGGCTTTGGCATATCTGAAAAAATGATGTTGAAGAAACGTGAGAACAACTGATACTCCAAATCCTGCAAGTTGTTGCGCGAAAAAATCAGTGACTTGGCCACATAGTAATCCGTAATGATGAAATCGTGGAAGAGATCCAGACTACTCAGTTTGTCTTTCAGCTGCTGGAAACGCAAGGCCAGAAAAGTCATCTCCAACTGGAAAGAATACTTCTCCGGCTCCTTGTAGAACAAAGGCAAAAACGGGTTCTTATCGCCTTCAAACTCCTCAAGGACAAGTTTCCCGTTGAAGTCGTTGGCAATGCGCGTAGCCAAAGTGGTTTTCCCCGCGCCAATTGTTCCTTCGATAGCTATGTAGTTATACTGCATGACTGCAAAAATAGGAAAATGTAATGTGTTACCAGCACAATCCCAATTGTTTTTTACAACTTATTGACAACAGAATCGTCAGGGCAAAGTGCAAGCAATTCGGACTGAGTGAGTTGAAATACTGCATGGACCAAATCGGGATTCAATTCGCACATGGGCAACAATGCGAACCGACGAAGATGCAAACGTGGATGTGGCGCTATCACTCGTGCAGTATTCACCACTTGATTTCCATAATACAAGATATCCAAATCAGCGGTACGAGAAGTGTATCCTTCTACCTCAGGATGCCTGACCCGACCCAGTTCTTTCTCAATTTCGAGTAATTCAACCATCAATTCATCAGGCAGCAATTCGGTTTGCACTTCAATCAAGCGGTTCAAGAACCATTCTTCAGAATCAAAACCCCATGGTTCCGACTCATAAGACGAAGAGATAGCAGTGATTTGACCACACCTATTATTAATATATAGGCAAGCCTGCTCAAAAATGGCCGCTTTATCGCCTTGATTCGACCCAAAAAGGATATAGCACTTTTCCATGACAGAGATTTTCCACAAAAATAAAAAAAATTGGGATGCAAGGTTTCAACTTTCGGCGATTGCAAATTAAATAGTAAATTTGCCGCCTAATTAACAACAAATCTAATTCAAATGAAATTTTCAAAAGCATTACTTGCCGCATTTCTCGGTGCGCTTATTGCAATGACAGCCACTTTCTTTATCAAGATTGGCGTCTTTACCTCCATTATTTCATCATTATCGACTAGCAAAACCGAAACAACTGCTACGGTAAAGCCCAATTCAGTGCTTTACATGAAACTCGATTACGAAATTCCTGACCGCAGCAGCAATGATGAAATCAACAGCATCAATTTCACTACTATGGAAGCCGTAGATGCCACCGGATTGAACGACATTCTCCGCAACATTGAGCATGCCAAGACCGATGACAACATCAAGGGCATATATTTGGAGCTGAGCAGTATCCCGTCTTCCACTGCTACATTGCAAGAGATTAGAAATAAACTGGTTGAATTCAAGGAATCAGGTAAATTCATCGTCAGTTACGCCGAAAACTACTCACAAACAGCATACTACATCGGAAGCGTTGCCGACAAGGTTTATCTCAATCCCGAAGGCATGCTCGACCTTCACGGTATGGCGTCCCAAATCATGTTCTACAAGAACATGCTTGAGAAACTCGATATCGAGATGCAAATCGTCCGTGGTCCGAACAACCGTTTCAAGAGTGCTGTCGAACCTTACTTCCTCGATAAGATGAGCGAAGCGAACCGCGAACAGATGGACAAACTCCTTGGCAGTGTTTGGGGTCAATTGCTTCTCGACATGAGCCAAAGCCGCAACATCAGCGTTGAAGAACTCAACGAAATTGCTGACAATCTGGACACCTACTTCGATGCCGACAAAGCCTTGGAGCACAAACTTGTTGATGGTTTATTATACAAAGACCAAATCCTCAACGAGCTGAAAGGTTTGACTGGCAGCAACAAGAAAGTGAACGCTATCGCCAATGCCGATTATGCCAAGTCGTATAATACAAAGAATGCCAGCAAAAACGAAGTCGCCATCATCTATGCAGAAGGACAGATTTATGACGGCAAGAGCAGCGACCAAACCAAAATCTATTCCGAGAACCTTTCGAAGACCATCCGCAAAGCTCGTGAAGACGAAGATGTGAAAGCCATCGTGCTGCGCGTCAACTCACCTGGCGGTAGTGCTTTGGCCTCGGCCGTCATCGGTCGTGAAGTGGAACTTGCCACTAAGGAAAAGCCCGTCATCGTTTCAATGGGCAACTATGCTGCCTCGGGCGGTTACTGGATCTCGGCCAATGCCGACTATATCTTCGCCAACCCCACTACCCTCACTGGTTCCATCGGTGTGTTTGGCACCTTCCCTAACCTGAAAGGCTTCCTCAACAATAAGATTGGTCTGACTTTCGACGTCGCCAAGACCAATGAGAATGCCGACTTCGGTACGCTCACCCAACCACTTAGCGAGTTCCAATACGCCAAACTCCAAGAAAACGTTGTGAAGACCTACGACGCCTTTACCAACTTGGTCGCCAACGGCCGTGGCTTGCGCCAAAGCTATGTCGACAGCATCGGTCAAGGACGCGTTTGGGCTGGTGTAGATGCTATTGAATTAGGCCTTGTTGACCAATTAGGCGATTTGGAAGATGCCATTGCCTTTGCTATCCAGAAGGCAGAACTCGGCAGCGACTATAAGATTGTTGAAATGCCCAAGCAGAAAGACATCTTCACACGACTCATGGAGCAAATGAATGGTTCAGAAGACCAAATCGATGCTGCCATGCGCCAAAAGATGGGTGTCTATTACCACTATTTCGAAGGACTTGACAACCTCAAGGAGAACACAGGCCTTCAAGCCCGCATACCTTTCGACATGGTTATCGAATAAGACGCCAATCCATCAAAAAGAATGCGGAGCAGCCATCTGGTTGCTCCGCATTCTTTTTATTAGGAATTAAACTCTTTCTCGACTTCCTCACGTTCCATCTGTTTCTCGCCCCAATCATCGAGCAAGGCTTGCATCTCCTCTTTCTTCTTGCCGTATGCCCAATACCAATCGTTATCAACATTCACTTCAGTGTGCTCATCGGGATGCGCCATGATATCATCCAAATCGGCCAATTCCTTTTCCAATTTGCCGATAGCATCTTCCAGACGTTGAATCTCCTTGTCAATCTTACGGAAGCGTGCATCAAACTGCTTTTTGCGCTCGTAATTGAGTTTGTTTTGCGATTGAGGGGCAGTTTCTACGACCTTCGTCTTCTGCTTCGCCATCTCAAGTTCTTTCAGATGACTCAGGTTTTTCTGCTCCAAGAAATCGTAAATATCGCCAATATATTCCTTAATATTAGGCTTGCGGAATTCATAAACCTTATTGGTGAGGCCTTGCAAGAAATCACGGTCGTGCGAAACGATGATCAAAGTGCCGTCATATTGAATCAGGGCGTTTTTCAGGATGTCCTTCGAGAGCATATCCAAGTGGTTGGTAGGTTCGTCGAGCACAAGCAGATTGGTAGGGAAAAGCAACATCTTGGCCAACGAAAGCCTTGCCTTTTCACCGCCTGAAAGTACTTTGACCTTTTTGTCGATATCGTCGCCACGGAAAAGGAAAGCGCCAAGCAAAGCCTTCACCTTCAGACGCATATCACCCACGGCCACATCATCTAAAGTTTCGAAGACGGTCTTGTTCATATCCAACATATCCTGTTGGTTCTGTGCATAATAACCAATCTTCACTTCATGTCCCAACTTCACCGTTCCTTCATGGTCGAGCACGCCAACGATGATTTTCGACAAGGTGGATTTACCTTCGCCATTGCGACCTACAAAAGCGATTTTCTCGCCACGTGGAATCAGCAAGTTGATGTTTTCCAGAATCTGATTATCACCGTATGCTTTCCCGACATTCTCCAGCTCAAGGGTAACCGTACCCGAATGAGGCGCAGGCGGAAACTTAAAGTGAATGGCGGTCTTATCGATATCGTCAATCTCAATCTCTTCCATCCTCTCCAGCTGTTTCACACGGCTTTGCACCTGTTTAGCCTTCGTTGCCTTATATCTGAAACGCTCTATAAAAGCTTCAATGTTCTTGATTTCGCGTTGTTGGTTTTCGTAAGCCGAACGTTGCATATCGACACGTTCCTCACGCAGACCCACATAATCGGAATATGGGACCTTATAGTCGTATATCTTCCCATTGGAAATCTCAACCGTACGAATGGTGATGTTATCGAGAAAAGCCCTATCGTGCGACACCATCAAGATGGCACCATAATACGACTTCAAGAACCCCTCAAGCCACTGGATGGACTCGATGTCGAGGTGGTTGGTAGGTTCGTCGAGCAACAGCAGATTAGGTTTCTTCAACAAGATTTTTGCCAGTTCCACACGCATCTGCCAGCCATTGCTGAACTCGCGCATGGGGCGTAGCATATCCTCGTGGTCGAAGCCCAAGCCCACCAAAATGCGCTCGGCTTCGCCTTCTATCGAATTGCCGCCCAACAAAGTCAAGCGGTCAGTGATATTCGTAAGTTTTACGATAAGTTTATGATACTGTGCACTTTCATAGTCGGTACGCTCAGCCAGTTCTTGTTGGATACGTTCCGATTCACGTTCCAACTGATGATATTCATCGAAAGCCGACAAAGCCTCGTCGAGAACCGTCTTCGTACTGTTTACGTTCTTCTCTTGGGGCAGATAACCAATCGTTACGCCTTGAGGCACAACTACTTCACCCTTTGATGGCTGTTCGATGCCACAAATCAATTTCAGCAAAGTGGTTTTTCCTGCTCCGTTTTTCCCCACCAAGCCAATGCGGTCCTTCTCCCGAATCAAAAAAGTGATATCGGTGAAAAGGTCGTCACCGGTAAAGTGCATACTAAGATTTTGTACAGAAATCATCGTCTATCAATCTTCTGATTCTTCAAGCGTTTGTGCGAAGAAAGTGAAATTGACCTTGCCATAGCGGCGTTGGTCCATAAAATGCGGATGTTCCTCAAAGTTGATGTGCTTATCATGTTCAAGCACGAACATTCCGTCATCTTTCAGCAATTCGTTATCAAAAACGAGTTTCACAAGTTGCTCGTATTCTTGGCAATCGTAGGGTGGATCCGCAAAGATGAGGTCATACTTCATCTTATGCGTATCCAAAAAGCGGAACACGTCCGAACGAATCACCATCAGTTCCTTCATTTCCAACTTATTGGCCGTTTCGCGGATAAACTTCACGCAACCTGCATCTTGGTCAACAGACACTACTTTTTTGCAGCCTCTCGACACCAATTCGTAAGAGATGTTGCCCGTTCCGGCAAACAAATCCAGAGCTTCGAGTTCCTCAAAATCATAATAGTTCTCCAAAATATTGAACAGGCTTTCCTTGGCCATGTCCGTCGTTGGACGCACGGGCAAATTGTTGGGTGCAACAATCTGGCGTCTTTGATATCTTCCTCTTATGATTCGCATTTTAACGCTTGATAATGAATGAAATAATAATGGAATGGGACCTCATCCAGAGCCTCCGAAACCTTCACGGAATGGTCGTTCCCAATAAACTTCACATCTTTGACATAGCGGCTACACAATTCAACGATTTCAGAAGCAGGCATGATCAAGCCACTGAACAGCACTGTTGCTTCGGGCCCAGGCAAATGACATTGCTCAAGCGCAAAAAGCAAAAAATACAAGAAATCATCCTTTGTATTGAACTTGAAATTGTTGAAAAACTGCAGTTTCCCATCTTTTTTTACCACCATATCGAAGCTGCGATTTCTGACACAAACACAAACGCCATGTCGTGAAGGGTCGTCGTGGCCAAGCAAGCCATTTAACAAAAGCGTGCTGGCATGGACGAATCTCACATTAGACCATTTTGTTGAAATCTTCGAAAACAGCATCTGCGGCATGGCATATACATTGACGGAATCGGCCTTAGCCACCACATCGGTCATGATTTTTGAATCCGAAGGAAGCTGAAAACCGAAATCAAGGAATTGGCGACCATGGTCTTCCTCAAACAAAGCCGTAGGCACTAAGGTGCAGATTCGGCCTTCCACAATACATGTCACAGAACTGAATTCCCTATCATTCAGATTTTTAGCATCAAGAGCACGTCCAATAGCATTGAAAATCTCCATGCTATCAGTCAATGAATCAGATTGATAGAATTCTATTCCGACGATGGTATTCGTTGTGGTGTCGAGGAAGGCAAAAGAAAGACCACCCAAAGCGATTTGGATGGTCAGTCTATAATTTTGCGACTTCTCAACATCAAACCCTTCGTCAAACTTGGTGATATAAGGATTCAATGAAGCTGTCATTCAAACATTCATTAGAGTTTTTCCCAGTTGCCGTCGGTTGAAGCTTCTTCCATAGAACCAACCTTCAGGCCAGCATATCTGTTGATGCTTTCCTTTTCAGCCTTGGCGTTGTTCACACGCTGCTGATCCATGCCATTCAAATAAACTTCGTAAGGAGTTCTGACTTCGAACACTGGCACTTGGATGCTACCGCTACGGGTAATCATACCGGCTTCAATTTCAAATTCTGTGGTTGGATTGCTGAATGGGACATTACGCAGATCGTTGATGTTGAAACCTGGTCTCTTGTGCTCGCCGAAGAGCGAATCCATAACACGAATCATACCGATAGTGTCATTGATAGTTCTAGTGAAAGTGGTATCAGTTGGATCTGGAACAATGTTCACGATCGGGATTTCAGCCACTTGGCAGAACTGAATCAAACTATCAAAGCTTGCTGTGTATTTGCGGTTAGCTTGCTTGTATTGGACTTCTGCATCACGGATGTCGATAAGGCGTTGGACCACTTCTTTTTCACGGTCTCTCTGTTCGTTACCGAATTTGATAGGAGCCTGGATGCTTTGTACGACCTTGAATCCCAAGAATACAACGACTGCAAACAATGCAATGTTGATGATAATAGATGTGCCTTTTTTCATTTTTTTATACTTTTCTAATTATTTATTTACTACTTCAGATTGGCTGCAAAGTTATGATTTTTTCTTTTACGGAAAGCAACTTTTTTTTGAAGAATCAAAAATGTATTTTATGATAATCTAAATATTTGTCATCCAAATACTTGCGAATCTTTTTTGCAATGACAATGAATACATCTAGCTCATTTTTTTCAAGCCAAGCGATGGCATTTTCATCGTTGTTGACTGCTTGGGCAAAGATGAAATTGATTTCAAAGTGATTCTTCAACAGCCATTGTTGGGCCTGTTCTTCTTCGTCAATTGCACTATCGATGGCAGCCAGCTGCGGGAATTTGTTATCGATCAGCCACTGCTTGGCTTCGGCATCACCCTGGATGGCGTGACTCAAAGCACCCAATTCCGGGTAGCCATTACGCATGAGCCAATCGAAAAACTCATCGCCGCCGCCCTCGAATGTGCAGCCGAAAGCCATCAAGATTTTTATCGGATAATGTATCATAAGGGCGCAAAGATAGCAAACATTTTTGGATTGCAGAAGTTTGCTTCCGACTTCCAACTTTTTACTATCTTTGCACAAATATTTCGAAATTATGAAAACCAAACAAGAAATCGTCGAAAACTGGCTACCACGTTACACTGGTCTGCCATTAGAAAAATTCGGACAATATATCCTACTAACCAATTTCCAAAACTACGTTGACAAATTCGCCGAATGGCAAGGCGTGGAAGTAGTTGGTCGCGACCGTTCGATGCCATGTGCCACCGACGGCGACATCACCATCATTAACTTCAGCATGGGCAGCGCCAACGCAGCCACCATCATGGACCTACTCAGCGCCATCAAGCCCAAAGCCGTTCTATTCCTGGGTAAGTGCGGCGGCGTAAAACGCAAGAACAAAGTCGGTGATTTGATCCTTCCTATTGCCGCCATCCGTGGTGAAGGTACCTCAAACGACTATTTTCCGCCCGAAGTACCTGCTCTGCCCGCATTTAACCTTGAGAAAGCCATCTCCACCACCATCCGCGAATATGGTCGCGACTACTGGACAGGAACCGTTTATACCACCAACCGCCGCGTTTGGGAACACGACGACAACTTCAAAGAATA
Organism: Bacteroidales bacterium; assembly: GCA_045627065.1. Taxonomy (GTDB): domain Bacteria; phylum Bacteroidota; class Bacteroidia; order Bacteroidales; family F082; genus Limimorpha. Next base: position 8,491 of record JAZQMX010000008.1, on the reverse strand, counting down.
TCTGCTCAGGACCAGGTGCATGGCCGTAGATATGGAAACCGCTACCATTTTCTCCGTGGGATTCTTCAACGAGATCCCTACAGGTGCGCTGCTTCTCGTGTCAGACAACCCAATGGTGCCCGAAGGCGTAAAAACAGAAGAGAGCGACAAGCAAGTGAGCAAGAACTATGTCGGCGAACACTTACGCATTGGAATCGACTCGCTCCGCCAATTAATAAATAATGGTATCACTGTGAAACACCTGAAGTTCTGATGGCTCAGACCTACGACCAAATCCTTAGTGACATCCGGAAGAAGAAAGTGGCCAACCTGTATTTCCTGACAGGCGAGGAGCCCTATTTCATCGACATGATTTCGGATACCATCGAGAACGAGGTACTCGACGAAGCCGACAAGGCCTTAAACCAAATCGTGGTTTATGGCCGTGACGTTGACGTCGACACCATTGCCGAGCACGCCCGCAGCTTCCCGATGATGGGCGACAAGATGGTAGTCATCGTCAAGGAAGCGCAAGACGTGAAGAACCTTGAAAACTTCGAGCCTTACATCGACGCCATTCCAGAGACCACCGTCCTCGTATTCGTCTATAAATACAAGAAGCTCGACAAACGCAAGAGCTTTGCCAAGAAGCTCGACAAAGCCGGCGTCTTTTTCGAATCGAAGAAACTGTACGAGAGCAATATCCCAGGCTGGATATCGAACTACCTGAAAAGCGAAGGCTATTCCATCACGCCCAAAGCCATGCAGATGTTGGCCGATTATTTGGGCACCGACCTTCACAAAATCGCCAATGAACTCGACAAACTTACCATAAGCTTGCCAAAAAACAAAGCCATTGACGATGCTGATATCGAACGCAATATAGGCATCTCGAAAGACTTTAACCCTTTCGAATTGCAAGCCGCCATTGGAAGCCGCGACGTGGTAAAAGCCAACCGCATAGTGAATTACTTTGCCGACAATGGCAAAGACAACCCACTGCTGCTCACGGCGACCATCCTTTTAGGCTATTTCACCAAACTGATAAAGCTGCACACTGCTACCGACCAGTCTCAAGGCAATCTAGCCGCCATATTAGGCGTCAGCCCATATTTTGTAAAAGACTATCAATCGGCAGCACGGAACTACACGCTCCTCAATTGCGTGAACGCCATCTCCATCTTGCGCGAGTTCGACCTGAAATCGAAAGGTTACAACAACGGCGAGGTGAGCGAGAAAGACCTCTATCGCGAAATGATTTTCAAGATTATCCATAACTGCTAATTCATTATTATGCGAATCGTTGCCCAACGTGTTTCACATGCCTCTGTCACCATCAATCATCAAGTAAAATCCGAAATCGGAATCGGGATGCTTATCCTTCTAGGCATTGAAGATGCCGATACCGATGAAGATGTAGAATGGTTGTGTAACAAACTGTCCAAGATGCGGATTTTTGGCGACGAAAACGATGCCATGAACCTCGACATCAACCAAGTGGAAGGCTCGTTTTTGGTCGTGAGCCAGTTCACGCTCCATGCCTTGACCAAGAAAGGCAACCGCCCGAGTTTTATCCGTGCAGCTCGTCCCGAAAAAGCCATCCCGCTTTATGAGCTGTTTTTAAAGCACTTAGCAGAGATTTCAGGACGCGAAGTGCAAAGCGGTGAATTCGGTGCCATGATGGAAGTCGCACTCGTCAATGACGGTCCCGTAACCATCCTGATGGACTCCAAAAACCGAGAGTAAGGCCCATAAACAATTTTTGGCTCAGTTTTTGCGTTATAATATCCATTATTTGAATAAACAACTTTAAAAATAACACAACTATGAAGAAGCATCTTGTCATCGCACTTTGCTGTATCGCTATGATATTCAGCGCCTGCAGCAAGCCAGAAGATCCAGTCAACGAACAATTCCTAGGCAACTATTCAGGAAAACTTGTCACCAGATCCACCATCACATTCCCGTGGAACGATAGCGAATCAGACATCAGCGACATGGATCTTACCATGGGTCTCGTCGCCGGGAATGACGATAATCAAGTCGTAGCTAACTGCACGGCCTATGGACAGAATTTTGTCATGAATGGCACCATCAACGATGGAACTATCACTTTTGCTTCAGCAACCATTACGGCAGCCGCATCAGAGATTCTCAGCGCTGCATTGCTCGAACTCATCCCCAACCTTTCTAACCTTGCCGATGCCACCGTCACCATGACATTCGACTACACGGGCACTTTAATGCACGACAACCTTCTTAACAAGGACTACCTGCAACTTGACGGCAAGACCAACGGTAACCTGACCGTGAAGATTCTCGGCGTACCTGTCACCTGCCCAATCAATGGCACCAGCATTGGCCGTGTTAACAGACAATAAATCTAACTCTAAAATCATACAACAATGAAAAAAGCATTAGCAATCATCCTTTGCGTCGTAGCAGTTTGCTTCGCATCATGTAACAAGGAAAAACCTAACCAGAAATTTGTCGGCAACTACCAAGGTGACGTAACCGCGAACTTCACCATCACAGCTCTTGGCCAAGTGCTACCTATGGATCCTGTCGAAATGCCAATGACCATGAACATCACAGCTGGCACCAATGACGACGAAATCGTTGCCATCTGCACCATCCAAGAAGAGACCCGTACTCTCAACGGCACCGTTAATGGCGACGCCGTTGACTTCAGCCCCCTTGTTATCAATGAGGACATCGAAGGATCACAAGTCAACATCACCATCGATCTGGACGGCAACAAAGTAAATGAAAACACTTTGAATGTCGGCGGAAGCATCAGTGGTGATGGCAATATTATCACTGACGACATACCTATGCCTATCCCTGTCACTATGACCGGTACCGCCAGTGGCGTCCTGAATAAACTTGTTGCAGAATAAGTTCAAGCACTACAAAAAAGAAAAGAGGCCGATTTTCATCGACCTCTTTTTTTGTGTAGCGGGGGGAGGATTCGAACCTCCGACCTCCGGGTTATGAGCCCGACGAGCTGCCTCTGCTCTACCCCGCATCGTGCGAAAAATCCGTCCGAAAAACATTCTTTTCGTCTGAATTCGGCTGCAAAGATAAATATTTTGTTTCTTTGCAAGGCCAAAAAAAGCAAATATTTTTCATTATGGAGCATAAAGCAGGATATGTCAACATCATAGGACGCCCCAATGTGGGCAAGTCAACCCTTATGAATCAATTAGTTGGAGAGAAAATCTCCATCATTACTTCGAAAGCACAAACCACGCGCCACCGCATCTTGGGCATCGTCAACGGCGACGACTTCCAGATCGTATTTTCCGATACACCAGGCATCATCAAAGACCCGGCCTACAAGATGCACGAGGTGATGAACCAATTCGTCAACGTGGCCATGATTGATGCCGACCTGATACTTTTCGTGGTCGATATCACCGACAAAAAGATCGAGGAGAAGACCGTAGAGAGACTGAAAAACAGCGAGATACCTATTTTCGTCCTCATCAACAAGATTGACCTTTCAACACAAGAGAATCTGGTCCAAGCCGTTGAGTTTTGGGAGAAAGAACTGCCCAACGCCACAATTTTCCCCATCTCAGCGCAACACAATGCCAATGTGAAGAACGTGTTCGAGCAGATTTTGGAGAAATTGCCCGTGTGTCCGCCCTACTTCCCGAAAGACGAACTCACCGACCGCTCGATGCGATTCTTCATCACCGAAATCATTCGCGAGAAAATCTTGCTCAACTACCAACAAGAAGTGCCTTATTGTGTGCAAGTAGATGTAGATTCATACGAAGAAAGCGAGAAGCGCATCGTCATCCGCGCCAGCATCTACGTTGCCCGCGATTCGCAGAAAGCCATCATTATCGGCAAAGGCGGCAGCGCCATCAAGAAACTGGGTGTGCAAGCCAGAGCTGATATCGAAGAGTTCACAGGAAAGAAGATTTTCCTCGAATTGTTCGTGAAAGTCGACAAAGACTGGCGCGACAACGAAGCTGAGCTGAAACGCTTTGGCTACGAAGCGTGATTTTTTTGTAATTTTGCAGCGAATTTAAATCGAACAGAGTATGTCAAATATTGTAGCAATTGTGGGGAGACCCAATGTGGGAAAATCGACGCTTTTCAACCGTCTGTTGAAGCAGCGCATGGCCATCGTGGAAGAGACCAGCGGCGTGACGCGTGACCGTCACTACGGCAAAAGCGACTGGAACGGAAAGGAATTCACCGTCATCGACACGGGTGGTTATGTGGTTGGGTCGGACGACATCTTTGAAGAAGAAATCCGCAAACAAGTTGACTTGGCTATCGATGAAGCCGATGTCATTATCTTTGTTGTAGATTGCATTGCAGGGCTTCATGTCCTTGATGAAGACGTGGCACGCATCCTGCGTCAGCAGAAGAAACCCGTCATTTTGGCCGTCAACAAGGCCGACGAACCTAACAAGGCAGCCCTTGCTTCAGAGTTCTACGCCCTCGGCTTGGGCGAACCTTTCGCATTCTCAGCCATGACAGGCACCGGCACTGGAGAACTTCTCGACGAGGTTTGCAAACTGTTGCCCAACGACACCACCGACTTCAACACCGACCTGCCTAAATTTACCGTGGTAGGACGCCCAAACGTCGGTAAGTCGTCGCTCATCAACGCTTTCCTTGGTGTTGACCGCCATATCGTGACCGACATCGCTGGCACTACACGCGACAGTAACTACACACGTTACAACGCCTTCGGCATGGACTTCATGCTCGTTGACACTGCCGGTCTTCGCAAGAAGAGCAAGGTGGAAGAAGACATCGAGTTCTACTCCGTGCTGCGTTCCATCCGCGCCATCGAGGACTGCGATGTAGCCATCCTCATGATTGATGCGCAAAACGGTTTCGAGTCGCAAGACATGAACATCCTGCACCTTATTGAAAAGAACAGGAAAGGCGTTGTTGTCGTCGTCAACAAATGGGACACCATCGAGAAAGACTCCAACACACACTTGGCTTACGAGGAAGCCATTTATGCACAAACTGCGCCTTTCACCGACTACCCCATCATCTTCACCTCGGCCATCAACAAGCAACGTATTTATAAGGTGCTTGAAACCGCTCACAAGGTTTACGAAAACCGCGAGCGTCGCATTCCCGTGCGCGAGTTGAACGACAAGATGCTGGAAATCATCGGCTCAGTGCCACCTCCGGCAGCCTCACGCGGTCGTTATGTGCGCATCAAGTACATCACCATGCTGAAGAGCTACTGTCCACAGTTCGTCTTCTTCTGCAACCTGCCTAAGGATGTGAAAGAATCCTACAAGCGCTTCCTGGAAAACAAGATTCGTGAAACTTGGGACTTCAGCGGTGTGCCGATTCAGTTGATTTTCAAGGAAAAATAATGGCAGACGAAGAGAACATCGTCCGCATGGACAAATGGCTTTGGGCAGCAAGGCTATTCAAGACCCGTTCCATCGCAGCCGATGCCATCAAAGGTGGCAAGGTGAAGATGAACGACACTGCAGTGAAGCCCTCGCGCGAAGTGAAGGAAGGCGACATCATCCAAGTGCAGATTGAACAACTGCACAAGGTGGTGCAAGTGAAGACCGTCGTCAAAAATCGCGTTTCTCCGAAACAAGTCCCTGAAGTCTATACGGACTTGACCCCGAAAGAAGAATACGAGCGCATCGAGTTCATGCACGCTTACAAAGCAGAGTGGCGTGACCGTGGCGCAGGACGTCCGACAAAGAAAGAACGACGGATGATTGAGAAGATGAAAGACGACCAATAACAATCAACAAAGGCGACCCCAATGGAGTCGCCTTTTGTTTTTCACTACGGTTTTCGTGAATCAGATCATCAGTGCGCCAACAAGGCCCAAGATGGCGTAGAATTCAGGAAGAGCGGCATAGATCAGCGTGTTGGTGAACACATCGTGACCTTGGCTCAGGCCAACGATACCATTGGCGCAAACCTGACCCTGACGCATGGCTGAAATCATGCAAACAAGACCAACGCAAAGACCCACGCCGAAGATCAACAGACCTTGTGAAGGATCAGCTTGCATCTTGCTCAGCAGCATGAAGAATGCCACGAAGCCGTAAATACCTTGTGTAGCAGGAAGAGCCGAGAGCACCATGAAACTACCTGATGCTTCGGGTTTCTTCTTCAGGCCACCTTCAGCAGCATTGCCTGCCGTGGTGGTACCGATTGAACTACCAATACCTGCGAGGGCCAACACGAGGCCCAAACCGAGATAACCTAAAATTGTTGCTAACATACTATTGATTATTTAATTGTTAATTTGTTTGTTCGTTTATTATTCCGAGACGTGCCGTGGCGCGTCTCTACTGATTATTTTCTGATAAAGGGTTATACTTACGTCCAACACCTTCGTATCCCGAGTTCTTGAAGAACTCAAGGAAATTAAGACGCAAAGGATGCACGAAGGCACCCAACACGCACATGGCGAGGTTAAGGACGTGTCCGATGACCACGATGAGGATGAAGAATATCCAATTCACACCACCATCACCTAGAGCGAGGGTACCGATGGCATTGAAGGCTTCACCCAACTTGGCACCTGCCAAACCAAGGGCATACAGACGCAAATAGCTCAGCACATCGCCCAACAAACCCGTCACAGTGTTGTAGGTCTCCCACAAACCCGATCCCACATTGAGCAAAGGATTGCGGTGCAAATCGTTGAGGAAGAAGATGCCCAAGGCGGAAAGGATGCCAAGCACGATGACAATCCACTTGGTGACCGTCTTGTCGATGACGCCCATCAAGGCAAAACCACCAACGATGACGCCACCAACGATGAGCAAGGTCCATCCCCAAGTTCCTAAAGAATTGGCAAAACCCTTGTGCTTGGTTGCCTGACACGTCTTGATAATCATGGCAAGACAGATGTGCACGATACCCACCAACAAGGCGAGCACCATAGTACCATCAAAGCCCGCTATCTGCGCAGGCAGCATGATTTTCTTCACGCCATCAGGAATGCATGTCCAAGTGAGCATATCCATTGAGAAGAATGTGTGGAAGAGGAAACCAACCACCGTCGTAGCGACACCCAATGTGATGCCCAAAGGTGCAATCTTGCCCAATTTTTTCTTCAGGGCAAATCCTGCAATGATAAGCATCAGGCCGTAGCCCATATCGCCCATGCAGAAAGCGAAGAAGAGCATGAAGAAGATGGAAATCCACACGGTTGGGTCGAATTCGTTGTACTTCGGACGACCATACATGTCGGTCAGCATCTCGAACATCGACACGAACTTATTGTTCTTCAACTTGATAGGAGGGTTATCATCTTCCACCGCCTTGTCGGCGATGTAAAGCACGCTCTCCTCATCGAGCATGGAGCGTAAAGCCTCTTCGCACTCGGTAGGCGCAAAGCCTTCGAACACGGTCAAGTAGTCTTCCACAGCCTTGGTACCCGACTGATTTGCAAGATGCAGATCAAGCTTTGACAAAGTTTGATTCAGCTCGTTCTGCAATTTTTCTTCATGACATTTCAGCTCAGCAAGACGTTGGTCGGCTTCAGCGATTTCGCCTTTCAACTGCGCGATTTCCTTTTCCACTTCAGCGACATCGCCTTCAGGAGCCAGAACTTCCTTCAGCGGAAACTCAAAGTCGTCAGTATCGGAGACCACCACGAAATAGGTGTTCGTGCCGTCTTCAGAAATCTCGCTGAGTGCATATTGTTCTTTCCAAGCAGGGTCGAAGGCCGACGACTTTACCTTATAGAAATGTATGCCAAGGCCTTGTTGCTTGAGATTATCGATAGTCTTTTGGTCGAAGACACCCCAAGGCTTGGTCTCCTCCACTTGTTTCTCAAGCAGAGGCAAGCGAGCCAACAAGGCTTCTTTCTCGTTCAAGGTCTGCATCACCTCGGCAGCAACTTCCTTAGGCGCTTCACCTGACTTATCGGCAGGCTTCACGTTCTTTAAAGTCAGCTGGGCGCGACGCATGATGTCGGCCTGAAGCGAGAGTTTCTCCGAAGTCTCGTCGATGGGTTTCGTCGAGCGTGTGATATCGACCACGCCCACGGATTGCAGTTTTTCGAGGAAGGATGCCATATCGCCGCTGAGCAATATGAAGTCATATTTCGTCATTTCAGTTACCATTCTCAGCCTCCTCTTCTTCCATTATGTGTTTGTTCTTCACGATTTTCTGCGAAGCCTTGGAGAGGTTCTCCTCGTCTTCCATATATCGCTTAATCTTTCGTATGGCTTCGTTATAGCCAGGTATCTGCACTTTTTCGTAAAGATTCACCTTTTGCGTGGTCTTTTTCCTCTGATAGTCGAGAACGCGGCTCACTTCGGTATAGACCTCACTCTCGATGCCCAACTGGGCAAGGTTCTTCAAGATCTGCACGCCATCGGCATACCACATCGGCTTGGTGAAAAGGTTGATGTCCTTCACATCGAAGAGCACCTCTTCCAAGGCGGGCGTAGGCACACCGGCAATCTTTACGGTTTTCAGCTTCACATCTGTCACGGAAATCAAACCTGGCTCAAATTCATTCCAAAGCCTGGCCATA
>JAZQMX010000007.1:0-40605 GCA_045627065.1 Bacteroidales bacterium | reverse complement strand
ATACCTCATGAAAGTCACCTTGGACAACGGCAAGACGTTCACGGATAAGGTGGTGAAGCAATGAAAAGGACAATGAACAAGCTCATCCTCATGGCAGCAGTGGCGGCAACGGCCGCCCTGCTGCTGGCAGGATGCCAGGGAAAAGGCAGCCAGCCAAGTCCCTCGCCAAAGGAAAGTGAAGTGCAGATACAAGCTCCAGCCTACAACGACACAACGGAGATGGACGAGGAGACACGCCATCGCATCATTCTGATAAAATCCGCAAGTGCGGATAGGTGTACGGAAAAGTGAAGGAACGCCCCCTCCTAATGGACAAAGGGTCACAATGATTGCGATTTTTGGTTTTTTACTTGGCGCAGTTCCTTATTTATGCGTACTTTTGCAGCATTATGACCACTTCAGCTATCATCATCAGTATCATCTATGTCATCTGCCTCACTTCAAGCGTGGTGCCGCGCTCGGTGGGCATGGTGAGTGCCGACGACAAGCCTTCGCAGAAAATCTTGGTGCCACTCATCTTTGGCGTAACCCAAACCGTGATGGCCTGCCTCGGCAACCTTATGGGCGGACTCATCTCGCATCTGTTTTCCTATATCGCTGAATACATGGTGTTTGCCATGATGCTCGTGGTCGCAGTCAAGATGTTCCTCGATTCCTTAAAGGTGCTGAAAGGGAAGATGATGTACACCGCACAAAAAGAATTGGACTTTTTGCTCTTGGCGGTCATGGCTTCCATCAACACATTCCTCATGTCGCTATTTGGCCCTACCTTCATGCCTTTCGGCAAATGGTTCTTCGCCATCGTTGCTTTGGCAGCCTTTTTGTGGGCCTTCATCGTCAGCAAGTTGCCTTTCGATCCTAAGATGCTGAAAAAGGTTAGCTTTATTGAGTTTGCGACTTCGATATTTATGTTGGTCGTGGCCATCCTTTATTTGTTTACTGATTTATTAGCTTGATTATGAAGAAAATATTGTTGCTTTTCCTTGGCTTGTCACTTTCGTTGGTCTCCTTTTCCCAACCTGCCAATTATTATAATTCTGCCAATGGCTTGACGGGTAACCAGTTGAAGATTGCCTTGCACAACATCATTAAAGGCCACACATCGATTTCGTATAGCCAGATACTGAATGCCTATTGGAGCACCGATAACAAGGGCAACGGCGTGGTTTGGGACATGTATTCCGACCGCCCGGGTGGCACGCCTCCTTATACTTTTTATCTAGGTCAAGATGCTTGTGGTTCTTATAGTGGCGAAGGCGACTGCTTCAACCGTGAGCACTCGTGGTGCCAGAGTTGGTTCAACGACCAAAGCACACCGCGTACCGACTTGCACCATATCTTCCCGACGGATGGTTATGTGAATGGCAAGCGCAGCAACAATCCTTTTGGCGAAGTGCGTTCGGCTGAATGGACTTCGATGAATGGTTCGAAGTTAGGCTCTTGCAAGACATCGGGCTACACAGGCACCGTCTTTGAGCCAATTGACGAATACAAAGGCGACTTTGCCCGTGCCATCATGTATATGAGCGTGCGTTATTATGGCGAAGACTCGGGCTGGAGCACCAGCGGCATGACTAACAAGAGTGAAATCAAGGCCTGGGCTATCGATATGCTGCTTCGTTGGAACGAACTCGACCCAGTCAGCCAGAAGGAAATCGACCGCAACAATGCGATTTATAACGACTATCAGCACAACCGCAATCCTTTCGTCGATCATCCGGAATATGCCCGCATGATTTGGGACCCTAACTGGCAAGGCACAACCTATACTGTCACCCTTACAGCGGGCGCAGGTGGTTCCATCAGCCCTTCGGGAACGCAGACGGTGAACTCGGGAAACAACCTGACTTTCACGGTTACGCCTAATATGTGCTATTCCATCGTGTCGGTGAAAGTGAACGGGACAGCCGTCAGCTTGAATTCGAACAACAGCTATACGATTACCAATATCCAACAGAACACCACGGTAAACGTTACTTTTGCCGAGGCTGATGCTTTCCAGATTACGGCTAGTTCGAACGAACATGGTACGGTTTCTCCTTCGGGTCAACTTGAAGTGGGCTGTGGCGAGACTATGGTTTATACCATCACTCCTGACGAAGGCTATCGCATTGCCAATGTGGTGGTTGACGGCTTGTCGAAAGGTGCCATCAGCACTTATACTTTCTCGAGTGTCACTGCCAATCATACCCTTGTGGCAACCTTTGTTGAAGAAAGCGCTGATATTTGTCCTGCCCCGCAAGGCCTTAGCGCTTCGGTTTATCAAAACACGGTCAATTTGGTGTGGCAAGCCGTGGCGGGTGCTACCGAATACGAAATCTATCGCGACGGTGCGCATGTGGCCATGATGGCGAATGCTACCAGTTGGACGGACCGTTATCTCTCGGTAGGTGAGCACTGCTATATGGTGATTGCCTATTGCTTGGACGGTATCTCTGATCCTTCCGAAACCGTTTGTGCAACGGTGACTTATTATGATGTGGAAGAGGACCTTAACGAGCCGGTATATCTTTTCCCCAATCCCATTGAGCAAGGTCAAGAGATGCACTTGAGTGGCAACCAATGGAAATTCGACTCGGTTGTGATTTGCGACTTGTGTGGTCATGTGATGCTCAAGGCTGCAGGGAAGTCGCAAGGCGGTTTTGCCGTCACTATTCCTGTTGACATGCCTCGTGGTTGTTATATCGTTCGTCTGATGAAAGACGACGAAATTGTCAAGAACCTAAAACTCATGGTGAGATGATGCTGTTGACTAAGATTTTCCATTTCGATATGGCTCATGTGCTGAAAGGTTATGATGGGCCTTGCCGTAACATTCACGGACATTCCTACGAACTTCGTGTGACGGTGAAGGGTGAACCTATCAACGACCCTCAAAGTCCGAAAAATGGCATGGTGATGGATTTGCACGATCTGAAATGCTTGGTGAACGAGCAAATCGTCAATCGCTTGGACCATGCTTTTGTGGTGAGTTCGGCCATGCCAGCCGATTTCTTGGCAATCGTGCAGCGCGATTTTGAGAAAGTGGTGGTGGTGGATTACCAGCCAACCAGCGAGAACCTCATTCTTGACATGGTGAATCGCTTGCAGGAGGTCTTGCCTCAGCAAGTCACATTGCACAAAATCATGTTGCAGGAAACGCCCGGCTCGTACGTCGAGTGGGTGAATGAGTGATTACATCATCTTGCGGTGGCGGAAGTAGAAGTAGAAGCCTACAGCCACGGCGACCATGAATCCTAGAATTCCGTAGAAAGCCCAAGGTTTGTCTTGGAAAGGCAAGCCAACGTTCATGCCGTATAGACCAGTGATAAAGGTCAAAGGCAGGATGACTGACGAAATCAGCGTGAGGATTTTCATCGTCTCGTTGGTCTTGTTGGTCTGCATCGAGTCGAAGGTCTGCGAGAGACCTTCAATCAACTCTTCGTAGTCTTCGGTCATATCCCACACCTTTTGGTAGTAGTCCAAGATGTTGCCCCAGTAGTCTTCCATGTACTCCACATCTTCGGTGAAGCCGGTGATTTTACCATTTTCGAACAGGTGGAAGAGTCGCAGCTGTGGCTTGAATATGGTGTTGATAAGGATGAGGTTTTTTCGTGTCACGCTGATGCGCTCGATGATTTTCACTTGCTTTTCTTGCAGCAATTCGCGGTTGATCAATTCGACATCCAAACCGACTTTGCGCAGTAGATACACTGATTCGGTCATCAGTTTTTCGAGGATGCGGTAAAGCAAGATATCCGAGCTCTTGATTTTCAGGTCGTCTTCCTCTTTAATGCGTTCCTCGTATTCGCTGAACAACTGCGACACGCCCCATGGGTTTTTCTCGATGGAGATGATGTAGTCTTTACCCCAGAAAATCTTCACTTCCTTGATTTTCACGAACTTGTTCTGACGGTCGAAGTTGGGGAAATGCAGGATGAGGAAATAATAGTCGTCGTAAATGTCTATCTTGGGACGTTGGTTTACCGATTTGCAGTCTTCAATATCTAAGGGGTGAAAATGAAACCTGTCTTTCAGGAATTCGAAGTCTTCTTCTGTTGGGTTGTTCAAGTGACGCCAAGTCAGGTTGTCGATTTTCAGGCTGTTGATCATAAGCCTCCCCTTTCTTTTTAGAGTGAATACTATGTTTACATCGGCGCAAAGGTTTTGCGGCGGCAAAAATAGTATTTTTCTTTGAAAATCGTCAAAAATGAGGAGAAAAGTTGATTAGTTATCGCGTTACTTCCACTCAAACGTATTAATCATGTGGTCGATATCTTCTCTGATGAAGTCGATGACGGGCTGGAGCGAGTCGTTATTAGGCTTGAAGTTGAAATAGAGTGCCCCGCGCACGAAGTTGTCGGTGCTGTCGGTGAGGTAGAACTGCAGTGGCGTTGCCACAGCTTTGCCATCCATCTCGATGAGCATGCCATAAACATGGTGTTCGTCGTTGACAATCAGGCTGTCGCGAATGCCGTTGGCTTTCTGCAAGTGTTTGGTCAACATAGTGTGCACGTCTTCAAGATATTCGCCCAAATTTTCTTTGATAGGCTTGTGGGTGAGATGGATGGAACTTTTGAATGTGGGCATCTCGATGTTGACCCAGTTTTTTTCTTCAGGAGCGTAGCGGTCGTTGGTGGTGTAAGCATAACTTGGACACTCGAAGCTGTAGCGCTCAATGGTATCGATTTTCGAATACGACTTTTCGGGTAGGTCGATGCGGAAATAGCCTCTGGGCTTGGGCATATAGCTTGACTCCTCGCTGCATGAGTAGAGGCCAAGAACACAAATGGTGCTGACAATCAGTGCTATGATATTATTCTTCCTTTTCATCGGATGTGACTTTTACTTCAATGATTCTCCGGCTATCGGCTTCGGTGATTTCGAGGGTGAAGCGTTCGAAATTGAACTTGAATCCGACTTCTGGGATGCGCCCTTCAATCTCTAATATCAGGCCGGCAAGAGAGTCGGCTTCGCCTTGCATGGGTTCGAAGTAGTCTTCGTCTAATCCGAACACCTTGCAGAAATCGACGAGGCTGGTTTGTGCCTTGAAGAGATACGTGTTTTCATCGACTTTAGTATAATGCTGTTCTTGCGTTTCTTCGTCGAATTCATCGTTGATCTCGCCTACAATTTCTTCGATGACGTCTTCCATTGTTATGAGGCCTGATGTCCCGCCGTATTCATCCACCACGATGGCGATATGTATTTTTTTCTCCCTGAAATCGCGGAAGAGGTCGTTGATCTTGCGGTTTTCGGGCACGAAGAAGGCTGGTCGGATGAGTTTCTGCCATTCGTACGATTCGGCATCCAGATAGGGGAGAAGGTCTTTCTCGTATAGGATGCCGCATACGTTGTCCATGGTGTCTTTATATACGGGAATCCTTGAAAATCCGCTTGTTATGACGGTGGCGAGCATGTCGCTGAAATCCATGTTACGTTCAATGCCAACAATTTCGATGCGAGGTATCATTACGCCGCTCACTTCTTTCTCGGTGAACGAGGCGATGCCTTTTAGCATCTGTTTCTCGTCGGTTGGTGTCGATTTTTCAGTGGCTATTTCAACAGCAGTGCTGAGGTCGTCTATTGAAATTTCACCTTTTTTCTTGTCCAAGTGCTTGTCCATGAACGATGTGGAGTTGACGAGCAACTTGCTCAGCGGCTTGAAGATGGGTATGAGAACCGCCAAGGGTCGTGCCATGCGGCGTGCTGCCGAACAAGGACGCTTGCTTGCCCAAATCTTTGGGGTGATTTCACCGCAAATCAGAATCAATGAGGTGACGATCACCACTTCAAGCAAGAAAGCTGCCGCAGGATGATTGACAAGATCAAACATCTCACTCATGACATAGGTGGAGAGCAAGGTGATGGTGACGTTGACGAAGTTGTTGACAATCAAAATGGTAGCCAATAATGTCTTTGGCTTTTCTCGTAGTTTGAGAACAAGTTTGCTTTTGGCATCGTCTCGCGATTCCAAGTTGTTGATGTCAGCTGGTTGTAACGAGAAAAATCCCGTTTCGCTACTTGAGATGAGTGCCGAAGCAATGAGAAGTAGGCACAATACGGCTAGCCCAATGATGGCGTTAACTGTAAATCCTGTGAAAAATGGGTTAAGGATTACGGATATGAGTTCCGTATAAGGCTCAGGGTCAGGGTCTGGTGTTTCCAAAACTTTTTATTTTTTGAATTAGGCCGCAAAAATAGTAAAAAAATTAAAACGGCAGTCCATCGTTGCCAAAGTTCTGGCCACCGAATGGGTCTGGGTTGCTATTGTCTTGTTGTTCGTAAGGGGTGCCATACGACGATTGTTGTGGTGGACGGGCGGGAGCCATCTGCATCATTTTGTCGGCACTCACCTCGGTGACATAGCGCACCAAACCTTGTTGGTCGGTGTATTGGCGAGTCTTCAGTTTGCCTTCGATGTACATCAAGTCGCCTTTCGAATAGTTACGTTTGTGGTCGGCAATGTCGTTGGCGAGGTTGCCAAAAACGACTATGTTATGCCAATCGGTTTGTTCAACCCAATTGCCATCACGGTCGCGATAGCGTTCTGAGGTTGCCAATGTTGCCGATACTTTTTTGTTGCCGTTTTCAAATGTGGTGACTTCAGGGTCTTTCCCTAAGCGGCCGATGAGGATGACTTTGTTTAAGCTTGCCATAATTTGTTGTTTTTAGTTGTTTAAGTATAAATCAATTAGTCGGGGGATGGGATATCTTGCCATATCCTTTTCACGTGCCAAAAATATATTTTTTGTTTCAATGTCGCACAATTTTTCTGAAAGTTTTATTTCAATGAACTGTGCGATGATGGTCCGATGAGTGAGTTTATGTGTGTATGCTGGCGATGTTTTTTTGATAGTATAATCTTGTTTTTCAATGATTTGCTTGAATTCTTCAGAGGTGATGATTTGGCTGACGTTGAGAAGTTCGTCGCTTTCAATCATAGGAAAGTCATACATGTTTTTCCAGATGTCGTTATCGCTGCGTTTGTGTAAGTAAATGCCATCGTTGATCTTGAGAACCAAATAGTTGAAATATCGGGTTGTGACTTTCACTTTGTCGAGTTTGACGGGACGTTCGGCCACGGTGCCATGGGAGAAGGCAAGACAATGGGCTTGCATCGGACAGTTCTGGCAGTCGGGGTTCTTGGGCGTGCAATGCAAGGCACCGAACTCCATCATGGCTTGGTTGTGTATGCCTGGCTGTTCGCGGTTAAGCATTGTGTCGGCCAGTTGGGAGAAGGCCTGATGCCCTTCATTAATATTAATAGGTGTGTCGATGTCGAACCAGCGTGACAATACCCTATAGACGTTACCATCGATGACGGCGTAAGGTAGATTGAATGCGATGGAAGCGATAGCGGCAGCCGTGTAGTCGCCAATGCCTTGCAGTTTCTTCAGTGCATTAATGTCGGTCGGAAACTGACCATTGTGAAGCTCCATAATCTGTTTGGCGCATTTGTGTAGGTTACGGGCCCTTGAGTAATAGCCCAATCCTTGCCACATCTTCAGCACTTCTTCTTCGGTGGCTCGTGCAAGGTCGGCGATGGTAGGCCATTGCTCGGTGAAACGCATGTAATAGTCGTATCCTTGGCTGACGCGTGTCTGTTGCAGGATGATTTCCGAAATCCACACCTGATAAGGGGTAGGATCGTTGCGCCAAGGCAAATCGCGCTTGTTTTTATGGTACCATTCCAACAGTATTGATTGCATTGATGTCATGTTGCTGGGCGAATTTGTTTATTTATAGCCTATTAGAATAAAAAAAATGAAAAAAATGAACCGACGTATCGAAATTGTTCATACCTTTGCGGCAAATTTACAACAAACAAATAATCTATAACCATTAAATAATAAAGAAAATGACAAAAGCAGAAATCGTAGCGAAGATCGCTGAAAAGACTGGCGTTGAAAAAGGCGCTGTCCAAAGTGTTGTTGAAAACTTCATGGAAACCGTTAAGGCAGCTATGGCCAACGGCGAAAACGTTTATCTGAGAGGCTTCGGCAGCTTTATCATCAAGACAAGAAAAGCTAAGACTGGCCGTAACATCTCGAAAAATGTGAAGATCGACATCCCGGAACACAACATTCCTGCCTTCAAGCCAGCTAAGACCTTCATGAACATGGTCAAGTAATTTCAGCAAAATCTTTAAAATTTATATACTATGCCAAACGGTAAAAAACACAAAAGACACAAAATGTCGACTCACAAGCGCAAAAAACGCTTGAGAAAGGACAGACACAAGAAGAAATAACCTTTCTTCTTTTTGAAGTCAATTGAACGATAACACAGCATTGACCAATAATACAATGTTGTGTTATTGTTTTTAGGAATGAATCGTTAATCCCCAAGCAAATCACTATGTCTGAAGAACTGCAACAACAAGAAGAACAGAAGACTGTGGTGCGCGATCTGGTCATCAGTTCGCACGCTTCGGAGGTTGACATTGCTCTGTTGGAGGACAATACACTTGTCGAACTTCACAAAGAGAAAACTAATAACCAGTTTGCGGTTGGCGATGTGTATTTCGGCCGGGTGAAGAAGATTTTGCCTGGCTTGAATGCTGCATTTGTCGATGTGGGACATCCAAAGGAGGCGTTCTTGCATTATCTTGACTTGGGTACGCAAATCAAGTCGTTGCTTAAGTATCAGTCTATGCTCAAGTCGGGCTCGGCGGATCTCACTATGGATAACTTCCAACTTGAAGGCGATGTGCCAAAGAACGGAAAGATAGGAGAGATACTCAATGTGGGAGACCTCCTGCCTGTTCAGATTGCCAAGGAGCCTATCCACACAAAGGGACCTAGAGTGTCGGCTGAAATTTCGTTTGCCGGACGTTATCTAGTTCTTTGCCCATTCTCGAACCGCATATCGGTATCACAGAAAATCCACAGCAACGCAGAGCGCAACCGTCTGCGTCGTTTGATTCAAAGCATCAAACCAAACAACTACGGTGTCATCATCCGCACGGTGGCCGAAGGCAAGAAAGTAGCTGACCTCGATGCCGACCTTAAGTCGCTCATCGAGAAGTGGGAACGCTGCACCACCGAGATGGTTAAGATGAATGCCCATGGCAAGATGGTCAGCGAAATGGACCAAACCTCTGTCATGCTGCGTGATTTACTGAACGAGTCGTTCAACAATATCCATGTTGACGACGAAACGCTTTATGAAGAAATTCGGAGTTACATCCAGACCATCGCTCCCCAAAAAGCCGACATTGTACAGCTTTACAAAGGCAAAGATCCTATCTTTGACAATTACAATGTATCGAAGCAGATCAAGGGCTTTTTCGGTCGCGTGGTCACCATCAGAAACGGTGTCTACCTCGTCATCGAACACACCGAGGCCATGCACGTCATCGACGTCAATAGTGGCCACAGAGTCAACAAGGAAAACACGCCGGAAGAAAATGCACTCCAAGTCAATCTTGATGCCGCCAAGGAAATAGCACGTCAACTGCGCTTACGCGATATGGGTGGTATCATCATTGTCGATTTTATCGACTTGCACGAATCGAAGAACCGCAAGGAGCTTTTCGATAAGCTCTGTGAAGAAATGTCACGTGACCGCGCAAAGCACACCATTTTGCCTGCTACCAAATTTGGCCTTATCCAAATCACAAGACAGCGCGTACGTCCCGAAACCGAAGTGCAAGTTCAGGAAAAATGTCCCGTGTGCGACGGCGAGGGCAAAATACGCCCGGCTATCCTTTTCATCGACGAAATCGAAAACAATCTTAAGTACCTGCTCCTCGAACAGAACGAGAACAAACTCACACTGCAGGTGCATCCTTTCATTTATGCCTACCTCACAAAAGGCCTGTTTTCGATCCGTCGCAAGTGGATGAAGAAATATGGAAAATCCTTTAAGGTGCAGTCCATGTCCGACTTCCACATGCTGCAGTACAACTTCCTTAACGCCAACGGCGACGATATACAGATATAATTAGGAAGTGCTGCAAAAAGAAAATCTCGAAAGCCCGTCCCAATTGGGATGGGCTTTCTTTTTGATGTTAGTTTTTTTACTACTTTTGCACCCAAATTCGAGTAAAGACGCAAGATTTTGTGTCTCAACAACTAAACGATTGAACAATTAACAATTCAATAATGAAAGACATCGTTTTGAGCGGCATTCGCCCCACCGGAAACCTTCACCTTGGTAATTATTATGGCGCAGTACGCAGCTTCGTGAAGATGCAAGAAGATTATGACTGCTACTTCTTCATCGCCGACTGGCATTCGCTGACCACGCATCCAACGCCTGAAAACATACAGAAATCGGCCCGCACCATCTTGGCCGAATATCTCGCCTGCGGCATCGACCCCGAAAAGGCTACCATTTACATCCAAAGTGATGTACCTGAGACCTTGGAACTGTATCTTTATTTCAACATGAACGCCTATATCGGCGAATTGGGTCGTGTAACCACCTTCAAGGAAAAGGCTCGTCAACAACCTGATAACGTGAATGCTGGCCTTTATACGTATCCAACATTGATGGCAGCTGACATCCTGCAACATCGTGCAAAATGGGTGCCTGTAGGTAAGGACCAAGAGCAAAACATGGAAATGGCCCGTAAGTGCGCCCGCCGTTTCAACAACATATATAATGTGGAGTTCTTCACCGAACCACAGAACTACTATTTTGGCGGCGATGCCATCAAGGTGCCAGGTTTGGACGGCAGCGGCAAGATGGGCAAGAGCGATGGCAATTGCATCTACCTGTTTGAAGACGAGAAGACCATGCGGAAGAAGGTAATGCGTGCCGTCACCGACAGCGGTCCGACTGAGCCTAATAGCCATAAACCAGAAGTGATCCAAAACCTCTTCACGATGATGAGCATCGTCAGCGAACCCGAAACTGTGAAGTATTTCGATGAGAAGTGGAACGACTGCTCGATTCGCTATGGCGACATGAAGAAGCAACTCGCTGAAGACATGGTGAAGACCATCGCCCCAATTCGTGAACGCATCGTGGAGTTCTCGTCAGACGAAGCTCGCCTCGACCGCATCGCTCGCATGGGTGCTGAAAAGGCGCGCGAAAGCGCTTCGAAGACCTTGAATGAAGTGAGGAAAATTATTGGTTTTAAACATTTTTGAGCAGTAAGCATTAAGCAATAAGCTATAAGCTTTACGGTTCCGTGGCTAATAGCTTATTGCTTACGGCTTACGGCTTACAGCTGAAAAATGGGTGATTTTGTTACATACGAAAAGATACCGGAACGTGCCGTGCTGATTGCTGCTGCAACCCGTACGCAGAGCCGTGAACGTACTGACGAATATCTCGATGAGTTGGCGTTTCTGCTTGAGACTGCTGGCGGTGTGCCCGTTGCTCGTTTTGTACAAGCCATGGACCGCCCAAGTAGCGTCACTTATCTCGGCTCGGGTAAATTGGAAGAGATTCACCAATATATCAAGGCCGAAAACATTGAATTGGCCGTTGTTGACGATGAACTCAGCGCTACCCAAACCCGTAACATCGAAAACGCTTTGGAGTGCCGCATCCTCGACCGCACCAGTTTGATTCTGGATATCTTTGCCTCCAATGCCCATACCGCTCATGCTAAGGCTCAGGTGGAACTGGCTCAATATCAATATCTTTTGCCACGTTTGACCCGTATGTGGACCCACTTGGAGCGTCAACGTGGTGGTATCGGTATGCGTGGTCCTGGTGAAACCCAGATAGAGACTGACCGCCGACTCATCCTCGACCGTATCTCTATCCTGAAAGAGAAGCTGAAGGAAATCGACATGCAGAAGACCCTGCAGCGCAAGAACCGCGGTAAGTTGGTGCGTGTCGCTTTGGTGGGCTATACTAATGTGGGCAAATCTACCATCATGAACCTGCTGAGCAAGTCGGAAGTATATACTGAAAACAAGCTTTTCGCCACACTCGATACTACGGTTCGCAAAGTGGTAGTTGAAAATTTACCTTTCCTGCTCTCCGATACCGTTGGTTTCATCCGCAAGTTGCCACATGGCTTGGTGGAATCGTTCAAATCAACCTTGGACGAGGTGCGTGAGTCGGATATTCTGCTTCATGTGGTCGATATCTCGCATCCCGACTTCGAATCGCAGATTGAGGTGGTGAACCAGACTTTGGCCGAGTTGGGTGCTTCAGATAAGAAAATTATCATGGTTTTCAATAAGATAGATGCCTATACCTGGGAGGAAAAAGACCCCGATGACCTTACGCCTGCTACCAAACGTAATGTCTCCTACGAAGAGTTGAAGCGTACTTGGATGGCTAAGATGAACGATAACTGCATCTTCATCTCCGCCAAGAACCGCGACAACTACCAAGAATTCCGCGATTTGCTCTACAAGGAAATCCGCGACATGCACGCTATCCGTTATCCATACGACAATTTCCTGTATTGATTATGCAATTTGTTGATACACACACGCATATCTACGATAAGGAATTTGATGCTGACCGCGCCGAAGTGGTGCAGCGTGCCGTTGAAAACGGTGTGCAGATGCTGCTGCTCCCCAATGTCGATGCCACGACCATTGCGCCTATGCTTGATACTTTCGAGCAATTTTCTGAGCATTGCCGTGTGATGATGGGTTTGCAGCCCGAGGAGGTGCGCGACGATTACAAAAAGGTGCTGGCACAAATCGAAAAGGAGCTGGAAAGAGATGTTTATATAGGTGTAGGTGAAATCGGCTTGGATTTCTATTGGGATGCAATCTTCGAGAAACAGCAAATTGAAGCTTTCGAACTTCAGTTGGATTGGGCAAAACAACTCAAGCTGCCACTTTCCATTCATTGCCGAAACGCTTTCGAAAAGATGGTGAAAATCTTGGAGAAGAAACAAGATGGCGGCTTGTGTGGCGTGATGCACTGCTTTAACGGCACACTTGACGAAGCGAAAACTTATCTCGATTTGGGCTTCCATCTTGGAATCGGCGGTGTGACCACATATAAGAGTTGCAATGTAAAGGATTTTCTTGCCGAGTTGCCTCTTGAAAGGATTGTCCTTGAAACCGATGCGCCTTATCTTGCCCCTGTTCCGCATCGCGGCAAGCGCAACGAGCCGGCTTTCTTGGTTGATACCGCAAGAAGAATCGCCGAGGTGATGCAACGCCCTCTTGAAGAAATCGCTGATGTAACTACCCGTAACGCATCTGCTTTATTTAATCTTACAGTCTAATAAGTCAAACTGTCAACAAGTCAAAAAAACACTACAATAATGACTCAAAAAGAAGAAACTTCCATTTTGGTACTTTATACCGGAGGAACGATTGGCATGATGCAAGACCCTAAAACAGGAGCCTTGGTGCCATTTGATTTCGACAATATCTACGTCCATCTGCCTGTGCTGAAGAATTTCGGCTACCAGATTGACTTTTATTCATTTGATCCGTTAATCGACTCGTCCAACATGTCGCCCGATTTTTGGATGCGGTTGGCACAGAAGATTGGTGAAGAATATGAAAACTACGATGGTTTCGTGGTGCTTCACGGCTCGGATACGATGGCATACACGGCATCGGCCTTGAGCTTCATGCTTGAGAATCTGAGCAAGCCCGTCGTGCTCACTGGCTCGCAACTGCCTATGGGTGTGGTGCGTACCGATGGTCGCGAGAACTTCCTGGCTGCCATCGAGATTGCAGCTGCTAAGGATGACGACATGGCTATCGTTCCGGAAGTGTGCATCTTCTTCCAAGACCAGCTGCTGCGTGGCAACCGTACCACCAAGTTCGATGCTGAGAACTTCAATGCTTTTGCATCAACGAACTATCCAGCGTTGGCTGATGTTGGCGTGCACATCAAGTACAACACTGAAAAGATCATGAAGCCCAACTTCAAGCGGCTCAAAGTCCACACCACCATGGAACGTAACGTGGGCATTTTGAAGCTGTTTCCGGGCATTTCGGAGGAATATGTGCGCCATGCGCTGCGTACACCTAATTTAAAGGCTATGGTGCTGGAGACCTTTGGCTCGGGCAACGCTACCACGGCCATGTGGTTCCTTGATTCGCTGAAGGAAGCCGTAGACAACGGGCTTATCATCTTGAACATCACCCAGTGCAAAGCAGGATCGGTTGAGATGGGACGTTACGAAACAAGCCTCGATATGGTCCGCATCGGTGTGATCAGTGGACATGATATGACCACCGAAGCCGCTGTTACCAAGCTCATGTACCTGCTTGGCGAAGGTCTGTCAACTGAAAGAATCAAGGAAGTGCTTCAATTGTCGATACGTGGCGAAATGTCGGTCTGATTTCTTTTGTCCTATTTATCAGCCAATTGGAAATTTCATTGAAGAAAAAATGCAGATATTTGCGTTTCCAATTAAAAAAAAGCGTACTTTCGCAACGTTTTTTCGCGTGGTGTAGGTAGTGGCGAACAGAGGAGAGATGTCCGAGTGGTTTAAGGAGCACGCCTGGAAAGTGTGTGTACTCCAAAAGGGTACCGCGGGTTCGAATCCCGCTCTCTCCGCAAATAACTTATAATAAGGAAGTTAGAAACAAATTAATTCATAAAAGTAATAATCAAAATTATTCAAATTTCACTATGAAAAAATTATTTGCTTTACTCATGGTTGCTGGTCTCATGACCTTTGGTATCAGCAATCTCGTTGTTGCTCAGGAAGAGCAGCAAGCACCAGAAGCAACCGAACAAGTTGCTCCAGAAGAAGCCACGCAACCTGAAGTTGCTCCGGCAGTCGAAGAAGAAGTCGTTGAAGCAGCTCCTGCTACAGAAGAAGCTCCTCTGACATTCCGTGAATCCATCAAGAAGCAGTTCATCGACGGTGGTCCTGGTTTCATGGGCATCGTGTTGGTCATCCTGCTGCTTGGTATGGCTGTTTCAATTGAAAGAATCATCTATTTGACCATGGCTGATGCCAATTCTGAGAAGCTCCTGAAGGGCATCGAAGAAAAGATGCAAGCTGGCGACATCGAAGGTGCAAAGCAACTCTGCAAAGACACCCGCGGTCCAGTGGCAAGCATTTTCACCCAAGGCCTCATCCGTTATCAAGATGGTCAATCACTCGAAGATGTTGAAAAGTCACTCGTCAGCTACGGTGCCGTTTCAGCTGGTAAGCTCGAAAGCGGTCTGAGCTGGGTCGGCCTCTGCATCAGCTTGGCTCCTATGTTCGGTTTCATGGGTACTGTTGTCGGTATGATTCAGGCTTTTGATGATATCGCCGCTGCTGGTGATATGAGCCCAACCATCGTTGCATCAGGTATGAAGGTCGCTCTGTTGACCACCGTGTTCGGTCTGATTGCAGCTATCATCCTTCAAGTTTTCTTCAACTTCATTGGCACAAAAATCGAAAAGATTACGAGCGACATGGAAAACGCTTCCATTAGCTTCATGGATATCCTCGTTAAGTACAACAAAAAGTAATAAGTAATAATCATGAACGGTAAGCTTTCAAATATCGGTAAATGGGTATTTGCAGTGTTGGCTATCATCACTGTGGGCTTGGCAGTGTATTTCTACCTTGACCTCCAAAGTGATGCACGCACTTCAGTTATCCTGAATTGGGGCTACATCTTGATTTTACTTGGCATCGCTATCGCATTGATTTCTGTTATCATTAGTGGCCTCGTCAAAGGCATCAATGTAAAGAAAATCTTAATTGCGCTCGGTGCAATCATTGTTATTGGAGTTGTAGCTTTCATTATGGCAAAAGGCTTCTTCGACATCCCTTATCAAGCTGGCGACACCCTCTATTCGGGTAAGACCCACGGCTTGGTCGAATTCGGCCTCGATTTCTTCTATGTAACCCTTGGAGTTAGCATCTTAACTATTCTCTATTCCGTTATCAGATCAGGTAAATAATTAAAACACTTCATCATGGCCAAGAAAGTTCCAGAAATTAACTCGAGTTCGCAGGCTGACATAGCATTCTTGCTATTGTGTTTCTTCCTGATGACAACCTCCATGGACGTTGACTACGGTATCACCCGCCGTCTTCCCCCTCCTGTCGAACAAAACGACGAGGATGTGAAGGTCAAGGAAAGAAATGTGATGAATGTTTTGGTTAACAAAAACGATAAACTGTTGGTCAATGGCCGTCCTTCCGACATCTCGTTGCTGAAGGACCAAGCCAAGGAATTCATGACTCCTCGTCCAAACGACCCAACGGCTCCTGAAGTCGATTTCAAGGATATCGACCTCTTAGGTTCCGTTCCGATGTCGAAGGGTGTTATTTCCTTGCAGAACGACCGCGGTACATCGTATGCTATGTATATCAGTGTGCAGAATGAGTTGGCACGCGCCTTCAACGAATTGAAGGAAGAAATGGCTTGGCAGAGACTGCACAAGCATTTAGCCGACCTTAATGCCGACCAAGAAAAGGCTATTAGCGATGCTGTCCCAGTTCGTGTCAGTGAAGCTGAACCTGTCGAAATCATCAAATAATAAGGAGGAAAAATCATGGGTAAATTCAGAAAGACTGGTAGTAAGGAAGTGCCACAAGTGAGCACCTCATCGTTGCCTGACATCGTTTACATGTTGATCTTCTTCTTCATGATTACGACAACAATGCGTGACGTTGAACTGAAAGTCAAGACCGCTATGCCTAAGGCTTCTGAAATCCAGAAGCTCGAGCATAAAGCCTTGGTTTGCAGCATCTACATCGGCCCTCCGCGCGACACCAAACTCGGTACCGAATCTCGTATCCAACTCGACGATGCCTTCGCTCGTCCAGATGATATCGCTGACTGGGTGCTGAAAGAACGTGAATCACGCAATGAGGCTGACCGCCCTCTGCTGACCACCGCCCTGAAGGTGCACAAAGATACCCGTATGGGTGTCGTCACCGACGTGAAACAAGAGCTTCGTAAGGTTGGTGCCTTCCGTATCAACTACACGACCTTGAAGGGCAGTGCTCTCGAGAACTAAGACATCTATTTAAGTCTATATGTGAAAAAGGACGCTTCGGCGTCCTTTTTTAAATCTTGTTATTTCATATTCATTGGAATGACTCTTTTTGCCAAAAATTTCAAACTAAATAATCATTAAATTCAATTCACTATGAAAAAAGTATTACTACTTTTTGCTGCTGTTGTTTTCGCCTTTGGCCTGAAAGCACAATGCCCTCATTCTGAAGCTATTGACTTCACCGCTACCGATTGTCATGGTACCGAAGTACATCTGTTCGACATCCTTGATGGTGGACAAAGCGTGCTCATCGACTTTTTTTACACCACTTGCGGTCCTTGCAATCAGGCTGCACCAAAAGTGGCAGAAGCTTATACACGTCTTGGCTGCAATATGCATGATGTGTTTTTTATGGAAATTTCTGATCGGGATAATGATGCTGCTTGTCAAACCTGGTGCCAGACTTATGGCATCGAATATCCTACCATTGGTTCTACTGGAGGTGGAAATACCATCACTAGTCAATACGGCATCTCAGCATGGCCAACCGTTATCCTCATTACTCCAGATCGTCATATCGTCATCAACGATTTGTGGCCAATTAGCAATTCACAGACTATCGTTAATGAACTGACTCCTTACGGTATCCAAGAACATGATTGCGATGCTCCAGTTGTTGACCCACAAGTTGAAATCGCTGTTGGAGAAGTCACTGCAACAACCGTTGAAGCTACCTTCACTCCTAATGCCGACTGCGCCTCCTATTGGTACTTGCTTAGCACTGAAGTTGAAATGCAGATGTGGCAGCAGATGATGGGCTCAACGCTTGAACAGCTCATCCTGATGTGGGGCCTTCAAGCCACTGAAGAAACCACTTACACTTGGACTGAACAACAACCTGCTACCGAATACACCATCTATGTTGTTCCGATCGATGCAGATGGAAATGCCTATGAAGCAATCAAGGAAAACGTCACTACTGCAAGCCAAGGTGGCACAGGTGAAGCTCTCGTTGAACTTACCGTTGACTTGATTTCAAACACTGAGGCTACAATCAATGCAGTCCCAAATTCAGAAGTAGCCGAATATCACTATGGCTTCATCACTGTTGACTATTATAATGAAATCGGCCCTGAAGCAGCTGCCGATGAGATCCGTTCAGACGGCTACCCGGCTTATCAACCTGAAAGTTTCACTTGGAGCAATCTTGAACCAAGCACCTATTACTATGCCCTTGGCACGGCTAAGAACCTGAATGACGAATGGGGCGCAACAGCTTTGGTTGAAATATTCACCGATATTGATGGTGTTGTGGAATCAGTCAATACGTTTGTTGTCTATCCAAATCCTGCCAACGATTTCGTCACCATTTCTGGCAAAGGCCTCGATGTGGTCAGCGTTTACAATGCATTAGGCCAAAAGGTTGATGAATTTGTCAGCGAAGGCACTGAATGCAAGATTGCTACAAACAAATATGAAAATGGTATCTATTTTGCGAAAATCAACAATGGCGCAGCCGTCAGATTTGTCGTGACACACTAATTTGATCGTCGCTTAGTCAAGCGATTTTTAGTGAAAACAATGGCGCATTTCGCAAGGAATGCGCCATTGTTTTTATTCAGCTTTTCTCTTTTGCCTTAATGCTAAAACTATGATGGTCACGGTGGCAACAATGCTCAGCGTGATGAGCATGACGTTGCTTGTGGATCCAAACGAATCGACATCAGCATCGATGATGCCTTTGTTATCCAAATAATAGACAACTACGGCTGTTCCGTTGTTTAGGAAGTGCATGGCGATGCTCGTCCAAAGCGAACCTGTGGCGTAGAACATGTAACCTAGAATTAGGCCGAGGAACATGCGAGGGAAGAAACCGTAGAATTGGAAGTGGATGAAGGAAAAGATGGCTGCCGTGAGGATGATGGCGATATGTGGGTTCTTGCAGCCTTTGGTCAGGGCTTGCTGCAAGACGCCACGGAAAGTGAGTTCCTCGCCGATGGCGGGTATCAATGCGATGACCAACAAGTTGACGAGAAGACCACCAATTGTTTCAACATTAAGCATCCTTTCGGTGAGTGCGGTGGCAGCATCTTCCATACTCTTCAGCAGTTCTTCGATTTTTGCGTAGGCTTCGCCGAAGTTCATGCCTTCGTTCCACTCGGTGAGTAGGTTGGTGATGGGCAGCGAAATGAACATCAATGCCAATCCCGCAAAGAATGCCCAAATGGGGTTGATTCTCCTGAAACCGATTTCTTGCATAGGCTTTTCCCGTGTGAGAAGGTAAAGTCCAATAGGAGGAATGGTGAACATCATGATATGGCTGATGCCTTGTGCAGCCTTGAGGAGGTTGATGTTGTTGCCAACGGCCATGAAAAGGCTGATGGCGCTTCCCAACAAGGTGCAGATTAAGAATAGCATGACGTAGATGAAGAACCTGAATCCCGTGGATTGGCGCAGCTGTTCTGAAATAATTGTATTTTTCATTGTAATATGTTTGGGTTGCAAAGATAGGCTTTTTGTACCTTTGCAGCGCAATTCGACGTATTTGAGTATGTATAAGATAGCCAATATCGATTTTGAACATTGTCCCTTGCTTTTGGCCCCAATGGAAGATGTTTCCGACCCGCCGTTCCGTTATGTCTGCAAGATGTTTGGTGCGGATGTGGTCTATTCAGAATTCATTTCAGCCGATGGCTTGATCCGTGATGCGGTGAAGAGCGTCAAGAAATTGGATTTTAGCGAGTTTGAACGTCCTGTTGGAATACAGATTTTTGGAAATTCCATCGAGCCAATGGTGGAGGCAGCGCGTTATGCCGAAACGGCTCACCCCGATATCATCGACATCAATTTTGGTTGTCCGGTGAAAAAGGTGGCATCGAAAGGTGCTGGTTCAGGCATCATGAACGACATTCCGAAGATGGTGGCCATCACGAAAGCCGTTGTCGAGGCGGTGAAAACGCCAGTCACGGTGAAAACGCGCTTAGGTTATGATGACGATCACCGCGAAATCGTAGATATTGCTGAGCGTCTGCAAGATGTTGGCATTGCCGCTTTGACCATCCACGGGCGCTTGCGTACCACAAAATATAGCGAACCTGCCGATTGGACCTTGATTGGCGAGGTAAAAAACAATCCACGCATGACGATTCCGATTATCGGCAATGGCGATGTGGTGGATGGACCTTCGGCAAAGCATTTCAAGGATACTTTTGGTGTTGACGGCCTGATGATTGGCCGCGCCTCGTATGGCAATCCTTGGATTTTCAGCCAGATAAGGCATTATTTGGAAACGGGTGAGGAGTTGCCTTTGCCTGATGTGGCTGAACGTGTACGTATTAGCCGGCTCCAATTGGAGAAGTCGGTCGATTGGAAAGGCGAACACATCGCCTTGCTTGAAATACGCAAGCATTGGTCGTCCTATTTCAAAGGCTTGCCTAATTTCAAGCCTTTCAGGATGCGGCTGATGGAAATCAACTCGGTTGAGGAGATTTACGCTTTGCTCGACGAAATCGAGAAGACTTATAACGGCTGTGAATTAGCCTAAGACTACATCATCTTTCAAGACTCCATTCGTGAACAGGTTTCTGACCAGTTCTTGGCGACTGATGTGATAGGTCTTTATGCCGAGTTTCTTTGCGGCTTCGATGTTTTCTGCCGTGTCGTCGATGAAAAGTGTTTCTTCAGGATTGAGGCCTTCATGGTCGAGGATGAGTTCGAAGAAGCGCGGGTCGGGTTTTTCGAGGTGCTCGGCGAACGAGAAATATGACTTGTTGAACAGCTCGTCGAATTCATTGTATCCGAAACGCAACTGCAAATCCCGGACATACAAGTCGTAATGGATTTCGTTGGAGTTGCTCATCAAGAAAATCTTGTAGTGTTTCTTCACTTGTTCGATGGCTTCGATGCGCTCGCGAGGAATGTCGAGGAGCATAGCGTTCCACAATTCGTCGAATTTTTGGTCGGTTTGCTTTTCCAAATGGAAAAAAGCCTTCATTTTCTTGCGGAAGGTCGGAGCAGTGTAAACGCCCGTGTCGAATTTGCTCAAAATCTGCTGTAATTCATCGGAATGCATGGCTTGTCTGACATCGATGCCCAATTTTACCAGCTCGTTGAAGGTCGCATTTTCGTCGATATCGAGAATAACACCGCCAAGGTCGAAGATGATGTTTTTTATCTTGCCGTTCATTTTTTCGTTGTTTATGCTTTCAAATTCGCTGCAAAGTTGTAATTTTGCAGCGCAAAAAGCAAGAAAAAATTGATATTTTCAATGAATTGAATGCTTTTGCGGTCCTATAGCGCAGTTGGTTAGAGCAACTGACTCATAATCAGTAGGTCCTAGGTTCAAGTCCTAGTGGGACCACAAATTGGCAGGGTTGAGACTCTGCTTTTTTTGTATTTTTGTGGACGCAATCCAATACTATCAAACATGGAAGAAGAAAATACCAACAATAGAACTGAACTCGACGAATTAGGCGAGTTTGGACTCATCGACCAACTGACGCAAGATTTTCCTTTGCGCAACGAATCGAGCCTGAAAGGTGTGGGCGACGATGCTGCAGTTATCAATCACGAAGGCTATCGCACTTTGGTGTCGGTGGATATGCTCGTCGAAGGTGTCCATTTCGACATGACTTACACGCCATTGAAACACCTTGGCTATAAGGCTGCAGTGACTAATTTCTCCGACATCTATGCCATGAACGGCACGCCAACGCAGATTGTGGTTGGGTTAGGTGTCTCGAACCGTTATTCCGTCGAGGCTTTGGATGAACTGTATGCTGGCATCCGTTTGGCTTGTGAGCGTTATCATGTCGATATGGTGGGTGGCGATACCACTTCATCGAAGACGGGTCTGGTGATCTCCATCACCGTCATCGGCAAAGCCAAGGAAGAAGATATTGTGTATCGCAGTGGCGCAAAGAAAAACGACTTGCTGTGTGTGTCGGGCGATTTGGGCGGTGCTTATATCGGCTTGCTGATTCTGGAACGCGAAAAGGCAGAATGGATTGCCAATCCGAACATGCAACCGAAACTTGATGGACTGGATTACGTTTTGGAACGCCAGCTGAAACCAGAGGCACGTAAAGATATCGTTGCGCAGCTGAAAGATTTGGGCATTAAGCCGACTTCGATGATCGACATTTCCGATGGCTTGGCTTCTGAAATCTTGCATCTCTGCAAGGAATCGGGTGTGGGTTGCCAACTGTTTGAGGAGAAAATCCCGCTTGATCCTACAACTGACCGTATGGCAAAAGAATTCAATATCGTACCTTCCATCGCTGCACTCAACGGCGGAGAAGATTATGAGCTGCTTTTCACCATCGACCAGAAGGATTACGAGAAAATCAAGGAAATCTATACCGATGTTTCGGTAATTGGATATATGACCGACGATAAGGGTGTCGCCGAATTGATTACGCCAGACAACCACGTCATCCCGTTAAAGGCCCAGGGTTGGGACCACATGCGTAAAGAAGAATAATTGTAGAGACGCAATCGATTGCGTCTCTCATTCTATAAAATCAAGAATTGACCGACCTACCCGACATAGTGAAATCAAAATTGGCCGTCCTGCCAACGAAACCAGGCGTATATCGCTATTTCGACAAGGATGGCACCTTGATCTATGTTGGTAAGGCAAAGAACCTGAAACGCCGCGTTTCGAGTTATTTCAACAAGGAGCAGACGGGTAAGACTCGCCTTTTGGTGAGTAAGATTGCAGACCTTGAATATAGTATCGTGGATAGCGAATCGGAAGCGTTGCTGCTTGAGAATACGATGATCAAGCAATATAAGCCGCGTTTCAACATCATGTTGAAGGACGACAAGACCTATCCGTGGATTTGTGTCAAGAATGAGCCTTTCCCGCGTGTTTTTTTGACGAGGAAGAAATTGAACGACGGATCGGATTATTTCGGACCTTACCCATCGGTGCGTACGGCGCATGTCTTGTTGGATTTGCTGGGTCACGCCTATCAGATGCGTTCGTGTCGCACTCCGTTGACGGTGAGTAACATAGAGAAAGGGAAGTATAAGGTTTGCCTCGATTTTCATATCCACAAATGTTCTGGTCCGTGCGAAGGCTTTGTCTCGCAAGACGATTATCGCTTGATGATTGCTGAAATCAAGGAAATCATTCGCGGAAACCTGCAATCGGTGCTTCGCGACTTGAAGAGCCAAATGATGGATTATGCATCGCGGTTGGAGTTTGAGAAGGCGCAGGTGATAAAGGAGAAATATGATTTGTTGGAAAACTATCGCAGCCATTCAACGGTAGTCAGCACAACCATTCATGACGTTGAGGTGTTCTCTTATATTGACGATAACGACTCGTTTTATGTGAACTATATGAAGGTGATTGATGGCGCGGTGGTTCAGTCGCATTCGTTTGAGATGCAGCGCCGTTTGGATGAGTCGGCTGAAGAATTGTTGCTGCTTGCCATCACCGAGTTGAGGCAGCAGTTTGGCAATCATGCAGCAGAAGTCATCGTGCCCATGAAGTTGGATTATGCTATTGATAATGTTGAATTTACGATACCAAAACGTGGCGACAAACTGAAACTGCTCGAACTCTCGCGTCGTAATGCTGCTCAATATAAGATTGACCTTGAAAAGCAACGCAGTTTGGTGGATCCTGAAAGACATCAAAAACGAGTATTGAAAGAGTTGATGGATTTGCTGCATCTGCCTGTTTTCCCTGAGGTCATCGAATGCTTCGATAACTCCAATTTCCAAGGCGATTATCCTGTGGCGGGCATGGTTCAGTTTGTGAACGGCAAGCCAAATAAGAGTGGTTATCGTCATTTCGACATCAAGACGGTGGTTGGCCCTGACGACTATGCCTCGATGAAGGAGGTAGTGCGCCGCCGCTATTCAAGGTTGGTGGCCGAAAGCCAACGTTTGCCTGACCTTATTATCACCGATGGTGGAAAGGGTCAGATGGAGGTGGTGCGTCAGGTGATTGAAGATGAACTGCATCTTGAAATTCCGATTGTGGGTTTGGCCAAAGATGATCGTCACCGCACCAACGAAATGCTCTATGGTTTCCCGCCTCAAGTGGTCGGGTTGAAGGTAAATTCTGACTTGTTCCGCCTATTGACGCACATCCAAGATGAAGTGCACCGTTTTGCTATCACACATCATCGCAAGAAGTTTGAGAAAGGCTTCATACACTCTGAATTGGCCGATATCAAAGGGGTGGGGAAGAAGACGGCAGAGAAGCTTCTGCTTGAGCTGAAATCGGTGAAATGCGTGAAGGAGGCAGCAGAAGAACAGCTTGCGGCTGTGGTCGGACCGGCGAAAGCGAAAATCGTATTTGACTATTTCCATAAACAATAAAAGCCAGCTTGCGGCTGGCTTTCATTGTTTTAATAGTAAGTGCTGACTTATTGCAGCTTGAAGTTGACAGGCAGGGTGTATGACACACGCACGGCCTTACCACGTTGTTTACCAGGCTTCCACTTCTTCATGGCCTTGATAACGCGGACAGCTTCTTCGTCGCAACCGCCACCGATACCACGGAGCACCTTCACATTCGAAACTGAACCGTCAGGTTCGATAACGAAGTTGACGAACACACGGCCTTGGATACCGCTTTCGCGTGCGATTTGTGGATACTTGACGCTCTTGCCGACATATTCCAGAAGGCTCTTTTCACCGCCAGGATATTCAGGCATCTCTTCAACGATTTGGAAGATTTCTTGTTCAACGACTTCTTCTTCTTCGATTTCAGGAGCTACGTACTCTTCGATGATTTCGGTTTGTTCGACATCAGCATTGATTTCGATGTCTTCAACTTCTACGTCGTCTTGCACAATTTCCAATTGAGTGGTTTGCTTAGGCATTTCCACTGGCTGTGGTTTTTGCTCTTCTTGCTTGGTGATTTCGGTCATTTCTTCTTCGACTACGACTTCTCTATTGAGCAAACTTTCGTCAATTTCGCGTTGGTCGTAACTCTTGATTTCGAATACCATCCAAGCTAAAGCTAAACTGATAATCAGACCTATCTGTGTGAACATCAATTTTTTGTTCTCCAAGTTGGCCTTAGGTGATTTTTTCTCTTCCATAGTTATAGTTCTTTTATATTTATGCTAATGAATTGAGTTGCGAAAGTAGTAATAATTTGATTACAAAACGCGAGATTTTTCAATTTTATTTTTTTTGTTGAAAAAAAAGCTGAAAACCAATATTCCTAGTGCTGTTCCGATGGTATCTGCAAGGAAATCGAACCAACTTCCGGTGCGTTGGTAGCAGATGGTTTCTTGCATGATTTCGGTCAGTCCGCCCATAGCGATGCTGATAAGAGCAGTCAGTAAACACATCTTGCGACAGTGTCTGGTGTCGTGTTTCGAATATGGCTCTCGGTAACCCCAAAGGCAAGCGAAAGCAAAGCCTGCGAACATAATGATGTGTGCGATTTTGTCAAGACCTATCGCGGGTTTGACTGTTGGAAAACAAGAACCCGGGAGTCCTGTCAGAATCAGAATAATGATTCCGCACAAGATTCCCGGGTAGCTATTTCGGGTCAGCTTTTCCAACGGCATTGGATTAGCCAATCTTGGCTTCGTAAGCAGCTGCGTCGAGGAGGTTGTCGAGTTCAGCAGCGTCGTTTACTTTGATCTTGATGATCCAAGCTTCGCCGTAAGGATCTGTGTTGACGAGTTTTGCGTTTTCTTCGTCAGCGAGGGTCTCGTTGACTTCAACGATTTCACCACCGACAGGCATGAGCAGTTCGGCTGTTGTCTTGACGGCTTCGATGGCGCCAAATTCTTCTTCAGCGTCGAGGTTCTCGCCAACGATATCAGGGTCAACATCTACGAAAGTGATGTCGCCAAGTTCGTGTTGTGCATAATCGGTGATGCCGACATAAGCGAATTCGCCTTCCAAGCGGATCCATTCGTCGTCTTGTGTGTACTTTAAGTTTGCTGGAATGTTCATTTTTTGTTGTTATTTGATGTGAATGATTTGACTGCGAAAATACATATTTTAGGTGCTCATCAAGCAAGTTTAGCGAAAAAATTATTGTGCGAGGCTAAACCTAAGCGTTACGCCGGCAAAGGTCTGGCTGTTTTTGTATGTATTCGACACAAATGGGTTGCTCATGTCATGCTTGAAGAATACTTGGCTGCTCAGACGTTGGCTAAACGTATAGTCGGCGGTGAGGTAGATGTTGATCTTGCTTTGACCTGCTGAAACTTGGTTGTTGTTTTCGTCGATACGTCGCAAAATGGTCTTGTCTCTCTTGAAGCCAAGGTCGAGTTTCAGGACGAGGTCGTTCTTCACCGTCTTTCCTTTTCCGGTATCCATCGATACTACATTGAACGAGAGGTCTTTGATACGGAATCCTGCGCCGATAACGATTTCGCGTCCGTTGATTTCTGTCAACTGGTTGTTGGTAAAGCTCAAGGTCATGGCGCGACTCTTCTTGAATTGGAAGTTAGCGGTCATGGAGTTCTGGAGGCCGAGGTCGATGCCAATGAGTGGCGCATATTGCTCGTTGAGCACCAATTGCTGGATATCGAATTTCGGGATGATGAGGTCAGAGTTCTCGTAGGTCTGTACCGTGTTGTTTGGATCGTAATAAACATTGCTGGCCCAAGAACTGATGGTATAGGTTGATTTGTAGGAATGGGTGATGTTTACTGATTTGAAGAGTTTTGAAACAGCAGGGATGTTAGTCAATCCGTTGAAGGAGAGGGTCCAGTTCGGCAGTGGGATAGCCGGGAATGGGTTGAGGCTTATGCTATGGGCATCTTTTCCTGTATATGCGGCGATGAAGGAGTACATCACGACATCCAGTGATGAAGGACCATAACCCATCGGGAAATAGTCACTAGCGACACTGTCATATTGGTATTGGTTGATTTGGTCAATCCATTGTGGGTTGTCTCTGGCGATGCGCTCGGCAATGATTTTTCTGTTGCTAAGCAATGCATCGAATAGCTCTGAACTTTCTCCCGGAGTTTCCTTGGCAAATGAGGTCTTCCACATTAGGTAGGTCGAACTGAAATTACCATTGTTGGTTGGTGTGAAAGTCTCATAGGCGTCAAGGACTTCGTTGAAACGGAAGTAGTGTTGGGCGTTTTCAGAGTAGGTGCGGTTACCTGAGATGTCAATCTTGAAACCGGTGAAAGGTTCTGTGTTGACACGGTAGTTGAAAGTCTCGGTATTGCGGCGTGTGTAGGCATCGCTGAGAATCGAGTCGGTTGTGAGCCAACGGTTGATGGCTGCAATGTCGTAAATATTGGCATCAGCACCGAAATTGCTGCCTAAAACGAATCCGACACCTGGAGCCCATGATGATGTGCTAAGACCTACTATGTCGGGTTTCTGGTCATTGGCGAAGCCTGGCAAATGTTGGCCTTTTGCCAACGAATAGGTGCCCGATACTTTCTTGACCATAGTGAGGATTCGGAGTGAGTTGTCAAAGACGATTTTGCCGTAGTTGACCTTTTGCTTCATCTTTGTCGAGTCGGACTTATTTCCTTCCTCCTCCTGTTGGTTGTTTTTGCCTCCTTTGTTATTGCCATTTCTGTCGTTGCTGTTGCGTCGTTGTGGCGTATTGATCTTCTTCAAGTAAGGCACTTTGTTGTAGAGCTTTGTGAAGTCTAATGTGGCATTGCCTTGAACTGTACTTGAGTTTTCAATGGTGTTGCCTAAACGCTCTTGAATGGAACGAGCTGAGGCATTCCACATGTACTGCCCCTGATAACTGGTGCTGGCATTAATCCAGTTGAGAATTGGAATCTTGTTGATAGGAAGGGTCCAGTTGGCCGACACATTCTGTTGGAATTGGGTGGTGGAGCCTAGGTGCTTCAGTTCGTTCTTGATGGTGTCTTGGTTGAGTTGCCATTCTTCAGTTCCCTTGTCTGGGTTACCGGCTGGCTCATAGACGAAGGCTTGTGCCTGCCCCGAGTATTCGAGGTTAAGGCCTTTGGTGAGGTCCCATCTGACTTGGTAGTTGCGGTTCCAATCCCATTGCTTCGAGAAAGTCGGGTTGATGATGACCATGCCGCCAGTCTTGTTACGCATCTCTCTTTCGTTGTAGTAACGGGTCATTTCTGTATTGAATGTGATGCTCTTTGGGGCATAGTAGAAGTTGATGTCTTTGAAGAATTGCATGGATGGTTTTGAAGCCCATTTTGCCTTCGAAAATGGAGCAACATTCTTCGGGTTGCCTGCGTAGTTGTAGCCCAAGCTACCACGATAGTTTTGGGTCAGATTATACTTGATGTCAGTATTTTCTTGGAATGTTTCGCTGTACGAGAACGAGAGGTTGAAGTTCTCGATGTCGTAGAAATGTACCTTTGGCATGTTAACGGGAGGTCTCATGCTCTTATTCGGGTCTCGTGAAGAGAGTTTTGAACCTTTTTCTTCTTCGGCGCTTTCTTTCTTCTTTTTCGTGACGCGGTCTTTTCGCACGTTCATCAAATTGATGTTCTTATAGCGCGTAAGGTCATGGATCATGGAACTGAGCGAATCACGTTCGGTTTGGGTGTCGAGAGATGCTAGTGCGTCCTTGAGTTTGATGTCAGGGTCATAGGGGTTGTAGAGTGGAGTGACTCGTGTTTCACCAAAATCGACATGTACAGGGATTTTAACACCTGATTCGCCAAAGAACTTACCAAGTTCAATGTCGGTGGCGAGAGAGTATTGCGAGTTTGCTTCGAAAGTGTTGCTGGCGATATCGCTGTCCAAGCTGCCAAAACCGGCTGAGCTGTAGGATCCAGTGAAGCTGATGCGTCCGAGGTCGGCTAAAGTGGCTTCCACGCGACCGGTAGCGGCTGCACCTCCATTGCTGCTCAACTCTGTCAAACGAAGTTCGTTGACCCAGATGACGGCATCTTTTGCTTGTCCGTCATCAGCCGATTCGAGGTTCTGTCGTTTTGGGTTGCGTACACCTATCATCATGGCTTCTACATCGCTGATGCTTGGGTTACCGATCACTTTGATAGTGTGGTAGTAATCCAAACCATCGATGGTGGTTTTCTTGATCTTTTCGGAATAGATGTAGTTGAGTCTGACTTCGCTGTTGGGCAAGTTCATGGCATCATTGCGCCTTGATTTCACCTCAACGAGGTCTTCTAACTTGATATCAATGTTGTTGATTTCGGGCCAAATGGCATCCTTATTAGTATAAGGTGTGCCCCATGCCGTCACTTTGATTGGGACTTCATATTCGTAATAGTTTTCTGTGAAGTCGGCTCCCAAGCGAATGAATACGGTGAGATCTTGGTCATTAAGGTCTTCGACATCACCTTCACCTTGCTTGTAGTCTTCCGCGTGGACGAACATCTTGAGGTATTTGTACTGACGGAAATCGAAGTCCGCAGTCTTGTAAATGGCGCGTCCGTCACCGTCGACAAGGTTCTTGACGGTCATCATGAGTGACTGCTCGTTGATTTTGGTGACGGCTGTGGTGCCGATGACGGTTTCTTGTTGGATTCCTGGTGGAATGACGTAAGGGATAGGATCGCGGCGGCTGTTTTCATCGATGTTGACAGCTGAGATGTCGAATGTGGTCTCGTTGGTGCCGTCATTAGGTTGATATTCACCTGGGGCTTGGATGCTTTGCGAATAGGTTCTCCATTCGCCCTTCACGAGGTCGAGGGTGGCGAAACGCAACACGATTGGACGCTGGAATTCACGGACAAACATTCTCATGAAACGGATGGAGGA
Organism: Bacteroidales bacterium; assembly: GCA_045627065.1. Lineage (GTDB taxonomy): Bacteria > Bacteroidota > Bacteroidia > Bacteroidales > F082 > Limimorpha. Next base: position 11,103 of record JAZQMX010000007.1, on the reverse strand, counting down.
GAAATCGTCGATGTGGCCAACCACCTTGTCGGGTTGCTTGACAGGGATTCGGAATTGGTACCATGTGCAAGTACCTATTTCGCCATTGGCCAGTGCGATGTTAGTAGCCTCGAAGATGTCAGAAATGTGGTTCTTACCAACAACCATCTGGCTTGGGTCGAGGTCGATTTCGTATTGATAGTAGCGTTCCGATTCGCTCAAGGTGTTATCGTTGTTGAGGTCTTCGATATTTGGCAACGATGAGTTGCTTGTGTTGTAACTTTCTGTCCTTTGGATGTCGGAAGGTGAGTTGCCCTCTTGGCCATTGAAATTCTTGTATCTCCCAAGGATGCTGGTGTGTTCTTCATCGTTGTCCCAGTCTGACGAGCGGTAGAAGTGGAAGTTGTCGCTAGAGGGGTCGTTGTAGGCATTTTGGTAGGCGTTGGAACCTTCGCCGAAATAGTCTCTGAGTTTGGCGAGGAAAGGCTGTTCGAAGAAGGTGCGTTCGTCAACGTCGCGCAAGCCATCAAAACCGACATCTTGGTATTCACGAGCGTCCGATTCGTTGCTGAAGGTGCCAACAAGGTCTTGCATAGTTGGGACGCGGCCCCAAATGGTAGTGTCAACATTGACGACATTTTCAGAGGTCGGGAGTCCGTTTTCATAGAATTTGCGTCCGTCGCGCAAGATGTCTTCTGAGATATCACCCAAGTTGATGTACAACTTACCTGGGTTGTTTTGGAACTCTTCGTCGGCGAATGGGTCCATCAGCCAGAATTCAACGTATTCGATGTTGGTGGCTTCAAAGTCAATGGATTCCATGCGACGCATGATACCTGCCCAACGACTTGATGGGTCGGAGAGGCGGCCTTCGGCATCTACACCGGCGGAGTATTGTGATGGTCTTACGTCATAATTGTAAGGACCACGTTCTTCAGGATAGTAGGCAAGGTTAAGAACGGAGACGTTGGTCGGCGTTCCTGCTGCGATGTCCTTGGTGGGGAAGATTTCAGTTTCAAGCACCTGACGGACTGAGTTCTTCGAGAGCTCGTCAACGGTGATATTAGCTGGCTTCACACTTCCATAGCGGTCGTAGAATACTGAGTTATCGATGGTGTACCATGCCAGTTTTGCACGATTGTAACCATAGGCGAGGCCGGTGCCAGCCGCGGCTTCAGGGAAGAGGTCGGTCTGGTTTTGAGGTGTACTAGCCATTGCCCAAGCCGTTGGCAGACGCAAGTCGATGGTGGCTTTAGCGCCTTCAAAGTCATCGATGTAGGATGTGTTGGCTTCGCTTGCCGACTTGGAAAGGCCTGGGATGAAACGTGCCACTTCACCGTCAATGGTGATGCGTGAAGGAGCTTTGGTGGTAACGCCTGGCAGCTTGTTGATGGCTGAAGTCAACCAACGAGCATCGGTGTGGTAGCTGAGGTCAGCACCATAGATGGTGTTGGCGATGGCTTCTTCTCCGTAGTTAATCTTTTGCGTGTACGATTTCTCGCCTAAGTAGAGTATCGTTCCTCCAACTCGGAAGTCGGGGTCAAACTCATGTTCTACTCGTGCTCCGAGGAAGGTCTTCTTCAAAGCGCTGAATCCGGAATTCGACTCAAGTGAGATGTTGATGGGAGTGCCCGAATTGAGGATGCCTTCGTTGATGATGGTCACGCGGCCCAATGTGTAATCGACTGTGTAATCGACATTCTCGACGAGTTGCGTTCCGCCAGCCGACACATTGACAGAGCCTTGCTGCACGTTCATCGCATTAAGGCTGATTTCACTGCCCGACTGCGATGAGTAGTAACCGCTCAAGGTGAATTTGTTCTTTTCTGAGTATTGCTCGGCCGAGGTCTTGGTCATCGTGTAAAGTGAGTCAAAGGCATATTTTTGGGCCAAGTCGGGTTCATTGGGGAAAATCTTTGTGCGGATATGTTTACCGAAAGGTTCCAAAACAGGGAAGAAGATACGGCCGTTTGAGGCATTGATAGTACCTCCTTGGGTAGAGGCATGGTCGATGAAGTCGAACATACCATCACCGCCAGGAATTGGGTTGTTTTGTTGTGTCAGATTATCCAGTTCCATCAAGTGGAGCAACGATGTACCTTTCTTTTCACCTTCGGTGAAGTAACCCATTGGGGTGCTGTTGGAGTTGCCGTTATAGAAAATGTTCAGCATGAAGTCGCTGGAACTGACTTGATAGGCTCTGAAGTTATACACGTTTTTCATCATCAAGTTCCAAATAGGCATCTTGGTGTTTACCGTGGTGCCTTTCAGTAACTTGGCAACGAGTACTTGAGGGGTATTGATGCCTTGGTCGGAGAATTCACCAACTTGGTATACTTGGTTGGAACCGACAATGGTGTATTGGTAGGCCACGGCAAGGGTCTGGTTGGCGTTGAGGGTGACATTTAGGGAGATGAAACCTAGTTTTGAGTTGACCGAGTATTCGGTTTGGCTCAAGCGACGTGCGTTTTCGATTTTCTCAAAGTCGCGCCCTGAGACCATATATCCAGTTCTGCCAATGCGCAGAGGGTCGTTGCTCATGTAGTTTGTCACTGAGCTGATGCTGCGTATCTGGGTGGTGTCCATGCGAGTCAACAAGTTGTTGACACCATTGCGTGGATATATCTCCAATCCGGATGTGGGTGTGACTTCGTTGCTATATATCCAATCGTTGGTACCTTCGCCCAAGTCGGTGAGAGCAAGGATGTTACGAGTGTCTTGCGTGGCAGTATTGGTGTTAGTAATCCATACTTCGATCTTGGTAATGTTGATGCCCGAAGTGATGGTGGGAAGAGTGGAAAGTGCTTCTTCGTAGTGGTCTCTAAAGTATTGGCTGAGGAAGAAGTGACGGTTTTCTTCATAGTCTAAGCAACTGAGTTCGAATTGGTTGGTTTGTGCTCCGCCTTGCACGGTGATGTTCTGCGATTCACTTTCTTGGTAGGAAACGATGGTCGAGATGGTGGTCTTGCCGAATTTCAGTTTAGATTTGATACCAAACAACGACTGTGTACCAGTGATGAGGGTGCTGTTCAAAGGGAAACTGACGTTACCAGCTTCGAGTAATTGAATGATTTCGTCTTCCTTTCCTTGGTATTTGAGGGCCAACTTGTCTTGAAAGTTGAAGGTGGCCTTGGTATTCTTGTTGATGTTGAAGTTGATTTTGTCGCCAATCTTCGCCATGACATTGAGTTGGATGTCTTGGTCGAAGTCGAAGTTGGTTTGGTGCTGGCGCTTTTTGCTGAGCGAAGGGTCGTCGCGGAAGTTGTGCTTGATGCCGAAAGTCAAATCGACGGAACCTTGGGGACGGATGTCAACAGTGTTGCTGCCGAAGATGGTCTCAAAGGCTTTTCCACCAATGAACATAGGTGGAATGAGCGAAGTGCCGTTGGTGGATGATTTGGCGTTCTGCGAACGGCGTTCTTTCCAGTATTCTGTAATGCTTTTTTGTGTCTGATACTCAAGATATTCGTTTTGGCTTAAGGTGGTAGGGACGTCAAAATAGAAGTCGCCAACTTTCTTCTTGAACGTGTATTGGCCTGTCACGGGGTCGTAGACGACTTCGGTCTGAATGTTTTCTGGGTCTTTAAGATATAGAGGTGACTGGTTAAGGAGGTCAGTGGCAGGGTTGCCAGTGTTGACCGGGATAGGGTAGATGACTTTCGTGGAGTCGGGCTCAACCTGAACGGGATAATAGGGTTTGTAGGATGGGATTTCTCCAGTGTTACTTGCCAAAAGGCCGATGATGGGCAAGGCCGTCATCGTCAGTATCAAGGCTAAAAGGATATGTCGTTTCATCTTAAGTTCAGAACTTGTTGTGTGTTATGTCTACAATACTTTGAGTGCTTCTTTGATGAGCACTTCGACTGTGGCTTCGGGCATTTGCTTGAACAGCTTGTCTAAGGCTTTCTCGATGGCGGCTTTGCTGAAGCCTAAAATCGTCAATGCTGATAACGCTTCGGCTTTGATAGTATTGTTTGGAGTATCGAATATTTCTGTCTGGAAATCGGATTTCTTGAGTTTGTCTTTCAGGTCGATGACGATGCGTTGGGCGGTCTTAGCGCCGATGCCCTTCACGGCCTGGATGGTTTTCACATCGTCGTTGGCAATGGCGTTGCTCAATTCGTTGACCGTCAGCGAACTGAGAATAAGCCGCGCGGTGTTGCAGCCTACGCCTGAAACCGAGATGAGGAGCTCGAAAAGGTCGCGTTCTTTTTGCGAGGCGAAGCCGAAGAGGTGGTGAGCGTCTTCTAGGATCTGCTCGTGGGTATATAGTCTAGCTTCTTCCTTCTCGCCTATGGCGGTGAAGGTGTTGAGGGTGATGTTGATGAGGTAGCCGATGCCGTGGTTGTCAATCACGACGTAGGTTGGCGACTTCTCGACTATTTTTCCTGATATGAAAGCGTACATTTTCTGCTCAATTTCTTTTAAAACGGCAAAGATACGAATTTCTTCCGAAGGAATAATGAATAAACAAAAAAAAGGCGGCCGTAAGGTCGCCTTTTCTTGTTCGTAACAAAGTTGCTAATTATTCGGCAACAACTTCTTCGATGGTTTCTGCAGCGGCTTCAACAGCTTCTTCAGCAGCGTGCTTGCAGCAAGGCTTCATCATTTCGAAACGGGCCATGATGAGGTCCTTTTGTTCTTCGAGGCTCATGTTGGCGATGTTAGCGAATTGGGCTTTCCATTCGTCCATCTTAGCCATCATGGCTTCCATTTCAGCCTTCATTTCTTCGGTCATTTCGCATTCGTGACCTTCTTCGCCTTCATGCTTGCAGCATGCTTCTTCTTCTTGAGCGAACACAGAGATAGCCTTTTCGATGAGACCCTTTTGGCCTTCTTCGTCGAGGTTAGCCCAGTTTTCGAATTCGCCCTTCAGCTGAGCCATTGGGCAAACATGTTCTTCTTCAACAGGAGCTTCAACAGTTTCTTCGACTGGAGCTTCTTCAACGACTTCTTGCTTAGGAGTGTTGTTGCATGCCACCATGAACAGGCAAGCGATGCCGAGAGTTAAAAATAACTTTTTCATTTTTAATTTTAAGTAAGTTTAAATGTGTTATTTAAATAAGTTGCTTTCTTTTTTTGAGCGTGCAAAAATAGGTAAATTTTGTATTGGTGTATAAAAAAATCGCTTTTATTGAAATTTTTTTCTTTTGGCCTCTTTTTGGCAAGGTTTTTTTGGTAATTTTGTCGCGGAATTAATAAGGTATAGAGATGGAAAAGGAAAAATGGAGTCTGTTCGGACCTAAGCCGTGGCTTTCCTTTATTCTTTTTAGTGGAATCGTTTTGGTAGGCGAATGCTTCAAGAATATCACGATTCCGCTCATTTCGGGTGAGGTTATTGATTGGAATTTTTTCTGGAAAGACTTCCTCGATGACGTCTTGGTCATCGCTTTTTTTGCATTGTCGTTTTTTGGCTGCCGCTATCTCGCCTATAAGACTACGGTTTTCAAGAAAATGGCCGACCGTGATGCTCTTCTAAAAATCATGTCCGTTATTATGTTTGTTGTGTCATTGGTAGTCGTGGCGTTCACTATTGGCTGGTTGTTTGATTTGCTTGGTCTTTAAGTTAAATAACCATAAAATGGAATGATTTCGGAAAAATTATCGGAATAATTTTGGAAAAAGTATCGAAAAAACGTCTTTCTCGTTTTTTACACCTTTTATTTTGTCTATTTGCAGCGAAAAGCCTATCTTTGCCGCCAAATTGTTTAATCGCAACAAACAACAAATTCATCATTTAAATACATTACAAAATGGCAGAAAAAAAATTCATGACTTGTGACGGTAACTGCGCTGCTGCGCACGTCGCATACATGTTTAGCGAAGTCGCCGCCATCTATCCTATCACCCCATCATCGCCAATGGCTGAGTACATCGACGAATGGAGCGCAGGCGGCAGAAAGAACATCTTCAACGAAAACGTTCGCGTTGTCGAAATGCAGGCTGAAAGCGGCGCTGCTGGCGCTGTCCACGGCTCATTGCAAGCCGGTGCCCTCACAAGCACCTTCACAGCATCACAAGGCCTCTTGCTGATGATCCCTAACATGTACAAAATCGCTGGCGAATTGCTCCCAGGCGTTTTCCATGTTTCGGCTCGTGCATTGGCAGCTCAGGCTTTGTCAATCTTCGGTGACCACGCCGACGTCATGGCTTGCCGTCAGACCGGTTTCGCCATGCTGGCTACCAGCTCAGTCCAGGAAATCATGGACTTGGCTCCAGTCGCTCACCTCGCAGCTATCGAAGGCCGCGTGCCTTTCCTGCACTTCTTCGACGGTTTCCGTACCTCACACGAAATCCAGAAAGTTGAAGCCACCGACCAGGACGAAGTCGCTAAGCTCGTCAACTGGGAAGCCTTGAACGAATATCGCAAGCGTGCCCTGAATCCTGAACACCCTGTAACACGCGGTACTGCTCAGAATCCTGACATCTACTTCCAGACACGCGAAGCACAGAACTCATACTACGATGCTATTCCTGACATCGTCGCCAAGTACATGAAGGAAATGAGCAAGATCACGGGCCGTGAATATGCTCCTTTCTGCTACTATGGTGCTGCCGATGCCGAAAACATCATCATCTCCATCGGTTCCATCAACGACGTCGTCCGCACAGTGGTCGATAAGCTGAACGCCGAAGGCAAGAAGGTCGGTATGGTCAACGTCCACCTCTATCGCCCATTCAGCGTGAAGTATCTGTTTGACGTTCTTCCTAAGACCGTCAAGAAGATCACGGTCCTCGACCGTACCAAGGAACCAGGTGCAAACGGCGATCCGCTCTATCTCGACATCGTCGAAGCCTTCAAGAACTGCCCGAACAAGCCTGCCATCGTTGGCGGACGTTACGGTCTTTCTTCAAAGGACACCACTCCTGCTCACATCCTCTCCGTGTTCAACAACATGGAAGCTGCCGAACCAAAGAACCAGTTCACTGTCGGTATCGTCGATGACGTTACCTTCAAGTCGCTGCCAATCCTTCCTGAGTTCTCAATCCTTCCAAAGGGAACCTTCGAGGCTAAGTTCTACGGCCTTGGCGCTGACGGTACTGTGGGTGCTAACAAGAACTCCATCAAGATTATCGGTGACAACACCAACAAATACAGCCAGGCTTACTTCGACTACGACTCAAAGAAATCAGGCGGCTACACCTGCTCACACCTTCGTTTCGGTGACCAACCTATTCTGGCTCCTTACCTCGTCGGTACTCCTGACTTCGTCGCTGTCCACGTTCCTTCATACCTCAGCAAGTATGACTGCCTGAGAGGTCTGAAAGACAATGGCACATTCCTTTACAACTCACCATGGAGCGTTGAGGAAACCAAGAACAATCTGCCTGACTTCGTGAAGAAGTATCTCGCTCTCCACAAGATCAACATGTACATCATCGATGCTACTAAGATTGCTGCTGAAATCGGCCTTGGCAACCGTACCAACACCATCCTACAAAGCGCATTCTTCAAGATTTCCGGCGTTATTCCTTACGACCTCGCCGTTGAACAGATGAAGAAGTTCATCGTGAAGAGCTATGGCAAGAAGGGTGAAGACATCGTCAACATGAACTATGCAGCTGTTGACCGTGGCGGTGAAATCGTGAAGGTTGAAATCCCTGCTGAATGGGCTCAACTGCCTTGCAGCACCGACTTCGTCTTCATGCACAACGACAACGATCCTGAGTTTATTAATAAGGTGATGCGCCCGATGGTTGCCCAGTGCGGTAATGACCTGCCTGTTAGCGCCTTCAAGGAAATCATCGACGGTACATTCCCAGCTGGCACCACCGCTTACGAAAAGCGTGGCGTCGCTACCGTGGTTCCTGAATGGAATCCTGCAAACTGCATCCAGTGCAACCAGTGCTCACTGATTTGCCCTCACGCAGCTATCCGTCCAGTGGTTATGACCAATGCTGAAATGGCAGCAGCTCCTGCTGGCATGAAGGCAGCCGACATGAAGATGCCTAAGGAATTGGCTGGCATGCACTTCCGTATGCAGGTTTCAGTCCTCGACTGCACAGGTTGCGGCAACTGCGCCGACATCTGCCCTGCTAAGGAAAAGGCATTGGTGATGAAACCTCTCGAAAGCCAGATGGCTGAAGTCGAGAACTGGGAATATGGCCAGAAGAAAGTCACCTACAAGGACAACATGATTGACAAGTTCGCCAACGTGAAGAACAGCCAGTTCGCTCAGCCTCTGTTTGAGTTCTCAGGCGCTTGCGCTGGTTGCGGTGAAACACCTTACATCAAGTGCCTCACCCAGCTGTTCGGCGAACGCATGATGATTGCTAACGCAACAGGTTGCTCATCCATCTACGGCGGTTCAGCTCCTGCAACTCCATACTGCAAGAACAACAGAAGCGGTAAGGGCGTGGCTTGGGCCAACTCACTGTTTGAAGACAATGCTGAATTCGGCCTCGGTATGGCTACCGCTACCCGCAAGATGCGCGACCGCGTTGAACGCATCATGAAGGAAGCCATCGCCAACTGCCAGTGCTGTTCAGCAGAACTGAAGGCTATGTTCCAGGAATGGATTGACAACCGCGAAGACGGCGTCAAGACCATGGAACTGGCTCCTAAGATTGTTGCTGCCTGCGAAGCCTGCGGCTGCGACTACTGCAAACAAATCATCGACCTCAAGGATCACCTCACCAAGAAGAGCCAGTGGATCTTCGGCGGTGACGGTTGGGCTTACGATATCGGCTTCGGCGGCTTAGACCACGTTTTGGCTTCTGGCGAAGATGTCAACGTTCTCGTCGTCGATACTGAAGTCTATTCAAATACTGGCGGTCAGTCATCAAAGGCTACTCCAGCTGGTGCTGTCGCTAAGTTTGCTGCTTCAGGTAAGAAGGTTCGCAAGAAAGACCTCGGCATGATTGCCAAGAGCTATGGTTACGTCTATGTGGCACAAGTCGCTATGGGCGCTTCACAGGCTCAGTACTTCAAGGTAATCAAGGAAGCTGAAGCTTACCACGGACCATCATTGATCATTTGCTACGCACCTTGCATTAACCACGGCATTAAGATTGGCATGGGCCACTCACAACTCGAAGAGAAGCTCGCCGTCGAATGTGGTTACTGGCATCTGTGGCACTTCAACCCAGAAGAGGAAGAAGCTGGCCAGAACGGCTTCCACCTCGACAGCAAGGAACCAGACTGGAGCAAGTTCCAGCAGTTCATCATGGGTGAAGTCCGTTACAACTCACTGCTGAAGACCTTCCCAGAAGAAGCTAAGGAACTCTTCGCCAAGACCGAACAGTTCGCTAAGCTCCGCTACGAAGGCTACAAGAAGCTGAGCGAATAATTTTGAATTATTAACTCCAAGAGGGTGCTTATGCACCCTCTTTTTTCATATTAATTTGACATCATTATTTTCAAAGAATTTTTGTGAATTCTTAGTGGACACTAATGACTATGACAAAAAAATCAATTTTCATTTCTCCGGTGCTATGTGTTGCGCTTTGTGTATTTGCCGGATGTAAATCTGTAGAAAATGTTGACCTCAGCAAGGCCATTGACCTTGAGCACCATTTCATTCATCCTGACTACATAGATTATGTGAGATCCAGAACGGAATATCCATATTATAAGGAAGGGTTAGGTATCTGCTATTCCGGAACCTCATTCATCCCTATCGACACTCCTCAAAACTTCAATCAATCGGACCTTGCAAAGGGTCGGAAATTGGTAGATATCGTTACAGACCTTGATGACATCAGGATTGCCGAACTGGATGATGCGGGAGTCAGCACTGCAGTTCTCTCCCCGGGTCAAGGCATTGAAGAACTCCCGCGAGAGGATGCCGTCAGATTGGCCAGAGCGACCAATGATGCGGTAGCCGCTGCAATCAAACGTCATCCGGGCCGTTATCAGGGGTCAATCTGTCTTCCGGCCTTATATGTCGAAGAGTCTGTTGCAGAACTGGAAAGGGCCGTCAAAGAACTCGGTCTCAAATACTGGCACACTCACTCGAATTATGGTGGGCATTACCTTTTCGAGGAACAGTTCGAACCAATTCTTGCCAAATGTGCAGAATTGGGAGTCCCGTTCTATCTTCACCCGCAGTACCCTTCAACTCCATATCTGAACAGTTTCGGAATGAATATAGGAGGAGCGGGATTAGGATTCGGCGTTGACGTGACAAGAACCGCCACACTTCTGATTATGAATGGAATATTTGACAAATATCCTAATCTTGTGATGATTCTGGGCCACATGGCCGAATTCTTCCCTTATTGTCTGACAAGGATGGATGATAGGTTCGGCAACGCAAAAGAAACGGGAATGGATCCTTATGACAAGAGCAAACAGTCATTCACATACTATTTTCAGCATAACATAATGATGACTACCAGCGGAATATTCGATCCGAGTGTGGTTATGTTCGCCATCAACAAAATAGGTATTGACCATATTATGCTGGGTACCGATTTCCCTTACGAGAACTTCAGGGATGCTGTCAAATTTGTCAAGGACCTACCTATCAGCGATGAGGACAAGGCCAAGATTCTTTACAAGAATGCCGAGACCTATATCCTGAAGTAAGTTTTTTCATTCCGAATTGATAGGAGACTGTAATTAAATAATTTAGACTCTGTTTGATTCTTTGATTCGTCACAGAAGGAATTTTCCTTGAAGAATAGATGGTGACTAAAAAGTCCAGATAGACTCACTGCTGAAGACCTTCCCGGAAGAAGCTAAGGAACTCTTCGCCAAGACCGAACAGTTTGCTAAGCTCCGCTACGAAGGCTACAAGAAGCTGAGCGAAAACAAGTAATTTGCCTAAGCAAATAATATGAAAAATCCGCCTTGCTAAAGTGAGGCGGATTTTTTTTGTGTAGCGAGATTTGAAAATAAGTGTTATTTTTGCAGCGGTTAGAACATACAAACGATGGAAAACATAGAGAACAATGTGCTTTCGCCTTACCAGATGCAAATCCTTGAATTGCTCTCGAAGGTGGATTCACAAGAAGAGATGAACGCCATCCGCCTATTGCTGGCGCATTATTTCGCCGAAAAAGCCCAAAAGGAAATAGACAAGATGTGGGAAGATCGTGTCATAAACGACGAAGTCATTGAAGGCTGGAAGCATGAACACATGAGAACACCGTATCGCAGATGATAAATGTTTCCCAATC
>JAZQMX010000006.1:0-16170 GCA_045627065.1 Bacteroidales bacterium | reverse complement strand
TTTCTGAGCTGTTGTATAAGAATTACAAACAACAAAGCAACAGGGATGATTTGCTACGAGCGGTGGGTTATTTTGATTCTATTGTGGTGGCGGATGGATATAAGAAGGACGGGCGTAAAGCGGACACACGCGGTGTGTCCGTACAAGAACTGGAGGCGTTTTTGGCGGCACGGGCGCATTATATTGATGGTGTGGGGTATTACGAGCGCGACAGCCTTATTGACGCTTGCGAGGAATATCTCAATGCCTTGCGGATGATGGAAGAACATTTTGAGGAGAAGGTTTTGGCGGGACACAAAGCACGGTTTATGGCTTTGACTTATAACCGACTTGTGGAGCTGTTTTCTGCCCAATATATGCAGGAGCCTGCCATCTATTGCTGCAAACAAAGCTTGGCTTATGACAGAATTGCCCAGACTTCGACGGACAAGATTGCCAACACACTCCTTCAACTAGGAAAGCAATTTGATAAATTGAAAGAATATGACAGTGCTTCCTATTACTATGAAAGGATACTGGAAATCCATCCCGATAGTCAGACTTTGCTCTATAGGGATGCCGTTTGCATGTTGGCATTGTCCGAATATAGCGCCCACCACGATACCTTGGCCTCATTGGACAGCCTGAAAAGGATGGCATCGCAGGCTGCCAATGAAGATGAAAGACTTGGCCGATTTGTAGGTATCGGTAGCATTTACCAAGACATGGGGCAATATGATTCCGCAAAGGTTTATTTGGAACCTGTGTTGGGGAAATATGGAAAGAGAGGAAAAGTTGCAGCAAGATTATTACGCGACATCGCCTTAATAGAGGGAGATACAGTAAAAGCCAACCAATATGCCCAATTTCTTATTGAAGATGTAACCTCGGCGGCCAAAAACCAGGCACGGGCTTCGCAACTTAATGATGTGTTCCAGCAGCATTTGCAGTGGGAACAGGAGAAGGCTGAGGCTGAGAGACGGCAAACCGAACAGTTGGCGGCACGGCGACGCTTGGTGCGGGGTGTGGTGACGGCCGTGGCGGTGCTGTTGGTTTTGGGGCTTGGGCTGTGGTGGAGGATGGCCAAGCGGAGAAAGGAACATGAGGCCGAGACGCAGACTTGGCACGAGGAGAAGCAACAGCTTCAGACGCAGGTGGATGATGCCTTGCAGCAGCTTCAGACGGTGGACGATGCGCTGCAACAATTACAGACACAAGCGGACGATGCCTTGCAACAGGCACGGGCGATGTTGCCGCAGCGGGTGGCTGACCTTTACCGCGCGAAGGTGCCGAACCGCTTGGAGCGCATCATGGACGAGTTTGAGGCGGCTTATCCCGGAGCCATGGAGCGGGTGGCGGCTGCCTACCCCAATCTGACCAAGACGGAGACCCAACTTTTTGTGCTTTCGTTTCTGCAATTCCGCGCGAAGGAGGAGGCGGATTTGTTGGGTTTGAGCCAAAACACGGTGCTGCAGTACCGCTCCAACCTGCGAAAAAAGACGGAAAACGCCTCGATTTCGTCTTTTTTGGAGGCGTAAAAATCTATATATACCGATTATAATTGTCTGATTTTCAATAGACATTTCAAAGGAAAATCTATAATGGGATTTTGGGTTGATTTTTTCGTTGATTTTTGTTATAGTTTTGCGGAAACGAATTTCAAAACTATAACACCATGAAAAAAATTAGACTTTACACCCTGGTTGCGCTCCTGCTGATGGCGGGAGGGGTGACGATTCAAGCGCAAGAGTATGAATCCTATTTTGGTGCAGACTCTACTCGATTGAATGTGTTTGAAGAATGTATTGACCAGCTCATCACTATCCCCATAGTGATCAATAACGGTGAGTTAGTGAACATTAACGGACGCGATTATTATCAAGGTTTTCCGCAAGGGACCCAAGCAGATCATTACTATGCTGAGGAATTCTATTTTCGCGAAGATGTTGCCACAGGTAGGCTTTATCGCTATTTCCCATTGCATGATGAGGATGAGGTGCTTATTTGTGACATGTCGCTGACGGAGGGCGACACCTTTGAATTTACCAATACAGACGGGACTTTTCAGGTCGAAGTGGAAAGCGTGACTTTTGAGAATGGGAAGAAAGTGATACACTTGACACACAATTGGCTTTATCGTGACCTAGTGTTTTGCGAAGGTGTTTTCCCGAACTATTATCCGATGGGATATATGGACTATTTCGGATGCGATAACTTTTTGCTGTGTGCATATAAAGACGGTGAGCAGGTTTTTGTGAATCAGGAGTTCAACGACTGCTATATTGATGAGACATCGGTTCAAGAACAAGACCTTCAGCAAGTATCGCTATACCCCAATCCTGCTAAAGAGGCTGTGCTGATTGAAGGTGTAAAGCCCGCCGAAGTTCAGCTCCACAATGCCCTTGGACAGTTGGTGAAGACGGTGGAAAACACACATGAAATCAATGTGGCGGGCTTGCCGCAAGGCGTTTACCTACTGCGGATTAGAGATGAGGAAGGGAAAGTGTTTACGGCTAAGTTGGCGGTGAAGTGATAGGATTGTTCGTGCTAACGTTATTAACTTCGTTGAATGCTTTGCATTTCGTGCTAACGTACTAACGGGATTATGACGGACTCCATCGACCTCACCCCGACCCTCTCCTCCAGGAGAGGGAGTGGACTCCCCCGCCGCTGCGTGGCACCCCCAATCCCCCTGACCCTCTTAGAAGGGGGAAGAGGAGGAAGCCTCCTTGACGCAAAAGATGGGACTTATAGGACAAATATGACTAATAAAACCAATAGAACAATGAGAACAACAAGAATTTTGACACTAATTGCGCTGCTAGTGATGGCAGGCGAGGCGATGCAAGCCCAAGTGCGTTTCGACTGGCAATGGGGCTATGGCAGCATGGGCGATGATTATCCCTATTGCATCATCAAAACTCCAGATGGTTATTTGGCTGGAGGAAACATTGACAATGACGGAGGCTTCTCCGTTGAATGCGAACACACTGGCCAACGAAACGGTTGGATTATCAAACTGAATGAAGCCGGGGAACTGGTTGACCAATCGTGTGTGGAAATGAACACTATATCCCAAATGTCTCAATCCAAGACAAATCCCAACCATTTCTATTTGATTGGGACCGACCCTGTTGGTGATGAAGCCAATACATGTATCGTAAAGATAGATGAACAGTTCAATGTGCTTTGGAAGCGTGTCATAGGGAACCCAGCGTACACTTCATGGTATCCACCGAGAGTTACCGCAACAAGTGACGGAGGATGTGTCGGCGGTCATACCGTAGCATGGAATGGTGGCGACATCAGCCATCATTATGGTTCATGGGATGCCTGGGTTTTCAAGTTGGACAGCCTCGGCAACCTGCAGTGGGAAGTTACCTTGGGGACCGAAGACAATGAATTGGTCAGCAAAATCAAGGAAATGGAAGATGGCTCCTATAGGGTATTGATTAACGGCGACCCGCAACAATACGGCTCTCTCTATAGTTGCAACCAGTATCCGACTATTATGTTCGGGGTGGTGGCCAAATTAGATGCTGAAGGCAATTTGTTGGATAACCGATGCTACGGCGGCTATACCCAAAACGATTCTTTTGCCGATTTCATTGTGCTTGAAGACGGCTATCTCTATGTGGGTTGTGCGGCTTCGGATGATGGCGACCTTGGAGGAGCTGGTTATCATTTGGGCTACAACCAAGGTCTTCCCCATCACGGTCGCAGTCATGATGCTTGGCTTCTGAAAACTGATTTCGATGGTAATGTGGTCTGGAGCAAATGCTATGGCGGCACTCTTAATGATGCTGCGTATAAAGTTTTCCAAAATGACGATGGTGGATTTACAATTACTGGATGGTCGGAATCAAGGGATGGCGATGTGCAAAGTGCTTTGCAGTTGTATGAAAACCCCGATGGTTCATGGGGGGCTCCAAAGCCTTGGATTTTCAGGACGGATGCCAAAGGTTATCTATTGTGGGAGCGGGTGATGGGTGCTGATGTGGCTTCGGCTCAAGAATATGCCGATGCCGTGCAAGTCAGCGACAAGGAGTTTGTCTTTCTTTGCCAAGATGCCTTGTACCCGCCGCCTTATCCCTACGGCGATATCAATTGTCCCAATGTGGTGGTGGGGTCGCAGGATAACTACTGGGTTTTCCACCTTACTGACATTTTTGACTATGACGGCATCGAGGAACAGGAGGGATGGAAAGAAAATGGTGTTGGGGTTTATCCTAATCCGAGTAAGGACTTGATGCGGATATATGGTGTTGAGGCTGAAGAGGTTTGGCTTTATAATGCTTTGGGGCAAGTGGTGAAGACGGTGCGGAACTCTAATGAAATCAGTGTGACTGGTTTGGCGGAAGGGGTTTATTTGCTTCGTGTACGGGATGAGCAGGGGGTGCTGTTTACGGAAAGAGTTAGTGTTGTAAAGTGATTGAAAATAAAAAATACAGTAAATAGACTTATCCTTTCGGCAGTTGCGGCGGCAATGGCCGCCCTGCTGCTGGCAGGATGCCGTGAAGGGGACGACTCTTCGGCTAAGCTCAGGGTGGCGGTTTGTCGAGACGAAGGCGTAATGGGGATGAACTGCTGCGCGGTGGTGATGGTGTGCTCGCTGGGGAGTACGGAAGCGCGAGCGGTTTCCGTCCTGAGATGTCCGGCACTGCCGAAATCATCACGGAAAACCTGACCGTTTTCGACAGATTGCTCAATCCAATCAAAGCCGTAGTGAAACGGTGACTTTCCCAAATCAGGATAGGTTCTCAAAAACAGTTTCTCGGGATTTTCCTATTTTTGCGGCATGATTGGCTTTAATCTCACATTTGTCAGGCGATATTTCCGGTCGCAACTCGTCCGGAAGTTCAGCGAGCGGGAGGCGGAACAGCTGCTGCGCATCCTGTTTGAGGACTTGTTTGGTCTCGACAGAATGAAAATCCTGATGAATCCGAATTTGACCATCGATGAATTTCAGTATCATCAGATGGAGATGGCCGTCGCCGACTTGCTGAACGACAAGCCGATACAATATGTGACGGGCGTGGCTGAGTTCTGCGATTTGAAATTCAAGGTCAACGAATCGGTGCTGATTCCGCGTCCCGAAACGGAGGAAATGGTGCAGATGATTTGTGCAACCAGTCTCCTATGTCATTCCAACGTAGGATTGCGCGAAGGCATGGAATCTATAGGAGACGGCACAAAACATCAACCCATGAGAATTTGGGACATTGGCACGGGTTCGGGCTGCATCGCTATCGCTTTGGCCAAGCATTTCACTGATGCCGAAGTCTTTGCTTTCGATGTCTCAGGAAAAGCACTTCAGGTGGCCGAAAGCAATGCCGTTTTAAATAAGGTGAAGGTGAATTTCATACACGACGATGTGTTGCATCCACATTCCGAAATCTTTTCACAGCCTGTCGATTTGGTGGTGAGCAATCCGCCGTATGTCTGCGAAAAAGAACGCAAGACGATGGAAAACAACGTGTTGGATTGGGAACCCGAAAACGCTCTTTTTGTCCCCGACGGCAATCCGCTGCTTTTCTATCGGCAGATTCTACGTCTGTCGAAGAAACAGTTGAGCCCCGATGGTGCAGTATGGTTCGAAATTAACGAGGCAATGGGGAAGGAGATGCTTGACTTGTGCCATGCTGAGGGTTTTGCCGAAGCAGAGATTTTTGATGACTTTGCCGGGAAAGCGCGGATTTGCAAGGCTTGGTGAGATTTTCACGAAACAATCAAAAATATTTCCCTACTTTTGCAGCGCGATTCAGGCAGACTGTCGCGGGTCGGGAAAGCCGGCGCGAGGAAAGTCGGGACAGCACAGAGCACCGTACTTCTTAACAGGAAGGTGTCCGTGAGGATAACTGCAAGTGCCACAGAAACATACCGCCCTGAGCTTGTCGAAGGGTAAGGGTGAAAACGCGAGGTAAGAGCTCACGCATCGGGTGGTGACATTCCGGTGAGGTAAACCATACGGGCTGCAAAACCATGTATAGAGACGATGGCTTCTTAGGAAGCCGGGAGGGTCGCTCGCCCGAGTCTTAGGGTAGGTCGCTTGAGCCAACGGGTGACTGTTGGCCTAGAGAAATGGCAGTCGCCCCGAAAGGGGAACAGAATCCCGCTTACAACGCTGAACCGCATCTTATAAACTGGCGCTTTTTTAACTCGTTAAATCTGCGCCTTTTTTTGTGTCCACACTTCGGCACAATATTTGGAACTTTTTTGACGTTAGTTTCAGCGAATTATGTATTTTCGACAAATTTTTCAAAGCATGAATCTCAAACATTTCTGTTGCGCCGTCACATTGCTTGCTACTATGCTATCAGGTTCAGTATCAGCGCAAAAACATATCGAAAACTATCAGCCGGAATCCTTGTATAACGAAGGAATCGTGCTGTTCCAGCATCAGGAATATGGTGCAGCTCAGGCGGCTTTCAGCCGTTATCTTGATGAAATCGGCGACAAAAAGGCTCAACACGCGGTCGATGCGCAGTATTATGAGGCTGTCAGTGCGCTTTATCTGGGCAATGGCGACGGCGTTTCAAAGGTCTTGCAATTCGTCAACGAGAATCCGAGCAGCCTTTGGGCGGGACACGCTAATTTCCTCTATGCCAATTCCTTGTTTAAGGAAAGAAAATTCAAGGATGCCATGCCGATTTACGAAAAGACCGACATTGCCTCGCTGACACGTGAAGAAGCCCAGCAGCTGCAGTTCAATATGGCATACTGCCAGTTTCAGGCAGACAACTTAGATAGGGCTTTACCGCTTTTCCACGGCGTCATGCTGAATGATGGTCCTTATCAGGATGCGGCGAGATATTATTATGCACATATACAGTATGTTAAAGGAAAAGATGACGAGGCTTTGACAAACTTTGAACGCTTGGTCAACAATCCGGCATACGCTAAAATAGTCCCTTCCTACATCATGCAAATCAACAACCGCAAAGGCGATTACAGCAAGGTTTTGGAAGATGGTCCCGAGGCTGTGCGTCAGGCCGAGAACAAGCGCAAGTCGGAGATGGCGCTCATCGTCGCCGACGCTTATTTCCAACAGCAGGATTACGACAAAGCTTTGGAATTTTACGACATCTATGCGCGCCATTTGTCGGGCAAAGGCGTCTCGCGTGAGGCCAACTACCAAATCGGCGTGAGCAAAATGATGACGGGCGACTATAAAGGCGCCATCAGCAGTCTGCAGCGCGTGGCGGGCAGCGAAGACCCGATTGCACAATATGCATCGTATTACTTGGCTAATAGTTATGCCAAGATTGATGAACTGAAATATGCCCGCAACGCATATTATACGGCTTATTCCGCTGGTTTCGACCAATCTATCAGCGAAGAAGCCCTTTTCGATTATGCGAGATTGAGTCTTATTCCGGGTGCCGATCCTTTCAACGAGGCGGTGACTTTGCTCGATACCTATGTGGCTGATAATCCGCAATCAGCACGAAAGGCGGAAGCGGAAGAAATGGCCATTTATCTTTTGCTCAACGCAAAGAAAAACGATGAGGCTTTGGAACGCTTGGAGTCAATGCGTAACAAAAGCGCTGAGTTGCAGGCAGTTTATAATGAGGTGCTTTATTCCACAGGCATCGATTATTACCAAAATGGTCAATATGACAAAGCTCAGACTCTTTTCTTAAAGGTGTTAAATGCCAAACAATCGAGCGAAAGCAAGGCACAAGCTTGTTTCTGGTTGGGCGAATCCGCATATGCTTTGGGCGATCTTAACACAGCTGGCAAATACTTGAAGCAATTCAAGGGTATGACAGGTGCACAAGGCTTGACCGAATATACGCAAGCCGATTATGATTTGGGTTACATCTATTACCAAAAGCCTGATTATGGTACTGCTATCACTTGTTTCAGGAATTTCATCCAATCGTGCGACGACCGCCAGAAAAACTTGAAGAGCGACGCCTATATCCGTTTGGGCGACTGCTTCTTTATGGACAGAAACTATACGCAAGCCATCAATTATTACGATTTGGCAACGCGCATTGGCAATTACAATGCTGATTATGCGCTTTATCAGCAAGGACTTTGCTATGGCGCGCAGGGGAATGTGAATCAAAAAGTCAATATGCTCAATGAATTGACTCAGTCATATTCGAATAGTATTTATTATGAACAGACTCTGTTTGAAATCGGCAACACTTACCTTGTCCACGGGGACAAACGCTCTGCTTTGTCGAGTTTCAATAGACTTATCAAAGACAGGCCACGCTCAAGCTATACGCGCCAGGCTATGATGAAGGTCGGCATGGTGTATTACAATAATAATCAGTATGACCAGGCCGTGACCAATTTGAAGATGCTTGTTGAGAATTATCCGAATACCGATGAGTCGCGCGAGGCTATGGCCATTATTCGCAACATCATGATGGAGCAGAATAATTTGGATGATTATTTTGCATACGCCAATTCTGTCGGAGGCCAGATTCAAGTCTCTGAACAGGACTCCATAGCTTTCGCGACGGCAGAAAACTTTTATATGGAAGGCCGTTACAATCAGGCTTCTTCGGCTTTGCAATATTATTTCGACAATTTCCGCAATGGTGCCTATCTGCTGAAAGCGCATCAATATGCTTTGGAATGTGCTGAAAAGATTGGTAATCAAGAAGATGTTATCAAACATTTGGATTACATTCTTGCCCAACCGAGCAATGACTATACTGATAACGCTTTGCTCAAGAAGGCACGCATCGAGTATGAAAATGCCAATTATGCCGAGGCAGGTGAATACTATGAACGTTTGTCACGCGTTACAGAAGAACCTATGCGCCGTTTGGAAGCTTTGGAAGGCAGCATGAAGAGCAATTTCTTTATGGGAAAATATGACAAGGCCATCGAAATGGGCGAGGATTTGAGCCGTTCCAAGGATTTGACAAAAGACCAGGTGAATCAAATCAATCATATTGTCGGGAAGTCGTATTATGAAAAGGGTAATTACGCTTCGGCTATCGAAAGGCTTGACAAGAGCGCAAAAGCCGACAAGTCGGTCTATGGTGCTGAGAGTGCCTATTATTCGGCTATGGCTTCACTGAAACTGAAGAAATATGACGAGGCCGAAAACAAGGTGTTCGACATCTCTGATAATTTCTCGTCGTACAATTACTGGGTTGCCAAGTCGTTTATCGCGTTGGCTGATGTGTATGTGGCCAAGGAGAATTATTTCCAGGCCAAGGAAACCTTGCGCAGCGTGATAGATAACTATAATGGCGAAGACTTGAAGTCGGAAGCCCGCGCGAAATTCGCCGAAGTTGAAAAAATCTCAAAATTAGCAGGAAATGAATAAGCGTATTATATTTGTGATGGCGGCCATTTTGCTGTCAGTCAGTGTTTTTGCACAACACAACGAAGAAGTTACCGTTGAAGGCACTTATCGTCCGAAGGTGAACAAGGTGGATAAAATCCGTCTTACGCCCGAAAAGCCGCAGCCGACTTTCGAAATGCCGAGTTCGGATGTGCAGCCGAAAATCACCGACCGCAAGTTCGACATCGAGTTGGAAAGACTGAAGGCGACGCCTTATTCCGACAAGAACGAATCGTTGGTGAAACCAACCGAGAATTTCCTGATGGCGGGTTTGGGAACGCGCATTTCGCCTTTGTTCCTCTATCGTCATGATTCGCAGCTTACTAAAGATGTGAATTTGGGCGTCGGAATCAACCATTTTTCTTCGTGGCTGAATATGAAAGACCACCCCAATTCGGGTTTCATGGACAACCTGTTTGATGTTAGGGTGGGGGCGAAGCTCGCAAACTATCAGCTGGATGGCAAGGTGTATTTCAAGAACGACATGTATCATTATTACGGTTATCAGTTGTCGGATTCATTGATTCCTGCTAACCGTGTTGATGAATTTTGCCCGAAACAAATCTACAACACCATTGGATTGGATTTGGGCTTGGGTAGTACCGACACGCATCTTCAGACTCTTCAGCATTCTCTTGGTCTGGGCTATCGTTATACATTCTCGAAATTGGGAACATCGGAGCATTTCGTGGATCTCGATGGGAAACTGGCCTACGTTGACAGTTGGTGGGGCGACCGCAGCTATCCGCAGCAAGTCGGCCTGGATTTGGGCTTTCAATATGACTATTTCTGTGAACCAGACTTTGAAATGCCGATGGTTGGCTTTGACCGAATATTGCTGAAAGTCAATCCGTATTTTGAAATGAAGGATGATTTCTACAAGTTGCATTTAGGTGCCCGTTTCGATTACACTTCTGCCGATAGCGTGAAGGTTTGCTTCCGCCCCGATGTGCAAGGCAGCCTTTATGTTTTTGACAAGAAACTGGAATTTTATGCTGGTTTGGGTGGCGGAAAACAGTTGCTGACTTTCAGCGAAATCATCGAGGAAAACCCTTTTGTGGGAACGAATCTGCCGCTGCTTTACCGCAATGTGAAGTTATCGTTTGAGGCTGGCGTGCGCACTACGGTTGCCGAAAAGGTTGACCTTCACGCAGGTGTGCGTTACCGCAATGTGGCCAACGATTATTTCTATGTCATGGATGAAAGCTGTCCGGCGAGCATTTATAATGTTTTCAACCAATACACGTTTCTTTACGACAACACGGAAACCGTCAGTGTGACGGCTGATGCACGTTGCAAGATTGTGGACAATCTGGATGCCGAACTCTCGCTCACTTACAACAGTTGCAAAACGGAAGTTGAGGAATATGCTTGGTATCGTCCTGCTTTTGAAGGTGATTTGAAACTGAAATATGATTTCAATGAAAACCTCGCGCTCAATGCATCGTTGATGTATCGTGGTGGGCTCTATGCCAAGGTGCTCAAGGGATATGGCCTCTATGACCCTGAGAAGCTGAAAGATGTTGTCGATTTAAGCCTTGGCACGGATTACAAGCTGAGTGACCAATTGTATGTCTTTGCCAAGATTGACAACATTGCCAATTGCCGCTACCAGATGTTCTACGATTATCCCGTGACAGGCATTCAGGTGTTTGCGGGCGTGAAAATGCGTTTCTGAGGGATTTCACTTTTCTTTTCTCCCAAAACCTAAATTTTCACCAAATCCAAAATTTGCCACTTTTTAAGCCGATTGGCGCGTTTTCGGCAGAAAAGGAATTTTTTCATTTTTCTTCCGAAGATTTGGAAAAATTGTCTATCTTTGCCATTTATTTGAAAAGAGTATAAAATCGAAATAAAATGACAGAAGAAGAAAAAAGAGAATTGGCAAGCGAAGAATACGGTGCGAATAAAATTCAGGTCCTCGAAGGTCTGGAAGCCGTAAGAAAACGCCCTGCCATGTATATTGGTGACGTCCATTTCCGTGGTCTGCACCATTTGGTTTACGAAGTCGTCGACAACTCCATCGACGAGGCTATGGCCGGCTATTGCGACACCATTGATGTGCGCATTCTGGAAGGCAACGGCATCAGCGTTTTGGATAATGGCCGTGGTATTCCTACGGGGATGCACGAGAAGGAAAAGCGCTCGGCTTTGGAAGTCGTGCTGACGGTGCTGCACGCCGGCGGTAAGTTCGATAAGGGTTCCTATAAGGTCTCCGGCGGTCTGCATGGCGTCGGTGTCAGCTGCGTGAATGCCTTGTCGACACATCTCACCGCTGAGGTTTATCGTGAAGGCAAGATTTTCCGTCAGGAATACGAATGTGGCAAGCCGTTGTATCCGGTGAAGGTGGTCGGCGAAACCGATAAAAACGGTACACGCATCACTTTCCAGCCCGATGGAACCATTTTCCAAACCACTGAATACGACTATGCTACCTTGGCCAACCGTATGCGCGAATTGGCTTATCTGAATCACGGCATTACCATTCAGCTTACCGATGAGCGCCAGAAGTTGGAAGACGGCAGTTTCAAGAGCGAGGTCTTCTATTCGCAAAATGGCCTCACCGATTTCATCGGCTATCTCGATGCCAACCGCGTGAAACTGATTCCTGAACCGATTTCGATTGTCGGCGAAAAGAACAACGTGCCGGTTGAAATCGCTTTGGAATACAACGAGGAATATTCCGAAAATCTACATTCTTACGTCAACAATATCAATACGATAGAAGGTGGTACCCACT
Source organism: Bacteroidales bacterium (assembly GCA_045627065.1). GTDB lineage: Bacteria > Bacteroidota > Bacteroidia > Bacteroidales > F082 > Limimorpha. Next base: position 4,135 of record JAZQMX010000006.1, on the reverse strand, counting down.
TGCAGGGTTTCCGCTCAGGCTTGACCCGTTCATTCAATGCCTACGCTGAAAAATCAGGCCTTTTGGAAAAATCGAAGGTGAAGATTTCGCCCGACGATTTCCGCGAAGGTCTGACGGCGGTCATTTCCGTCAAGGTGCCTGAACCTCAGTTCGAGGGGCAGACCAAGACCAAATTGGGCAACGACGAAGTGATGGGCATCGTCAATTCCATCGTTGGCGAACATCTTGCCAATTATTTGGAAGAACATCCGAAGGAAGCCAAAATCATTTTCGATAAGGTCGTCCTTTCGGCACAGGCGCGTCAGGCTGCCCGCAAGGCCCGCGAAATGGTGCAGCGCAAGGGTGCCCTTTCCGGTTTCAGTTTGCCGGGCAAATTGGCCGACTGTTCGGAACGCGACCCTGCCAAGACGGAGCTTTACCTCGTTGAGGGTGATTCCGCTGGCGGTTCGGCAAAACAAGGCCGTGACCGTACATTCCAAGCCATCCTGCCTTTGCGTGGTAAGATTCTGAATGTCGAAAAAGCCAGGAAACATCGTGTTTTCGATAGCGGGGAAATCAAAAATATCTATACCGCTTTGGGTGTTACCATTGGCACCGAAGAAGACAGCAAGGCGCTGAATCTCGATAAGTTGCGTTACCACAAGATTATCATCATGACCGATGCTGATGTCGATGGTAGTCACATCACTACCTTGATTTTGACCTTCTTCTTCCGCTACATGCGCGAACTGATTGAAAACGGTTATGTGTATTGCGCAACGCCTCCGTTGTATCTCATCAAGCGCGGCACCAAGCCGATGCGTTATTGCTGGACCGACGAGGAACGCATCTCGGGTATGGCTGAATACACAAAAAACGGTACCGTTAGCGGCTACGAAGTGCAGCGTTACAAAGGTCTTGGTGAAATGAACCCAGAACAGCTTTGGGAAACCACCATGGATCCGGCTCACCGCACTTTGCGTCAGGTGACCATTGAAAACGCCATGGAAGCCGACCACATCTTCTCCATGCTGATGGGCGACGAGGTGGCTCCACGCCGTGAGTTCATTGAACAGAATGCAACTTACGCTAATATCGACGCTTAATTGATTTTTAACGTTAATATTATAGAGACGTGCAATTGCGCGTCTCTTTTTTTTGTTTTTTCCCTTGCATTTTGCAAAAAAATCTCCATTTTTGTACCCAAATTAGAAAACAATCAAAATTTCAATACTATGAACAGGAAAATTAGGCTTTTGACAAGCGTCATTGCGTTGTTTGTCAGTGTGTTAATGATTTCTTTTCTGTCATCTTGCGGTGACAAAAACAAATCAAATGTAATTGTCGAACAGATAAAACCGGTGCCAGAAGCAATTCTCCCGTATTTGGATAGCTATACTTCGGGCGTAATTGCTAAGGGCGAACCAATTAAAGTCAGCTTTAACAATGCAGAAGACTTGAAAGTGAAATATGGCGAGTCTTTGCCTTCTAAGTTGTTCACATTCACTCCTGAGCTGAAAGGTCAGGCTGTCTGGTTGGACGAGCGCACCATCGGTTTTGAGTATGACAAAATCAATGAAAACCAGCAGTATGTCGGTGTGTTCAAAATCGCAGAGGTCCTTGACGTTCTTCCTGATTTGACTTTGGAATTCGGCTTTGCTGTCCGCCGTCAGAATATCACTTTGCTGTCGGTGATTCCAGTCTGCAATTCAAGCGAAAAGATGGGGTACCAAATGCGTGTTGCCTTCTCGAATTTTGTTGATTCAGAAGAAGTGATGAAAATTTTTGAAAATGGTTTCAAAAACAAGTACAATCCAATTGTGACCAATGTCGGAAACAATGTTTTTGACATCGAAATTGCTGATATTAAGCGTGGTAATAAGGAATCAAAGATTGAACTCGTGTTAGATGGAAAGGATTTGGATTGCGATGCGAAAATCGTCCGTGAACTCGTGATTTATGCTCAAAATGATTTCTCGCCGATTCAGTTTGATGTTGACAAAGGCGAAAGTCTTGCGACATTGTATTTCTCGCAGCCTTTGAAGGAAACCCAGAACTTGGACGGCTTCGTTTCCTTTGATCCGGAAATTGCTTATCGTGCTGACATTAAAGGAAATAAGGTTGATTTCTTCTTCGATAAGACCAGCCTTTACAGTTATCAGTTGGAGAATATGGAAATGACGGTTGAGAGCGGTATCCGTTCTGCCGACAATGAGGTGCTTCAGAAAGGCGCTTCATACAAATTCGATTTGACCGAAAACAAGCCTCAGGTCCGTTGGACTTGCGAGGGCAACATTATCCCGAATGTGAACGAAGCTACGGTTTATTTTGATGCCATTTGCCTGAATTCCGTCACATTGCGCATCATCAGGATTTACGATGATAACGTGCTTTCATTCCTGCAAGACAATGAGTTGGATGAGACTTACGGTGTGCGCAAGGCGGGCCGATTGGAGAAAAAAGTTCGCTTGGAAGTTGAGAATCCGAATCCGACACAATGGAAGACTTTCCCAATCGTGTTGTCAAATTATGTTGATGTCAAGCCTGGCGATATGTATCAGTTGAGCATCGATTTTGGTCCACAGGATTATGCTTTCGCAAGCGATGAAATGAAGATGGCTTCGATGGAAAACCAAATGCGCGAACAGAATTATTGGGATGGAAACGGCTATGATTATAAGGAATACAATTATGATGGCGATTGGGGCGACCCCAATGGATTCTGCTATTATAATGACGTCGAGCAAAAAAAGAACATCGTGATTTCAAACCTCGCTGTGACTGCCAAGATGGGCCGTAATGACTTGGTAGAGGTGTTCGTTTATCAGATTTCTGATGCGAAACCTGCAAACGGTGCCAAGGTGACGGCCTACAATTTCCAGCGTCAGGAATTGGCTTCGGCTACTGCCGATGCCACGGGCTTTGCCCAATTGCAATGTGCCAATCGTCCTGCTTTCGTGGTTGCAAAAGGCAACGACGGCAGCAAGTCTGTCATCAAGACGACTGATGGCAATGCACTGTCATACAGTAAGTTTGATATTGGCGGTGAAGCCGTTGAAAAAGGTGTGGCTGGCTTTGCCTACACCAACCGTGGCGTTTGGCGTCCGGGCGATGAACTGCAAATCAACCTGATGCTGAGCGATTTCGACAATGCCATTCCTGAAAAATATCCTGTCGTGATGGAAGTCTACGATGCCTCGTCGCGACTCTATACCAAGCAAACCAAATCGAATGCCATTGGCGGCATCTATTGCTTCAATGTCCCGACCAATCCGTCGGATGAAACGGGTCTTTGGACGGCAAAATTCAAGATTGGCACAAGCGTCATCACCAAAATGTTGCGTGTCGAGACCGTGAAACCGAACCGTTTGGAAATCAATCTGAATCTTCCAGAAGTAATCAGCATCAATCATCCTGACCGTGTGACTTTAAACTCAAAATGGTTGAACGGATTGAAAGCCAATGGTTTGAAGGCTGAAATTGACGCCAAGGTGCGCAAGGGCGAGACGAATTTCAAGAACTTCGCAGAATATACTTTCGTTGATGAAACCAACGAAATTTCGCCAGAGGAAATCTCGGTTTACAGCGGTCCGCTGAATGGCGAAGGCAATGCAAACATTGGCTTTGCACCTTTCAAGGAATTGTCCGCATCGCAAATGCTGAATGCCACTTTCACCACGAAGGTCTTTGAACAAAGCGGCGATTTCAGCATCACTTCAACGGCTGCAAAACTTTCACCTTGCGAGAGCTATGTCGGCGTTGAATTGCCAGCCACGCAATCGAAATACGGCAGTTTCTACGACACGGGCAAGGATTGGAAATTCAATATTGCCGTCGTGAAGGAAAGCGGCGTTTTGAGCGAGGCGACAACGACTTTGGAATATGCCCTTTATAAATTGGATTCCTATTGGTGGTGGTCGAGCGAGGACAGCTATTCCTTGCAGCGTTATGCTAGCGGCACTTACAAGCGCCCTGTCGAAAACGGCACGCTCTCATGCAATGGCAAGACTTCGGTGACTTTCAACATTTCTGATGACAATTGGGGCAATTATCTGTTTGTCGTTGAAGATCAGCAGAGTGGAAACCGTTTCGCCAAGGTCGTTTGCTTCGATTGGGGTTCAACTTACATGCATGCCTCTTCTGCATCGGGCGCGCC
>JAZQMX010000005.1:0-61701 GCA_045627065.1 Bacteroidales bacterium | reverse complement strand
GGTCTCCTTCCGGCCTACGGCCTCCAGTCAACCCCTGACAGGGATAAGACAAGGATGGTAAACCTACTTTAGGGATAACGACAAATAGTCAACTTTTATCAGTAATAATTTATTAATCCGAGTCAACCTAAATCAGGAAAGTACAGTAGAAAGTGGAAAGATGGGAAGTGGCTTGCTGTATAATAAAAAAACGAGGGCGACTGGTTTTTAGCGCCCTCGTTGTTATTTGTGATGACTAATTACATTATTGTACAATGATTTTCCGTGTGGCGACAGCACCTATTTCATCTGTGATGCGGAGCAAGTAAACACCTTCGGGCAATCCCGCCACGCTGATTTCATTCGTGCCTTGCACGGTTTTCACTAACTGGCCGAGGGCGTTGAAAACCTTTACCTCGGCGACTGAGGCACCCTCTATGCATACAAGGTCGTTGGTGGGATTGGGCGAGAGGGTGAGATTTATTCCTTCGTGGTTCTCAATTCCATCATAAGTAATCGTAACGCTAACAGGCTCTGATTCCATTTCGCCATACATTGCAGTCACTGAATAGGTTGCCGTTTCACCCATCATATATGAGCCGTCAAGGTGATATGTTTGGAAACATCTGTCAATACTCTTGACAAGATTGCCGTTTTTATACACTCGATATCCAGTCAGCGCATCTTCTTTTTGGCCCAATATCATTGTCTCCCCAGTGGGGCTTTCGATGATTGTGTTAAGGCAGATGTTCCACATCGAGTGCCATGGCTGCCAACCAAGGTAAAAATTGTAATGCATATTTTTATCGTTTGCAGGACCCGAATCTATGGCATTGTAAAATCCTGACAATCCTTGCAATGACGGGTCGCATAAATCGCGACACCCAAATAAGTATTCCTTCCCCGCTTCAATAAAAATATCTCTGTTCAATTGGTGAACGTTTTCTTCAAATAGAACGGTATCGGTCAAAGGCTCTTGATAAATGTTCTGGTAATCTTCACCTTCTTTCACCCAAACAGCAGCATGATAAATAACAAGACTGTCAACTGGGATAATGCCGATTGACTTAACTCGCCAGCCAATGAAGTTCCTCAGATCTAATGTATCAAACTTGTGAGCAAGGTCTTCATACATGCCAGACTGCAAATAAGAGCCTTCTTGCTGATACATTGGACCACTCCACGAAAGTTGTTCCGTAACGGGCTGGTAGGTTTCCGGGAAATCCCATGTCAACAAGACGATATCGTTAAGGTAATCAGCAGACAAATGCATAACAGGTGCCAAATCAGGATTGGGCGATTTATCACATTTTGGCAAAGTTTGCGCGAAGCCTAAGCCTGCAAGGAAAAGCATTCCCAGTAACAGAAGATGTTTTTTCATTTTATTTAGGGGACTTCTATTTTTAGCATTTTCGCGCCATTCCTCTGAACTTCGTGAAGTCCATTAGCCAAATTTCAAAGTGAATGACACGGCAAGTTTACAAATTTTCTTTCAATCTCTAACCTTTCATTATTATTTTATATTTTATATAAAATGTTGCTAATTTACTATTTATCAATGTGATAAAAACATCAATTCATTCCTAACCGTACTATTTGTTCATATCGGCACACGTTGTAAACCAGATTGGTCAAGGTGTTCCTGGCGGGATTCCGCGCGAAGCCGATGACGCGGTTCTTCATCTGGTATTTGCGCATCACGCTTTTCACGCTCTTTCCGACATATGCGCTGTCGGCATACAGCTCCTGCCCCCTGTCGTCGTTGTCTATCAGCAGCTTGGCCGGAACGGAGTCGTGCTGTTCCGCACTCGTAGTCACCGCCTTCTTTATCAGCTTGCTCTTGGCATCTGTCGAAGTCGGCAAAGAGTCTGTCATGGAGCGCTTTCCTTGTCAGCTGCTCCCTGAACGCCCAGATGGTCCTGGCATCGGGCACCTTGTCTCCGCTTGACAGGCCTAGGAAGTCCCTGAAACTTGTGCGGTCAACTATCTGGTATTCGGCCTGCTCGTCGCTCAGGTTATACATGCGTTGCAGCACAAGGATCTTGAACATCAGCACATAGTCGTATGGCTTTGTCCCTGCGTTCGTCAGACGCTCACGGTACAAGCCCGCCTCCAATGTCTCACGGTACAAGCCCGCCTCCAATGTCTCACGGAACATCTCGAAATCAACCGTTTCCGCAAGCCTCTCAAGTGGATTCCCTAATGCGGACAACATGGATGTCCTCTCTTCCGAATCAAATAATCCTTGGTTGCCAAGCTTTCTGTATGCCCTTTTGCATGTGTCCATTTTCTCTTCAGATTTTCGGCAAATATACAAATATTTATCTGAATATCAAAGAGTTTTATTTAGAAATGCCCTTTATTAATCCGAGTCAACCTAAATCAGGAAAGTACAGTTCTTCTTTTTTCACAACTCCTTATCCTCATCTTCCCACTACATAGATCTCCAATCTCGGAATACTTTGCGGGCTAAACGAAGCATCAAAAAGCGTTGTGTTGTCGATATAAAGCCGTTCCAAACTACGGCAACCGCTCAAGTTAGGGACGACGAGCAGTCCACCACTTCCTGCCACATTCAGTTCCACCAATTCACTAAGTTGAGCCAAGCCCTCAGGCAACTCATGTAACAGGTTCGTACCAATGTAAAGGAACTCCAAAGATTTCAAATGCCCAATATTGTCAGGCAGACAGTACAGAGCGTTGTGCGTAACCGACAGATACTCTAGGTCCTTCAGCTCACACAATTCAGCAGGCAGCGTCTCTAGACAGTTATAGTCCAATTCCAAATACTTCAAGTTCTTGAGCTGGCCGATTTCAGGTGGCAATGCTTTTATGTCGTTATGCTTAAAGGATATTTTCTCTAACTCAGTGAGCTCGCCAATGACAGAAGGGATATAGGTAAGCCTGTTCGAGCTGACCACCAGTTTCTTAAGGTGCTTCAGTTGGCCAATCTCTACGGGCAATGAATCAAGGCCATTGCGGAAAAGATAAAGCGTTTCGGCATTGGGATTAGCCTCAATTTTCTCCACCAAGTGCTTCGCATTACGGTAGGTGATACGGATTTTCTTCTTGCCTTGGGCTTGGGCGTTGCCGCCAATGACAAACAATGCAGCGAAAACTAGAATGATTCTGTACTTTTTCATATTAAAGTCCTCTATTAAAACACTTTGCAATAATACAAAATTCGCGATTATTAAACAGTAAAAACTTTGCTATCTTTGCAAAAAAAATTCAAAGCAAACTATGAAGCTGCAAGTCATCATCAGCACGCAATACGATCCGTTCCTTAACCGCGCAGTCGAAGCTTATCTCGTTGACCACCAAGAAGAAGACATCGTTACGATGTATCTTTGGAAAAACCAACAGACCGTCGTCATCGGATACAACCAGAACCCATATTCGGAATGCAACGTCAAGATGCTTCTCGACGAAGGCGGTCATGTGATGCGCCGTGGCACGGGTGGCGGTGCCGTCTATCACGACTTGGGCAACATCAACTTCTCATTCGTTGCCAGCCGCAAAAACTATGATGTTCGCAAGCAACTCTCTGTCATTCAGGATGCTTTGTTGAATTATGGCTTGGAAACGGAAATCTCAGGCCGCAACGACCTCACCTACCAAGGTCGTAAATTCTCGGGCAACGCTTTCTCGAAGGGCAACAACAACCTGCATCATGGCACCATTCTCATCAAGACCGATGGCGAAAAGATGATGCGTTATCTCACCGTCAACCAAGCCAAACTTCAAAAACACGGTGTGAAAAGCGTCAGTAGCCGCGTCATCAACCTAAGCGAAGCCGTTCCCGAACTCACCTCCGAGAATATCAAAGAGCCGCTCATCCGCTCGTTCGCCAAAATCTATGGCGACACGCCTATAATGCTTGACTTCGACGCCTTGTCGCAAAACGAAGAAGTGCAAGCCACCACGAAACGTATATCATCCTTCGATTTCCTTTTCGCACGTTGGGAACATTTCCAAACCACCAAGCGTGCCCAATTCGATTGGGGTGCCGTCGAAATTTCGCTTCACATCAACGAAGCAGTAGGTATCATCAACGACATTCAGATCGCCTCTGACTGCTTAGACACGGAAATCATCGGGCAAGCCGAGCAATTATTGAAAGGTTGCAATACACACGAAATTCCCGTTTTTGACCCAAAGAACGAAATTATCGCTGATATTATTGGATTGGTTTTTGGTGCCAACGAGACCAAAAACAGATAGTTAAAACGCATCAAAAACTATTGTCGGATCCATGCCTTAGGATAGCCTTCTGCCCTTATCTTTCGAAGAGCGGCCAATGCCTCATCATTAGTTTTATAACGTCCATACGACACGAACCACTTGCCGTTATGCTTTTCAAGAATTGTAGCCTCAAAGCCCTGATCTTTCAGCTTGTCGAACATGATTTGGGCATATTCTTCGTTTGAGAAACAACCCACGACAACCAAAATCTTGGCTTCTTCCTCCACTTTATTAACTTCTTCAACAGGCGCAGGCTCAACCACTGGGTCAGTCTCCACGTTTAGCACAGGATTATTTATTGGTTGTTCTTCAACAACTTGCAATGTATCATCATGGACAAGAGTATCAGTTTCAGGCAATGCGACAGAGTCAGTTTCTGGTTCCGAGACCGAATCGATTGCAATTGGAGCAGGTTCTATAGGCTTTTCTATTTTGGCAACCGTATCCAAAGGCATCACAATCGGCGATTGTGGTTTAAGCCACTGCTTTAAATCAATTATGCGGAAGTATTGGAGACCATATAACAGACCCGCCAACAGCGCCAAAACCAGCAATATCCATGGCCACACACGGCGACGAGGGTTATCCTCGTCATCGTTTTCATGAACCGCTTTTTCGTCAACAGTAACAGGCGTATTCTTCTCCCATTGTTGTTGCTCGATCTCGGCCTTGATTTCGTCTTTCCCCTTGAAGCTGGTCATTGGGACCGCCGTAAAATCACTTAACCCAAAGGCATCGCTATTGAAGTTTGACGAAGGATCTTGTTCGATGACTATATCGGAATTCCAATCGTATCTCAAGGTACCGATGCCAATCAAATTAACTTTTTCACCATTTTTCAGTTTATTGAAGCAATCTGAAACGAACATGGCGAGCAAGCGTCTGGCTTCATCAAGTGGGACTTCATTTTCCTCAACAATATAATTGACAATCAAGTCATTATCTTCTCGCAAATCATCATCGAATTCAATAACGCATGAAGGCGCAGAGAAATAATTAGCGACACGATTCACCTTAGCCGAAGTCGGTTTCTTGACAAAAGCGCCCAAACCGGGCACCACAACGGTGTCGCGGACATACAAGAGGTCGGATATGGCTTCGGTGATTGTCTTCATGGGCGATTGGTTATGAACGATTCGGCTTTTTGGAGATCAGAAGGTGTGTCGATGGAAACATTCTCAGTGTCGGTGACGCCCATGCGGATGCAAAGACCATTTTCAAGCCAACGTAATTGTTCGAGGGACTCGGATTTTTCCAACATCGACATTGGCATCTCAGCCACCTTTCGCAAAGTTTCCGACTTATAGGCATAAATACCAATATGCTTGAAATACACACCTTTGGCGAGCCAATCAGAGGCGTTCTCGTTACGCATGAAAGGAATAGGATGACGGCTGAAATACAAGGCTTTACCATCAGTGTCCATCACCACCTTCACCGTATTCGGGCTGAATAATTCGTCTTCGCTATCAATGCGTTTGGCCAACGATGCCAATGGGGTGTCGTCGCGGCCAATCAAGTCAACCATCAGATTGATTTGTTCGGGATCGATGAAAGGCTCATCGCCCTGGATGTTGACAACGGCATCAAAAGTCTCATCAAGCAAATCCAAGGCTTCGCGACAACGGTCGGTACCACTGCGGTGATTGGGATCGGTAAGCACATAATGGCCACCGAAACTCATCACTTCGTCGGCAATGCGCACATCATCGGTAGCCACAACGACAGCATCAAGCTTAGATTTCGAGGCTTGTTCATAAACACGACAGATCATCGTTTTCCCTTTAATCAGCGCAAGCGGCTTACCGGGGAAACGCGTTGAGGCGTATCGTGCTGGTATGATTCCTACAACCCTCATCAGAACAAACCGTTAAGCGATGCTTCGATGCGATCGATGACCGTACCCAAGTCCTCTGGATTCTCGAGTTCGAGATTGTCAGTGTCGATAATCAAGAGTTTGCCTTCGTTGTAATGGCTAATCCATTCCTCGTAGCGCTCATTCAGGTTGGTCAAGTAGCTAATGCTGATTGACTGTTCGAAGTCACGGTTACGCTTGGCGATATGGCGGATAAGCGTTGGCACCGATGCGCGAAGATAGATCAGCAAATCGGGCGGTTGGAGGAACTTGGTCATCAGTTCGAACAGCGACTTGTAGTTCTCAAAATCGCGCGTTTCCATGAGGCCCATGGAATAGAGGTTGGCGGCAAAGATGTTGGCATCTTCATATATGGTGCGGTCCTGAATCACGTTCTCGCCGCTGTTGCGGATGTCCATCACCTGGCGGAAACGACTATTGAGGAAGAAGATCTGGATGTTGAACGACCAGCGTTGCATGTCCTCGTAGAAGCTGTCCAAATAAGGATTGTGTTCCACTTCCTCGAAATGCGGTTTCCAGTTGAAATGCTTGGCAAGCAAGCGTGTAAGGGTGGTCTTTCCCGAACCTATATTTCCTGCTATTGCAATATGCATGATTAAGGGTTTTAGTTATACGGAATTGAATGGCGAAAATAAGAAAAACAAAGAAACGAAACCTTTTTGCCCGAAAATTTATTTTGGAGCCTTCTTCAGGAGGTAGATTCCAAGAGCACAAAAGATGAGGTTAGGCAGCCAAGCCGCAAGAAAAGGCGACAAGTTGCCAGAAATGGCGAACGACTTTGAAATCTGCATGAAAAGGATATAGGAGAAGGCAATCACGATACCAATTCCAAGATGCATCCCCATACCGCCTTTAATTTTCCGACTCGACAAAGCCGCCCCTATCAAGGTGAGAATGAGAATCGCACCAGGCGATGCCCAACGTTGGTGCATTTCTACCTCGTAGGCTTTCACTCCCTCAGCACCCTTGCTTTTCATTTTGGCAATATGATTACGAAGTTCAAAATAATCCATTTCCTCATAGTCTTCCTTCATCTGATAGAAATCAGTAGGCACAAAATTGATGATCGTATCCATCCTTCGACCCTGTTCAATCCACTCCTTGTCGCCCTCCATATGGCGAATGGTATAGTTATCGATTCTCCACTTGTTTGGAACCACAGAATCATGGTAAATGACATCACACAATAGCTTGTATTTCAAGTCATTGCCTTCAAATTTTTCCCAACAGAAACGATAACCCAAATCCTTTGAGATGTTATAGCCATCCACATATACGTATTCGTCTTTTCCTATTTGGACATGAATGTTGTTGGTAGAATGGATGAGACTTTCCATATACTCGTTCTTGAAATCTCTTCGTATCTCATTTGTCTTAGGAATCAAGAAGTTACCAAAATAAAGAGACATGACACTCAAAGTCAAAGCTGCTAGGATATATGGATAAAGGAAACGCCAAAAGCTGATGCCACTACTTAAAATAGCGACCACCTCAGTATGCGTAGCCATTTTGGAAGTGAAAAACACAACCGCGATGAAGGTAAACAAGTAAATGAAGAGATTGATATAATATGGAATTGAAGTGACATAATATTCCAAAAGCACTCTATGCCATGGAGCATCGTGCTTCAAGAAGAGGTCGAGATTTTCCGAAAGGTCGAAAATGATGACGACCACCACCAAAAGCGAGATGGCGAGGAAGAAAGTCCCGATGAACTTCTTGAATATGTATGTATCTATTCTCTTCATTTACAGTCGTGTAGTGACTTTCACAAGCATCATGTCACGCCATTCGGCGAAATCGCCAGCAATGATGTGCTTGCGAGCTTCGCGCACGAGCCACAAGTAGAAACCGATGTTGTGCAAGCTGGCAATCATTGGGCCGAGCGACTCGCCCGAGACGAACAGATGACGCAGATAAGCCCTGGAATATTGTGCATCGACGAAAGTTTCTCCGTTAGGATCGATAGGCGAGAAATCGAATTTCCACTTCTCATTTTTCATGTTCATGATGCCTTCCGATGTGAAAATCATGCCGTTGCGTCCGTTGCGCGTCGGCATCACACAGTCGAACATATCCACACCACGCGAAATGCCTTCCAGAATGTTGGCCGGCGTGCCCACACCCATTAGGTAGCGCGGCTTGTCCTTCGGCAAAATGGTGTTAACCAGTTCAATCATCTCATACATCTTCTCCGTCGGTTCGCCCACAGCCAAACCACCGATGGCGTTGCCATCAGCATTCTTCGAGGCAATATATTCAGCCGATTTCTCACGCAAGTCACGATAGACGCAACCTTGAACGATAGGAAACAACGACTGCTGATAACCATACAACGGTTCTGTCTCGTCAAAGCGATTCACACAGCGGTCGAGCCAGCGGTGGGTGCGTTCCATCGATTGCTTGGCATAGTTGTAGTCGGCAGTGCCAGGCGTGCATTCGTCGAAAGCCATCATGATGTCGGCTCCGATACTGCGCTCGATGTCCATCACCCTCTCAGGCGTGAACAAATGTTTCGAGCCATCGATATGCGAGCGGAACTCCACACCTTCTTCCTTCATCTTGCGAATTCCTGTCAGCGAAAACACCTGAAAGCCACCGCTGTCGGTAAGGATTGGGCGATCCCAACCATTGAACTTATGCAGTCCGCCAACGCTTTCCAGCACATCCAATCCTGGACGCAGATACAGATGATAAGTGTTTCCGAGAATGATTTGCGCCTTCACCTCATCCTTCACATCGCGGATGTGGCAAGCCTTCACGGTGCCAGCCGTACCAACGGGCATGAAGATAGGCGTTTCGATTGGGCCATGGTCGGTTTGCAACAAGCCAGCGCGAGCCGAGCTTTTAGGATCGTTTGCTGCTACGGTAAATTTCATCCGATTCATTGTACCACAAAAGTTACAGATTCTTCCACTCTATTTTTGCATACTTCACGCCAATCGGATTGCAATCCTGCGAAGTGACGACCGTTTCGCCATTTTTGATTTCAAATTCCGCCTTTACGAAGTGGAACATATCCAATCCGACAGGAATTTGTTCAAATTCAAACACATAACGCACTGGTTCGTCTTTTGGCAAAGTCTTTTCATGGTATTCGTTTTCAGCAAAAGCGCCTTCAAAAAGATTGCCTTTCATATCAACGGCACGCAAGCAAAGGTTTTCGCCACAACTCTTGCCGAAAGCAATCACTACGGAATCGTTTTTGGCTGTAGCCTCAATCGTAACGTTCACTTTTCCCGTCAGCGAATCGCCAACGCATGAAACGTAGGAAAAAGCCAAAAACGGGTAAATCTTGCCATCGACAAGCATGGTCGTCTGATTCACTTTGGCATCAGTTTTCTTTCCCGCAGAAGGAATGGCTACCTGTTTCCCATTCACCGACTTAGCCCGCATATTGATGTTTTTCGACTGAGCGAAACCACTTGCCGAAACCAAAAACACCAATAGTAACACAAATGCTGATTTCTTCATTGCAATTTCAATTTTAGGCTGCAAAAATAAGCAAAAACTTTATTACCTTTGCATTTTCCAAATACACACGACCATGCAAATCAATTTTTCCAATAATATATTAAGTATCATTATCTTAATCGTTTTCGGCATCATGCTCATCATCCAATTGGTGTATCACTGGTTGGTATTCTCAAAAGTCGCGTTTTACAAGAAGAACCGGCGTCCGAAGACCGACGATGAACTTGAGCCCGTCTCCATTGTGCTTTGGACCCGCGACTCTTACGAATATCTCATGGAACTGCTACCCTTGCTGTTGAACCAAGATTACCCTGATTTTGAGATTGTTGTGGTGAACGATTGTTCTGAAGACGGCACCGAAGACTATCTGAAAGACCTGGAAAGAATTGAGCCTAAAATTAAACCCGTTTTGCTCCACCAGCACCTTAATTTCTTCAACGGCAAGAAATTCCCACTCTCGATGGGCATCAAGTCGGCGAAAAACGACCTGCTCATCTTTACCGACGTGAACTGTAGACCCGACACCGACAAATGGCTGCGCAGCGTGGTGGATTGCTATAAGCGCAACACTGAAGTCGTCATCGGTTACTGCCCGATGATGATAAAGAAAGGACTACTCAACCGCCTCATGCGTTTCGATGCCCTCCAACAAGGTTTGCTTTACCTCTCATCGGCTATGAGCGGTCACCCATATAGAGGCACGGGCAAGAACCTTTCGTATCGCAAGGAGGCATTTTACCGCAAAAAAGGATTCACATCGCATTACACCACATCAGTGGGCGACGACGACCTGTTCATCGGGCAAGTGGCCACCAAGAAAAACACCGAAGTACTGATTGATGCCGACAACGCCGTCCGAAGCATTCCTACCAACAATTTCAACGTCTGGATGCACCAAAAGAGCAGCCGCTACTCCACCATTCCACAATACGACGTTAGAGCCAAAGCCTCGCAAAGCATATTCCTTTGGTCACAGTTCTTGTTCTACGCCTCATTCATCGCCTTGCTCTGTTTACCACACGCCTTTGACCTTTCAATCGGATCCATTTATTACATTCCGATTCTCGCCTTTTTCTTTTTGTTACGTTTTGGCACACAGATGTTTATCTACCACAAAGCATCGAAACGCTTGGGCGAAAAAGGACTGCTTCCTGGATTGATTCTTTACGACTTGCTGCTCACCATTCTCTCACCACTGCAACGTTTGATGGGCCGAATGAAGATCGGTGTGGAATAAAAAAAATAAAGGCTGCCGATGGCAGCCTTTATGCATCAAATAAATTTCTTTCTCGTTTCTATTTTTACTTTGCGTAACTCACAGCGCGAGTCTCGCGGATGACCGTAATCTTGATTTGGCCTGGATAGGTCATTTCGGTCTGGATTTGCTTCGAGAGGTCGTATGCAATGCGATCGGCTTCGGCATCAGTCACCTTATCGGCACCCACGATGACGCGGAGCTCTCGGCCAGCCTGGATAGCGTAGGTCTTAACCACACCTTGATACGACATAGCCATTTCTTCAAGTTTGTTCAGACGTTGGATGTAAGCCTCAACCACTTCGCGACGAGCACCTGGACGAGCACCTGAGATGGCATCGCACACTTGCACGATAGGCGAAATCAAGTTATCCATCTCGATTTCATCGTGGTGAGCACCGATAGCGTTGCAGATATCTGGCTTTTCTTTGAACTTCTCAGCCACCTTCATACCCAAGATAGCGTGTGGCAATTCGTCTTCGTTCTCAGCCACCTTACCAAGGTCGTGAAGCAGACCGGC
This sequence comes from Bacteroidales bacterium, assembly GCA_045627065.1. Lineage (GTDB taxonomy): Bacteria > Bacteroidota > Bacteroidia > Bacteroidales > F082 > Limimorpha. The sequence goes on along the minus strand of JAZQMX010000005.1, from coordinate 50,352 downwards.
GCGCTTGGCAGCCTTAGGATTCAGACCCAATTCAGCAGCCATAGTGGAGCACAACTTAGCCGTTTCGACAGAGTGCTGCAGCAAGTTCTGACCGTAAGATGAACGATATTTCATGCGGCCAATCATCTTGATCAAATCAGGAGCCATGTTGTGCAAGCCGAGGTCGATGACAGTGCGTTTACCAGTTTCGATGATTTCCTGTTCCACTTGCTTTTCCACTTTGTGGACCACTTCTTCGATACGAGCTGGATGGATACGACCATCGGTGACGAGCTTTTGCAGCGAGAGGCGTGCAATTTCACGGCGGATTGGATCGAAGCCGGAGATGAGGATCGCGTCTGGGCTATCGTCGATGATGATTTCGACACCTGTGAGCGATTCAAGAGCACGGATGTTACGCCCTTCACGACCGATGATACGGCCCTTAATTTCATCATTTTCGATATTGAACACGCTGACAGTGTTTTCGATAGCCACATCAGCGGCAGTACGTTGGATGGTTTCGAGCACTATCTTCTTAGCGGTTTGAGCAGCGCTCATCTTGGCATCTTCGGTGATTTCCTTTACATACACCATAGCCTCGGCTTGAGCGTCTTCCTTGATAAGCTCAACGAGTTGTTCTTTAGCTTCCTTAGCCGACAAGCCTGAAATGGATTCCAGCTTTTTTGACTCTTCTTCGTAAATCTTGTCAAGTTCAGCCTTACGTTTCGTCAAAGCTTCTTGTTGGGAATCAACGCGTTGCTGTGCTGTCTGAATCTCCTTAGCCTTGCGTTGCACTTCTTCTTTCTGCTGGTTCACCTGTTGTTGCAACTGGTTCACCTTAGCTTCGTTCTTCTGCAATTCGCGTTTCTTTTCGCCCGTTGTCTTTTCAAATTCATTCTTCATTTCAAGGAACTTCTCTTTGGCTTGAAGAATGCGTTCTTTCTTGATGACTTCAGCTTTTTCCTTCGATTCTTCGAGATAAGCGTCGGCTTCTTTGGTAACAGCCTTACGCAAGGCGGTGGATGTGATGAGATAACCAACTGCAAGGCCCACAACCAAAGCCACAGCAGCGATAATGATCTGTAATGTAGTGATACTGAGTAATAACATTTTAACTCTGTTTTTACCCGAAAATGAGGAAAAAAGAAAAGATACTGTCTGCCCAAAGAGATACGCGTAAAACTCGAAAGGATACGCTTATGGCCACCGACTTACGCAAACTTCCACCGGTACCGAAGTACTTCCCCGAAAGGAACGAGGCCTGTTTTTGTAAAGCACGAGTAAACCGAATGATGTGTTTAATAATGTTGAGTTTACCAGATGCTAAGGGCTGACAGTATCATATTTTCAAAGAGCGATATCCCTTTCAATCACTGTGGGATTATTGTTGTTCACTCAGCAAGTCGTTCAATTCATTCAACTTACGTTCCAGATTTTGACCTTTAAAGGATGCTTCAGATTCATATTTCACGGTAGAAGTAGCAAATTGCAAAGCCGTCATCGCCAAAAGATCTTGCACGTCCTTAAAGTCATAATGTCTAGAATACGACTTCACACGCTCATTGATGAGGTTTGCTGCCTTCCTAACCTTCTGTTCATCGGAACGGGCTACCGTCAAGCGGTAGGGTTTATCTGCGATGGTGATATTGATTACGATTTCATCCATCTTTCCGATTTCCATTTATCTGTTATTCCTTACTGTTCAATATCGAAACGCACTTGTCAATCTCTTTCACCAACTCCTTGATGAGCTTTCTTCCTTGTTCTATCTCTTCCTCGTTATCGAGTGCGTTAACAATAATAGATTTATTTAATTTATCCTTCAACTCCTCGGTGGATTTGCGCAACGCCACATTTTCATTCAGCAGCGCTTCGTTCTCCTCCATAAGCCGCTTGTTTTCAATAGCCAACTGATTTTTGGCATCAATCATTTTCCTCAATTTTACTTCAATCTCGGATACTATAATGCTTAAATCTGCCATGCGACAATCGGTTCAGAATTGATTTGCAAAAATAGGATTTTGTCGCTTTTGTAGCAAATGTTTTTTTCAAAAAATTTATTATTCGCAAAAAACAAAATTCAACTTGCATTTTTTTACTACTTTAGCGGTCATCTAACAGATATTAAAAATGAAAAAAAATATCCTATCAATGATCATTTTCACCGCCGCCTTGACGGCTTGCCAACCCAAGGAAACCACTTTGACCTTTATCGAAACCACCGACACGCACGGACATTTTGTTGAATTTGCCGACGACGCCGCTTTCATCAAGCAGATGAGAACCGAACTGGGCGAAAACCTCATACTGCTCGACTGTGGCGACAACGTGCAAGGTTCTGCCTATCAATATTGCTCGAATCATGACGACACGAACATCAACCTTGTTGCAGCCATCATGAACAGCCTTTCGTACGATGCCATCGAAGTCGGAAATCACGACATCGAAGCCGGAAAGAAGACTTTCGACCGACTTTATTCAGAGACCAACATGCCCGTCCTTTGCGCCAACGTAATTGACGAAGCCACTGGCGAGCCGTATTTCACACCTTATATTATATTGAATCGCGATGGCTGTAAGATTGCTGTTTTAGGACTACTTACGCCCTACGTAATCACATGGGTGCCAGACCGTTTGCGTCCAGGATTGCGTTTCGACCAACTCGAAGAAGCCGCCGAAAAATGGGTAAAAATCATCCGCGAGAAGGAAAATCCCGACTTGATGGTTGGTTTGTTCCATTCCGGATGGGACTTCGCCGAACAGAACTTGCCCGAAGGGACTCCACTAGGTAGAGAAAACGCCACAAAATGGGTCGCCGAAAACGTGCCAGGCTTCGACATCATATTCTATGGTCACGACCACCGCGCCAAAGCCGACGCTGTCGTCAACTGCAATGGCGACACCGTTTATGTGCTCAACTCGGGCAGCCGAGCTCAAGGTCTGGCCAAAGCCGAAGTCAAAATGGTGGGAAACAAGATTGCTGACATCAGTATTGGAATGATTCCTACTACCGATTCGACCGAAAACGCCGAGTTTCTTGACATGGTCCAGCCCTACCTCGACCGTTCGGAAACCTATCAGCAAGGTTATGTGGCCGATTTGCCCGTCACCATCTACAGCAACGAAGCCTATCTCGGTCCATGCCTCTGGGTCGATGAGATTCATCGCTGCCAATTCGATGCAGCCGCCGAAGCCGGTTACAAAGCCGACATTTCAATCGCCGCACCTCTCATGAACGGACAGACCATAGAAGCCGGACAACTCACCGTGAAAGATTTCTTCACCTGGTATCCTTTCGAGAACTCGTTGGCAATCATGTCGATGACGGGCAAAGAAGTGAAAGATTTCCTTGAATATGCTTTCGAGATGAAAAATCCTATCTACAACTTCGATTCGGGTGCTGGCATCATTTATGAAGTATTTGAAAAGAACCCACAAGGCGAGCGCATCCACATCATCAGCATGGCTGACGGCACGCCTTTCGAGATGGAAAAGACCTACAACGTGGTGATGAATTCCTATCGCTCGATGGGTGGCGGCAACCACTTCATGAACGGCTGCGGCTGGCAACAAACTGAAATCAAGGAACATGTGGTGTGGCAAAACGAAGACGACCTCCGTTCCGTTTTCATCGCATGGGCGAGAAAGAAAGGCACCCTCGACAGCGAACCGCTCAACCAGTGGAGTATCAAATGAACGAAGCTTTCATATATTACCTTTGGGAAAACCGTTTGCTGAAAGGCGAGTTGTTCACCATCGATGGGCAAGCCGTTGAAATCGTCAATACGGGCTATCGCAATCTGGATTCAGGTCCCGATTTTCTGGAAGCGAGAATCAAGATTGGCGAAACCCTTTGGGCAGGACAAGTGGAAATCCACGTGCTGACTTCCGACTGGAACCGTCACCATCACCAAAGCGACAAAGCCTATGAAAACGTTGTGCTTCACGTGGTTTATGAAAACGATGCCAAAGTGAATGACATTCCTGTTTTGGCACTCAAAGGTCATTTCGATATGACTTTATACAATAACTATCAGCGTTTTATCGAGACAAAAGGCTGGATTCCATGCGAAAAATCGCTGGCAACAGTGCAGAAATTCACCATGCTTTCGTGGTTAGACAACATTCTGGTCGAGCGTTTGGAACAAAAGGCCGAGACCGTCGAGAAAATCTTGGAAGCCAACACCTACGACTGGGAAGATGCACTATACAAACTTCTGATGCGTTATTTCGGTTTGAAAGTGAACAACGAAGCCTTTGAATATCTCGCTACCATTTTGCCTTTCAAGACTTTGCTGAAACACGCCGACAATCTCCTGCAAGTGGAAGCCATGCTTTTCGGCTGCGCCGGTTTCCTCGAAAAAGACTTTACCGAGGAATATCCGCAACTGCTGAAACGCGAATACAAGGTGATGAAAGCGAAATTCAACCTGCTGACCATGCCCGAAGAACGCTGGAAATTCATGCGTATGCGTCCCGGCAACTTCCCGACCATCCGCTTGGCGCAAATGGCCAAGATGATTCACGAAAACGGCAACGTTTTCTCCAAAATCCTAACAGCAAAAAACACCGACGAGGTAAAAAAACTGCTTGAAGTGGAGCCTTCAGAATACTGGCTGACGCATTACCGTTTTGAAACGCCATCGCCAAAACGCACGAAACGCTTAGGTGATTCAACCGCCGAAATATTGATTATCAACGCAATAGTTCCACTTCTATTCTGCTACGGACAACTGCATTACGACGAGACACTTTGCGAAAGAGCCACCGATTACCTTGAACAACTCGAAGCCGAAGACAACACCATCACGAGGCACTTCGCCGAGCGCGGCTGGCAAGCACAAAACGCCATGCAAACACAGGCTTTGATACAGTTATACACGAATTACTGCAAGCGGAGAAGATGCTTGGAATGTCGCATAGGTAATGTGCTGATGAAAGGGTAAAAAAAAACAGAGCAACTGGGCGAAAATGCCATTTTTTTTCAAACTTTCGCCCAGTTGCTCTAATTTTAAAAAGCATTAATCTGTTGATATAGATATATTTACATTATTCAAAGTCAGAATCTTCCAAAAAGAATATTTCTTCAACATTTTTACCGAAAACCTTTGCCATTTTCAAGGCAAGCACGGTAGAAGGCACATATTTTCCCGATTCGATGGCGTTAATGGTCTGGCGGCTGACATTGATTTTTTCAGCAAGTTCACCTTGCGTGAGATCCATTTCGGCACGCGCCACTTTCAGCTTATTCTTCATTTTCGCCTCCTTTGTTAAAGCGGTGCAATGAAGCATTAAACTTGATGATGAACAAAAGCAAGAAAACGAAATAAATCGAATAGGCAAAATACGTGTACACCATTCCATAGATGGTTAAAGTGACAAACAGGAAAACCGCCGCACTAAGCAAAGTGGCCCAAACCAGACTGCGCTCGCGAAGTTGCCTTACAAACTCATCCTCGACCTTTTCCCTCGAAAAACCGACAAGGACGAGACCGATGGTCATAAAAATCAAGATGAATGTGACAGGTGAACAATCTGCCATTTTGAAAAGACCAGAGTTTTTCCCTTCATCCGACAGAAAGCCTAAATAATCGTCATCAAAAAGTGCCGGCATTTTTAAGTCAAGATTCCAATTGAAACATAAAGACGCAACAAAATAAGCGACAGTAGCCGCCAATGTAATTCCCGTAATCACCCACCCGATTGCCTTGAACCGATGTGGAAACAAATAATTCTTCTTCATTGTTTGAGATTTTAATTGGTTTAACGCTGCAAAAGTAAAGCATACTTTACAAATAGACAAATTAATTTGTCATATTATTACAAATTTAGAACAATTCCAAACAATAGACTGGAGGTATTTTGTAATGAAATATCCTATTCAATCAACATTTTCCTTAATATTGCAGACCTAAACTCAACACGAAGTCAAAACACATTCAATATGGAAGAAGAAAATTTCAAACTGCCCGAAAACGCGCATCGCGAACTGAAACCGGGCGAAGAGTATGAACCCATACTCTCGAAAAACAAGAAGTACAAAGAAATTACCGTTTGGTCGGTCTGCATCGGCTTGCTGATGACCATTCTGTTTTCGGCCGCTGCCGCCTACCTTGGGTTGAAAGTCGGCCAAGTGTTTGAAGCCGCCATCCCGATTGCCATCATCGCCATCGGCTTGACAGGCTTGACCCGCAAGAACGACGCCCTATCGCAAAACGTCATCATCCAATCTATCGGTGGCTGCTCGGGCGGCGTAGTAGCTGGTGCCATCTTCACTTTGCCAGCGCTTTACATCTTGCAAGGCAAAGGCTACCAAATCGAAATCAACTTCTGGCAAGTGTTTGTCGCCTCGCTGTTGGGTGGAATTTTAGGCATTTTGTTCCTTATTCCTTTCCGAAAATATTTCGTCAAGGAACAGCACGGCAAATTCCCATTCCCTGAAGCGACGGCTACAACGCAAGTCTTAGTCAGCGGGCAAAAGAAAGGCAACGACTCCAAGTTATTGGTCATCAGCGGTTTGATTGGCGGTTTGTACGATTTCATCGTCAGCACCTTCGGATGGTGGTCGGAGACCATCACCACCCGCATGATGGGTTGGGGAAATGCCTTAGCCGACAAAGCCAAACTGATGTTTAAAGTGAACACAGGCGCTGCCGTCTTGGGTTTAGGCTACATCATCGGACTGAAATATGCCTTCATCATCTGCTGCGGTTCCATGTTGGTGTGGTTCATCATCATTCCAGGCATGAACCTCATTTGGGGCAACCAAATCATCGACTTGATGAACACGGGCGTGGCACAGACCATCGGCGAGATGAACCCCGAACAGATTTTCAAGGACTATGCACGTCACATAGGCATCGGCGGCATCGCCATGGCTGGTGTCATCAGCATCATCAAATCGTGGGGCGTGATTAAATCGTCAGTCGGCTTGGCCGCCAACGAATTCAAGGGCAAGAAGAACACCTCCGAAGTCGTTGACCGTACACAACAAGACATCCCGATGAAGACCATCGTCATCGGCATTGTAACCGTCCTTATCATTACTTTCCTGTTCTTCTGGTTCGGTGTAGTTGGCAACGCTTGGCAAGCGCTCATCGGCATCCTCGTCGTCGCCATTATCGCCTTCCTCTTCACCACCGTAGCCGCCAACGCCATCGCTATCGTAGGCTCTAACCCTGTGAGTGGCATGACCTTGATGACCTTGATTCTCGCTTCCATCGTCATGGTGGCCGCAGGTTTGAGTGGTCCCGAAGGTATGACAGCTACATTAATAATAGGTGGCGTGGTTTGCACGGCTTTGGCTGTGGCAGGCGCTTTCATCACCGACTTGAAAGTCGGTTATTGGATTGGCACCACGCCTAAGAAACAAGAAATCTGGAAATTTGTTGGTGTGGCTGTGGCTGCTGCTACAGTTGCCGGTGTCATCATGGTGCTGAACAAAGCCTATGGTTTTGTCGGCGACGATGCGTTGGTTGCGCCGCAAGCCAACGCCATGTCCGCCGTCATCGAGCCTATGATGTCGGGCGGCAATGCACCTTGGCTGCTTTACGGCATCGGTGCAGCCATTGCCTTGATTCTCAACTTCTGCAAGATTCCGGCTCTGCCATTTGCCTTGGGCATGTTCATCCCTATCGACCTCAATGTGCCGTTGCTCATTGGCGGTGCCGTTTCGTGGTTTGTCAGCACACGCAGCAAAGACCAGAAACTCAACGATGCCCGTTACAACCGCGGTACACTCATTGCCTCAGGTTTCATTGCTGGCGGTGCCTTGATGGGTGTGGTCAGCGCCATCCTCAAGTTCTGCAATGTCGATGCAGTGGCAAGAACTGCCGACGGCGGTCTCTTCAACGAACTTCCTATCGCAGGCCTCATCGCCTTGGTCATGTATATCACCATCATCATTTACATGATTTGGGATTCGAAACGCGCCAAGGTAGAAGAAGAATAAAGGAATTTTACTACTTTTGCGCCACAATTTTACGGAATCGTGGCAAATCATTTCAAGCAAATCTATAAAGGAGATGCCCGCATCGAAGCAATGACAAAGTCGTTGCGCGATGGAGGGCATTTGCTTTGTTCGAACCTCATGGCCTCAGCGAAGGCCTTCGTTACAGAAGAAGTGTTTCACCAAATGGGCGGTCAGCACCTCATCGTGTGCGCCGACAAGGAAGACGCAGCCTATTTCTACAACGACCTCGAAGGCATGTATGGCGAGCGCGGTATGGACTACAGCAAGAAGCAAGTACTCTTCTACCCCACTTCCTACAAGCGCCCCTACGAGCCAGAGAAACCCGACAACACTTATATCCTTTCGCGAACCGAAGTGCTGCAACGCGTTTCCACATCGGAACGCAAGACATTGATTGTAAGTTATCCAGAAGCACTCAGTGAGAAGGTATTCACGAGAAAACTCCTTTCGAAGAACACCCAGAAAGTGAAAGTAGGCGAAAAAATCAACCTTGATTTCCTCACTGATGTGCTCTTCGAATACGGCTTTGAGAGTGTCGATTTTGTGATAGAACCCGGCCAGTTTGCCATCCGTGGCGGATTGATTGACGTGTTCTCCTACGCCAACGATTATCCCTATCGTATCGAGTTTTTCGGGGACGAAGTGGAAAGCATCCGCAGCTTCGACATCGTCAATCAGCTGTCAATCGAGAAGTTAGACAACATCGTATTGCTTCCTAACATGCAAGAACGGGCTTTCATCGAAGAACGCGAGTCCATCTTGCAATATTTACCTTCAAAGACAATCATTTGGCTCACCGATATGCCTTTCTTCGCCTCGAAAATTGATAACGAATACGATCGTGCCATCGAGAATTTCGAGAAACTCGAAGAAGCCACCAAGCAGCAACTGAAACCCGAGCTACTCTTCAGCAGATCCGATGAGCTATTGGAAAGCCTAAAAACGCACAACACCATCGAATTCGGCCCAAAAAGCCTGATTGGTGCAAGCCAAACCATCGAGTTTCACACCTCGCCACAGCCCATCTTCAGCAAGAACTTCAACTTGCTCATCGAAGACCTTGAAAAGCACAAAGAAGAAGGTTATCAGATAGTTATATATTCTGAAAGCACCAAGCAGCTCAACCGCATTCAGGACATCCTGAACGAGATCAACCAACAAGACGAAGACCACCGCGACTTTGAGCCACAATTCCATTCCATTCACGGCGGCTTCATTGACGACGACCTGAAAGTTTGCTGTTACACCGACCACCAAATCTTCGAACGCTATCATCGTTTCCACTTGCGCGACAACTTCAGCTCGAAGCAAGCCATCACGCTGAAAGAGCTATACGACCTGAAACCAGGCGATTACGTCACTCACATCGACCATGGCATCGGTCGTTTTGATGGTCTGGAAACCATCGACAACAACGGCAAGCAGCAAGAAGCCATCCGACTTGTCTATAACAACGGTGACTTGCTCTATGTGAGCATCCACTCGTTGCACCGCATCGCCAAATACAGCAGCAAAGACGGAGCCGAGCCCACCCTAAGCACCTTAGGCTCAAATGCTTGGAACAGACTGAAAACCAAGACGAAGAGCAAGGTCAAGGACATTGCGCGCGAACTCATCAAGCTTTACGCCGAGCGCAAACGCACCAAAGGCTTTCAATACTCGCCCGACAACTATCTGCAAACCGAGTTGGAAGCCTCGTTCATCTACGAAGACACCCCCGACCAACTGAAAGCCACCAACGACGTGAAACGCGACATGGAAAGCGACAACCCGATGGACCGCCTCGTGTGCGGCGATGTAGGTTTCGGCAAGACCGAAGTCGCCATGCGCGCCGCTTTCAAGGCATGCTGCGACTCAAAACAAGTGGCCGTGTTGGTGCCCACCACCGTGCTCGCATTCCAACACTATCACACTTTCTGCCAACGTTTTGATGGCTTCCCTGTCAACATCGAATATCTCAACCGATTCAAGTCACCAAAAGAGCAAAAAGAAATCCTCAAGAAACTTGAAAACGGTCAAATCGACATCATCATCGGCACGCACCGACTTACAGGAAAAGACGTAAAATTCAAGGATTTAGGACTATTAGTCATCGACGAAGAACAGAAATTCGGCGTTGCCGTGAAAGAAAAGCTGAAGCAGATGAAAGCCAACGTCGATACACTCACGCTGACCGCCACACCAATTCCTCGCACCCTGCAATTCTCAATGATGGGAGCTCGCGACATGAGTGTCATCAACACGCCACCACCGAACCGTTACCCCGTGCAGACCGAGTTGCGCGGCTTCGATGGCGAGCTTATCCGCGACGCCATTCAATTCGAGATGGCGCGCGACGGACAAGTGTTTTTCGTCCACAACCGCGTCCAAAACATCATGGATGTTTATGACTTTATCATGCGCTATGTACCAGGATGCCGCATCGGCGTCGGCCACGGCCAAATGGACGGCGAGAAATTGGAAAAAGTCATGCTCGACTTCATCAACGGCGACTACGACGTGTTGCTCTGCACCACCATCGTGGAGTCTGGACTCGACATCCCTAACGCCAACACCATCATCATCAACGATGCGCACCGCTATGGTCTCAGCGACCTTCACCAGTTGCGCGGCCGCGTGGGACGATGCAACAAAAAGGCCTTCTGCTACCTACTCACACCACCGCTCAATACTCTGAATCAAGATGCGCAGAAACGTTTGCGAGCCATCGAAGAGTTCTCCGACCTCGGCGGTGGCATCAACATCGCCATGCGCGACCTCGACATTCGTGGCGCTGGCAACCTTTTGGGTGCCGAGCAAAGTGGATTCATCAACGACATCGGTTTCGAAACCTACCACAAGATCCTCGACGAAGCCATCCTCGAACTGAAAGAGACCGAGTTCCAAGATCTCTTCGAACAAGAAGAACGAGCTTTTGTGGCCAACTGCGTCATCGAGACCGACCTCGAAGTGCGCTTCCCCGACGATTACATCGGCTCAACGCAAGAACGCATCAGCCTCTACACCGAACTCGACCACATCGAAACCGAAGAAGGCTTGATGCGATTCACCGAGCGCCTCATCGACCGGTTCGGTCCTATTCCTAAGGTCGTCAACGACTTGCTGAACACCGTCCGCCTACGTTGGAAAGCCAAAGATTCTGGCTTCGAAAAGATATTGATTCGCAACAACATACTGTCGGCCTACTTCATCAGCAACACAGATTCAAAATACTTCGAATGCGCTGCCTACAGCCACATTATGCAATACATTGTCACGCACCAGAAACGCACAAGCGTGAAGGAAATCAACGACAAGGTGGTGCTGCAAGTCAAAGAAGTGAGTACCGTGACGCAAGCCTTGGATTTGCTGCGCGAGATGAATCCGTAGATTTTTCCACTATTCTGCAAAACATAAGGCCAAAAACAATAAATTTGCAGTTTATTTGTTACCTATTTATTGTCAGTAATTCATAACACAATAAACCCATGACATTCAAAAAGTTAAACAACATTACAGGATGGTTTGCCGGACTGATAGCGACCATCGTGTACTTCCTCACGCTGGAACCTACCGTTAGCTGGTGGGACTGCGGTGAGTACATTTCAACCGCCTACAAGCTGCAAGTGGGTCACCCTCCTGGGGCACCTTTGTTCCAAATGATTGGTCGTTTCTTCTCCCTCTTTGCCGGAGGCGATGTCACGAAAGTGGCCCTCATGATTAATGTCATGTCTGCCATTTGCAGTGGCTTGACCATCGTTTTCCTCTTCTGGACCATCACTATGCTGGCCAAAAAAGTATGGATGAAGGAAGGCGAAGATGCACCTTGGACGAACAAGATTGGTGTTTTGTTAGCCGGTTTTGTTGGCGCCATTGCCTATACCTTCAGCGAATCATTCTGGTTCTCAGCCGTTGAAGGCGAAGTGTACGCCATGTCGTCATTCTTCACAGCTGTCACCTTCTGGGCCATTTTGAAATGGGAAGAAGTGGCCGACGAGCCACAAAGTCTGCGCTGGATCATCTTCATCGCTTTCCTCATCGGCCTTTCCATCGGTGTGCACTTGCTTAACCTGTTGTGCATTCCTGCCATCGTTTACGTGGTCTATTTCAAGAAATACAAGAAAACCAGCGTTGGCGGATTCCTCCTTGCTGGCGTCATCTCGGTGGCTTTGCTGTGGCTCATCAATATGTTCCTTGTGCCGCAAATTGTCAATATCGCAGGCAAGATGGAGCTGTTCTTTGTGAACACGCTTCATGCCCCATTCAACGTGGGCACCATCGTCTATTTCGCCATCATCATTGGATTGATTGTGTGGGGTCTCATCGCCACCACCAAGCGTAACAAGCCTATCTGGAACACCGCCATTTTGTCGTTCCTTTTCATCTTGATTGGTTACTCATCATTCTTCATGTTAGTGATTCGTGCTAACACGAACACCCCAATCAACGAAAATGAGCCTAAGGAATCGCTATCCCTGCTTTCCTACCTCAACCGTGAGCAATATGGTAGTTGGCCTTTGCTTTATGGTGCCTATTACAATGCCCCTGTCACTGACGCTACCGATGGCAACCCTATCTACGTCAAGGACGAAGAAGCTGGCCGTTATGTAATGACCGACGATCGCAAGCATACCATACCCGACTATCCTGACGAGATGAAGACTATCTTCCCCCGTATGTGGAGCACGCAAAGAGGTGCGCACGCCACTGCATACGAAAACTACCGCAAGAACTCTCGCGGTACTGTCACTGGCGAGCCCGTGCGAACAAACAACAGATACACAGGAGAAGTCGAAACCATTCTTAAACCCACCTTCGGCCAAAACCTCAAGTTCTTCTTCAGCTACCAATGCAATTGGATGTATTGGCGCTATTTCATGTGGAACTTCGTTGGTCGTCAAAACGACATCGAAAGCCAAGGCGAGCTTAACCACGGCAACTGGATCAGCGGCATCAGTTTCATCGACAACGCCCGTTTGGGTGACCAAGACAACCTGCCTCCCGTCATGAAGAATCCTGGCCGTACCACCTACTTCTTCCTGCCCCTCATTCTCGGTCTTTGCGGCTTGATTTGGCTGCTGAAGAAAGACAAGAGAGAAAGTTGGGTTATCTTCCTGCTCTTCTTCCTCACAGGTTTGGCCATCGTCATTTACCTGAACCAGACCCCATTACAGCCTCGTGAACGCGACTACTCTTATGCCGGGTCGTTCTATGCCTTCGCCATCTGGATTGGTATGGGCGTACTTGCCCTTATCGATTGGATTGAAGGCCTCACCAAGAAAAAGAACATGGTGACTACCGCACTCGTAGGTCTCATATGCTTCTTGGCTGTGCCATGTGTCATGGGTGCCCAAGGCTGGGAAGAGCACAACCGCTCGGGCAAGACCTCGGCATTAGACTGGGCCAAGAACTACCTTGCCCAACTGCCGCCTAACTCCGTCATCTTCACTCGTGGCGACAACGACACTTTCCCATTGTGGTACGTTCAAGAAGTGGAAGGCTTCCGCACCGATGTTCGTGTGTGCAACTACATGCTTTCGTCAGGTTATTGGTATGTCCACCAGATGGGCCGCAAGGTCTATGAATCCGACCCGATGCCTTTGACACTGACACCTAAGGAATATGACAATGGTGTAAATGAACAGCTGCCAATTTTCGAAGAAGAATATTTTAAAGATAAACGCATCGAACTGAAAGATGTCATCAACTTCGTGCATAATCCAAAAGCGGTGAAACAATATATGGGCGGCGGAAGCACACATTACTTCCCATGCCGCAGCGTCAAGCTCACCGTCGACAAGGAAGCCTGCATCCGCAATGGCATCGTGCCAGAGAGCATGCAAGACGATATCGTGGATGTCATCGAATGGGAAATCAAGGAAAACTACATTTACAAGAACGCCCTGATGCTCCTCGACTTCATGGCTTCCAACAACTGGGAACGTCCGGTGTATTTCACTTCCTACAGCGACATGTCGAAAGTGATGGGCATCGACAAGTACTTGCACATGGAAGGTCTTTCCTATCGTTTCATGCCTGTCCTCGCCGAAGACTATTATAAAGGTGTGGGCGGTGTCTATCGCGAAGGCAGCTACGACCTTTTGGTCAACAAGGCCAAGTGGGGCAGCCTGAACGAAGACGGTGTGGTGCCCGACCGCGAGAGCGTGCGCAACACTTCATACGCTCAGCAAGCCTATTCACGCACTGCCATGAGCCTCGTCAACCACGGCGAATACGACTCGGCCATCATCGTTTTGGACAAATACCAAGAGTTCTTCCCGAACGACAAGTTCCCATTCGATGTGCGTCTGTACCAATTCCCAGAGTTGTACTATGCCAGCGGTGCCAACGAAAAAGGCGATGCCTTTGTCAAGACCTTTGTTGATAACTACCGGCAGAAGGCCGAATACTATGGCAGCTTGAAGCCCAAGTTCCGCGACTATTACGAGGAAGACTTAGGCGAAGCCTTCAGCATCATCAACGAGATGGTAAAAGTCACCGAGAAATACAACCGCGAAGAGTTGAACCTCGAAATCACCACCCTCTTGGACGACTTGCTCGGCAAGTATTATATGATGTAAATTTAGAAAGCTTCATAACAAAAACAGGTCGCTCCGCTTAGGAACGACCTGTTTTTTGTCATTGTTTCTCAGCGATTCTCCGTTTTCGTGCGCTCCAAATCCAGATCACTATGCCTGCTATTACGAACGGAACGCTTAGCCACTGGCCCATGTCAAAGAGCATATCGTTTTCGAAATCTACTTGGACATTCTTCAGAAATTCGATGGCGATGCGCGAACCGAAAATGATAATCAAGAAAACACTAAACATCACGCCAGGCTGACGGTTGCCAAGGTCGCGCTTGTAATACATCCAAAGCAAAATGCCCATGGCCACGAGACAGAAGAAAGCCTCGTACAAACCCGTAGGATGACAAGGCAGCCACTCGCTTGGCGGGCAGCAATCACCCCACGATGTGCAAGGCGTATAATTATCGAAAGTGCCGCAGAATTGTTCCTGTCCACGCATGAAGACGAAGCCCCAAGGCAAAGAGGTTGGTGTGCCGTAAATTTCGTGGTTCATCACGTTGCCGCAACGAATCAAGGCACCAACGAGGCACACCGCAATGACGATACGGTCCAAAATCCAAATGTAAGGCTTCTTTTCTTTCCTTGCATAGATGAAAAGACCTATCAAGATACCGATGGCACCACCATGCGAAGCCAAACCACCTTCCCAAATCTTCAGGATCTCGATGGGACGCGAGAGATAATAATCTGGTTCATAGAAAAGGCAGTGGCCCAAACGTGCACCCACTACGGTAAATACCAACATGTAAATCAGCAATTTATCCAATGAGTCGTCAGTCATCTTTTCGCGGCGATAAATCTTGCGCATGATAAGATAGCCAAAAAGGAAGCCCAAGGCCCAGAACAAACCATACCAACGCACCTGTAGGCTGCCCAAAGAGAACAACACGGGGTCGGCATTCCATGTGATGTAATTTAAAACCATAGTGATTCAATTTTGTGCAAAAGTAGTCTTTTTCCATGGAAATGGAATCCCGTCTCAACGTTTATTTCTTTTTTTCACTCAACATGTAACTTTTTTGACCTATTTTCGTAGGACTAAAAGACGTATGAACAGAAGTCAGTACAACAAGTGCGTCGAGCAGTATGCCGACAGGATTTTCCGCTTCGCTTTGTCGAGTCTTTGCGATGAAGATTTGGCAAAGGATGTTGTGCAGGAAACCTTCACCCGAATTTGGGAACACGTTGATACTGTGAATTTTGAGCAAGCGAAATCCTATCTTTTCACGGCGGCGCACCACATTATGATTGACGAAATCAGACGCAGTCGGAAAGATGAACCACTTGACGAATCGAACATTCAGAAAAGCGTAAGCAACAACTACAGCGATGTTCAGGAAGTGCTTCACAACGCCTTGACTACCCTACCCGAAGTGCAACGCAATGTCATCCTGCTCCGCGACTACGAAGGATACAGTTATCAGGAAATCAGCGAGATAACGAAACTTAGCGAATCGCAAGTGAAGGTCTATATCTTCCGCGGACGAACCGCACTGAAAAAACAACTCAAAAGCATCGACAACCTAATTGACGTAGAACCATGAAAATCAGCATAAACAATTACGAGATTTTTCTCATCGACTACATGGAAGGCCGCTTGAACGACGCTGAAATTCAGCAACTGAAAGCATTCTGTGTCCAAAACAATATTGATTTCGAGGAAATCACCAACGATTTGCCGGTTTTGGATAGTCCAGATATCGCTTTCGATGAGAAAGAATGCCTTCTCAAAGACGAAATCGTGCCTTTTGACGACATAGACGAAGACCAATGCATATTAAAGCCTGACACGAGCATTGTTTTCAAGGACAAGAAAAGTCTGAAGAAAAAAGCATTCATTCTGCCGCTTTACTCAAAAACTGCAGCAGCCGTGGCCGTCATCGCCTTGTTGTTTGGGCTATTTTGGCTCCCAAAAACTGAAAATAGCAACACAAATGAGCAGCCCATTTTGGTTGAATTGGCACCCGAAACAAATGAATCCCATCCAAAAGACACCCTAATCTCACCTGAAAATCTTTCTGATAACGAATCAAACGAGGAATATAGAAACGTTTATGAAAACGCGCAAATCGCGTCAAATGGAGAGGTTGCGCATCACGTCTCAGCAAAGCAACAAAACATTGAAAATCAACACAACTCATCCTCTTTTAAGAATGAAGAGAATGAATGTATCATTGAAAACGTCACCGAAGATATTCAACCCATCAAGATTGAACCAGAACTGTTAGCTTCATTGGAGCCTCGGATGGCTACGGAAATCATTGTCAGTGAAGATTTTGCCATCGAAAACGGATTGCTTCCCGAAATGGCTTTCCTGCTTCCTGCAAATAATTATTATCTCGTCCAAAATCAAGAATGGGTTGAAGATGACCACGAGTATTACGAGCAACAC
The DNA here is from genome assembly GCA_045627065.1 of Bacteroidales bacterium. Taxonomy (GTDB): domain Bacteria; phylum Bacteroidota; class Bacteroidia; order Bacteroidales; family F082; genus Limimorpha. The sequence goes on along the minus strand of JAZQMX010000005.1, from coordinate 33,437 downwards.
CTTTCGTTGATTGGCAGAGGCATCAGTTGGCTGAGCCAAGGCCGCTATACGAGCATCAGCGAAGTTATCAGCGATGGGCTTCACATTGCCAAGCACGAAGTCATCGACCTCTCGGAGCAAGCCGTTGCAATCGCTTACATCAAAGCCGATGAAGGTCTCAATGAAATCAAGACAAAATGGGAAGAACGGTTTGAACGAAAAGAGCAGTAAATCAATTCCTTAGACATCCTATTGGAACGACATAAACGCCATCTTCCCGCTGGTAAGCAAAACCATCAAGGCCAGTCAGAACCATCAGGAACGACGGAGCTTTCATGCGCGTAGTGTCGATATTCTTGCTCAGCAGTTTCAGGCTTGCCGCACCTTGTTCTATCATATCATCGCCACCCAACTTGATTTCGACCAAGCCATACGAGCCATTCCGGAGATGAATCACAGCATCACATTCCAAGCCGTTGCTGTCGCGATAGTGATACACCATTCCATCCAAAGCATCAGCATAGACGCGCAAATCGTGGACACACAAGGCCTCGAAAAGGAAGCCGAAAGTGTTCAAGTCGTTGATAAGGTCTTGAGGTCCAAGGCCTAAAGCCGCCACTGCAATCGAGGGGTCGGAAAAATAGCGCGTATCAGCCGAGCGCACCGCCGCCTTCGACCTGAGATTTGGGTTCCAAGCCAGCATGTCATCAACCACAAAAATCTTCTTCAAGGCATTGATGTAGGAAGCCACCGTGTTATCGTCCAAAGTGTCGGTATCATTCGCCAGCATGTCGGCCTTCAGTTTGGCGATGGAAGTCTGGGTGCCTTGGTTGCGTGCATACGAGCGCATCAGCCGCTTCACCCTTTCGGGGTCTTTATTCACATTATCGACACGCGAAATATCGGCAGAAACGATGGCATCGTAATAATCGAAAGCCTGCGCCAACGCAATTTTAGGCTTCGAAATCGTGCAAGCCTGAGGCCAACCGCCACGGCATGTAACGTATGCCAACTTGTTTATATCCAATGGATTGATAGAAACAATATGTTCAGGCCGATTAAACAATTCTCCCAAGCTGATTTCACCAACGGAATCGCCCGACTCGAACAACGACATGGTGCGCATGGTCAGCCAAGCGAAACGTCCCGTGCCCGTGTGAAAAATCTGATCGCTATTGACTGGCACTGCCGAACCTGTCAAGATAAACTGTCCCAACTCATCGCGGTGATCCACCTCGAAACGCACGGCATCCCACAATTTGGGCACCAGTTGCCACTCGTCGATAAGGCGTGGCGTTGCACCTGCCAATAGGCTTGAAGGCGCATAATTGCCCAATTTGATGTTTTGCTCCATCTTGTCCGGTTCGGCCATATAAAGGATGCTCCCAGCCAATTGCTCCGCTGTTGTAGTTTTTCCGCACCATTTCGGGCCTTGCACCAAAACCGCACCTTTACCCTCCAATTTTTCAGCCAAAATAGCATCTGAAATCCTAAACTTATATTGCTTCATTTTACCTCTTGTTTTTACGCTGCAAAAATACGCATATTTTTCAAACAATCAACATATTCCAAAAATAATTCAGTAATTTGAGGCAATTCCATTCAGTAATTTGAGGATTTTTAAAAGTCATTCAGGCAGCGAATCACAAAATCCGTAACCGATGGTTTTTCGGTCTTGAAAACGATACGTTTCGTTTCGCCAGCGCCTAAATCAAAGAAATTGTCGGAAAACGTGCCTTGACCTAAAACCATATAGACCTGTACATCCTTGGCAAGGACATCCGACGTCAATTCAACGATTGTCTCACCGTTTTCTTCCTTGACGTCATATTTTACGTTTGCCTTAGGCAGATTCAGGTCCTTAGGATAAACCAAATAGCAACGCCTTTCAGCCAAAAGTTCATCTTCCTCTCGCAATTCCAACTTGACATAAACTTCTTCAGCAGCAACTGTCTTCAAGAAATCAGCCATACCTTCAATCTGAATGTTTACATTCTGGTTTCCAGCCACTTTGACTTCTGCAATTTGTTCAAACAACACATTCCCACTGAAATCTTCCACTTTAGCCTTCAACGAAGCCGACACATCGCGAAGCAAATCGGAAGTGGCGAACACCGAATGGTCATTCACATCCAACGAAAGCAAGACAGGAGCATACAATTCCTTCAGCTTGAACTGCAGAGCCTTCTTATTCCCGTAATAATCAATTGACGACCAAGACGTTACAGGCCATGCATCGTTCAGTTGCCAATAGAGCGTTCCCATATTGTAAGGCTTCGCCGTGCGATGCGCTTCGATGGCCATTTCCATGCCGTAGGCTTGCGAGAGTTGGCTCATATAGACATAATCAGCAAAAGTCACAGGGGCAGGATAGTATTTCTGGATGAAATCATCAATCAGTTTGGTGCCACGACCATGTTTTTGATGCGCTTCCAACAAATCGCAACCCACTGACAATTCGACACTTGAATCTAATTTTTGCAAAGTCGTAATGTCAGGATACGACTGATAGCCATATTCGCTATTGAAGCGGCCTACTTTTTCGCGATAGATTTCGTAAGGCTGTTCGCCCCACCAGACGCCCCAATAATGCACATCGCCTTCAGTCAGGCTTTCGGGTCGGCCCCAACCTTTCGATGGCGAGCTCGGCCAATAAGGACGCGTACCATCAAATTCACTAATAGCATTCGGTAGAATCTCTTCAAAAAGTTTATCGTAACCCGTCTTCATGACTTTGTCATCCTCTTCCGACCAATTTAAAGACGTTTGCCAACCCCAGTTATAATAGCCTTCCGAAATCTCGTTGCCGCCACACCAAAGCGCCAAAGATGGATGCGAAGCCAAACGTTTCACTTGCTCAATAGCCTCTATCTCAACATTTTCCAAAAAGAATTCATCGTATGGATACATCGAGCCTGCATACATAAAATCTTCCCAAACCAAGATACCCAACGAGTCGCAAATGTTGAAGAAATCGTCGGATGGATAAACACCGCCGCCCCAAACGCGCAACATGTTGAAATGCGCTTCTTTTGCTTCACGAATGAGATTCAAGGTATTATTTGCATTCATCCAGGTTTCAATCATCTCTTCAGGAATGTAATTGGCACCCTTGGCATACATCGGCACGCCATTCACCTTGAAATAGAAAGCACGACCAATGCTATCTGGTTCATCGACCATCTCAATGGTCTTGATACCAGTACGTATCGTTTTGGAATCCAATAATTTGTCGCCATCAAGCAAACGCACTTCGAAATCATAAAGCGGTTGTTCACCCATCTCGTTGGGCCACCAAATGGAAGGATTTTGAATGTCAAACGGGAGCGTCTTATGTTGTTTTCCCTCGTCTAAATGGAAAGTGATGCTGCGGTCAAGGTTCCCTCCTATATATATTTGCGCAGCCAAATCGCGAGCAGACGTGTTATCGACATCAAGGTGAAGCGCCATCTGAGCAGATTCTTCATTGGCCGATTTTGTCACGAAATAGGCATTTTCAATCCTCGCCTCAGACCAGCCTATAAGTTTGACAGGCTTCCAAAGACCCACATTCTTGTATTTCGGAGCCCAATCCCAGCCATGCTGATAGCCACATTTGCGCGTGACGGCATATTTTTCGGGAAAACGCGGAACGGCTTGTCCGTAAAGGGCAAGTTGGGTGCTATCGAATCTCATAAAACTGACTTCCAACACATTATCTTCAGCTTTCAGAACCGATTTAACATCCAGTTTCCACTCACGGAACATGTTATCGGCCGACAGCATCAGGCTACCATTCAACATCACATCGGCGTAGGTATCGATTCCTTCAAAAACCAATTCCACAAAATCCTTATCGAGCAACTCCTTGTCGGCATCGAAATGGAGCGTGTATTTCCACGGATGGTCTGAAATCCACAACAAATCGTTCTCGACCGTACCAAGATAAGGATGCGGGATGATGCCAGCCTCGAAAAGGCTTTGCTGCACCACCGATGGCACACTGACTTGCATATTAATTAATAAGGTATCGCCTTCCAAAACCCAACCTTCGTTGAGCGGTTGCTCCACAACATTTTGTACCTCAGCCTTTTGGCAACTCGCCAGCAACAAGACCAAAACCGCTATAACAAGACTCCTTTTCATATCACATAGGATTAAGCATCTTTTCCATTTCGTAAATCAACTCGTAGTTCGATTCCACCCAAACCATCTGGGCACCCGTGTTGTCCACCTGGTTCGGATAGAGTTTTTCGTTGAAGCGAGGCACCCAATGCGACAGCGAGGCGTGACAATTCACCACACCCGTTTGGTTGACGATATCTATGACATTGCCCAAATTGATGCCACCGCCAGGCATGACATTGATCTTGTCGCCATAGCGAAGCTGCATCTCGGCAATCATCGGGATGCCCTCTTCTGCCTTGGGTTTGCCGCCCGAAGTCAGCACCTTGTCGAAACCAAGTTCGATGAGTTGTTCCATCGCTTCAAACGGATTGACGCAAGCATCGATGGCGCGGTGGAAAGTGAACTTTAGGCCTTCGCCCGCTTCCATAAGCGACTTGATGGTAGGCACATCCAACTTGCCTTCATCATTCAAAGCGCCAATGACAACACCCTCATAGCCAAGCTTCTTGCAGAGCATGATGTCTGATTTCATCACTTCCACTTCTTCATCGTCGTATATGTAATTACCCGGACGCGGACGAATGAGCACACGCATTGGAATGAATGAAATATCCATGGCCTTAGCCAACGTTCCGAATGAAGGCGTAACACCACCCACTTCCAGTGATTCACAAAGTTCGACACATTGGGCGCAACCGTCCATCGCATTCCTCAACGACTTGATGCCGTTGGCACAAATTTCTAATCTGATCATAATAAAAGTATTTGGTGCAAAAATAAGGAATTTGTCGTTACTTCTTTCCCTTTTGTCCTATCAAAAACAAACCAAGCGCAATTCAATAAAATTTAGTACTTTTGCCCACATGAATACCTTTTTATTAAGAGAAGCCATCAGGAAACAGCCGGGCCAAGTCATCCAACATGTCCCTATGCCGCAAGCCGAGATAACGGAAGGCTTGGGAGCGAGGAAACAAATCGGCAGGATCTGCAAGGAATCGGGTTACAAAAGCGTGCTTTTAGTCACCGACAAAACCTTATACTCACTTGGCTACCATACAGCCATCGTTGATTCACTAAACGACGAAGGCATCAATTGCACCCTTTTTAGCGACATCGCTTCGGAGCCAAACATCTCCATCATTGAAGCGGGACGCGAAGCGGCATTGACTTGCAAAGCGCAATGCATCATCGGCCTTGGTGGCGGCTCGGTCATGGATTCGTGCAAGATGATTGCCGCAGCCACAAGACTCAAAAAAAGACCTGCGGGGGCGCTATTGCTGAAATTCCTTGTCGTTCCAGGAAAGACTCTGCCCCTCATCACCATTCCGAGCACTGCCGGAACGGGTGCCGAAATCACCGTTGGAGCAGTCATCACCAATAAAAAGGGGACAAAAAGCGCAAGCGTCATCGTCGGGCTGAACATCACCCACGTCATCCTCGACAGCGAATTGACCTTGAATGCTCCACGCAATGTGACCACATCATGTGGCATCGATGCACTCAGTCATGGCATTGAAGGCTATATCGCCGATGTGAAAAGCAACGAAGATGACATGCTGAAAAGCCGAGAAAACATCAGGATAATTTTTGAGAGCCTACCCCATCTGCTTGAAAACCCAAGCGATGAAGAGGCAAGACTATCTATGTGTCGTGCTGCACTTTACGGAGGCAATGCCATCAACAAGCAACTGGCGGGTTACGTCCATGCTTTCGCCCATTCCATTGGTGCGAAATACCACATCTCGCACGGCAACGCCATCGCACTCTGCCTGCTGCCCATCATGAAATTCCAACGAAACAGATGTCTTGAACGCTTCGCAGAACTCGCTGTATATTGTCATTTCGCCAACGAAGACGACGGCATCGGACTCGCCGCCGACAAATTCCTCCAAGCCTTGACGAAACTCATCGCCGATTGCGGATTCACCCTCAAAGGCGACTTCATCTCACCAGACGATTTCAATGGGCTTGTGAATCTTATTGCAAAAGATTCCATCAACTACTCAGCGCCTATCGTGCTAAAAAACAAGGAAATAAAACAACTGCTGAAAGAAATCAGCCAAACTGACCTCTCACACCTTATATAATATATGAGCTATTCCGAAACAGAAATAAAAGACATTGTCGCCGCACAAAGGCAGTTTTTCCGCACAGGGACGACTCTCGATGTTAATTGGCGCATCCAGCAGTTGAAAAAACTGAAAGCCGCCGTCATCGCGCATGAAGCAGATTTTGAGCAGGCTCTTCACGAAGATTTGGGGCGCAGCAAAGTGGAAGCCTATCTTTGTGATGTGGGACCCATCATCGTGGAAATTAACGAGACCATACGCGGCTTACGTCGTTGGGCACGTCCCGAAAGGCATTTCAGCGGCTTTATGTGCTTCCCAAGCCTCATGACGAGAGTTTATAAAATGCCATACGGTGTTTCGCTCATAATCAGCCCGTTCAATTTCCCGATGCTGCTCACCATCGGCGTGCTGACAGCCAGCATCGCCGGCGGCAACACTGCTGTCATCAAGGCAAGTTCCAAGTCGAAGGCGAGCACTGAGTTCCTGAAAGGATTCTTTGCCGAAGTCTTTCCGAAGGAATATGTCACTCTGATTGATGGCGGCCATGATGTAGCCGACATGTGTCTCGCGCAGCGTTTCGACAAGATTTTCTACACCGGCTCGCCCGAGGTTGGTAAACACGTCTTGGCAGAAGCTGCCAAAAATCTTACCCCCGTCGCATTGGAATTGGGAGGCGAAACGGGTAACTGGTGCATCATTCGTAAAGATGCCGACCTGAAGGATACAGCTCGTAAAATCGCTTTCTTCAAACTATGCAATGCCGGTCAAATATGCATCAATATCAACCAGATAGCGGTTGCTGAAGAAATTGCCGAACCTTTCCTGAATGAGTTGAAAGCGGCTTTCGTCCAGCAAGTCGGCGAGCATCCTGAAATGAACGAAGAATACCCGAAGCTCATCACCGATGCAGTCTATGACAAATGCGAAAGACTTGCCAACCAACACAAAGAGAACATCATTTTTGGTGGTATCGGCGACAAAACCACAAGACGTTTTGCCCCAACTATCCTCTACCCTATCAATATTAACGACGACATCGTTCAGCACGAACTTTTCTGTCCATTGCTGCCCGTCGTTGCATACAAAGACAACGAAATCAACGAATTGCTAGACACCATCGCCGAACGCGAACATCCGCTGGCCATGTATGTTTTCACCAGTGACAAGAAATGGGCCAACCGCATGATGCGCACCTTGCAATTTGGCGGCGGATGCATCAACGAAGTTTGCATCCACATGATGGTGAAAGGCGTTCCATTCAATGGCACAGGGCATTCCGGCATGGGAGCCTACCATGGCGAATGGGGCTTCCGCGAATTTACACATCCGCAAACTGTCCTGACAGGAAGAACCATCTTCAACCTACCGCTTCGCGAGCATCCCTATAGCGGCAAGGCTGAAAAGACTAAACTGAAAATCCTTAGAGTTTTTGAGAAATAACAACTATTTACCGTGATTTACCCCAACAATTACGAGCAGAAAATCGGCTTCGGCGGCATCCGCGAGATGATTCTCGGTCATTGCATCAGCCAGATGGGCATCGAGAAGGTCGAAACCATGCATTTCAGCAAGGATAAAGAGTTCATAACCAAAAGTTTGGAACAGACAGAAGAGTTCATCGGCCTGCTGCAAACGGGCGTACCATTCCCGATGCGCGACTTCCATGACCTTCGCGAAGCCTTCCATCAAATCCAAATTGATGGCACTTGCCTCAGTGTCGAAGACCTTTTCGCCTTAAAACCTTCACTCAATGTGCTTGAAGCCATCTTGCGATTCGGTCACTCCGAAAGTTCGGATGATACGCCAAGGATCAAAGCGTTGATTGAGAACATCTTCATCGACCGGCAAGTTTTCACAGAAGCCAATCGTTTGGTTGACGACAAAGGCGAGATTCCAGACAACGCCTCGCCGGAACTGATGGAAATCAGACAATCCATCAGGCGCAAACAAGGCGGCATCGAGCGACGCATCCGCCAAATCATGAGCGATGCCAAGACCGCAGGTTGGGTGGATCAAAAATCGGAAATCACCATCCGTGACGGCCGCTTGGTCATCCCGGTGAAGGCCTCAGACAAACGCGCTTTGCGAGGCTTTATCCATGACGAATCGGCCACTGGGCAGACCGTCTATATCGAACCAGCAGAGATATTCGACACATCCAACGAAATCAAAGAGTTGGAATACGCCGAAAAACGCGAAATCCACAAGATTCTTCTTGGATTTACAAGGCTTCTCCGCCCCTATCTTTCCGAATTGCGCAAGGCATGGAACCTCATGGGCGAGCTTGATTTCATCCGAGCCAAGGCCTTGTTGGCCCAAACCATTAAAGGTGCCAAGCCACTGATTCACGACAATGCCTATTTCAACTGGATACAGGCTCGTCACCCGATTCTGGAACAGAAACTAAAGACGCAAGGCAAGGAAATCGTACCTCTCGACCTAAAACTTGATGAAGAAAACCGCATCTTGGTCATTTCTGGCCCTAATGCCGGTGGTAAATCAGTCTGCCTAAAGACCACTGGACTAGTGCAATACATGTTGCAATGCGGACTGATGGTTCCCATGCGCGTTGATTCTGAATGCGGACTTTTTGAGAGTCTTTTTATCGACATCGGTGACGAGCAAAGCTTGGAAAACGACCTTTCGACCTACAGCTCGCACTTGCTCAACATGAAGAATCTCTTGGAGCATGCCAACGAACATTCGTTCTTCCTCATCGACGAATTCGGCACAGGCACCGAACCTCAGTTGGGAGGCGCCATAGCCGAGGCCATCTTATTGGAACTCAACAAGAAAAAGGTCTTCGGAGTCGTCACCACGCACTATGCCAACCTGAAACTTTTGGCCGACAACAACGAAGGCATCATCAACGGTGCCATGCTGTTCGACACGAAATTCATGCAGCCGATGTATATCATGATGACGGGCAAACCAGGCAGTTCGTTTGCTTTCGAAATCGCAAAGAAAATCGGTTTCCCGAAATACATCTTGGAGAACGCAGCCACCATTACAGGCGACCAGCACCTCAAATTCGAACAACAGCTGCAGCAATTAGAAGTCGATAAGAAAGCCATCCGCAAGAAGGAACAAGACCTTAGAATCGCCGACCAACTTTTAACCGAAGTGGTTACAAAATACAAGAACCTGCTTGCTGAATTGGAAAGCAAGAAAAAGCAATATATCCGAGAAGCTGCTTCCGGAGCCCAAGAGCTCATCCAAAAAGCCAACAGCCAAATTGAGCGCACCATCAAGGAAATCAAGGAAGCGCAAGCAGAAAAAGAGAAGACCAAAGAAATACGTCACAATCTGGAAGTCACGAAGCAAGAGATTGCGCAAAAAGCCAATGAAGTTGCCGAGCCGAAGAAAAAAAACGAAACAGACGACAAGTTGAAAGTGGGCGACACGGTTTGCATTGACGACATGCAAGTGGTGGGTGAAATCGTGGCCATCAGCGATACCGACGCCACAGTGCTCTTCAACAGCATTAGGCTACGCACCAGTCCAGAGAAGTTGCGCAAAGTGAGCCGCGCCGAAGGTCGGAAGACCATGCGCAAATGGCAAGCCAACATCGCCGACGACCTCAACGAAAAAGCCGAGCACTTCGACCTAACCCTCGATGTTCGTGGCAAACGTGCCGAAGAAGCCTTGGACATCGTCGATAAATACATCGACGAAGCCAAACTGCTCAGCATCAAGGAAGTGAGCATTCTTCACGGAAAGGGAAATGGCATCTTACGCAAACTCATCCGTGAGAAACTCAGCCACATCCACGAGATTGAGAGTTTCTGCGATGCCTCGCTCGAAACTGGCGGTGCCGGAATCACACGGGTTTATTTCAAATAAAAAAAGAGCCTCCGAGGAGGCTCTTTTAGTTTTCATCTTGCACTTGGTTATTTCTTCTTGAAAATCAGAGAGACAAGCCAAAGGAGAACGACAGCGCCAACAACGGCAACCAAAAGTTGACCGATGAAACCGCCAGCCGAAGTAAGGCCAATAAGGCCGAACAGCCAGCCACCCAAGGCACCGCCAACGATACCAACGAGGATCTGAACCAGTAGACCCATGCCAACATTCATGATTTTGCCAGCTAACCAGCCTGCAAGAGCTCCGATTAAAATAGATAGTAAGATACCCATAATGATTAAATTTTTAATGATTTATAATCCGTTAGTCTTTTTAAGATTCTCAATTTCGTTATTCTGTTGTTCAATGTAATCAAGCACTTCATCGCGGCCGATTTGCTTTTCTGATGAAGTCACAAAAATTGGCGGCAGTTCTTCCCAGTCTTCGAGCAAGCGTTTCTTGTAGTTCTCGACATTCAGGTTCACTTGCGTCTTGGAAAGTTTGTCGATCTTAGTAAACACGATGCAGAAAGGCACACCATTTTCGCCCAACCATTCCATGAAGCCAATATCGCTGGCTTGCGGTTCGATACGCGAATCGACAAGGACGAAAGTCGTCACCAAGTTGCGGCGACGCGAGATGTAGTTGTTGAGCATGACACGCCATTCTTCGCGCGTTTTCTTTGAATGTTGCGCAAAGCCATAACCAGGCAAATCGACGATATACCACGAATCGTTGATGACGAAGTGGTTGATGGTAATGGTCTTACCCGGCACCGATGAAGTCTTGGCCAAGCCTCCATGCTGGGTGAGCATGTTAATCAGCGACGACTTACCTACATTAGAACGGCCGATGAAAGCATATTCTGGGATGTTGTCTTTGGGCAGCCTATCAAATTTCGTGTTGCTGCAGAGGAAGTATGATTTGCTTATTTTCATTTCAGATGTTCAGGTTTTAATCCTTTTTCATATACAAGATGCCGTTGCACCTTGCTTTCAAAAATATCGGCAATGGTAATCAAAATGCCAGTTTCTTCAACATTACCAAACGGCGGGTTAACGGCAGTACCAAACGAACGCATCGACGATGACAAGTTCATGTAAGCATTGACCAAAGGAGGAACAGCAGCCCCCCGCTCACGAACATTACGAACAAGTATACGGTAATTATCCTTATAGTCTGCACCAGAAAACAGCTGCCTCAGCAGTGCGTGATCAGTAAGTATTGGCAAATCATATTTCGGATAAGGTCTCACCAGTTCGTCAGGATCTGGGAAGTTGCTTTGCATGAAATACAAAATCATATCGCGCGACATGCGTTCCAGCTGTGGATACATGGTCACCTTGCCAAAATAATACTTGGCTTGAGGATACAAATCGATAAGCGAACCCAAACCATCCCACAGATTATCAAGCGAATACATTCCTTTAGAGAGGCTCTTGGTGGGCTGGTAATTAGGCTGCACAAAGGAACGGCCCAACTCAATAGTGAGAGGCAGATACTCGTTGACAAACCTTTCCGAATAATGGAATAATTCGCTGGTCGGAGTATTCACTTGTCCGTTCGCATCAACAGGCAGATTATCGCACAACAAGAAGCGATAACCCCCAACAATGGCCTTGTCTACTGGATTCCAAACAATAAGCTGCTTGAAATAATGCTCTTCACAGATGTCAAATTCGTCAATATCGCAATCGAGGCCTGTGCCACCACCTGAATCGCGGAAACTGATTTCGCGCAGGCGGCCGATTTCACGCATAATATTAGGTGAATCATGTGCCGTTAGAATATAAATCTCATTGCCGCCATTGTTAGTCTTACGGAAGAATTTGTCGAGAGTCAACTCGGCCATAATAGCTTCCACTGGGACGGGGTCAATTAATTTTTGGACCATATTCATACAAGGTATTCTTTTTCTGGATTAAATAATTGGTTACAATCTTCAGATAGTTGATAAGAGAATGCGCGAAGCTTTTCGGCCCATTGTGCATCAGTGAAACGGCGGTCAAAAGTAGCGCAAGGAATAGGTTTTCCTATGCTGATAGTGAGAGTCTTGTTTCGTTGCTTGAACATCTCGTCAACAAGAAAAGCCATTTCGATATTAACCTTGATTTTCAGGAATTTACGGATTCGTGCAAGGTTGTAGAAAAAATTGGAATTACAGCCATCAATATGGACTGGAATGATATCGCGCTGATACTCTTTAGCCTTGCTGACAAAGGTTTTTTTCCAATCGAGATCCATAATTTTTCCTCCTTTTGTCTTACGGGAGCAAAGACCAAATGGGAAGTAACAGATCGGCTTTTCGGAAGCAAATGTCTCATTGAAAAGTTTCAAGTTCTCCTGCCGATTAGCGACACCGTTACCAACTTTGTTGACAGGGATAAAAATAGGGCGAAGGCTCTCAATAAACATCAGAAAATCATTCACTGGAGTCAGGACGTCAGAACGATGTTCACCAATGACACCTATCAAAGCGATGCCATCCAAACCACCTAGCGGATGATTCGAGGCCACCACGATGCGATCTGAAGCAGTAAGATTCTCAGCTCCGTTGACCACTACATTCAAGTTGAAATCCTTGACGACAGCCTGAACAAATTCGACACCTTCAAGATGACCACAACGAGCAAGGACCGCATTTATATCGTCCTCATGAAGCAAACGTTGGACCTTGCGGAACAACCAATTAGGCATCCGTTTCATCAACTTTGGCACCTTTGCGTTAAAGATGGCCCGAAGGTCAATTTGTTGAACTTGTTTCGATTCCATTCTGAAAACAGCTTTGCATTTGGATGCAAAAGTAGAAAAATAAAAAGTCAATTGTCCTTTTTGCTTTACAAAAAAAACAACGAGTCATTCTTTTCCATCATTCTAGGAATGCGATATTAACATACAAATATTTGTATTTCAATAAATTCACATTAATTGTTGATAACTTTTTCGGAAACACGGACAAAAAAGTGGTAAAAAGTGTAGCGTAGTGGGAGAAAATGCACTAATTTCGCAATCTCAAAATCATAGCACAAGAAAAATGAGTTACCCGATAGGAGATATTAACTGCAAGTTGGATTCAAAAGGCCGCTTGATGCTGCCTAGCGAATTCAAGGAACAGCTTGGCACACAAGCAGATGAAGGCTTCGTGATGCGCCCGGGACTTTTTGACAAGTGCATCGAACTTTACACCCGCAAAGACTGGGACGATGTCCAAGAGAAGATTAAGGCATCGCTCAGCCCATTCAATCCGACTCACGCAGCAGTCATCAGGAAATACAACGCCGGCGTCCGATTCGCCAAACTTGACGCCAGTGGAAGATTGCAAATTCCAAAGGATCTGATGGACAAAGGCTATTTCGTGAAAGACGTCGTCATCACTTCGGTAACAACAAAGATGGAGATTTGGGACAAGGATCTTTACAACCAAGCCAACAACGACCTCGACGAGAACCTGTTCCTGCAGACACTCAGCGAAAACATCAAATAGAAAGGCCACAAGATGTATCACGAACCGGTCATGTTGAACGAATGCATCAAGGGGTTGAACATCGACCCCGAAGGCGTATATGCCGACATCACTTTTGGTGGAGGAGGTCACTCGCGTGCCATTCTCGAGCGGCTCACCACAGGCCATCTTTATGCCTTCGACCAAGACGAAGATGCTGCACACAATGCCTTCGACGACCCTCGTTTCACCTTCATACCGCAGAATTTCAGATACTTCAAGAACTTCATCCAACTCTATCACGGCGGAAAGATTGATGGTGTGATTGCTGATTTGGGTGTTTCGTCACACCAGTTCGACACTCCGGAAAAAGGATTCTCGACCCGTTTCGACGGAAGACTTGACATGCGGATGAGCCAAGAAAACCCGTTAGATGCAGCCGCAGTCGTCAACACCTACGACCATGCTACGCTAACTAGGATCCTTAGCCTTTACGGCGAAGTGCAGCAGGCTCACCTCATTGCCAACGACATCATCATGGCACGCGACAATGCGCCCATCGAGACCACCACGCAGCTGAAAGATGCCGTGCAAGCCCGTTTGCCAAGAGGAAAAGAAAACAAGGTGCTGGCGCAAATCTTCCAAGCCCTGCGCATAGAAGTCAACCAAGAGCTCGAGGCTCTCGAGGCCTTCCTAAGCCAGTGCCCCGACGTCCTTAAGGAAGGCGGCCGCTTGGTGGTGATGTCATACCATTCGCTCGAGGACCGCATCGTGAAGAACTATACCAAGACAGGCAATGCCGATGGCAAGGAAGAAAAAGACTTCTTCGGCAACTTGCTCACACCTTATAAATTAATAACGCGCAAGCCCATCGTACCAACCGACGAAGAGATAGCTCGCAATAGCCGTGCACGCAGCGCCAAATTGAGAATAGCAGAAAGGAGATAAATCATGAGTAAAGACAAATCTCAAAAAGGCAGCAAGAAAGTCATGACCATCTTGGGCGGCAACTTCCTCCTGAAAGAGAAGTTCAGCAAGCAATTCCCTTTCATTGTAATGGTCACAGTATTATTGATGCTCATTATCGGCAACACTTATATCGCAGAAGAACGCAACCGCGAAATCGCCAAGACCGCAAAAGAGCTGAGTGACCTTCATGTGGAATACATCCAGCTCAAGTCTGCCATCATGCAAGCCTCCAAGCAATCTGTCCTTTCCGACAAGCTGAAAGGCTGCGGTTTAAAAGAATCCATCGAACCGATTAGAAGAATTTCAACTACCGATATTGCACAATCAGCGGGTCTTCCAAATGTTTCGGAAGAACCAACCAACGCTTCGGCAGGCTCAAACGAAGCCACAGAAAGTCAACAAACGTCTATGGGGAAAGTGACGGCAAACGACAGTGTGGCCAATGAAAACGCAAATAAATTATAGAGATTATGAAGACAGAGCCTAAAACCGACACACTTTGGAAGACCTACTTGGTGTACATCTTAGCACTGGCCTTTGGCATTGCGATAATTGCCAAAATCATTCTCGTAATGACCAAAGACAGCAAGGAGCTCATCGCACTTGCCGAAAAACGAGAATACCGAGTAAGAGAACTGGAAGCCGCACGCGGCAATATCTTTTCGTGCGATGGTAACATGATGGCAACATCCGTCCCCGTTTACGATATCCACTTTGATGCTACCGTGGTCAACAACGACACCTTTGCCTGCCATATCGACTCATTGAGTGCACGGTTAGCTGCAACATTCCCAAGCAAGAGCGTCGCCCAATGGAAAAGTGCCCTAAGTCAAGCCAAGGCAGAAGAAAAGCAGTATTTCCTTGTGGCGAGGAACGCCTCCCTCGAACAATATCGGTCCATGCAGAAGTTCCCGATTTTCAACAAAGGACCATATGCGGGCGGCATCATTGCCGAGAAAAAAATCAAACGCGTCAGGCCATACAAGGAACTCGCCGGACGCATGATTGGCTACGTAAACGAAAACGAAAACTACTACGTCGGCATCGAAGGTGCCTACAACGAATACCTGCGCGGCGTCAACGGACACCAACTTGTGAGAAGGCTCCATCATGGCAATTGGATGCCTGTGGATACGGAAGACAACACAGATGCACAAAACGGTAACGACGTATATACCACCTTCGACATCAATCTTCAAGACATCGTCGAAAGCAGTCTTCACAACACCATGGTGACCAACAAGGCCGAACAAGGTTGTGCCATTCTCATGGAAGTGGAGACTGGCTACATCAGGGCATTGGCAAATCTGAAGCTCAACCACGACACTCACGAATACGAAGAATCATACAATTTCGCACTTGCTGAACGCTACGAACCCGGTTCTGTGTTCAAGATTGCCTCAATGGTAGTCTTGTTCAACCACAAGCCACAACTCGCTTTAACCGACAAAGTCAACATCGGAACAGGACCTATCGTGTTTTCAAAACGCGTAATGAAAGACGATCACAGTTTTGCCAAGAATGGAATTGCCACGGTGGCAGAAGTCATCGAGCAATCATCAAACAAAGGCACGGCAGTACTCATCACGAAACAATTCATGGCCCATCCAGAACAATATGTTGACGGACTTTATGCCCTGGGATTAAACAAGAAAATTGGCACGGGCATCGCTGGCGAAGCCCAACCCATCATCAAGCATCCAACCGACAAAGACAAAAACGGCAACAAACTCTGGTCAAATGTTTCGCTGCCATGGATGTCTATCGGCTATGAAGTGAACGTGACACCTCTGCAAATCATCACGCTCTACAATGCCATTGCCAACGGAGGAAAGATGATGAAGCCACAGTTCGTGACCGAAATCAAGAGAGGCAACCAAACCATAGAAAAGTTTGATCCTGTGGTGATGAACGAGCAGATATGCCCACCCGAATGCGTTGGAAAGCTACAAGAAATGCTACATGGCGTCACCGTAAGAGGCACAGCAAAACGTCAACTTGGCGATTGCAGTTTCCCAGTAGCGGGTAAGACGGGAACAGCTCAATACTGTGACCCTAAGCTTGGCTACACTTATCGCGACCCAAATACAGGAAGAAGGTTGTACAACACCACTTTCGTCGGATATTTCCCTGCCGACAATCCAAAATACACTTGTATCGTTGTGGTCAGCCGCGCAAGAGGACAATTCTGGGCAGCAGGTGGCGTTTCTGGCCCTGGTTTCAGAGAAATAGCAGAAAAAGTTTATGCATCACGTTTAGGCACACCTCTTGAAACCGACAACGAGATGGCAGAATCCGAAAAAAGCGCTCCTATCATCGTCCACAAAGAGCAAGCCGTCCAATACCTTAACAGCCTTAACATCGATTGTCCAGACTATACGATCAACGGTGAATGGGCGACTACCGAAAGAATCAACGATGGAAAAACTAACTTGAATGTTGCAAACATAAAAGAAGGTATTGTACCGAATGTCATCGGCATGAACGTCACCGATGCCGTTTACTTGCTCGAAAACCTGGGTATCAACACCAAATTCAGTGGACAAGGCACAGTGACTCAACAATCATTACAGCCTGGCGACAGCATCAGGAAAGGAAGCACTATTCAACTTAAACTGGAAAGAAAATGAAAATCAAAGAGATATTAGCAAATTGCAATCTTTTAGAAATCAAAGGTGACAAAGATATTGACATCCTTGACATTTCGTTTGACTCCCGCAAAGTGAGTAAAGGAACACTGTTTTTTGCCGTGCGAGGCACCCAAGTGGATGGCCACAACTATATCGGAAAAGCAGTTGAGGAAGGAGCCAATGCGGTAGTCTGCGAGGAATTTCCAGATCATCTCGACGATAGCACTACATATGTAAGAGTTGACAATTCGGCCTATGTGTTAGGCATTAGTGCAGCAAATTTCTACGGCAACCCATCCAAAAAGCTGAAACTCGTCGGCGTGACCGGCACCAACGGCAAGACTACGATTGCGACTTTGCTATATCGTCTCTTCAGCGATGCGGGTTATGTTTGCGGCTTACTTTCCACCATCGAGAACATAGTCTCTCGCGATGTCATCCCTTCAACCCACACCACTCCTGACCCTATCGAGCTCAACCAACTGCTCAACAAAATGGTAGACGCAGGATGCGAATATGCATTCATGGAAGTCAGTTCACACAGTGTCGACCAAGATCGCATCGCGGGACTCGATTTTGCCGGAGGCATCTTCACCAACCTTACACACGACCATCTGGACTATCACAAGACCATGGCCAACTACCGCAATGCAAAGAAAAAATTCTTTGACATGCTCCCAGACAATGCCTTCGCCCTCACCAACCTCGACGATAAAAACGGAGCCTTCATGCTGCAAAATACCAAAGCCAAGAAACTCGGCTATGCCCTTAAGCACGAAGCCGAATTCAAAGGCATCGTCTTAGAGAGCCATTTCGACGGCATGTTGCTCAAAATCAACGGCACCGAAGTGTTCACTCGATTGGTAGGCAATTTCAATGCCAGCAACATCTTAGCCATATATGGGGCAGCTCTTTCACTTGGTTTTGACAAAGACGAATTGCTCGTCGAAATCAGCAAGCTGAAAGGTGCCAATGGACGTTTTGACATGGTGTATTCCACTTGCGGCATCGTTGGCATTGTTGATTACGCGCACACACCCGACGCCTTGGAGAATGTGCTTTCGACCATCAATGCCGTACGCGACCACAAAGAAAATCTAATCACCGTGGTAGGCTGTGGCGGCAACCGCGACGCGACCAAGCGCCCTGAAATGGCCGCAGCTGCCGTAAAGATGAGCGACCGCGTGATCCTCACCAGCGACAATCCACGTTTCGAAGACCCAGATGAAATCATCCGCCAAATGAAAGCCGGCATCGCCGATGCCGACCTGGGCAAGGTGTTGTCAATCACAAACCGTGGCGAAGCCATCCGCACCGCCGTTGCCCTTGCACAAAAAGGCGACATCATCCTGCTTGCGGGTAAAGGCCACGAAAACTATCAAGAAATCAACGGAGTAAAGAATCATTTTGACGACAAGGAAAAACTGTCGGAAGCTTTTAAGGAGAGAGAATAATGCTATACTATCTTTTTAACTATCTGGAAAAGAGCAATTTCCCGGGTGCTAGAATGTTCAACTACGTAACATTCAGAGCCGCGGCAGCCATCATTTTAGCTTTGATTGTTTCCATTTGGTTTGGCAACTACTTCATCAATTTCCTTAAACGCAAGAAAATCGTCGAAACACAACGCGACGAGAAGACCGACCCATATAACACGCAGAAGAAAGGCGTCCCTACAATGGGCGGCGTCATCATCATCATTTCCATTTTGATTCCTTGCCTCTTGGTCGGCAAAATCCACAACATCTACATGATATTGATGCTCGTGACCACTATATTATTGGGCATTCTCGGATTTGCAGACGACTACATCAAGACCTTCCGCAAGAAGAAAGACGGTCTTAAACCAGCCATAAAACTCGGCGGCCAAATAATTTTGGGTCTCATCGTAGGACTCACCTTGCGTTTCAGTCCCGCAGTAGTAGTCAACGAAAAGGTGGAAGTCAAGATCGAGAATTGTGAAGAAGTAGTGGTTAAGACTCCCGATGTAAAATCGACACGTACCACCATACCATTCCTCAAGGATCACAACCTCAACTATGCCTACCTGTTCAAATGGGCAGGCAACGAATGGATGTATAAATTAGGATGGATTTTCTTCGTCGCACTCACCGTGTTCATAGTTGCTGCCGTTTCGAACGGATCGAACCTAAACGATGGCATGGACGGCATGGCTTCAGGAAACTCTGCCATCATTGGAATTGCGCTGGTCATCTTCGCGTACGTATCAAGTAATGCGGTGACAGCCAGCCACTTCAACCTCATGTACATCCCAGGAAGTGAAGAGTTGGTAGTATTCTTGGCCGCCTTCGTCGGTGCATTAATCGGTTTCCTGTGGTTCAATTCATTCCCGGCCCAAATCTTCATGGGCGACACCGGAAGTCTCACCATCGGTGGCATCATTGCCGTATCAGCCATCATCATGCACAAGGAGTTGCTACTTCCTTTGCTCTGCGGCGTGTTCCTCTTCGAAATCATCTCCGACATCGACGTAAAACGCTTCGTGAAGACAGGAAAGAAACGTCGCTTATGGATGAAAGCACCAATGCACGACCACTTCCGCACCACTCACGAAGAATTCAAGGCCAATTGGCCCAACAGCACTGTCGTCTTCAAGGGAAACGGACAAAAACAACACGAGGTGAAAATCACCATCCGTTTTTGGATCATCACCATCCTTTTGGCAGCATTCACGCTATTAACACTGAAAATCAGATAATTAAAAACATATTAAAGATTAAAATTTTAAAAAATGACTTATTTTGAAGAAATAACGAACGCACGACACAAGTCAGACAGCATGGCTGCTGGTATCTCTTCCATGATCCTACAAATCAGGAAACAGAACATCAAGGAAAGCCTATGTGACATGGACTCGATAGGTCACCGCCAACAATACATTGCCAACGTCAACGATGTAATGTACTATGACGACTCGAAAGCTGAAAGTGTTAACGCCACTTGGTTCACTTTTGAAAACATCATCGACCCTGTGATTTGGATTGCAGGAGGCAAAGCCAAAGCATCTGATTTCAGCGACCTGCTGCCTTTGGTTAAGAAAAACGTAAAAGCCTTGATTTGCATTGGCAAAGACAATAGCAACCTGATGGAAACCTTCGGAGATTACGTAGCAGAAATTTTCGAAGCCCATAATATTGACGAGGCTGTCAGCATGGCCGATATCATCTCGCAAGAAGGCGACATCGTATTGTTCTCGCCCGCATGCAAATCAGATAAAGCTAGAGAAAACTATGCCGAACGCGGCAACCAATTTACCGAATCGGTAAGAAGACTACAAAATGAACATTATCAATAAGATATTAAAAGGAGACAAGGTAATCTGGATTGTTGCCCTATTCTTAGGCATCGTCTCGCTTGTAGCAGTATACAGTGCGACGAGTGCCTTGGTTGTCAACAATTACGGAGGTGATACCGGCAAGTTGCTTCTCAAACATGGTGGCACATTGCTTTTAGGTTATGCCGCCATGATCATTGCCTTTCTCATTGACTACAAGCACTTCTCGAAGGCATCAAAACTCCTTCTCATACCAATATTGATATTGTTGGCCTACACCTTGATTTTTGGCCGCAACCTCAACGACGCTTCACGTTCCATCAACATCTTCGGAATCTCGTTCCAGCCAAGCGAATGGGCCAAGATCATCCTTTTGACCTATCTCTCGCGCGAATTGGTTATGATGGGCGACAAATTGGACAATTTCAAGGAAGTGCTGATCCATCTCGGCATACCGATATTTGCCACTGTAGGTCTCATCTTCACCGAGAACCTGTCAACAGCCCTTTTATTGCTTTGCACATCGTTGGTTGTGCTCTTCATCGGGCGAGTCAAATTCAAGCATCTCCTAGCCCTATTCGGCATTGGCATCGCTGCCTTGAGCATTGTCCTCGTCATAGATTTAGCGACCACGGGCATCTCCAACAGCAAAGCTCAGAAAGCATACGAAGAGAGCCTAGCAAGAGGAGAAGTCGTCAAGGAACTCACTCCTAGGGTTTCCCGTGGAAAAACATGGGAAAAGCGTATTTCGGCCATGTTCGAGAAAGAAGACGAAGACTTCAACCCATTTGACGACCACCATTACCAGCAAACCTATGCGAAAATTGCAGTTGCGACGGGCAATTTCTCGGGCAAAGGCCCTGGAAAGAGCGAGCAACGCAACTTCCTCCCCCACCCTTATTCCGACTTCATCTTTGCCATCATCATTGAAGAATATGGCATCTTCGGAGCGCTCATCGTCATCCTACTCTACGTTATTTTCTTCACGAGAGTAACACGTATTGTAGCCAAAAGGCCCCTCACTTTCGGCGCATTTATGGCCTTTGGCTTGGGCTTCCTTATCATATTGCAAGCCATGATCAACATGGGGGTTTCGGTCGGATTGTTGCCCGTTACCGGACAGCCAATGCCCTTCGTTAGCATGGGCGGCACCTCGATGATGGCCACAGGATTCATCATCGGCATGATACTCAGCGTCACACGCGACATCGAGAAAGAAGAGACCGAATTTCAAGAAATAGAAACAAACATCGAAAACTATAACAACAATGAAAGCGCAGTTGAAAGTTGTGATTAGCGGCGGAGGCACTGGAGGTCACATATTCCCTGCCATCGCTATTGCAGACGCCATCAAAAGGAGATTTCCCGAGGCAGACATCTTATTTATTGGTGCCAAGGGACGCATGGAGATGGAACGTGTACCAAAAGCCGGCTACCCTATCGAAGGGCTGTGGATCAGCGGATTTACCAAAGATCTGTCAGCACTCAGTTTGCCATTCAAAATCGTCAGCAGCCTCTCAAAGGCGAAGAAGATATTGAAACGATTCCAACCCGATGTCGTCATTGGAGTCGGAGGCTTTGCCAGCGGTCCAACGTTGAAAGCCGCCAACTGGCTACATATACCTACCGTCATTCAAGAGCAGAACTCCTATCCCGGCAAGACCAACCGGAATGTTGGGCAAAAAGCCAAAGCCATCTGCGTAGCATACGAGAAGATGGAACAATGGTTCCCGAAAGAGAGGATCCATCTGACTGGCAACCCACTGAGAGCCAACATTACCGCCAACGCCAATCGGGAAGAAGCGGCAGCTTATTTCAATGTTGACCCGAACAAGCCCGTTGTGTTGCTCGTCGGAGGCAGCCAAGGTGCCTTAGGCATCAACAAAGGCATCAGCGCCAATATCGAAGCGTTCAAAGACAGCGAGATGCAACTCATTTGGCAAACCGGCAAATTCTATTTCGAACAAGCTACCAACCAAGTCAAGGAAGCAGGTCTTGAGGGTATAATAAAGCCAACCATCTTCATCGACCGCATGGATTTAGCTTATTCCATTGCCGACGTGGTGATTTCACGCGCTGGCGCTATGTCAATCTCCGAACTCGCCCTTGTGCAGAAACCAGTCATCTTCGTCCCGCTACCCACAGCAGCAGAAGATCACCAGACAAAGAATGCCCAACGATTGGTTGATGCCGGAGCTGCCATTATGGTAAAGAATTCCGAAACCGAACAAAAACTTGTCAGCACATTACAGCAATTGATCGACAACAAACCAATGCAAGAGCAAATGAAAGCTAACATCGGCAAGTTCGCACGCCCGAACGCAGCTGATGACATCGTTGAACAAATCATTAAAGTAATAGAATAATGAACACAGGAGAAGGACATACCATCTACTTTTTGGGCATAGGCGGCATCGGGATGAGCGCCTTGGCACGGTATTACCATAGCCAAGGTTTCACTATTGCTGGCTACGATCGCACCCCTTCTCCACTAACCAAACAATTGGAAAATGAGGGCATGGCAATCCATTATGAAGACAATCCAGACAAATTGCCTGCCCTCATTGAAATTGTTATCTACACACCCGCCATTCCAGCTTCGCTGAACGAGTTGGCCGTCCTTCGCCAGCGTAACATCCCAATATTAAAACGCGCCGAAGCACTGGGTAGGATCTCAGAAGAGACATTTACCATCGCCGTTGCAGGCACCCACGGGAAGACCAGTACCACAGCCATGACCGCACACATCCTCAACGCCTGTGGCAAAGCGACGACAGCCTTCATCGGAGGTATCGCCAACAACTTCGGCAGCAACCTTTTGCTTTGTCACGGCAAGGCAGACATCCTCGTGGTTGAAGCCGACGAGTACGACCGTTCGTTCCTCCAACTCCACCCCAATATCAGCATCATCAATTCCATCGATGCCGACCACTTGGATATTTATGGCGACAAGCAACACCTCGTTGAAGGCTTCAATCAATTTGCCAGCCTCACCGACCAAACCAACATCGTCAAAGAAGGGCTCGACATCAATTGCAGCAACTGCATCCGCTTCGGCTTTGGCAACGGCTGCGACTATCAAGCCCACATCACAAAATCGGAAAGAGGCACTACCGACTTTACCATCAACTCAGAAGGCGAAACTACCGAAATACACCTCCCCTTGGCCGGCGACTACAACGTGCTTAACGCTACGGCCGCCTTCGCCGCTGCACGTCAAATCGGACTTGAAGCCAAACAAATCGCCCAAGCCTTGTCATCATTTAAAGGTGTGAAACGCCGCTTCGACATCCGTGTCAACAGCGAGAGCCACTGCTATATTGACGATTACGCCCATCATCCCGAAGAAATAAAATTGTGTCTCGGTGCCGTCAGAGCATCTTTCCACGAAAAGAAAATAACCTTAGTATTCCAGCCCCACCTCTTCAGCCGTACACGCGACTTCATGGACGATTTTGCCCAAGCACTAGCCTTAGCTGATGAGCTGATTCTCCTTGACATCTATCCCGCTCGCGAAGCTCCTATCGAAGGCATAACCTCCGAAGCGTTATTAGAGAAGATAAAAATCGCCGACAAGAGAGTTTGCTCAAAGGCGGAACTCATGAGCATAATCGAATCAGAAAAGCCTGAATTGCTTGTGACAATGGGGGCAGGCGACATAGACCGTTTTGTTGAACCTCTCCAAAAAATGATTGCGACATGGTAAAGAAAATACTGAGCATATTAGCATGGGTGGCAACAGCAGCCGGGCTTATCCTACTGTTCATTTTTGCACGCAATAGCTATCTTGAAACGCCTGTCAACATTATCGAGCCAAACATTGAAAGGGTCGGTGACACAGGATTCATCAGCCGAAACGCAATTCTGAACGAAATCAACGAGATTTGCGGCAACACCAACATCAGAAGCGTCAACATGTTGAAAATCCTCGACAGCCTCGATAAAAACCCATGGATTGAAAACCGCAATGCCTTCGTTGACCTCAACGGCAACCTGAACATAAACATCAAAGAATACGAGCCCATGCTACGCGTATTCAGCTGGCAAGGCCAATCCATCTACCTCACAAAAGATGGCGAAGTGCTTCCTTCATGCAAGCATTACAGGCCCTATCTTCTCATCGCCAATGGCAATTACAGCTTCGACGAAGCCAAAAGCACATACCGACTCTGCGACACTACAGAATTTGACCGTTCGCTCCTCAGCACCTTATACCTTGCAAAAGCCATAGAAAAGAATGACTTCGCCAGGAATGCCATTGCTCAGATATACTACAACCAAAAAGGCGAATTCGAGCTTGTCGTGAAAGACATCGACGCAAGAATCTTAATCGGCGATACATGCCAAATTGACGACAAGCTAACAAGACTCGAAATCTTCACCAAGAAGAAGTTCAACACGAAGGAACTCATGGAAATGAAAATGATAAACCTCAAATATAAAAATCAAGTAGTGTGTACAAAAAGATAAAAAGATAAAACTATGAATGAAGGAAAAATCATCGTCGGATTAGACATCGGCACCACCAAAGTGGCTTGCATCGTGGGCCGTCAAGTTGAAAAAGGCAAAGTTGAAATTTTAGGTTACGGGAAAACCCTTTCGACTGGTGTCAGAAGAGGCGTCGTCACCAACATCATCGAAACTACCGAAGCCATAAAAGTTGCCGTCAAAGAAGCGGAAGACCGCTCAGGCGTCGACATCAAACGCGTAAGCGTTGGCATTGCCGGACAGCACATCAAGAGTTTACAGCACCGTGGACTTCTGCTTCGCGACAATCACGAAGTGGAAATCAGCGAAGTGGAACTCGAGAACATGCGCAATGAAACATTCAAGATCAACATTACACCTGGCGAAGAAATCATTGACGTCATCCGTCAGGACACATATGTGGATGGCGAATTGGCAACCAACCCCGTGGGTATGTTGGGAAGCAAGATAGAATCCAATTTCCACGTCATCATCGGACAGACAGCAGCTGCTAAAAACATTGTCAAATGCGTCGAAGGAGCCAACCTAGAAATTGACTATATGATTCTTGAACCTATCGGCTCGGCCCAGGCTGTTCTCGATCAGGAAGAAAAAGAAGCAGGCGTAGTGCTTGTCGATATCGGTGGTGGCACGACTGATATCGCCATTTTCAAGGACGAGAAAATCCAACACACCGCAGTAATACCATTTGGAGGCAATTGCATCACCGAAGACATCTGCAAAGGATGCTCCATCATGCGTCACTATGCAGAAGATGCCAAAGTGAAGTTCGGCTCGGCCTTAGCTTCTGAAAACCGTGACGATGAAGTGGTTTCGATACCTGGCATCAAAGGGCATACTCCAAAAGAGATCTCCTTTAAAAACCTTGCTGGCATAATCCAGGCACGTCTTGAAGAAATTTTCGAATTCGTCAACTGCGAAATACAAAAAGCCAAGTCTGAAAACCAACTCATTGCCGGCGTCGTTCTTACAGGCGGTGGCGCTATGATGAAACACATACAACAACTCGCCGAATTCAAGACTGGTTGCGAAGTGAGAATTGGCTATCCAAACGAACACCTCGCTCCTACCGAGCTAAAAGAGATGTCAAGTCCAATGTACGCAACCGGCATAGGCCTTATCATCGAAACCATCGCAAGAATGGAGCACGACAGCAAACTTGAAGCGGCAAAACGAGCAAAGACATCGGTCAGAACAGTTCCCGTACAGGCTGAAGAAATAAATGAGCCTGATGAGGATGATTCGCCTGTCATCGACAACAACAATGGTAATGGTCACAAACACTTGACAATGAAAGGCATCGTTACCAGTTTAACCAACCTTTTCACTGCCGACAACATAAAATAAGCAAGGAGACAAAACATGGAAGAGTATTCTACCAATTCGACACAAAACGACCTTTTCAAACCTGTTGGTTTGGAAAAGCCGAACTACATCAAGGTCATCGGCGTAGGTGGTGGAGGTGGCAACGCCGTCAACCACATGATGGAAGAAGGAATACAAGGCGTTGATTTCGTACTCTGCAACACCGACCACCAAGCTCTAATGCGCAGCAGCGTGAAAACCACAGTGCATCTTGGCCAACGCGAACTTGGTGCCGGCAACGATCCCAACATCGGACGCGAAGCCGCTGAAATGAGCCATGACGAAATCATGGAGCTATTCGACGACAACACGAAAATGGTTTTCGTGACAGCTGGTATGGGCGGCGGAACCGGAACAGGCGCCACTCCTGTTGTTGCCAAACTCGCCAAAGACAAGGGCATTCTCACCGTCGGCATCGTCACCATGCCTATGGAAAGAGAAGGTCGACGTCGCAAATTGCAAGCCCTCGCCGGCATCGAAGAGCTGAAGAAATGTGTCGACACGCTTATTCTCATCAGCACCGACAAACTACGCGACCAATACGGCAACATGAAGCTTTCCGAAGCCTTCCGCAAGGCTGACGACGTGCTCACTACCGCCGCAAAAGGAATCGCCGAAATCATCACAGTGCCAGGCTATGTCAACGTTGACTTCGAAGACGTCACTACCGTCATGAAAAACAGCGGGAAAGCCATCATGGGCTCGGGCATAGCCGAAGGTGAAGGTCGTGCCGAAAAAGCCATCAAAGCAGCAATTCACTCACCTCTGCTCAACGACTCGAACATTGAAGGCGCCAAAAATATCCTTTTGTACATCACCTCAGGTGCCGAAGAAGTATCGCTCGACGAAGTTGACGATATCCTCGAAATCGCACAAGCTTCCTGCGGAAACAACTCCGATGTCATTTGGGGAAATGGCACCGACGAGAGCCTCGGCAATGCCCTTTGTGTCACGCTGATAGCCACCGGTTTTGACCACGAAGGCAATTATGCCAAGTCAGCACAAGCCTCAGAAATCAAGAGACAAGATCCTCCGACTACGCCAGGTAATAAAAAAATCTACCATCTCGACGACCAGCCCATCGAAGAAAGCAGCAAGCCAATCCAAGACAAAACCGACGAAATTGTTCCTGAAGAGACAAGCAGCCAAGTCGAGTCAGAAACAAATCCTGAAACAAAGGACGCTGAACCCGAACACAATGATGGATTCATCCGTCATACCCTATTTGACGAATCCGAACCCAACAACAAGGAAGATATTTTCGAAAGTCCAATCACTGAGCCAAAGGCACCGACTCCCAGCACTCCACTCATGCCAACATTAGACTCCGAACCCGCTGCACAACCTAAAGAGACACACACCGTAAAACGCTACGACAACCCATTCCGTCAGAATAGCGACGACGAAGGGTTCGAAATCACCTCGCGTTTCAGAACGCAGCAAGAACTTGAAGCGCAAGCACAAGAGACGGCTGTCATGGAAATACAGAAGAAAGAAATCGATCCAAATGCAGAACTCAAAAAGCAACGTCTCAGAGCTCTCAGCATGAACTTCAGGACACAACATGGCCTGGAGGAACTTGAAAGCCAGCCAGCCTATATGCGGCGTGACATGGACCTAAAGGAAATCGACGACGACATCTCTCGCTATTCTAGTTCACAAAACGGAATCAGCACTGCCAATTCTTTCTTACATGACAACGTGGATTAAACATAAAAAATCCATCCTACTCACACTACTATTAGGCGCAGCCTACCTCGCAAATTCACAGTGTATTACACTCGACTTCGAGGAAGGCTACGCCTTGCCATCCTACATCAACAACATTTTCATCGCAACGGATACCAGTGCCTACGACGGGACCCATATTTGCCTTTGTGACTCCATCCACGAATATGGATTAGGCTTCGAAATCAATGCCGACAAAGAGTTCCCCGGTCAAAACATAAACGTCAAATTTGGCTTCTGGTTCAAAATTGCAGACACACTTACCCAATCAAAAGTTGTTTTCAGCATCGATGGACCAAATGGCAATGCCTATTGGCAAAGCTACGGTATTGCAAACTATCAATTAGGGTCCAATCAATGGTCACAAATACAACTCGACCTTCATTTCCCGATTGACTATCTTAACGGGAACAACATCAAAGGCTACATTTGGAATCCCGGTCACGACCGCATCCTCATCGACCATGCCACATTGGAGATCAACAGCGAAACACTGCCAAGCTATCAGCCAAATACTGATTTAAGCAACACGTTCATCACGCCCTTCGTAGAATACATCAACGCTAATGGCGACACGCTTACCGACCTATCAATCATCGATTCACACGAATTGATTAGCATGAATGGCGAAGGGAAGATAGAGTTCAACACCGAAGCTATCTTTAAGGACGATGTCAAACTGCTTCGCTTGGCCTACATCATGAAGCTGCCCGAAGGCGAACTCACCATTTATCGCCGAAACCAATGCATCGACACAAGCGATTTCCAGAAAGCCTATTATCTTGACCGAGAAGGATTTGTGATCAAAACCGACAAAGCCACATTTGCAACCTATCACAATGTTGGCATATCATCGCTGCAAATTGACACCGAGAAACGCACCGCATGCTTCAACATTGACTATTGGCGCGACCATCCGTTGGTTTATTTCCCACTTGACAACGACACCTTAGATTATTTTGAAGACGTCTCTTACCGAAATGTCAAAAAAGGCGAAACACTAAAAGGCAACTTCGCGATTTACACCAATCACATTACCGACGAATTGCCACGTATCATGCCCGTTTGGGATGGATACGAATCGGCATTCATCTTCACAGAGCATGCCGATTGGACCGACATCAACACCCACCGGGCCGTACTCTTCGGCAACGCCAACATCACCGAGCCTGACAAAGCCGTAGGTGGCTTCTCTTATTTTGGCATCCCTGTCACAAAGAGCGTATTCTATAACAACCCCGACCACATCACTAATGCAGAAATGTCGAAAGGCAATTTTGATTCTCCCATTGAGACCATCAAAACAGATAGAGAATTCCTAAAGCTTCTTAAATCGCTGAAAACTATCGACTTTGACATCTGCCTTCACACTCCAGAAATTTACACCACAAACAAAGATAACCTCAGCGAAGCCCTTCGGTTCATGCGCAGACAATTCGGATCTCCAACATGGATCGACCACGGCTACAACAACACAGCCAAGCACAACCGAGAAGACCTCGTTTGCGACGGCCTTCTCTCCAACTCACCTCAATATGCTGCCGACCTTTGGAGACGAAACAAAGTACGGTTCCTTTGGAACGCCTACTATGAGGAAAACCGCATGGAAGAATATTGCTTTGACGGCCATTTCAATCAACCCTATGATGGCTTCGGCGACGCGTTACCCAATCGTCAAATCACCACTTTACCCAATAGCACCGACTTCGTGCTTTGGGCTACGCCTTCCACCCTAGAAATAAACGAAGACAACGAATGGTATTATTTCTTCAGCGAGAACCGTTTAAAGCACCTTGTTGACCAACATAAAGTATTCATCACCCACACCTACCCTGCTTGGTCCGACCCATGGCGCGGTTTCTGGGAATATAACGAAAACGGCACCGCTGTCGCCATGCCAGGATTCAACTTTGCACTCCAGCAACTCGCTGACTTACGCGATACGAAACAGATGCTCCCAACCACTATCAGCGAATACCTCGCCTATTATGAAAAACTACTCAAGATATCATATGAGATTCAACCAGACGGCAGCATACTTCTTGTCAACAAAGGCTCTGCAATCAAAGGTCTCACCTTGATTTGCGCCAAGCCCATCGTGTTGGAGAACATACCAGTTGACTTCCGCAAAGTTGGCGACGAATACTTGATTTGGTTCAATATTGACAAAAACGAAACAGCAACCATAAGATTCAGACAATGAAAAGAATATCTATTTTCGTATCAGGCAACGGCACTAACTTGCAACGTATTGCCGAATATTTTGCAAACGACCCAGAGACAGAAATCATCAATGTAGTCTGCAATAACCCCAAGGCTTATTCCATCGAACGTGCAAAAAAACTCAGTCTTCCATTACGCATGGTCACGAAGAAAGAATTCAATGAGCAAGCTTTCACCGAAGAGATGCTTTCACTCAATCCCGACCTGATTGTGTTGGCAGGTTTCTTGCTTCATTTGCCCAACTGCCTCATCCAAGCTTTCCCACATAAAATCATCAATATTCATCCCGCATTGCTGCCAAAATACGGAGGCAAAGGATTTTATGGAGAACATGTCCACCAAGCCGTAGTAGCCGCCAAAGAGCCAATTTCAGGCATCACCATACACTATGTGAACGAAATTTACGACAGCGGCGAAATCATCTTCCAAGCCCAATGTCAACTCGAAGATGGCGAAACGCCCGACACGCTGGCTGCCAAGATTCACCAGTTGGAGCAGACCTACTTCCCCGTCATCATCGAGAAGGTCCTAAAAGAGCAGAAATAAATCACATCCCCTTCAGGAAAGCAATCAGTTTTTGTGTTGCTTTACCACGATGACTCACTTCATTCTTCACACTATGGCCAAGTTCGGCAAAAGTCTGTTCGAAGCCATCAGGGACAAAGATGGGGTCGTAGCCAAAACCCTCGCCACCACGTTGCACTTCGCTGATATGGCCATCGCAACGGCCTTCAAAAGTGTATTTCTTTCCATCTAAATTGAGTGCAATAACCGTACGGAAAGCTGCTTTGCGGTTCGTTGCGCCTTGCATGGCCTTCAGCATCTTATCCACATTGTCCTGATAAGTGCAATGCTCACCCGCATAACGGGCAGAATATACACCCGGGGCACCGCCTAAAGCCTCCACTTCCAAACCGGTATCATCAGCAAAACAATCAAGATGATAATGGCTTGTCACGAAATCAGCTTTGATTTTGGCATTTTCCTCCAAAGTAGTGCCATCTTCAACGATTTCTTCATGACATCCGATATCATCAAGTCCAATCACCTCGTACAGGCCCGACATGATTTCGCGCATTTCCTGCAATTTATTCTTATTGTGCGTTGCAAAAACAATCTGTTTCATATTACAAACTCCAATCTATTGGTGCTATATTATTCTTAATCAAGTAATTATTTGTTTGCGAAAAATGATGGCATCCGAAAAAGCCACGATGTGCCGACAATGGCGACGGATGCACCGACTTCAAAATGAGATGTTTACCCGAATCGATGAGCGACTGTTTGGCGATAGCGTAGTTGCCCCAGAGGATGAACACCAGATGCTCACGTTGCTCCGACAAGGCACGGATAGCCGCATCGGTAAACTGCTCCCAACCATGATGTGCATGCGATGCAGCTTGGCCCGCACGAACAGTAAGTGAGGCATTCAGCAGCAAGACCCCTTCCTTAGCCCACTTCTCAAGGTTACCCGAGGTCGCCATCGGCACACCCAAGTCATCATAAAGTTCCTTGAATATGTTTTGCAAGCTAGGCGGGAAAGGCACGCCATCAGGCACCGAAAACGACAAACCGTGAGCTTGGCCAGGACCATGATAAGGATCTTGCCCTAAAATAACGACTTTAACCTTATCAAAAGGCGTAAGGTTGAAAGCGTTGAAAATCAATGGTCCAGGAGGATATACGGCATATTGTCGTTTCTCATTTACCAAGAATGTCTTCAATTCGGCAAAATACGGTGCCTCAAATTGTGGTAGCAATACACGATACCAACTTTCATCAATATCAGGTTTTCTTATTTCCATAACGTAAAATAATCTGCAAAGATGAAAATAATTCCGATAAAAAGTCGTTACTTTGCAAATCAATTTTACTCACTATGAAGAAAAAGTTAGCCATTGCACTATTAATAGCCTTCGTTTCAGGCATCGTGATGTCGTCATGCAAGTCAAATTCGGGTTGCCCAAACTACGGCGAAACGCACAAATACCAGAAAGAAACCAAGTATTGATATAGGTCAACCGGAGGCATAACCTATGATTGCCCACCGAAAACCGGTTCTCAAATTCATATTACTCGCCCTATTTGGGACGAGTTATTTGGGGTTGGAGGCACAAGAAATCGATATTCAAGACAATGCTAACAAGCCTTTAGAAGAAAGACTCATATACAACCGACAAGATAGTTATTTCGTCTCGATCAACAACCGAGGTTTCTCAGGTGGTTTCCGCATCGGGAAAATAGCGAACATCTACACCACGCGCCAATGGGAATGCGAGTTCACCTCCATCCATTCGATGAAGGAAATCAAAACGGTCAACACATCAGAATATAGGATGAGGCCATACGTGTATGGGAAGTTGAATAGTGTGTATGCACTACGATTCGGTTATGGTGTCGAAAAACGCATTTACGGGAAACCATATTGGGGCGGTGTTGAGATGCGTTGGACTTACGAGGGAGGCGCGTCATTGGCTTTCCAGAAACCATATTATTATTACGTCATCGTATACCAAGCCAACCCTGACGGCAGCTATAGCGAAATCATTGACGAACAGACATTCGAAGACAAGGCACAATGGAGAGATATCCTCGGGCGGTCATCCTTCTTCAAAGGATTCGATAAATTGGCCTTCTCACCAGGCATTCACGCCAAGACCGGCCTCAACTTCGACTTCTCTACATCACGTACAAGCATAAAGGCTATCAATGTAGGTGCAATCGCTGAATATTATCCATTTGGTATATCCATCATGGATTCTGAACGCAACAAAATGCTCTTCCTCACATTCTACGTTTCGTATAATTGGGGTACACGTTTCAACAAACATTAAACAACACTTGTAGAGACGCACAATGATGCGTCTCAAGTACATAGATAAAAGACATAGGGAACATCCAAGTGAGCAATTGGATGTTTAATTTCCATGTTCAATCCGACACACAAAAAAGGCCGCCCCAGTCGGGACGGCCTTTCATTTTGTTGTTGTCTGTAGAGACGAGCCAAGGCGCGTCTCAAAATGTATTTGGTATCGGTAGAGGCGCAAGTCGCGCCTCTACACGATTACCAAACGTTCATTTATCTGACAACAGTGACGCGCTGTGTGCTAACGCCGCTTTCGCTGCTGATGCGGACCATGTAGATGCCAGCATTGAATTGAGCCATGTTGATGCTCATTTCGTCGCAGTCGACGTCGACATCGTAGACGACCTGGCCGAGAGCGCTGACCACAGTGATGTGGTTCATGCCGGCAGCCTCGATCTTCACGTTGCCGTTGGTTGGGTTAGGATACAGAGCG
>JAZQMX010000004.1:0-8226 GCA_045627065.1 Bacteroidales bacterium | reverse complement strand
CACATTCCTTATCCCGATTACGAGTTTTATTGCACACATATCGGCTCGCAAGAGCGTGTGCCAGACTTGGAGAACCATAAGTTGCAGACGGTAGCCAAGCATTTCGGCTTTGACTTAACCAAACACCACAACGCCTTGGCTGATGCTGAGGCTTGCGCAGTGATTGCGATGAATATTTTTTGATTTGTATTTAAAAATCTTTTAATTTTGGCAAAAATTTAAACCATAGCATTATGTTCGAAATATTACGTAAAGAGACCTTTGCAGCTGAGACTTACCTCATGGAGGTCGCTGCTCCTCACATTGCTCAATCTGCTCTTCCTGGTCAATTCCTCATTGTGAAAATGACCGAAAAGGCTGAACGTATTCCTTTGACTATTAGCGATTATCATCGCATTAAAGGAACGGTTACCATCGTTTTCAAAGCCATTGGTGAATCGACCCGCAAGATGGCTGAATACAAAGTCGGCGACCATTTCTGTGATGTGGTTGGTCCTCTCGGTAAGCCATCAGAGTTTGCCACGATGACGGCTGAAGAGCTGCGTCATCGCTCATTCGTGTTCATCGGCGGTGGCGTGGGCATTGCGCCTATCTATCCTCAGGTGAAGTGGTTGTGCGAACATGGTGCTTTGCCGGATTGCATCATCGGTGCGCGTACGAAAGACCTTCTCATTTTTGAAAAGGAATTGTCGGAAGTTTGTAACTTGTACGTCACCTCTGATGATGGTTCAACCGGCCGTAAAGGCTTGGTCACAGATGTGCTTCGTCAGTTGGTTGCCAGCGGCAAGAAATATGACGAATGCGTTGCCATCGGCCCGATGATCATGATGAAATTTGCCACCAAGACTTGCGAAGAATTGGGAATCCGTTGCACAATTTCGCTGAATAGCCTTATGGTTGATGGAACGGGTATGTGTGGTGCTTGCCGTGTGAGTATTGCCGGCAAGACGAAGTTCACTTGCGTTGATGGTCCTGAGTTCCTTGGTCGTGATGTCGATTTCGATACCGCCATGAAGCGTCAGGCTATGTATAATAATGTGGTGACTCGCAAGCAACTCGAAAAGGAAGAGAAGGAAGAAGGTCACGTTTGTCATATTGGCGGCATTGCCGAAGAAGTTGCCGATAAGAAGCGTCGTGTACCTTGCCCTGAGCAGAAACCCGAAGTGCGTGCCCATAACTTCGATGAGGTGTGTTTGGGTTATACCGCCGAGATGGCAGTACAGGAAGCACAACGTTGCTTGAACTGCAAGAACCCACAATGCGTGGCTCATTGCCCTGTGAATGTGAATATTCCGGGCTTCATCGCTCGTGTGGCTCGTGGCGACTTCGAAGGTGCTGCAGGTGTCATCAGTTGCGACTCGGCTTTGCCTGCTGTCTGCGGCCGTGTTTGCCCACAGGAATCGCAGTGCGAAGGCAGCTGCGTGATGGGCAAGAAGTTTGAACCTATCGCTATCGGTAAGCTGGAACGTTTTGTTGGCGACTATGCCATTCAGCACGATTTGCATTTCGACAATCCTGGCTTGAAGAATGGTCACAAGGTGGCTATCATCGGTAGTGGTCCTTCGGGCTTGACTTGCGCCAAGGATTTGTTGGCCATGGGTTATGATGTCACCATATTTGAAGCCTTGCACGAATATGGCGGTGTGTTGGTTTATGGCATTCCGTCGTTCCGTCTGCCAAAGGATACCGTTGTCAAAAAGGAAGTTGAGAGTGTTGTCCGCCTGGGAGCCAAGATGGAAAAGGATGTCATCGTGGGTCGTACTGTTACTGTTGGTGAACTCTTGCACCGCAAGGGATTCGATGCAGTATATATCGGTTCAGGTGCGGGCTTCCCGATGATGCTTAACGTACCTGGCGAGAACTTGTGCGGTGTGGTTTCGGCCAACGAGTTTCTCACTCGTAACAACTTGCTGTTCTCTTATAAGGAAGGCTATGAAACGCCGAACTATGTCGGTAAGAAAGTCGCTGTTGTAGGTGGTGGCAATGTGGCTATGGACGCTGCCCGTACTGCTTTACGCTTGGGTGCCGAGGTCCATGTCGTTTATCGTCGTTCGGAGGCAGAGTTGCCGGCTCGTGTCGAGGAAGTGCATCATGCCAAGGAAGAAGGCGTGTTGTTCGATTTGCTTACGGCTCCTGTTGAGGTTCTTGGTGATGAAAACGGCTGGGTGAATGGCTTCAAATGTGTGAAATGTGAACTTGGTGAGCCTGATGCTTCGGGTCGTCGTAGTCCGGTTCCGGTTGCTGGTTCGGAATTTGTGCTTGATGTCGATATGATTATCATGGCTCTCGGTACATCGCCTAACCCATTGATTGGCAGCACGACGCCAAATCTCGAACTAAACAGAAAAGGCTGCATCGTGGCCGATGAAAATGGTCAAACCACGCACGAAGGTGTATTTGCCGGTGGCGATGCTGTGAGTGGCGCAGCAACGGTCATCTTGGCCATGGGCGCTGGCAAGAAAGCCGCTAAGGCCATTGACGAATATATCAAAGGCTTGCCTAAGAAATAATTGATTATTTTAGTGATATAGAATTGGCATCGTTTCCGAATGGAGACGATGCCATATTTTATGAAATAAGCATGCTTATTCCTTTATCTCTACGTAGAAAACGGTCGGGTCGTCGTCTTCTTCAAACGATTCGTCGGTGTAGTATTGACCTGGCTTGTCGTCATCTTGGAAGAGTTTCAGTACGACTTTCTTGAACGGAATGGGCTGACCATTGTCGCTGTATTTCTGGATGTCTTGCCGTGTCAGGCCTTCTATCTCCATCATCTTCAGCATCATGGCTAAGTCGAGGTTGACGTTGAGGAAATCTTGTTTCCACTCGATGCTGATGACAGCGGTGGTGTAGAGCTTGAAATTCTTTACTTCTATGGTTTTCATTGTGACAAATGCTTTTATTGCTGCAAAAATGCAAAATATTCCTTTATGCGTAATAAAATGCACGATAATTGTATGTGGTTCATTTATATTTCATACTTTTGTACCAATTTAAAATACAAGGAAATTATGCGTAAAAATTTGATTATTACTGCTGTTGTGATGCTTTTTGCGGCATCATCGTTTGCTCAGACTGTTGAAACTATCGATGTCAGTAAGGCTCCTAATGGCAAGTTCACCACTACGGCTGCCGATTGCTACATCGAAGGTGAAGTGCTTAATGGTCAGAAGGTTGGCACTTGGATTGAATATTTCACGGGCGATAGTTATCTGCCTAGAAAGATTGTGAGTTACGTCAATGGAAAGAAGAACGGCGCTTACGTCGAGATCGACAAGACGGGCTCTATAACCAAGAAATCCGATTATAAGAACGACCAGTTGGATGGTCAAAGCAGCCAATGGTATCGTGGTGGACGTCTGTCGAAGATGAACACATACAAGAATGGTATGATGGACGGCAAGCAGGTGATTTGCTACGACAAAGGCGGTCTGCAAGAAGAAAGCTATTACAAGGATGGCAAGCGTGACGGTTTGACCAAATGGTATAACGAAGATGGTGGCGTGAAGATGTCTATCGAATACAAAGATGGCAAATTTGATGGCGTGCAAAATACCTATTATTCAAATGGTCAGCTGAAATCAAGCAAGGCTTATAAAGCTAACAAACAACATGGCGATGCCAAGGAATACTATGAAAATGGTTCTTTGAAGTCGGAAGCTACCTACAAGGATGGCAGACTTACAGGTAAGGAAAAGACCTACGAGGACAAAGGCCCGAAAGTCGCTGTGCAACAAGATCCTAAAGCTGTCAAGAAGTAAAAGAATCTGATGTTTTAGAAAAATATGTGGGGCGGTTTTGGCCGCCCCATTTTTTTTGCCTATTTTTGCAACGCAATAGGTGTCGATGAGCGACTCAATAGGGAATCGGGTGTGAGTCCCGGACAGTTCCCGCTGCTGTGAGCTCCGATTGCTGGTTGCCGAAATACCACTGTTCAGTCGAATGGGAAGGTGGCAATCAGGGAGTAAGTCAGAAGACCTGCCTGTTGGTGATAATGCTTTCGGGTAAAAAGATGAGAATTATTAGATCAATCCTGTTGTTATTGTTTTCGGTGACGTGCATATCGTTGTGTGCACAAGACACCATCATGCTCAATTCGGTGAATGTCACAGCAGAAGGCAGTGGGGTAGAGGCCTTGAAACCTTTGGTGGCACGTAAACTCGACACCTTAGCTCTGCAGTCTAAGAGCACATCCGACCTTTCGCAGCTGTTGATACAACATAGTCCGGTATTCATCAAGACGTATGGACCAGGCGGTGTTGCAACGGCATCGTTTCGTGGCACCACGGCAAGCCACACCTTGGTGCTTTGGAATGGCTTCCAACTCAATACGCCCAATCTCGGCCAGGTGGATTTCAGCACGATACCCGTCTTCTTGGCTGACGATGTCAGTCTGAACTGGGGTAGCGGGACTTCCAACAACAGTGGTGGCTTGGGTGGAGCGGTCAACATCGATAATGCAACCCAATTTAGCGAAGGCTTCCTACTCGACGCAAAACAATCCTACGGAAGTTTCAATACATGGGGCAGCTATCTCACCATCGGAAATCGAGGAAAACATTTCTCGTTTCGTGTGAAAGCCTTCCGCGATTCGTCAGATAACGATTTCGAGTACAACAACATAGCCACCATTCCACACCAACAAATGCAGCAGCAAAATGCCTCGTTTGTAGACTATGGCCTAATGCCCGAAATGAGCCTTCTTTTCAAGAAGAGCGTCTTGTCGGTTTCTTCGTGGAACCAATGGAACGACCGTAACTTGCCACCCATCATGACCAATATCGGCAATGTGAATACCGACGAGTGGACGAAAAACAATTTCTCGCGCAACTTTTTGTCGTTCAAGACATTCTGGAATACTGGAAGTCTTCAACTGAAGTCAGGCGCTTTTTTGGAAAATCAACGTTATTTATTGGAAACGCGCAATCCGGCTAACGATGCGGTCATCACCAATATCGATTCGGAGAACAAAGCCTTGATCCTGCATCAGATTGCCACTTTGGAACAGCAGATTTACCAGTCGTGGAAACTCGATGCCAAGTTGCAGTGGGACAACGAACGAGTGGAGTCGAACAACTATGAAGGTTTGAAGAAACGTGATGTAGTGTCTGCCTACGCCGCTGTCAGTGGTGAGCCTTTCGAATGTGCAAAACTTAATCTTACAGCACGTTACGATTGGACTGATGGCAAACCAATGGGCTTGTTCCCGACCGCTACATTTTCCTATCAGTTACCTTTTTTGAAGGCTTTGAGCGCTACTCTGGGTTATAGTCACAACTATCGTAATCCATCGTTGAACGACTTGTATTGGTATCCGGGTGGCAATCCTGACTTGTTGCCTGAAAATGGTCGCACGGTAGATCTTGCCCTAAAATATGACTTCAAGAATGAGCATTTCGGAGTTGAACTTCGTTCGGGAGCCTATTTTTCGAAAGTGAAGGACTGGATCCAGTGGATGCCGACTTCCTATCGCTATTGGGTGCCTGAAAACGTGTCGCTCGTTTATGCGCGAGGCCTTGAAAACCATTTAGATGTGAATCTCTCGTATGGCAATTGGAAAGCCAGTCTTTCGGGAAATTATGTCTTCAGCGTCACTACCGATGAGGGCGATAATGCCATTGCTCAAGGCACCAATGGCAAGCAACTGATTTACATTCCTCGTCATCATGGCAACTTGTTTGCCAAGGTGAGTTGGAAGACTTGGAGCTTTGCTTACACTTTGGAAATGACCGGACGGCGTAGCACTTCCTATTCAGAGGAACAGTTTTTCGCCTTCGATTTGCCCGCATACACCTTACATCATGTGTCGGTGGGCAAACAAATCAA
The DNA here is from genome assembly GCA_045627065.1 of Bacteroidales bacterium. GTDB lineage: Bacteria > Bacteroidota > Bacteroidia > Bacteroidales > F082 > Limimorpha. The sequence goes on along the minus strand of JAZQMX010000004.1, from coordinate 2,400 downwards.
TAAATTCCGCATCGATTTGAAATGTAACAACCTCTTCAACACCGATTATCAGAATGTGTTGTGGCGCGCCATGCCAGGGAGAAGCTTCGAGTTGGTGCTTTCCTTCAAACTCTGATTACTTCTTGAATCCAGCGTCCCAGTCGATGTGCTTGTATTCGTCGTCTTGATGTGGAAGTTCGGTATTGTTTTCGCTATAATAGGTGGTCCTTCCGTCGGATGGATCGTCTTCTGGTGCTGCGTTTTCAGCTTGTATCTTCGAGTTTTGCTGTTGCTTATTGATATATTTGATGCCTAGTTTCCATAAGTAGAAATCGCCTATCAGGAAGGCAACGGTGATGATTGAGCCTAGGGCTTCGCCAAGGAAGTCGCTGACCATCAGCAACCAATCGAAGAGACCGTGGCATGTGGCAGCCAGCAGTAAACCGATGACGAGGTATCTGAATCCTTGTCCTTTGCTCTTGCTGAACTTGGCCAATGCGACGAAATAGCCCAGCACAACGCCAAACAAGAAGTGTCCGGGGACCGACAGCAAGGCGCGTACGATGCCCGTTCCGATGCCCGATCCGATAGAAGTATTGGCGGCACCAAACACATACATGATGTTCTCGACGCAGGCAAAACCTAGACCGATGAAGGTGGCATATACGATGCCGTCCATATATTCGTCGAAGTTCTTGTCGTGCCAGATGAAGATGAGCAGGATGATCAGCTTGCTGAACTCTTCGCAGAATCCAGCCTCGAGGAAGGCACTATAGAATATGGTCTCTGAATAGGAGATGGCGTTCAGGAAACTCACCGTGAGCAAATCGACAGGGATGGCAAGCATGCCGCCCAAAAAGGCCTTAAGCAAGGATTTGACGGGCTCTTTCTGGTATTTGTCTTGTTTGTAGATATATATCATCAATATGACGACGGGAAGAATGGATAAGGCAAGTAGTAGGATACTCATGGATAAAAGATTTGTTAGAATGAACGCCAAAATTACGAAAAACATGTACGAAAATACCGTATCTTTGCGCAAATTTTTCCAGCCATGCAAGAAATGATCCTAATCCTTGACTTCGGCTCGCAGGTGACTCAGTTGATTGGTCGCCGCTTGCGCGAATTGAATGTGTATTGTGAAATCCATCCTTATAACAAGATTCCCGTCATCGGCGATAACGTCAAAGGCGTGATTCTCAGCGGCAGTCCGTTCTCAGTGCGCGATGAGAAGGCTCCTTTCGTGAACCTCGAGGGCATCAAAGGCAAGTTGCCTTTGTTGGGCATATGCTACGGCTCGCAGTTCATGGCGCAGCATTTCGGCGGTGAAGTGAACGGCTCCATCGCTCGCGAATATGGCCGTGCCATGCTGACCGTTGTCGATGAACAATGTCCTTTGTTTATTGGCGTCAGCAAGAGCAGCCAGGTGTGGATGAGTCATGGCGACACCATCGCCAAACTGCCCACAAACGCTCGCGTCATCGCTTCGACCGAGGATGTTGTGAATGCAGCCTATTGCATTGAAGGTGAAGACACATACGCTGTTCAGTTCCATCCTGAGGTGTTCCACACCAAGGAAGGACCTAAGATGTTGGAGAACTTCGCCATCCGCATCTGCGGCTGCAAGGGCGACTGGACCCCTGACTCGTTCATCGACAGCACAGTGGAAAGTCTCCGCAAGCAGCTGGGCGACGACAAGGTCATCTTGGGTCTCTCGGGCGGTGTGGATAGCACCGTGGCAGCTGTGCTGCTCAATAAAGCCATCGGCAATCATCTGACTTGCATCTTCGTCGATAACGGCTTGCTTCGCAAGAACGAATTCGAAGATGTGCTCGACTCGTATAAGGAAATGGGCCTCAACGTGATAGGCGTCCATTCTGGCGCTCTGTTCCTGAAGAAGTTGGAAGGTGTCACCGACCCCGAAGCCAAGCGCAAGGCCATTGGCTCAACATTCATTGAAGTGTTTGACGCCGAAGCTCAGAAGATTGAAGGCGCTCGCTGGTTGGCACAAGGCACTATCTATCCAGACGTCATCGAGAGTGTGAGTGTGAATGGCCCGAGCTGCAAGATCAAGTCGCACCACAACGTGGGTGGCTTGCCTGAGAAGATGAACCTGAAGATCGTGGAACCGCTGCGTACCTTGTTCAAGGACGAAGTGCGCCGCGTGGGTCGTGCCATGGGCATCAAGCGTGAACTCATCGGCCGTCATCCTTTCCCAGGACCGAGCCTTGGCATCCGCATCTTAGGTGAGGTGACGGAAGAGAAACTCCGCATCTTGCGTGACGCTGACGACATCTTCATCAAGGGCTTGCGTAACTGGCCTTGCGAATTGCCGAGCGCATCCTATCCGAACGAGATGGCTGATAACCTCTACGATAGCATCTGGCAGGCTGGCACGATGCTGCTGCCGGTGAAGTCGGT
>JAZQMX010000003.1:0-82605 GCA_045627065.1 Bacteroidales bacterium | reverse complement strand
AGGGGTAACGTTGGCCAAGGCCTTCTTCCACACCTCAACTGGATTTTCGTTGAGCTTACTTTCAACGATGTCCATTGCTTCGTAGAAAATCTGATAAGCCAAATTCTTCTTACCTTCAAGCATGATGTTGTTCACGAACTTAGTGACCAGCACATCATTGTACTTGGGATCTGGAAGGATAATTCTCTTCTTTGGTTTAGCTTTTCTCATGTCTTTTAAGTCTTTACTTTTGACTAATCACTTATTTCTTTGCGGCTGTTTTTTTAGGTCGTTTAGCACCGTATTTAGACCTGCGTTGGCGACGGCCATCAACACCACTGGTATCCAAAGCACCGCGGATGATGTGGTAACGAACACCTGGCAAATCCTTCACACGACCTCCTCTGATCATGACGATAGAGTGTTCCTGCAGGTTATGGCCTTCGCCTGGGATGTATGCGTTGACTTCCTTTTGGTTGGTCAAACGAACCCTAGCGACCTTACGCATTGCTGAGTTAGGCTTCTTAGGGGTTGTTGTGTAAACACGAACGCACACGCCACGACGCTGTGGACATGAATCCAATGCTGGTGACTTACTCTTGTCGATCAATTTCTGGCGCCCTTTGCGCACTAATTGTTGAATAGTCGGCATTTTAATTTGTTAGGTTTTAATTTATTAAGTTACTTTGCTCCTCTCACGAGGAAATTATCTTCAAACTCAAAACCAAACTGGCCGAGAGCAATGCCTTCGAGATGTAGTTAGGGAACATAATAAGCCATGCGGCTTAGAAGTCTATAAACTCACGATGCAATGTAAACGCTTGACTTTTTATGTCTTGCATCGCGCAGAAACCTATTACGTTTAACTTATCAGGTTCCTAACTATGTCATTTACAAGGGCAAGCCCTCTTTCAATTCAGCGGCGCAAAAGTACAACAATTTTCAATACGCTGTTCACTTTCTCGAAAATTTTTCCTAAAAATGTTAAAATAATAATTTATCATATTGATTATCAACAATATAATACATAACAAACAATAAAAATAAAAACATTAATTCTGCATTAATATCAAACGAAGTCTCTCACCTTATATATTAATATAGCTTTTTGGCTTCTGCTGAATAGGAAATGATCAGTTATATGCACCATTTCGAAGCATTAAACGTGGAAACTTTATCAAAACGAAAACCAGACATGCCACGCGAGACCACCAAAAGAAAAAAACACTATCTTTGCCCAATCAAAATGAATACTGCATCGGCTTGCTTCGACTCTACACAGCGGCCACACAGTCAACAAAACACTTAGTCACATAATCAACAAAACAATATCATCATGCAAATCACCAACAACTACATCGAAGCCAACAAGGATCGTTTCCTTGAAGAGCTTTTCGGATTAATCAGAATTCCATCCATCAGTTCAGAATCGGCTCACAAGCCCGACATGATCCGCTGCGCTGAATATTGGCGCGATGCCATCATCGCTGCCGGAGCCGACAAGGCCGAAGTGATGCCTACCGAAGGTAATCCTATCGTGTACGGCGAAAAAATCATCGACCCAAAGAAACCTACCGTCTTGGTCTATGGCCACTATGATGTGATGCCTGTCGATCCTATCGAGCTTTGGCACACCAGTCCTTTTGAACCTGTCATCAAGGACGGCAAGATTTGGGCCCGTGGTGCCGACGACGACAAAGGTCAGTCGTTCATGCACGCCAAGGCATTCGAGACCATGGTGCGCACCAACACCTTGCCCTGCAACGTGAAGTTCATGCTCGAAGGCGAAGAGGAAATCGGTTCGGGTAGCTTGGCCAAATGGGTTGTGGAATATAAAGACTTAGTGAAAGCTGACGTCATCCTTGTTTCCGACACCTCGATGATTGGCACCGACGTGCCAAGTATCACCACCGGTTTGCGCGGCCTCGCCTACTGGCAAATCGAAGTCACAGGTCCTAATGCCGACCTCCACTCAGGACTGTTTGGCGGCAGCGTGGCCAATCCGCTCAACACCCTTTGCGAGATGATCGCCAACTGCATGGACGAAAACAACCACATCACCATTCCTCACTTCTACGATGATGTCATTGAATGCTCAGCTCGCGAACGCGAGCTGCTCAACATGGCTCCTTACTGCGAAGCCGACTACAAGAAGAGCCTCGGCGTGAAAGAACTTCGCGGCGAAGAAGGCTATACCAAGATTGAACGTGTGGGCATCCGTCCGACCTTCGACCTCTGCGGTATGTGGGGCGGTTACACGGGCGAAGGCTCGAAGACCGTGCTGCCATCGAAGGCATACGCAAAACTGTCATGCCGTTTAGTGCCTAATCAGGACCACGAAAAGATTGCCGAGTTGGTGAAGAACTACTTCGAAGAAAACGCTCCGGAATATGTCACCGTGAAGGTCACTCCGATGCACGGTGGACAAGCCTACGGCTGCCCTATCGACTTGCCAGCTTACAAAGCAGCCGAAGCCGCTTACATGGAGACCTACGGCAAACTGCCTATCCCGATGCGCTCGGGCGGTAGCATCCCGATTATTTCAACCTTCGAGAAGGTGCTGGGCATCAAGTCCATCTTGATGGGCTTCGGTCTTGGCGAAGATGCTATCCACTCGCCTAACGAGAACTATCGTCTCGACCACTTCTACAAAGGCATCGAGACCATCATCGCTTTCTATCAGCACTTTGCCAACGGCAGCGAAGCATAACACGACACAGCATGATTACCAGCAAGACCAACCCGAGGATCAAGAACATCGTCAAGCTGCAAAAGGCTTCGGAGCGACGCGAGCAGAACCTCATCATCATTGAAGGGCAACGCGAGATTGAACGTGCCCAGAGATGTGGCTTCGAGATTGACCAGCTCTACGTCTGCCCTACCCTTTTGCGCGAGCCGTTGAATATCCACGCCAATTTCACCGAAGAAGTCAGCGAGGAAGTGTTCGACAAGATTGCCTACCGCGAGGGCAGCGACGGACTATTGGCCTTGGCACGACCCAAATACAAAAGCCTCAGCGAGTTCAAGCCTAAGAAAGACGCCTTGATTATCGTGTTGGAAACCGTCGAGAAGCCCGGCAACCTTGGTGCCGTGATGCGCACTGCTGACGCTGCCGGTGTAGATGCCGTCATCGTGGCCGACCCTGGCACCGACCTCTACAACCCCAACGCCATCCGCGCCAGCATAGGCTGCATCTTCAGCGTGCCCGTCTATGCTTGCTCCACCGAAGAGTGCATCGAATGGCTGAAAGCCAACCACATCGCCATCTACTGCACCTACCTCAAGGCTTCTATCGACTACCTTGACGCCGACTTCCGCAAGGCCTCTGCCATTGTCATGGGCACCGAAGCCACCGGCATCTCCGACGCTTGGGTCAATGCTGCCGACCAAAACATCATCATTCCGATGAACGGCATCGCCGACTCGCTCAACGTGTCGGTCACCACCGCCATCGTCACTTTTGAGGCCATCCGCCAAAGAAGGAAATGAAGAAAGACTACTTACTGCTGCATCTTTCGGTCTTCATTGCCGGTTTCACCGGTGTTTTGGGCCGACTTATCAGCCTCGATTCCGCCATTTTGGTATGGCATCGCATGGCTTGGGCAGCAGTCATCATGGTTTTCTTTCTCCTTTTCACCAAGCAACTGAAGAAGTACAAGTTCCACGACATCCTGCAAATGGGTGGCGTGGGACTTTTGCTTTGCTTGCACTGGGTGTTCTTCTACGCCAGCATCAAGGCATCGAACGTCAGTATCGGCGTGGTTTGTTTCTCCACCACTGGATTTTTCACGGCCTTGTTCGAGCCACTCATCAACAAGCACAAGTTCTCGGCACGCGAGTTTTTCCTTAGCCTCATCACCATTGCAGGCGTCTATCTCATCTTCCAGTTCGATCCGCGCTATCGCTTAGGCATCATATTGGGTATCATCTGCGCCGCTCTTTACGCCCTTTTCTCCATCGCCAACCAACGCGTCGGCAAACATTACGAAGCCAAGAACATGCTGCTTTGGGAAATGGTGGGCGGCCTAATCGGGCTTACCTGCCTTATACCTATTTATAATATATACATCCCCGTCGGGGCATTGCTCCCCGTTGGCTTGGATTATGCCTACCTGGCCTTCATGGTCGTGATTTGCACCGTGGGGTTATGTCTGTTGCAAATCATCGTACTGCAGAGAGTTCCTGCTTTCACTTACAATCTCACGCTCAATCTTGAGCCCGTCTATAGCATCATCCTCTCGATGCTCATCTTCAACGAATACAAAGAATTGAATTTCTCGTTCTGTCTAGGCATCGCGTTGATTATCATCTCAGTGATTTTGCAGACCATCACCGACAAACAGAAAAACGCTATCGGCTAAGTTTGTTATACCAGCTTCCAAAAACAAACATTTCTTCAGCAAACACAAAGCCTAAACTTTCATAATAGGCTTGCAAGCGTGGCTTATCACGATCAACCAAAAGTGTCACCTTGCCGACGCCTAAATGTCGAGCATGTTCCATGCGGTTCTGCATCAACATCTTGCCGATATTCAGGCCTCTGAATTGAGGCAAGATGGCCATACTGTCGAGATAATATTCGCCTTCACCCGTTTCCATAGCGTTCTGTTCAAGCTTCATACCCATGTTTTTCTCCACAAGGTCGAAAGTGGTCTTACGCAAAGTGGCATAACGGGATCCATCATAAGCCACCAGAGCACCTGCCAAATTTCCATTCACCTCGGCGACAACCGTATTGTGATAGTTGTAAAGAGTGTCATCTCTCAAACAAATGGCTACCAAATGGTCAAAAATAGGTCGTTTGTCTTCAGGCAATTCATCTTCAACATGAAGCATCTCAATGCCAGCCATAACACAGCGCGCAATGAATGGCGCATCAGCAGCGACCGCATCACGAAGCGAAATGACAATATCTTGATTTTCCATCAACGGACTTTATTCTTTTGATAATGAGGTGACACAACAAAAATGAAGAACACCAGCGAAAGCAACACGGCAGCATCGGCGACGAAATAGGCCGTCGAGAACGAGAAATGCTCCGAAAGGAAACCGCCCGAAAAGATTCCGATACCCAGACCCAAATCCCAAGTGGTGAGATAAGTGGATGTGGCCGTCCCGCGCTGGCTGTTGGGAGCCATATTAATAAATAAGGTGTTGAAGGCTGGAAAACTCGTGCCAAATCCTGCGCCACAGCAAAGGGCGATGACGAGGAACGCGACAGTAGTTGCTTGCTGTCCGAAGGCATTGAAACGGTGACACATCGCCAAGCCAAACATCGCCACCACTACGATAGCCAAACCCAAGGCCGTGGTCTGCACCACCTTTCCCCTATCGACCATACGGCCTGAGAAGAGGCGCGAAGCGATCAAGCCGACAGCATAAACGGTAAAGAACAAGCCACTGCTGATGGCGAGGTTCATCTCCTTGGCATACAAGGCTATGTAATTGGAAATCTGTCCGTAGGCAAAAGCCAGCAGCATAAACGACACACCCGCCAACAAGCCTTTGATAAGGATGAAACGGTCGAGCGACAAAGGTGGACGCTTCAACGGCGGACGGAACTTAGTCTGGATGCGCGAGGCAAAGAAAGCCGCCAAGGCGCTGCAAACCATACAGCCGATGAAGATGACATTGAAGCTATATTTCTCGTAAACGAAAAGTCCAACCATAGGTCCCACTGCCATGGCGATGTTGTTGGCCACACCGAAATAGCCGATGCCCTCTCCACGTTTTGCCGATGGCACCACATCGATGACTAAGGTGTTGCCTCCCACCGAAGTCAAGCCGAAAGAAAGGCCATGCAGGATGCGGACAATGATGAGGATGGTGATGGTGCTCGCAAAGAGATAGCCACAGAACACCGCGGTGAAGACCGACAAAGCCAACAAATAGACTGGTTTACGTTTGAAGGCATCCATCATATAACCCGAGAAAGGACGCACGCAAAGCGTCGCCAAAGTGTAGCACGAAATCACCGCGCCCACTACAGAGTTGTTGGCCTGAAAGTTTTGCTGGATGAAGAACGGCAGCACCGGCAGAAGCAGGTAAAACGAAAAGAAAAACAAGAAGTTGGCAGCACAAAGGCACAAATAATTCTTGTTGAACAGTTTATCTTCCATGATTTTGATGTCCTTTCGGGCCGCAAAGATAGGAAGAAGCCTCCGTTCATTGTTCTCTAAATGTCATTTTGTCACTAATTTTATCATATCCGTTCGGTCTAAATCTAATTTTATGTCAGTTTGTCATTAAATAATGTCAATTTCATACTATTTCGGCTTTGGCAAAGGATTTGACAATTCCCGGTCGTCTGAATGAGAATCATAGAAAACCCAAAGTCACATAGTCAAACAAAACAAACAACTCAACGAATCAACAACAAACAAATCAACAACATTAAACAAAAGGAGAATAAAAACATGTTAGTAACTAGAAGAAACCAAGAATTCATGCCAACCTTGTTCAACGAACTGATGAACTGGAACGAGCCAACCTTCTCGACCCCAAGAATGAACATCGTCGAGACCAAGAACGACTACCAGCTGGAACTTAGCGTCCCCGGCTTGACCAAAGACGACCTCAAGCTCTCCATCGATGCCGAAGGCAACCTCGTCATCGAGATGGTGAAGGAGACCAAGGAAGAGAAAAACGAAGAGCGCCGCTACCTGCGTCACGAGTTCAGCGTGGAGCACTTCCGCCAGACCGTGATGCTGCCTGAAGACATCCACAGAGACCAGATCAAGGCCAAGGTGGAGAACGGCATCCTCGGCATCGTCATCCCAAAGGTCACCGTCGAAGAGAAGCAGAAGCTGATCCAGACCATCGAAGTCTGCTAAAAAACAATCAAAGATTTTCGAGAGAGCGGTTTAAAAGCCGCTCTCTTTTTTTGTATTTTTGCGCGTTTTTTAGCACACTATGAGAAAAGCATTTTTACTGACCCTCGCAGGCTTATTCCTCATCGGTCAAGCCTTCGCACAAGAAAAGACAGAAGAGAAGAAAAAATTAGTGACAATCAACACGTTGCGTCTCGACACCCGCGCTGATTTCACTTACGACTACTATTGCGCAGATAATAGTTCCGACCACGGTTTACAGGGCAAATACCTGCAAATCACCATGGACGGCAACATCACCGACAAGTTCAGCTATCACTTCCGCCAGCGCATCAACTCGCCTAACTCGAGTTTTGCCAACACTTTTTTCCAGGGCACCGACTGGGCTTATCTCGACTGGCACCTCACCGACGAGCTTTTCATCTCGGCCGGTAAGCAAGTAGTCGCCATCGGCGGTTGGGAATACGATGCTGCCCCTATCGACATCTACTACGGCACCGATTTCTGGAACCACGTGTGCTGCTACGAGATGGGCATCTCCGCCAACTACAAAGACTTTGAAGGGAAAAACCACATACTTTTCCAGTTTTCCAACTCGCCTGCCATCACACACTCGCTGCAAGGCATCTATGCCTACAACCTGATGTGGTACGGCGACATGGGACACTTCAAGACCTCCTATTCCGTCAACATGCTGCAAAACACCGAGAAACAATTCGTCAACTACATCTCGCTGGGCAACAAGCTTGTGTTCGACGACTTTGAAGTCCGCCTCGACCTCCAAAACCGCGCTTCAAAGAAAAACACCCGTTTCTTTGCCGAGAACTACACCATCCTTTTGGGCGCAGGCCTCAACCTGGGCGAGAAATGGATCATCTTCGCCAAAGGCGGTTATGACCACAACTGCGACGACATCATCGACCTATACAACCCCCTTGGCGGTAACGTGCATTTCGAAAGCGCCGGCTTCGAGTTCTATCCAATGAGCAACAGCCGCAACTTACGACTCCATTTCTGCGGGACACACACCAACACCGACGGGACACACAACTACCAAGGCAACATCGGTCTCACCTGGAAAGTCGATCTTCTTCACGCATTCAAAAAATAACACATTATGCCACGATATTCACTCCGCTCAAAGAAAAGGAAAAGCACACAATCATACGCCAATCCAGTTGAGAAGCTTTTCAAAAAACTGGAAGGCATCATCAAGAAGCCTCTGAAATTCACCACCAAGCGTAGTTTCGAAGCCATCGTCTTCTTGATTATCTTCTTTGCCTTCTTCGGCATATTGGCCTATAAGATGACCTTGCCCAAGATGCTCAACACCTTCATGCAGACAGCCTATCACCTGCTGCTCGAGACCGTGTTCTACATCATGGCCATCTGTGTGCTGATGGGAGCCATCAGCAAGCTGCTCATTGAGTTCGGTGTGGTGCGTCTGTTAGAAAACCTACTCCGGCCGTTGATGAAGCCGCTCTATAACCTACCTGGCGTCGCCGCCTTGGGAGCCGTGATGACCTTCCTCAGCGACAATCCCGCCATCATCACCTTGGCGCACGACAAGAACTTCAACCGTTATTTCAAGAAATATCAACTCGTCTCGCTCACCAACTTCGGCACTGCCTTCGGTATGGGTCTGGTCGTGGTTGCCTTCATGACCGGCTTAGGCTTTGGTAAAGGTGCTTTGGTGGGTCTGGCAGGTGCTGTCATCGGCAGCATCGTCTCTACCAGATTGATGCAGCGCTCCACCCTAAAGGCTTATCCTGAATTGGATGCACCCGTTGGCGACGACATGAGCACTGGCGACGAGCAGCAGATCACCTTCAAGAGCGAAGGCGGCGTGTTTTTGCGTTTCCTCAACTCATTGCTCGACGGCGGCAAGGACGGCGTTGGCATCGGCTTCGCTATCATCCCTGGTGTGTTGTGCATCTCCACCATCGTCATGATGCTCACCTTTGGTCCTTCGGGCGAAGGCGGTGAATATCTGGGTGTAGCTTATGAAGGCGTCCCGGTCATCACATGGTTGGCAAACAAGATCAACATCATCTTCGAGTGGTTGTTCGGTTTCAAGGACGGTGCCCTCATCTCCTTCCCGATGACCGCCCTCGGCGCTGTCGGTGCTGCCATCGGTTTGGTGCCACGCTTCATTGAGCAAGGCATCGTCGACAACAACGCCATCGCCGTGTTCACCGCTATCGGCATGTGCTGGAGCGGATTCCTCAGCACCCACGCTGCCATGCTCGACTCGCTCGGCTATCGCAAGCTCATCGGCAAGGCCATCGGAGCCCACACCATCGGCGGTCTCTGTGCCGGCATCGCAGCCCACTGGCTGTATGTGCTGCTAGCATTGATATTCTAAGTCCTATCCTCTCAACCACTCGTAGCGTTCAACGCTATAGATAGGCAGAAACGGAATCAAGATAGGTGTTGTTTTCACATATTCCTGATAACGCGGGTCGTCACCATAGTTTTTGTTTTGGCGGATTTCCAAACGACGGGCTCCGCTAAACATAATATATACGATGCCCACATAGCCCAAGATACTGATGAGCCATTGCCACCATGAGCAACTGGCACCGATGCAGACGAGCAGACATCCCGTCCAAGTGACCACCTCGCCGAAATAGTTGGGGCAACGTACCATACGATAGAGGCCAGTATCTACAAAACGATGCGGGTCAATCTTTTTGGCTGCCGACTTTTGCGCATCGGCAATCGTTTCAAGCAAAACGCCAAGCAACATCACTGCACCTCCAATCCAAGCCCACAAGTCGCTGATAGGTTGATTTGCAGCCATATTGTCGAGACGTGCGGCAACAGGAGCCACTTCTGCCATATAAAGGAATGCACAGGCCACCCAGATGACGACAGTAAGCACAAAAGGATAACTCTCGCTCGAATTTTCCTTCAGCACCTTCTTATAAGTCGCACTCTTTATCTCACGAATCAGCAAATAGCCACCCAGACGGCAGCCATAGGCGAATAGGATCAGACAAAGCAGCGCCGTCGCCCATGTGAGTTGTTGCCAATATACGATAGCCATTGCCACGGCGCAGCCAGCAATGCTGAAACCGTATCCTAGACTGATGAAATAAATAAATTTCTTCCATCCCAAAGCCGAAATGACCATGGAGACAATAAACAGAATCCAAAAAATGCTCATATCCGTATGATTAAAAATGAAAATGCAGAGACACGCCTAGGCGTGTCTCTGCATTAGTTTATTAGTTTATTTATCAATATTAAGAAGCAGGCCATTGCCGTCGCCAGTCATGATTTCAGGTAGTTTTCCATCCCATTTGCTTATCCATTCAAGTTGGACGATCTTCGGGTTGCTCGACACGGAAGCACCTTTAATCTTCAGAGCTTCAGCCTCACCTTCAGCATTCAGGATCTGGATCTCCTTCTCAATTTCGGCCTGACGCTTCAGTTCTTCCTTCTGCTTGGTTACCTCAACAAGGGTGAGAGCCTTCTGTTCTTCCAACTTCTTCTGGTTCAAAGCGGTTTCGTAGTCGTTGTTGTAATACACCTCGCGGATGTCGATCTGGTCGAGAATCAGGTGATACGACTTGATGTCGTTCTTCATTCTCTCCAAGACGATGGCTTGGATGTCTTCACGGCTGGTGCTATACACTTGGATAGGCGTGTATTTACTGGTGGTAAGAGCCAGAGCCGACTTCAGTTTAGGCTTGATGACGTTCTCTTCGAGCCAGTAGAAACGGCCGTTTTCCTTGCCGTCGGTCTCACTCACGTTGTCGTAGATCCACCAAGCATATTCTGGGTCGATACGCCATGAGGCGCTGATATCGAAACCCATCTTGATACCATCGATGGTAGGCGTCCACACCGTTTCGGCTTGCGTGGCATCGGCCTTGTACGACTTATAGTCGGCATCGCCACGGCTAATGTCGGTACGCTTGGCGCAAGTATAGACTTGTTCGGTCTTATCCATGGTCTCAACACGATACCAAGGCAAGATGACGTGCCAACCTGTGTAGTAGGTCTGTTGCTTCACACCGCTTGGGGTGATGACCACGCCACATTCCTGAGCCGGGATGATGGTAAGGAAACTGGCAACCACGACGAAAATAATAGGCAAAATCAACAGCCAGATGGAATTGAAGATGTGTTTACCATTTTTCTTGTTGGCCTTGTTAATGATGGCAGCCACGATGCTATAGATGATGAGCATCACTGCAATGAAAATAAGAATATCCATGTGCTTTTACTTTAATGATTAGTTTTGTGCAAAGATAAGATAGTTTTATGAAATGGAATAAGGTTGCAAGGTTACAACAAAAAAAACCGACTCATACGAGCCGGTTTTTCATATTTACGCGATGAAAACTAGTCTTATTTCTTGCCACCCATGTCATAGGTAAGGTTGAAACGCAAGGTGTTTTCCAAAGGATTGGTACCAACCTTGTTGCTCAATGGAACCAAGTAGGAAATATCCAGGCCAAACACGCTGTATTTCAAAGCAGCACCCAAGGTAACATATTTACGATTGCCCTTCATGGCTGTTTCGTTGAAGAAACCACCACGCACGGCAAACAGGTTGTTGTACCAATATTCAATGCCAATGCCTTCAGTGATTTCCATCAGTTCTTCTTGGAACACACCGATACGGTCATATTGCTGGGTATTTTCATTCCATGAATAACCAGGAGCGTCGTAGAAGGATTGAATCATGCCCGAAACGACACCAACGTTATTCTCCTTACCATAGATGATATCACCTGTTTGGCTGTTTCTGATTGGAGGTGTAGGCACCATCAACTTGTTCAAATCAACATTGAAAGCCAAGGTGTTGTATTCGTCAAGTTCGAGTTTCAAGCTACCGCCAACGCGCAAATTGGTAGGGATGAAGTCTCTTCTATCGGACGAGCTGTTGTAGGAAACCTTGCTACCAATGTTGGTGATAGCAGCACCCCAAGCGATGTCGGCATCAATATCGCTGAACCATTCGACAGGACGCTTGTAATAGACCGCCACGTCGGCAGCGACTGACCAACCCACACCTGCATAGTCGCCTTGACCTTGGGTAAGGTCGGAATAGACGAAACGACCAGAGACAGCAGCCGAGAGGTAATCGCCCAACATTCTTGAATAAGCCACGTCGATAGCCCATTCGTTAGGGTTGTAGGTACCCAAATCGTAGTTGTTCTCGTCTCTGAAATTGATTTCGCCTGCGCTGAAATAACGCAAGGTGGCACCTAAAGCGGAGCGATCATTGAACTTATAGCCGAAAGCGAGATAAGCCAGGTTCATGTCAGAGACCAAGTTTCTCAGCCATGGGCTATAACCCAAGCCCACGCTCATCTTGTTGGGCAAATAGACATATTTAGCGGGATTGTAATGCATCGAATAGACGTCAGCTTCGGAAGCCACACCGCAATCGCCCATGGCGCCACCACGAGCATCGGGAGCGATGGAAAGGAACGGGACGGCAGTAGTGATGACATTTGGCGAAAGGCTCTTACCATCGTAGTTAAACTGACCAAAAGAATTTGCCGCAATGGCAACCAAAGCGACAATCAACAGACTTTTAATTTTCATTTTGTTCTTATTTTAATCGATAAAAAAGTGTGCAAAAATAACGATAAATCACATTGCTTATTGTAAGCCGGCGAAAATATTTTGGTTTCTTAGCGTGCCACCACCATGCGTTGGCTTACTGTACGCGTATTTCCCTCCTCATCGGTGAGGCTGAGGCGATAGAGGTAGATGCCCGTACGCAAAGAATTTCCGGAAGCATCCTTCCCTTCCCAGCGGATAGGTTCCATCACATTGTCAACCGATGTGACCTTTTGGCTCAAGTTAGCAACATGTCGCCCCATCATGTCGAAAATCTCGATATTGACGGTATATTGGCCATCATTGCCATCATGGGCAAGGTTGAAATAGGTCGCATCACTGAAAGGATTGGGGTAGTTATACACATGCGAGAGGAAGATGCCATCTTGCACGACAAACCACAGACGGACTTCGGAAGGATTGTCCTGCGTGTCCCAAGCTTTAAGGCCAAATTGGTAGGTGCCAGGCTCAAGTTCAGAGATAGGCAAAGTGATGGTACCACGGCGGAAATCGTCGAGTGCAGGCTCAAACGCATCATTGAGGTTCATATTATCGTAACCCGCCAGAGTACTGCTGAGCATGATATTGCGTCCTAAACTATAACCGTAGTGGCTGATGCCTTGCGCGTCATATAGCTCAGCATGAAGCACGCCATTGCGGGCCACCACATCACCATTTTCGAATTCAGGGCTGTTCCAATAGAACTTGATTTGCGGACCTTCGTTGTCGTGTGACATAGCCGGATCGACACCGCCAAGCGAGAAGCCTTCGAAGACGCCCATGGCATCAATTTGACGGATGGAATCGTAGGCATAATAGCTCAACCGTGCCATACCTGAATTCTGGTTTATGTCGGCCGGAACTTGGAACGAGACATTGAACCTGCCATTAGTCACAGTAGCGCGACCACGATAAAGCACGTCGTTATAATATGTAAAGTTGCGGGCGCCAGCATCCTCGTGCCCTAAAGTGACGAAACTCGATTTCTTATCGTACAACGTCACCCACACTTCGCCATTGAAGCCTTGGTCGAGGCGGCCATTCGTGCCTCTTATCTCACCTTCGACATTCACCATGCTCAAGGCGTGAAGGAAGAGTTCCTCCTGCAAGTCCTCTCCATTGATTCTCACTGTTTTCACTTCTTCTTTTGGCAGGGAGATGCGTAAGGCTGGGTCACCGAGCAAGACGTATGTGGCATTGGCTTTCACATAAGAGTCGGTCTTTGCAAGACGGCTGATATCGCCAAAACGTAGTGGCAGACCGTCCTCGCGAGCATAGAGGTATCTGCTCCACGCCTTGGCCAATTTCAAGTTATTGGGGCTTTGTGTGGGACGTGGTGCCGTAAACAAGGCAATAGCACCACCCTTATTGGATAGGAGCATCTGCTCGCCTGCCGAAATCTTCAGCGGATTATCGAAGACCGAGAACTCGCATGAAGCGGTGAAAATATATGGCAAACGGTCGTAGTTGGTCATCTCGGCGATGTCAGAAACGGTGAAGACGGCTTCAGAAGTCAAGCCGAGATAGCCAGCATGACCTGCATATTGCATGCTCAGCACGCCTTGGTCGAAAAGACGCATTAGCTCGTCATGGGCACCTGGATAACGCGGTCCTGATGCCGAAGAAACTTGCTGATAGGCATCGGTATATAGCTTCACATGATGCATCGCATGGCAAGTGGTGTCGATAATAGAGGCACACGTCTCCGCCTGACTAAAGAAATTATAGGAGTCGTCATCAGCCATGAAAAGGTGATTCATCTTCCAATCGCCGTTCATCTTGCTAAGATCGTGGTAATGGCGAATCTTGCTCAGTACGTTCTCGGCTTCCTCGACGGTGGTGACAGGCAAACGGCCGATGCCCATACATACCGTACCTTCTGAATCAACACCATCGTTGGCATTCATTATGACAAAATAGTCATCGGTGCAGAAACTATCAAGTTGAGAGAAAGGCTTTTTCACAGCCTCGTAGGTCGGAACGAAATTCTTTCCATAGCCCTTGATGTCCCTAAAATCGGCCGAGGCCTTGCCAAAAAGCGTAATATATTTAAGGTGTCCTCCGCTTCGGAAATACACCATCCTGACAAAATCGCGGATACCAGTAGGATCGGGTGTGCCCGTGGCAAACTCGTTAGCAATTTCGTCCACATCAACTACAACACATAGCATGTCATCCCACTCTCTGTGCATCTCAGCTAGCTGTTCGGCTTGTTCACGGAAGACATTTGGAGTGATGATGAGCATATCGGCATCGGCGATGGAATGAACATCTTGATTGGCAACAGTTTCGAAAGACTGGATGGGACGATAGGCCGAGGAGCGGAAAAGATGGTAGCGCTTATCGGCAGGCTGGTCGGAGGCAAAGACGAAGTTACCGCCGCTCAGCAAACCTTCCTGAACGCAAGGATGCATGGCATCGCTCACATCCCAAAGCTGGTAGTTATTGTCCACATCCTGAATCCAGATGGCGGTGCTGCCATCGCCAAACTGCGAAGGCATGATTTTGAATGAGAAATCGTTGCCAACACGTTTCAGCCGACGCCAACATGAAAGTTCGAAGTAATCGAGATATAGGCTGGCATTGTTGTTTTCTGGCACGATTTCGAGGTGACAAACTGCAGTATCGCTGTCAAGTGCTAGTTGCTTGTCGGAAACGCCGCCAGGTGCACCAAAAGTGTAGCCGCCATTCCCATACGAGCCAATTGCGCTATGATTGGCCACCAGATTGTCATTCACCCAGATATCGTAATGCAAGCTGCCTTGAGCGACACGGCCCATCAGCGCGGAAGTGAATAATATAGGCTTATCAGCAATCAGATTGGGCAATTTGAAGGTCACCTCCAACACGGGATCGGCTTCGTTGACCATCTCGCCAAACCAATTCTGTCCCGAGAAATAGGGCGACATCAGCTCTTCTTCATGCCAAGCCACATAGTTGAAATCAGAAATCACCGTCACAGCTTCAGTCACTGGCAACGATGGCTGACTAGCGATACGCAAACCGTCCACCCCACTATCGGCACAAAGATAATAATGTGTGACATCGCTGTAGTAGTTGCGGTTGCGCTTGTAGTATCTCGTATCTCCCTCCCCGAGCGTCCAGCGGGTGGCTTCCTGACCGAAGAAAAGTACATAATCGCTTTCGTCAAAGCGGCCATCCTCTGCCCCACTGACGAATATAGCCATCTCGGTGAGGTCATCGGGACGCGTATCGGAATTCTTCTCAGGCAAGGCACCAGCTTCATTACCGAAGATGCGTATCTGATTGGGATTCAATGTCTCCATATCGATGCCCATCGAAGCCAAAGTAGCATAATCGAGTTTGTAGATACCTTCCTCAGCGATGGTCATCTTATACCATGTATGCTCGCTCAGCACCGAATGGTAGGCATGTTGCGCTTTTGCCCCCATAAAGCAGAGCATAAACGCCAACAAGATATATATCTTTCTCATTTTCATAATATTACACATCATCTACTTAGAACTAATTTTGATACAGCCGTAGCCGTTTCACCTTTATCGCTAGTGGCTACGATGCGATATACATACACCCCGTTACGCAGGCGACTTGGATTCCAATAGATCGGAGAAGTGCGTGCCGAAGTGCCTGCCATCTGCTCGGAAAGCACTTCCACAAGGCGGCCCATGATATCGTAAATGTAGATTTTCACATCAAAATTGTTGCCAATCTGGTTGTGGTCGAAGATAAAACGTGTGTCATCGGTCACTGGGTTAGGCAGGTTGGCCGGATTTTCGATGCACATCGCTTCGCTATTGGCAACAACGAAATGGACCGTCGCGGTGTTGGAATTGTTGAACACATCCCACACTTTCAAGGTAAGCGTATATTCGCCATCGGCCAAGCCAAGCATCTTGAAGGAAATCTCTCCCTTGCCCGGATTGCCCATGTCAGAGGTGAAATAATCGTTGAGGCAATAGGTCGCCTTCGAAGGCCCGCTAAGAGTGGCAACGATGTCGTGTCCGATGCCCGCTCCCGTTGTATTGATGCCGCTTTCGTCTTCCACAAAGGCCAGCAGCAGTGGATTCTCGCCCGTGATGCCGCCATCAACGAAGAGGGTGTCGTCGACGAAGAGTCGTACCGCAGGCGGTTCCTCATCTTCCAGAGCATCATTGTAGAAACCACCGATAGTAAAACTTTTGTAACTGCCCTTGGCATCTACATCATAATTGGTGGCATAATAACTCACCATGCCCGTTCCGAAACGATACGAGATGTCGCGCGGCACGGTGAAACTGATGCTGAACTCGCCATTCACCACATCGGTCTTGCCATTGAAGACCACGCTGTTGAACAAGCCAAACTCAATGACCGGGGCCGAAGTACCTTTGGTAGAAAGTTGGCTCTCCTTATCGAATACCGTGACGTAGACAACGCCATTGAAATCGGATGCCACTCGGCCATTCAAATCCTTGACCACACCTTTGATTTCGACGGGTTGCAAGGCCTTGATGGTATCGGGCATCGAGACTGTTTCGACTGACCATTTCGGATAGTTGATGCGCAAGGCCGGGTCACCAAAGAGCACATAACGCTTTTCCTCCGCATGACCAGAACTCTTCGCTCTACGATACACATCCCCTACTCGCTGGTTCTCGCCACCATTAAGACGGAATAAGGTGCGATAAACGCCATGATTGAAGTTTGCATTATCATAACCATAAGTCGCCCTAGAAGTGGTGAACATGGCTATCATGCCGCCATAAGGATTCAAGAAAGAATATTCGCCCAAAGAGGTACGCGTATGGTCGTCGTAACGGCTAAATTCGCACGTCCCAGTAATCATGATGGGGAACATTGGGCCGTTATGCCACGAATCCACATCCTTACGTTGGAGGATACGTTCTTCGCTTAGCTGCACCTCTCCACCATGCCCAGTATAGTTCATCACCAAAGTGCCTTTCTCCATTCTATTGTTGATGGCGGCATTCACCTCGGGGGCCAATTCACCATTTGGTGTACTTTCTTGGGTATAAGCATCAAGATAGATCTTGTCAATCACCAAATCGGAGCCACCATACTTCAGCAACAGCGAATCAGCCATCTTTTCAGCATCAGAGACAAATCCTGATTCATCGTCAGTAACGAAAGTAAGCACATTGCGCCACGGCTGCATGGTGTTTTCGTTTTTGACCACATACTGCTCTATTTTATCAATCATCTGCGAGGCCTGTTCCGGAGTCTGAACCGGGAAACGTCCGATGCCGATGTCAGCCAACGAAGCATTGATGCTTCCTTCACTTTCATCGAAAAAGCCAAAGAAATCATCTGTGACAAAAGTTTTTATGCCGTCAATCGAATAGGGAGATTCATAGGCTGGCACAAAGTCAACCAAGCCAGAACGGTTCTTTTGGTCGAACGAAGCATCGCCCAGAAGCAGCAAGTATTTGATTTCGCGACCGCTGTTGCTATCCAAATACAACATACGGCAGAAATCACGGATGGCAGAAATATCCTTTGCGCCACAGCCAAACTCATTGTAAATCAACTCAGGAGTGGTGACGAGGACGTTCAGGTCAGGATCGTGAACGGCATGGAAGTCTTTCAAGCGTTCGGCTTGCGACATGAAGTTGGGGTGTGTCAAAATCACGAAATCCACATCGCGGATGGCATGGAGATTTTGGTTGGCCACCTTCCCGAAATCGACCGTCGAATAATACGACTGGCCATTGAAAGCGATGAACTCATTCGACGGATTGCCCGGCAACTTGAAGCTCAACGTAGATGCATTCAGTTGGCCTTTCACCACTTGCGGAGCCACGGGGTCGCTGACATCCCAAACCTGGACTTGCTGGCTTGCACCCGAAAGACGATATTCGTAGGTCTTCCCACTTTGCACTTCAGGATTATGGAACAACATCTGTGCACCCGAAAAAACGAGATTGCGCCATACATTCAGCGACAGATAGTCGACATAGCCTTCAGAAGTGGTGTTGGAATTGTAGGCATTATGTTTCAGCGTGACTTTGACGGCATCAGAATCCATAAAGAACGGCATCGTGCTACCTACTTCATTGGCGTAGGTTTGGCTGGTCGAATTGGTAGATGATATGGAATAAGTGGCTTTCAGCTGATCGTTGACATAAACTTGAAAATTAGCTGGGGAGAAATTACGGCCAGCGAGATTGGCCACCAACGATGCCTGACGCGAAAAATCAGCGTTGGGGAAAGTGAAATTGAAATCCTTACTGGCATTTCCCGTAATCTTGTCACCATAATAAGTCCGTCCCCACCGATTCAAATTGTATTCATCAGTGTTGTGCACGACATAGTCCAAGAAACACGTAACCGTTTGGTCAGCCACTACCGTCAACGAAGCCTCGTCGCTAATGCGTTTCCCTCTTCCTAACGAGACCGTCAAGAAAGCATACGAATAATTTTCATACGGATTAGGCGTATGCTCGTATAGGTTCTTGGTGGCATTGTAACTCCACGCTACAGGACCACGACCATAGAATAGGACATAATCATTGGCATCAAACGAGCCATCGCTTTCACCACTGACCCAAATGGGCAATTCCACCAAGTCATCATGACGTGGTTTCGAATTCATCTCTGGCAGCACGCCACCGCCATTGTGATAGACGCGGATGTCACGTGGGTCGAGATGCTGGACATCCAAACCCATCGTCTTCAAGTCGTTGTAAGTCAATTTATAAATGCCTGTTTCCTTCAAGCCCATCTTATACCATTCGCCCGATGCCAGCACCGATTGATGCGCATAACCAGGCACCGTCTTTTGGGCATTCATTTTGGCCGAAATAGTCATCACCACTTCGGCAGAGAGGAGTTTTTCGTAACAACCATTCACTTGGCGGAAAGGCAAGATAGAAATCGAAAGCGACGCCTCATCACGCGAGCGCAACGGGATAGCAGAAATTTCATATTCCGAGCTAAAGGAATATCTTGAAGCGATTTCCAACTCATCGGCCTGCAAAGGCTCCGATTTCACATTCAGCAGTTCCACCTTAGCTTCAACTTGATCGTCATAGATGGGTTTTGAGACAACGTAAGTCGGCAAGGCACCCTGATAACAGCCCGATTCGAGATTTATAATTAATAAGGTATCGTTGGAAATAGTCTCAGCGCTCACGCCTTTCCACTTCAATTCAAGCGGAAAACTGCTCTGTGTTTGTGCCAAAAGCGTTTGAGGCAGCAACAAACAAACGAACAAAAATAGCAAAGCGAAACCTTTCTCTCGCATCCTATTCATAGATATTATTTTTAACCAATTGATTATAAAGTAATTATTAAATACTTTCGATACAAAATTACCTAATTAATTAAGGGAACGAAGATACAACGTTTTTATTGTCGTTGCACAGTTTTCAATTAAAAAAATCATTTTTCAATATTTTGATGGTTAATTCAAAAAAAGGTCGTAATTTTGGCGGCACTTTCCATAAAAGCATTCGCTAGAATCACCAAAAAAAAAGTTTCTATCGATACAATAAAATGGGAATGCTTCAGTTTAAGAGAACAAATTCGACTCAACAATGAATAAAAAAGGATTCAAGACATTAGCATTAATTTTTTCGGCAGGTCTCCTTATGGCTTCCTGCTCAAAGGATGTTTCCAGAACTACCGGTTGGGCTTACAATGATGCCAACAATGGTGGTTTTGAAGTAGCACAAATCAACGACCAGCAAATCGGACCTGGTCTGATTGCTATCGAAGGTGGCACTTTCGTCATGGGCGCTACCACTGATAACCTCACCTATTCGTGGGACAACTGCCCACGTAAGGTCACCGTTCCATCATTCTTGATGGACCGCACCGAAGTGAGCAATGTCGACTATCAAGAATATGTTTATTGGCTGAATCGCGTGTACGGCCAGAACTACCCTCAAGTAGTACGTAACGCTATGCCTGACACATTGGTTTGGCGTGGCCGCTTGTCGTACAACGAACCTATGGTTGAAATTTATTTCCGTCACCCATCCTATAACGACTATCCAGTAGTCGGTGTCACTTGGGTTCAAGCCAACGATTATTGCACTTGGCGTACCGACCGCGTCAACGAGTTGATGCTTGTCGAAGCCGGTGTCTTGGATTGGGACCCAACTCAACAAGACGAAGAGAACTTCAACACCGATGCTTACCTGGCTGGTCAATACACTGGCAAGGTGAAGAACGGCAAGAAGGACCTCTCAAAGGGTGATGGCGAAGGCTTACGCAACGTGCGTATGGAAGATGGTATCCTGCTTCCATCCTACCGTCTGCCCACGGAAGCTGAATGGGAATATGCCGCTGTCGGTTTGGTTGGTAACACTTCCAACGAAATCGTTGCTGAACGTAAGGTCTATCCTTGGAACGGCGACGGTCTCCGCACCGACAACAAGAAATACTATGGCAGCTTCATGGCCAACTTCAAGAAAGGCCCTGGTGACTACATGGGCGTTGCCGGCCACCTCAACGATGGTGCTGCCCTTCCTGCTCCTGTAGGTTCATATTGGCCAAACGACTACGGCTTGTATAACATGGCTGGTAACGTTTCAGAATGGTGCCAAGACGTCTATCGTCCTCTGTCATTCGAAGATGTTGCCGACTACAGCCCATTCCGTGGTAACGTGTTCACCCAAAAGGCTGTTGACGAAGATGGCTTCCTCGTTCAGAAAGACTCTCTCGGTCGTATCCGCAGAGAACCTATCTCGCAAGAAGAAGCATCAAAGCGCCAGAACTACCGTACCAGCTTCAACTCCAACTACGACGATGGTGACTACATGTCAGCCATCCGCAACAAGTGGAGCGATCCTCAAGAAGACCAAAGCGTATTCACCAAGGAGATGTATGACTATGCTACCAACGACACTCCTGGTACCACCCTCATCAGCGACGAATCGCGCGTTTATAAAGGTGGTGCATGGTCTGATGGTCCATACTACCTGAGCCCTGGCAACCGTCGGTTCCTCAACCAAAACCAGTCATCGGCCTCCATCGGTTTCCGTTGCGCCATGAACAAGGTTGGCAGCTCATTCGCAAAGTAAATGTTTTTGAATCATAGCAACGAAAGCCGTTTGATGTATTTCAAGCGGCTTTTTTAATTCCACAAGCCATGAACACAACAGAAAAAATATACCAAGCCTTCGCGAAGGCATACAAAGTATCAACCGACAGCCGCAAAATCGAAGAAGGATCCGTTTTCTTCGCCTTGAAAGGCGAGAATTTCGACGGCAACGACTTTGCCATGCAAGTTGCAGAAGCAGGCGTAGCCTCATTGGTGGTCTGCGACCGTGATGACATTCCTCAACACGAAAGGATAGTGAAAGTCGAAGACTCGCTGACCGCTTTGCAAGACCTAGCACGCCATCATCGCCACCAGATGAAAGCCACCGTGCTCTCCATCACTGGCACCAACGGCAAGACCACGACCAAAGAGCTTGTCTCGGCCGTGCTGAGCCAAAAATACAACATCATCAACACGCAAGGCAACTACAACAACCATATCGGCGTGCCGCTCACCTTGCTGAACATCAAGCCTGAGACCGAAATCGCCGTAGTGGAAATGGGTGCCAATCACCCAGGAGAGATTGACACCCTCGCACACATCGCTTGCCCCGACTATGGCCTCATCACCAACATCGGCAAAGCCCATCTGGAGGGTTTCGGCAGCTTTGAAGGCGTGATTAACACCAAGACCGAACTGTATCGCTACATTAAAGGAAATGGCAAAGCTCTGTTTGTGAACCGCGGCAACGAACTGTTGTGGGGATTGTCAGAAGGCCAAAAACGTATCAGCTATGGCTGCCACTGTGGTGCTGATTATCCCGTTGCCACCGGAGAATGCAACCCCTACCTCAGCGTAAAATGGAAGAAGCGCCTCATTCAAACACGACTCGTTGGCGAATACAACTTCGAGAACGCCGCCGCCGCCATTGGCGTGGGCCAATATTTCGGTGTTGACGAAGACAAAATCCAAGCCGCTCTTGAAGCCTACCAGCCTACCAACAGCCGTTCGCAAGTCATCGAAAGCGGCAAAAACCACATCATCATGGATGCCTACAACGCCAACCCGACTTCGATGCAAGCCTCCGTGCGCAATTTCAGAAAGATATGCGGCGACAACCACCTCCTGATTTTGGGCGACATGCGTGAGTTGGGTCAGGAATCGGAAAACGAGCACAAAGCCATCCTCAAGCTGCTTGAAGAGTTGGATTATAAAGCTGCCTATCTCGTCGGGCCTAACTTCTGTGCCTACAGCGGCTGCAAGCGATGGTGGACATTCCCTACCGTCGATGACTTGTATCAGTATCTTGAAGCACATCCTGTTGAAGGCAAAGACATCTTAGTGAAAGGCTCGCGCGGCATCAAACTAGAGAAAGTTCTTCCCCTGCTATAAAAACAATAAAGGGTCGCCAGGCGACCCTTTATTTTCATTAAGGCTTTCAGTTATTACTTCAGGCCTTGCCATGTACCGTGAATAGGTTTGCACTGTGTATAAGTAGCAGGGCAATTGTGTACCTTATAGAGATTTGATTCCCAACCACGGAAGATATCAACATTACGCTGGAAAGTATCCCAACCATTTGCCAAGATGTATGCATAATAGACATATCCACCACTCAATTCAGACTCTTGGATGGTATTTGAGCATGTGCACATCTCAACAGTGTAAGGTTCTGTTGGAGCGTAGGCATTGGTGTTGACAGCACCTTTCAAGGTAGCAGCCGGCAAATAACGTTGGATGTATTGGTCGCCTTCAGGGCTATAAGGTGAGTAGTTGAACTTGGTCTTCAGGATGCGGATAATGCCATCAGCTGTTGAAGTGTTGGTACAAAGCAGATAGAAGCATTGCTTACCGACATTAGCATCGCGGGCATAGATTTCCATAGCCATAGGAATCATGGCAGTGGCACCTTCTGGAGAGAGGCCGAGGAAGTTTTCGTAAACGGCCTTGAACTCGGTATAGCCCGAAGGGATATTCGTGAAGGACACCCAAGCTGTAGCTTCGTTGTGGATGGTAGCGTTGAAATCGAATGCACCCTCAAGGGTGTAAGTGTGGCTGCCATAGGTCATCGTGTTGCCATCGACATGATAGTCTTGTGGGGTTTCGTTAAGGAGATAAGCCCATGAGTCGCCTGATGTTGAGCTGCCACCGTTACCACCTGGATTGACAGGATTGGTAGGATCTGTAATTGGGTCATCATCACATGCAGTGAAAGTTGCGAGACCTGCACCCAGAAGAACAATCACAAATGTTTTTGCCCATTTGCTGATTACATGTTTTTTGTTCATGATGTTTAAATTTTAAGTTATTAATGAAATTTTGGTTGATAAAAAAGTATTGATCCATGTTGTTGATTCGTTTGGAGTTGGCAGAGATGGGTGTCCCACCTCTACCAACCTCAAATCGTATTTCTTACATCTTTACGAAGCGTACGACAGCGTTGCCACATCTGACGATATAGACGCCTGCAGCGAGTTCGCCAATGCCAATCTCTTCGTCGGCACCAGCACTGACATTCTTGACCAACATGCCATATGCGTTGTAGATACTGACTTCGCTATTGGCCTCCAAACCAGCGATACGGATGACTGACGATGCAGGGTTAGGATAAAGCACCAATTGTCTCATCTCGTTATCGTCAACACCCATCGACTTGAAGAATGCCACATACACTTGATTGCCTGTCACAACGATGTTGCGTGGGTTATCTCTGTTGCCATCATCCCAGCAATCGAATTCATAGCCGGTGTTAGGCAGCGCGATGAGCATCACAGAAGTGCCTTGTGCATAGGTACCAGCGCCATAGACGCTACCTTCGTTAGGATTACACATGGTAGTAATCGTATAAGAATAGGTGGCATTTTCGGAGAAGTTGGCTTTGAAGGTCTTGTTTTCAGTCACCACGACGGTACGTGGGTTCTCGGCATTGCCATCATCCCAAGATGTGAAGTAGAAGCCTTCATTAGGAATAGCCTTGATGACAATTTCGCTGCCTTCCATGAAGGTTCCGCCACCTTCAACCGTACCCATTGTCAGATTGGACGATTCGACGGTGATGGTGTAGTTCTGATAAGCAAGGAACTTGGCGGTATAAGTCTTGTCAGATTCGACGACCACTTCTCTTGGGTTTTCGGTATTGCCATCATCCCACCTATCGAAGTAGGCGTATTCTGTTGGTTCTGCACTGATTTGGATGACTGAGCCTTCAGGATATTCGCCACCGCCGTACACTGTGCCAAGGAATGGATTGCCCGATACTACAGTGATGGTATAGGTGGCAGCACCAGCAGTAGTAAAGATAGCCGAATAGGTGGCATTGCCCACCACGGTGACAGTACGTGTGCTTTGGGTGACACCATCGCTCCAGCTATAGAACACATAGTCCTCGCTAGGCGTAGCGGTAAGGGTAGCCACATCGCCATAGTGATAGTTACCGCCACCGGTAACCGTACCGCCTTCTGCAGGAGAAGCGATAGTCGTAATGGTGTATTCTTCTTGGAGGAAGTTGGCCACATAAGTGGCATCGCTATTCACCGTGACAGAGCGTGGGTTAGCGGTAACGCCATCATTCCAATGGCTGAAATACCAACCCGTGTTGGCTGTGGCCGAAAGATAAGCCGTAGCGCCAGCTTGATAAGTACCAGCGCCATCCACCGAGCCCGCTTCAGCTGGACTCACCTGAGTAGTGATGGTATAATAGGTGATCGAATGTTCGCCAAAAATAGCAGTATAGGTGGCGTCTTCGGTAACGGTGAAGGTGAAGGATGGATCTGTAGTGACTTCCGTGTTGTTCATCGTCCACTTTAGGAACTCATAGCCGTTGTTAGGTGTAGCCGTAATGGTGCAAGTTGCACCTTGGGTATAGGTACCGCCACCATTCACATTGCCCCATGAGGCGTTGTTGGAATTCACGATGATCTCGTATTCCGGAGCGGTTTCGGTGATGCGGATGTCATCGATATACCAGTTATGGGCATACGTTCCTTCATACTTGAAAGCAAGGGTGATATCGTTACCTGCATAAGGGGTGAGGTCGATATCGACTTCTGTCCATGTAGTTGGGTAAGTGCCAGTCTGTTCCCAAATCATTTGGCAATCGGATGGTTCTGGTTCGTTCACACCTGTGGCAATCCAAACCGAATTGTGCATATTTGCTCCAGATGAGTAATTTTTGTTCATGAAGCTGAAGGTGTAGTTTTGTCCTGCTTCCAAATCGAACGTGCGGGTAAATGCCCAACCTTCTTGGGGCATATTTGATTGGCCCCAAGGATGCTCCATGCATTTCGAACCACTATAATGTTCCGAATCTGTAAGTTTCCAGTTCCTTTGGCCGCCCGAGTGGTCCATATCAAAAATGTTATAGCAACCCATGCCATTCTCGAATTCATCGAGATAAGGATACGATGTTATTTCAGAGCATGGTCCCCATCCTTCAGTGAGAGAAATGTCGTCAATCAACCAGTTATGCCCATCCTGCCCTGCGTATTTGAACGCAATATAAACGATTTGACCTTGGTAGGCACTCAAATCGATCGTTTCAGTTTTCCATGAGTTGCTTGCATTGTTTTGTTGCCAAATCTGAGTAAAACTACTCGGGTTAGTGTTTGTAGTGGAAATCAAAACACCTTCATAGCGCATATCAAAATAAGCTCCTTCGTAAGTCTTGAAGCTCAATTCGGTAAAGTCTTGGTTGGGTTGCAAATAAATCGGAGGGCTGATAAGCCAACCTTCCTGATCAAAACTTGCCAGATAACGGTAAGCAGCACAATAGTCTCCCGTGGCAGGTTCAGTTCCGAAAGAACCGGGGCCACTTCCCATACGATGCCAATAGGAAGCATAGCCAGCGGACCAATCACTAGAAAAGTTATCATCTTCGTCAGTCACGGTCCAGCATTCCCAGTCGGTTTCGCCTGTTTCGAAGCCTTCGAAATAAGGCAGGGTGCGTACTTCGCTTTCTTGGCAAGGGTTATACACACAGATGTCGTTAAGCACTTCGCATTGGTTTGGCGTGTATAACACCTGTCCGTCTTTATAGACATAGCCTTGGTTAGCAGGAATGTTATAAACTACAGCATAAACGCCATCCGAAGTGACATCTATAGCTGTTGTATTGGATGCCGTATAAGTGTAAAGTGGTTCACCATTTTTCCATATACAGTTAGTACGAAGCGTGCCCCAACCACAGACATAGACATCGCCGCCAACCACCTGAATCTTCCACGCTCTCGAATCTGCAGAAGCGTCGGCCAATCGATAAAGGACACAATCGTTTTGCCACACTGTAGCGACATATTCGTTGGTCTGCGGATCCGTATCAATACCAACGGTATAGACATCACCATTATAGTAATCAATATCGTAGGCATAAGAGTTGTTGCTCGAAAGTGTATATAAAACATCGCCCCATCTCCACACGGTGGCACGTGGGTTATAAACTCCAGAGACACACTGAGTGCCGCAATACAAATAGTATACGCAATCCGCATCATTATGATTACGTCTATAATAGGTCATTCCATAGGCTTTCGATTGATTCCCATTTCCAAAACCAGGGTGCCAAAAGTCGGCAGTATTGTTGCCGCACCATGCCACAGCATAGGTTAATCCATCAGAACCTGTCTTATAACCGACAGAAATCAAACAATCTTCTGGCGTTTGATTCCACCACTCAGAATCCCAACATAATGAATTGATATAGGTCCCACTTCCATAAGGATTACTCAAATAGCGGGTACCATTCATTTTGATTACGTCTCCGTAATTGGCAGTGCCATCTTCATTAGAGAAATTGTTAGCCCAATAAACGTCACCGTTATTAGGATTTTGGACGACTGCTTTTGCCGTACCATCTAACCAACAAGTCATTTCGTCATTGATGTAAAGTGCACCACGCGAACTGCCATTCGATCCTGTAAAATTACCCACCGAATAAACGGTTTGGGCTTGAGCCATACCAACAATGGCTAGCATGGCAACAATAAGAGATAAAATCCTTTTCATAATGAATTTAATTTAGTTAAACTTAATTTTTTGTTGTGTTATTTGTTTGGTGCAAAGTTATATATATTAACATTCGCAGAACTAAGTAAATACACGTATTTTCTTATTCGTAGGCATAAGTAAATACACGTATTTTTTTGCTTTTCCATCATTATTTTCTAACTTTGCACATTGAAAATAGGCAATCCCATGAAAGAAGCAACAGCCATTGGACTTATGTCGGGCAGCTCGCTCGACGGACTCGACATCGCCTTAGTACGATTCCAATACGACGATAACCAATACCATTTCAGCATCATAGATGCCGACACCCTACCCTATCCCGACGGATGGAAACGCCAACTCGCCGATGCCTTCCACAAGCAGCCCAACGAATTGGGCAGCCTCGATAAAGCATACGGGCAATACTTAGGTGAACAAGTGAAGCAGTTCGTAGCTTCGCGAAATGCCAAGCCCGACTTCGTTGCCTCGCACGGACACACCATCTTCCACAAACCGGAAGAGAACTACACCTTGCAAATCGGCGACGGGCAAGCCCTTGCCAACGCTTGCGGTTTGAAAGTCGTCAACGATTTCCGCACCGAAGACGTGCTGAAAGGCGGTCAAGGGGCTCCTTTGGTGCCTATCGGCGACAAACTGCTTTTCGGCGACTACGACATCTGCCTCAACATCGGCGGCATCGCCAACGTGTCGTACGACGAAGACGGCCGTCGCATCGCCTACGACATCTGCATCGCCAACCAAGCCCTCAACTACCTCGCCGGTCTCGAAAGCCTCGACTACGACAAAGACGGTGACCTCGCACGAAGTGGCGAGATGGAGATCACCTTATTAAAGAAACTCAACCACGACCCATATTATGGCTTGTTCCCGCCCAAGTCACTTGGCAGAGAGTTCTTCGAAGCAAAGCAGAAAGATTTTCTCACCGGTCTTTCCACGGCCGATATGTTAGCCACCTTCACCGAGCACATTGCATTGCAGGTAGCTCTGGCCGTCAGCATATTGCCCAGAGGCAAGATGCTCGTCACCGGCGGCGGAGCCAAGAACAAGTTCCTCATCGAGCGTCTTCAAGCACGGAGTTACCACCAAGTGGTGGTGCCTGACACGCAAATTGTAGATTACAAGGAAGCCCTCGTCTTCGCCTTGCTCGGCTTGCTGCGCTTGGAAGGACGCACCAACGTGCTCGCCTCCGTCACAGGCGCACCTACCGACAGTTGCAGCGGCAAAGTCTGGCTCCCAGAAAAATTTTTACCTATTTTTGCCGTTTGAAAGCACAATGAATTGCGATTAGGCCATGTTCAAGAAGATACTAAACACATTTGGGACGAAGATACTGGCAGCCATCATCAACTTCATGATTGCTGTCGTGCTGTCGCAGACCATCGGCGACACCGGCAAGGGCACACAAGCCCTGCTGCTCACCACCATCACCTTCTTCCTCATCTTCTCCGACATCGTCTGCGGTGAGAGCATCGTTTTCCTCACCCCTCGCCACAAGTTCAAGCAACTGCTTGTTCCTTCGGCACTTTGGGCGACATTCATCGCCGTTCTCATGGGCTTCGGCACCTATTGGTTCTTCCCGAAACTCGACCCGCAACTCATTATTCACGTATCCATTCTTTCGCTCATCTCCTCGCTCAGCGGCATCAACTTCCGCTACCTCATCGGCAAGGAAGAAATCAAGAAAGCCAACTACAACACCCTCTTGCAGCCCGTGCTCATCATCATCGTGCTGCTCATCTATTATGTGGTGCTGAAACGTACCGACATCTATGGCTACGTCATCGGCCTTTACGCAGCCTACGGAGGATCATTCCTGTTGGGCATCTGGATGTTGCGCGACGAATACGCCCATCTCAATCTCTTCGCTCCTATTAATTATAAAGGTGTGCTGAAAGACCTGTTCAAATATGGCTTCCTAAACCAGACCGGCCATTTCGTGCAGTTCTTCAACCTACGTTTGAGCTACTATCTCCTTGACTATTATATCGATGAAGGTCGTGTTGGCGTGTTCTCCAATGCTGTCTCGTTGGCCGAAGCCATCTGGATCATCAGCAACAGCATCGCCTTGGTGCAATATGCCCGCATCGCCAATGCCGACGACCGCGCTTACGCGCAAAAACTCACCCTCAATCTCGGCAAGATATGTCTCGCCATCTCCGCCTTGGCCGTGGTGGTGCTCGTCCTGCTGCCATCGTCGTTCTATGCCTTCGTCTTCGGTCCGCAGTTCAGCGAAGTGGCAGGCATCCTGCGTTGGCTTGCCCCAGGCGTGTTGCTCTACTGCATCTTTCTGATTCTCGGCCATTACTATTCCGGCATCGGCCGTTACCAGATGAACACCTACGCCTCGCTTTGCGGCTTGGTGGCCACCTTCGCTTTCGGCTTCACACTGATTCCGCGCTACGACGTCATTGGTGCTGCCCTCACCTCCTCGCTTTCCTACATTGTCAACGCCATTTTCCTGCTCTGCTTCTTCATCAAGGAATCAGACTTCAAGTGGAAAGATTTCATCCTGACACGTGCCGAGGTCAAGGAATATTTTGCCGAAATCAAGAAAGAGTATTTAGGAAAATGAGATTCCGCTGTGCTTCGCATGCGGAAATCGAAGATTCACCGCAAGGTAATGGAGAGTGTACAAACCATTACCTATCACATATACACAGACATCCATTCCGCCATCAGGCGGAATCTCACTTTCAAATTACTTTTATCAAGAAAGCACAAAGTCACGCAGTCAAACAATCAATTCCAAATCATTTCCTATCTTTGCAAATCCAAACGCGTGAACAATGAACAAAATCAATAAATTCTTCAAGGCCGTCGGTCGCATCTGCCGTCACCCTTACCTGCTTAACCTCGTGCTTCAAGACGAAGACAGCGTGAAAGAAGAAACGGTGCGCCGTCACGGCTTTGCCGATGGCTTGCCCGTCATCGAAATCGACCAGCTCTTCCCTAACTTCGCCGAGACCGCTGAGCCTTACGCCTACCTCTCGGGGGCCACGATGCCCATCGACATCGCGCTGCTGCGTGCCTTGACCAAGAAATACGAGGTGCAAGACTATTTCGAGATTGGCACCTGGCGTGGCGAAAGTGTCGCCAACCTCGCCGCCGTGGCTCAACATTGCGTCACCTTCAACCTACCCAAAGATAAAATCGTCGAGCTCACCCACGACCAACGTTATGCCGACCTACATAGCTTCTTCAGCAAGGATTTAGACAACGTCGAGCAACTCTATGGCGACTCGCAAAGCTTCGACTTCGGGCCCCATTTCGGGAGATATGACATGGTCTTCGTGGATGGCGACCACCACACTGAAGCCGTGAAACGCGACACCGAGACCGCCTTCAAGCTGTTGAAGGACGAGCGTTCCATCATCGTTTGGCACGACTACGCCCTCGACCCTGAAACCATCCGCTGGAACGTGCTCTCCGCCATCCTCGACGGCACACCCCCCGACAAGCGCGGACACCTCTACCACGTCTCCAACACCCTCTGCGCCGTCTATCTGCCCGACGACTTCCCGACACACACACTCGTCCCCTACGAGACCCCAAAGAAATACTTCAAGGTCGAAATCAGCGCACACAACTGCTAAAACCCAATGCGATGAACATCCTGCACCTTCTGAGTTGGTTTCCGAAACCCGACGACCCGACTTTAGGCAATTTCTGCATCCGCATGATTGATGCCTTGCCCGACGATTGCCACTCGGTCATCCTTTCGGTTTGCGACGGTAAAGACCTCAGCAAATCATTCGAAATCAAGACCATGGAAGGAGCACACCACACCCATATACAAATACAAATCAGGCCACCGAAAAACGCTGCCTTGCGCAAGCTGAAGATGTTCCGCATGTACCAATACGGGCTGCGTTACATCAAGAAAAACTATTTCAACCCCGACCTGATTCACCTCCACGTGAGTTATCCTTTGGGACGCATGGCGCTGCTTTGGCACAAGCTCTACGGCTACAGATACGTCCTTACTGAACACTGGACCATCTACCAGCCGCAGAACAAAGACGTGATGCAAGGCGCGCTGAAACGCAACATCCTACGCGTTGCCAACCACGCCTCCGTCATCATGCCCGTCAGCCTCGACTTGCAGCATTGCATGGAAGGTCATGGCGTGAAGAACCGTTTCCAAGTCATCTACAACTTGGTCGATACCAGCGTTTTCCGTTTGGGGACGCCTACCGATGGCAACGTCAAGAAGCGCATATTGCACATCTCCACTTTGCGTGACGAAGCCAAGAACTTCAGCGGCATCTTGCGCACCATCGAGCGACTTCGCCAACAACGTGACGACTTCGAGCTGCACGTCATCCACGACTACGAAGCCCTTGAGTTCAAGGCTTTTGTGAAGGAACACCATTTGAACGACTGCGTTATTTTTCATGGCAAGAAGACCTCCGCCGAGGTAGCCGAAGCCTACGCACAAAGCGACTTCTTCGTCCTGTTCTCCAACTTTGAGAACCTGCCCTGCGTGCTGGTCGAAGCCTTTGCCTCGGGCGTGCCTGTGCTCACCACCGATGTGGGCGGCATCGCCGAAATCGTCAGCCCCGAGCGCGGCATACTCATCCACCAAGGCGACGAGGACGCGCTGCTCGAAGGCATGAACCAGCTGCTCGACACCTATAGCAACTACGACCGCCAGGCCATTAGGCAATACGCCTTGCAGACCTTCGACAGCCACATCATCGGTGAACAGATCTACAAGGAATACTTGAAAACAATCATGTCCGCCACCACAATAGAGGGCACTAAAATAAAACGGTTAAAGGAAGGCCTACGGCCAGAAATCTTTCAAAAATGAATTTCAAAAATCCTTGAAAAATAACCGCAATTCGGCGACAAAGATTTTTGACAGATTATTTTTTTGATTTTTGACAGATTTCTGCGCATAGCGCATCCCATAGCAACCATACATGTCCTCAAAAAAAAAGGCAAAATCTTCCACATTAATATTTCATTAATCTTTCATAATTCAAATAGTATTTCTATATTTGCAGCCTCATTTTGCATTAATTGGAATTTCAAACACAATTCAAAATTATTAACTAACTAAATTTCAAACAACATGAAGAAAGTATCTTTACTCATTGCGATGATTGCCTTCGTTTGCGGCAATGCATTCGCTCAGTTGAGCTACGATTTTAACGACTGCCCAGAAGGCGCTAAGATCGCTCAAACTCTCGGTGAACCATGGTCAACATGGTCAAACGCTCCTGGTGGCGCTGAAGACGGTGTCTTCGGTATGGCTGACGGCTCAATGGGCTGCCACTTCACCTATGGCAACGACCAAGTCGTTCAACTCGGTGACCCTTCAACAGGTGTCTATGACCTCGAATTCGACATTCTCGTCCCAGAAGGCAAGAATGGTTACTTCAACGTTTTGCACCACTTCGCTGGCTCAAACAGCACTTGGGCAATGCAAGTCTATCTCCACGAAACCAACGATGGTCAAAACAGCACCCAAGCTCCTGGCCACGGCACTGTCCACGCTGGTAGCAACGGCACCTGCGACCTTCCTTGCGTTTATGACGAATGGATGCACTTCCGCGTTCATGTAGATGCTGACAACGACGTTGCTCAACTCTACTTCAACGAAGAACTCTATGCCGAATGGCAATGGAGCCTCGACAGCTTCGGCGAAAACCAAGCTGACCGCGTCCTCGGCGCCATGGACTTCTTCCCACCTGAAAACGCTGCTACTTCAGAGTTCTATCTCGACAACCTCGAAGTGACCCTCCAAAGCAACGACGAAGTGTTGATCTTCGATCCATTTGAAGAATACACTGTTGGCAACAAGATTGCTGCTGAATCAGCTGCTGCTGGTCACGACTGGTGGACCACCTGGTCAAACGCTCCTGGTGGTGCTGAAGACGGCGTTGTGGCTGACTTCGACAACACTCAATGCGGTCACCTCACCTACAACAACGACCAAGTTCTCCTCCTCGGCGATGAAGAAAACGGCGTCTATGACCTCGAATTCGACATCCTCGTTCCAGAAGGCAAGAACGGTTACTTCAACATCCTGCACCACTTCGCTGGCTCGAACAGCACCTGGGCTATGCAGTGCTACCTCCACCTGACCAACGATGGCCAAAACAGCACCTCAGCTCCTGGCCACGGCACCATCCACGCTGGTTCGAACAGCACCGCTGACGTTCCTTGCGTCTATGATGCTTGGATGCACTTCCGCCTCCACGTCGATACCGACATGGACGTTGCTGAATACTACTACACTGCTCCTGGCGAAGATGAAATCCTCGTTTGCACATGGCAATGGAGCCTCGACAGCTTCGGCGAAGAAACCGTTGGCCGTACCCTCGGCGCTATGGACTTCTTCCCTCCAGAGAATGCTGCTACCTCAGAGTACTATCTCGACAACTTCAGCTTCAAGAAGATCGGTGGCGAATCAGCTCCTGTCCTCGCTGTCACTCCTGACGAAATCACTGAGACCCTCGGTGAAGACGACATGACCACCGCTACCGTTACCATCGAAAACAGCGGTAACTCTATCGGCGACTGGGCTGGTTGGTTAGACTTCGGCCAAGGCGCTGAAGGCACCCAAACTGCTGAACTCAGCTACCACGATGGTCAAGTGTCAAGCGGCATCGGTTCAAGCGATGCTTACACTCGCGAAATGGGCGTCTGCTTCCCAGCTAACGCTTACGCTGGCGCTTCGATGGGTATGAAGATCACCTCTGCTGAATACTACATCTACGACGAATACAAGTCAACCGACAACAACTACATCTTCCGCGTTTATGGTCAAGGCCTCCACGGCCAACCTGGCGAAATGCTCGCTGAAAAGACCGTCAACACCTCTGCTATGGGTCAGTGGATCACCGCTACCTTCGACGAACCTGTCTATATGACTGGTCAAACCATGTGGGTCACTGTTGAACTGCAACAAGGCGCTGGCGAATATCCTCTGTCAATGGACGGTGGCTTATATGGCGAAGAACAAAACGGCAACTGGCTTGCTACCGATGGCAAGAACTTCAGCCACTGCTACTCAGCTGGCAGCTTCGAAGGTGCTTGGTTGATCACTGTTCACGCACAAGGCACTCTCATTCCTGCTACATGGGTAAGCATGGACAAGATGGAAGGTGCTATCTTCGGTGGCGAATCAGAAGACATCACTCTGACCCTCAACAGCATCGGTCTGAGCGAACCTGAATACAACGCTAACCTCGTTATCGAAACCAACGATGCTGAACTTCCACACGTTGAAATCCCTGTTACTTTGATTGTTGACATCGATGCAGTTGCTGAAAACGCTAACAGCAATGTCATCTATCCTAACCCAAGCAACGGCAACGTCACTGTTGAAGCTCAAGGCACCCTCGCTATCTACAATGTGGCCGGTCAACTCGTCCGCATCGTCAACCTCGACAGCGAAATCAACACCATCGACATGAACGTCGAAAACGGTGTCTATTTCTTCAGCATCTACGACAACAACGGCAACAACACTGTCAGCCGCGTCGTCGTCGCTAAGTAATTCCTCACCGGAATACATATCGAAAAAGTCGCTCCTTTCGGGGCGACTTTTTTTTGTATTTTTCACTATCTTTGCCCACAAATTCAATCTCTATTGCTTATGCGTCACACATTATTCATATCATCAATTTTCTTCATGCTGTTTCTGTTATCGTGCAGCACCGATTTGGATTTGTTTGCCGACTACAAGGAAACCCCTGTCGTTTATGGTCTTTTAGATGCTGATGCCGACACCAATTTCGTCATTATCAAGCGCGCTTTTTTGGCCGAAGACGAGCCCATGCAGTATATCAGCATTCCCGATTCGACCAACTATCCAGGCCGGTTGGATGTGCGTGTTGTAGAATACAACAATGGCAAGAAATCGCGAGAAATCATCCTCGACACCATCACAAAATACAACAAGGAATCAGGTCTATTCCCCTACCCAAAACAGACCGTGTATTACACCGCAGAACCGCTCCACCGAAATACCGCTTCGCACGAATACAGCTACCAGTTGCGAGCCGTTGTTAAAGGCGACACCATCAAAGCGACAACCAAGATGGTTGGAGGCAGTGGCTTTGAGATTTGGAGCCGTACTGCAAATTTCTCCATATATCCTGACAACACCTACCCCAAGAAGGTCTTTTTCTATCCAGCGCAAAACGGTGCAATCTACCAAGTCAGTGCGAGTTTCACTTTCCGCGAACAGCGTGGCGAAGGAAACGATTCGGTGCCACGCACCATGTATTGGGAATTGGGCACACTTCATTACGAAGACCTTTATTTGAATTCCAATGGACTATATTATATCAACTATTTAGCAGGGACGTTCTACAAGAACCTTCGGGAGTTTTTGGGTGCCGACACCATCCCGGTTGGAGTCACGCGTCTTCTCGGCGATTGGCCCATCACTTTCTATATCTGTGCCGGAGGATGGGAAATGGAAGACTACATGCTGTTCAACGGATTGACAGGCGATGTTGCGCAAAGTCACCCGGAATATAGTCCGATCGAAGGCGGCATAGGCTTGTTTTCGTCGCGTTGCTATAGGACGCAAAAGGCGCGTTTAGCAGGAACGACCGTGCCAGAATTGATAGATTTGAACTGGGGTTTCAAATACTCAGGTGGAGAATAGACTTAGTCCAATTTTGTCATTTCAGCCATGATGATGGCCGCAGCGACCGAGGCATTCAGCGATTCGGTCACGCTGCCTTCGGCACGTGGGATGGTGATGGGATGCGTAATGCATGGCAAAGCATCAGGTCTGATGCCATGCGACTCGCTGCCGATGACGACGATGCCTTGTGGCTTACCCTGAAGCGTGAAAAGGTTCGCTCCATTCAGCAAAGCACCATATATAGCCGTGCCTTTGGCCTTCGCAGCATCGAGATATTGCGGCAAATCGGCATATACCACATTGACTCTGAAAATGGAGCCCATGGTAGCCTGAATCACTTTCGGGTTCCAAATCTCCACGCAGTCGGTGCTGCACACAATGTCGCGGATGCCAAACCAGTCGGCTGTGCGGATAATGGTGCCCATGTTGCCCGGATTGGCGATGCCGTCCAAGGCAAGGACGAGACGTGAATCGACCTTCAGCCGCGATTGTTGCGGGATGCGTGCCACAGCCAGAATACCCGGAGCCGTGTCCTGCCCGCTCATCTGCTCCATTTGCACTTCGGTGACCGTTTCCAAACCATTAAAATGTGTTTCATTTGCTTCCAAATAACGCTCAGTGGCATACAGACCTACGACATCAAAGCCCGACTCCATGAGTTCAGCGACCACCTTACGGCCTTCCACCACAAAGAGCTGCTGCTCCTTGCGGTATTTCTGCTGTTTGAGCGACTGTATGAGTTTGATAGTGTTTTTCGTAATCATGCCGCAAAGATAACAAAAAAGGCCATTTCTTACGAAACAGCCTTTTGAGATGATATTGTTGCAGAACTTATTCGGCGACAACGACGAAAGGAACTTCAACCATGACTTCCTTGTGGAGTCTGATCTTAGCTTGGTATTCTCCAAGTTCCTTGATGTTTTCTTCGTTGAGGGTGATTTGCTTGCGGTCGATTTCGAGATTGCTAGCTTCCTTGATGGCGTTGGCAATCTGGATGTTGTTGACCGAGCCGAAGATCTTGCCGTTTTCAGAAGCCTTAGCACCGATGGTGAGCTTCAGGCCTTCGAGAGCCTTAGCCAATTCGAGGGCTTCGTTCTTTATCTTTTCAGCCTTGTGAGCTTGTTGGCGCATTTCTTCAGCCAAAATCTTGCGGTTGCGTTCGGTAGCGACGATGGCAAGACCTTGTGGGACGAGGAAATTACGTGCATAGCCAGGCTTCACGTTGACGATATCGTTCTTATAACCTAAGTTGGTGATGTCTTGTTTCAGAATGATTTCCATTTCTAATCCTCCTATTAATTATTTCAAACAGTCAGCTAAGTAAGGCATCAGGGCGAGGTGGCGGGCACGCTTGATAGCTTGGGCGACCTTGCGCTGGTATTTCGTTGAGGTACCGGTGATGCGGCGAGGCAGGATCTTGCCTTGTTCGTTCACGAACTTCATGAGGAAGTCAGCATCTTTGTAGTCGATGTACTTGATGCGGTTCTTCTTGAAGCGGCAGTATTTCTTTCTGGTGGTATCGACTGCGATAGGAGTCAAATATTTGATGTCGTTGTTGTTGTTAACTTGTGCCATTTCTTTAGGGTTTTACTGGTTCAACATTAAGCTTGTGCTTCAGCGGCTTTGTCGGCAGCCTTCTGGCGTCTCTTCTCGTTGTAGGCAACAGCGTGCTTGTCCAACTTGACGGTGAGGAAACGGAGGATGCGTTCGTCGCGCTTCAGTTCGGTTTCGACATCTGCAATGACATTACCTTCGGCCTTGAATTCAATCAATTGATAGAAGCCTGTGGTTTTCTTTTGGATTGGGTAAGCGAGCTTGCGCATACCCCAGTTTTCTTCATGAACGATCTCTGCACCTGCTGCGGTCAGTTGATCTTCATACTTCTTCACCGCTTCCTTCATCTGGTCATCAGATAAAACGGGAGTTACAATGAAAACGGTTTCGTACTGATTCATAATTACTTGATAGTTAATAATTTAATTTGTTGTTGTTTGTGCTTTAATAGCGGGTGCAAAAG
This sequence comes from Bacteroidales bacterium, assembly GCA_045627065.1. GTDB lineage: Bacteria > Bacteroidota > Bacteroidia > Bacteroidales > F082 > Limimorpha. The sequence goes on along the minus strand of JAZQMX010000003.1, from coordinate 44,614 downwards.
TACAACTTTTTTCTTAATATACAACACTTTACACCAAAAAAAAGCAGAAATTAATTGTTTCTATAGGTCAGCAGCATCTGCTCGAGCATGAATTCTGCTGCGTGGCCATCGCCAAAGATTGGCGGAAAATTGGTATTTGACTGACACTTGAAGTGTTCCCATGCGTTCATAATGCGAGTTTCATCTGCATCAGTGAGAATGGCATTGCCTGTTTCCACGATTTCAACCCATTCGGTCTCGGGACGCAAAATGATGCATGGTTTCTTGAAGAAATAGGATTCCTTCTGCACGCCACCCGAGTCGGTCATCACGAGTCGGGCATTACGTTCCAATTCTATCATCTCGATGAAAGAGACCGGTTCGATGAGTTTCAGGTTCGCATTATTGGCGATGTCTTCTCGGAGTTGCTCTGATACATTGGTCTTCAGCAACTTGGCGGTTCTTGGATGCAGAGGAAGGACGATGGTCGTCTCTTCCGAAATCTTCAATATTGAGTTGAAGATGGCTGTCAGCCTTTCGGGATCATCCGTGTTGGCATTACGATGTATGGTAGCCAGCACGAAAGGTTTTCCTTCAAGGCCGAGACGTTGGATGATGCCGGTCTTTTGTGATGCAATCGACGAGAAATACAGGCTGTTGTCATACATAATGTCACCACAATGGAACACTTTCGGATTGTCGATGGTGTAAGGACCGTCGTTGTCCATCGGGAAGCCTTCGCGTTTCAGGTTCTCGTAACCGGCTTTGGTGGGCGAGAATAGCAAGGTGGAGCAATGGTCGCACACAATGCGGTTGATTTCCTCTGGCATAGCTTTGTTGAACGAGCGCAACCCTGCCTCGATGTGGACTATCGGCACATGGATCTTGGCGGCGGCCACGGCACCGGCAAGGGTCGAGTTGGTGTCGCCGTAAAGGACGATGAAATCGGGCTTTTCTTTCAGCAGGATCTCCTCGATGCCTTCGGTCATGCGGGCGGTCTGCATGCCGTGCGAAGCCGAGCCGACATGCAAGTTGTAGTCGGGATGCGGTATGCCCAACTCATCGAAAAACACTTGCGACATGTTCTCGTCGTAGTGCTGTCCTGTATGAACGATGACTTCCGTGATTTGGTCGGCAAAACGGTTCTTGATGGCGCGGCTCAAGGCTGCGGCTTTGATGATTTGGGGGCGTGCCCCGATTATGGTGACGATTTTCATAATTTTCTCATTCTGTCTTGTTCGAGATAGCTGTAATATCGGCCTTCACCGATGATGATGTGGTCGTGAACGGTAATGTCGAGCAACACCCCAGCCGCGACAAACTTCTTCGTCAGCAGATCGTCTTCACCGCTAGGATTGATGTTCCCCGAGGGATGGTTGTGGCAAATGATGATGGCCGTAGCGCTGGCATTCAAGGCTTTCTTGAAGATGATCTTGGGGTCGGCAATCGTCTCCGTCATGCCACCCGTGCTGATGCGTTCTATCTTGAGAATCCTATTGGCATTGTTCAAGAACATCACGAGGAAGTTCTCTTGTTGGCGGTCAGATATATACGGAAGGAAACGTTCGTAGGCCTCAAAAGAATTCTTGATCTTGTCCGACACTTCGTTTTCGGCAGCGCGACGGCGCTTGCCCAGTTCGAGTGCCGCCATGATGCTGACGGCCTTAGCCTCGCCGATGCCCTTGAACTGCATCAGCTCTTCCAAACTCAAGTTGGAAAGGTCGATGAGGTTGTTGCCGACGCTGTCGAGGATAACGCGCGACAGTTCCACTGCCGACATCTCGCTGTTGCCCGAGCCGATGAGGATGGCGATGAGTTCGGCATTGCTCAGTGCATTTTTGCCTTTGGCCATCATCTTCTCACGCGGCCGGTCGTCGGCAGCCCACTCCTTTATGGATTTCTTGTCGGTTTCGTTCATGTCGTTGTTGTTCAAGGATGCAAAGATACAAAAAAAGCCCCTTCCAACTCGTGGAAAGGGCTCCAACATTATGATGAAAAAACTCTTATTAAGCCAACTTTGCAGTGTACTTTGTCAGCTTCGACTTCAGATTGGCAGCCTTGTTCTTGTGGATGATGCCACGCTTGGCGACCTTGTCGATGATCGAGTAGATCTTTGGCAGTTGGGTTTCTGCTTCAGCCTTGTCGGTCAAAGTTCTGAACTTTCTGACTTCGTTACGCATGTTCTTTGCATAGTAACGGTTGTGCAAACGTCTTTTTTCTGTTTGACGAATTCTCTTGAGTGACGATTTGTGATTTGCCATATCTAATTTTTCTTTTTGTTATCCTCTTCAATCGGGCTGCAAAAATACAACTTTTATCAATACCGCAACTTTATTTTTTTCTTTTTTTTGATTTTTTCTCAAATACCTTATATTAAAATCATAAATATCAGATAATTACACCCTTAAAAGCCATCTTATCTTCGTTATCTACATTAATGATTTCGCCAAGCTTTATATTAATATAGGTGTTGTGCTGGAGGTTCTCCCCTTTCACCTGGATGGGCAGATAGTTCTCACCATAGCCACGAGCAACACCTTTGGCATCGACACGCTCGATGAGCATACGCTGTGTACGACCTTGCATCATTTGGAAATAGCGCAACTTGTTCTCCAACGAAATCTTACGCATCATCTCGCTGCGTTGCGACTTCACGGCCTCAGGCACCTGATCAGGCATGGTGGCGGCCTTCGTACCCGTGCGCACCGAATACTTGAAGGTGTGGATATGGCTGAAGCCTATCTCACGGGCAAAATCGCAGCTTTCCTTGAAGGTTTCTTCCGTTTCGCCGGCAAAGCCAACAATGATGTCGGTAGTGATGTTGAAATCGGGCCGGAACTGCTTGATGCGCTGACACATATCGCGGAACTGAGCGGCCGTATAGAAACGGTGCATGCGTTTCAAGGTATCTTCTGAACCGCTTTGCAGACAGATGTGCATGTGCGGAGCGAGTTTCTCGTGCTGAAACAGCTGCAAGAACCTATCGCTGAACTGGTCAGGCTCGATGGACGACACACGCACGCGAAAATCGCCGTCGATATTGAGGATGTTCTCCACAAGATGTTCGAAATCAGTGCCTTCATAGTTATAGCGGCCCATATTGACGCCTGTGAGCACAATTTCCTTAAAGCCATGAGCCACCACGTCGCGGATGTTCTGGTAAATATCCTCGGCGGGGCGGCTAGTGCTGCGTCCTCTCACCATCGGGATGATGCAATAGGAGCAGAAATTGTTGCAGCCGTCTTGCACCTTGATGAGGCTTCGGGTGTGGAAAGTATCGTAGGCGGGTTGGTAACTGAATAGGTCGCGGTCATAGCCTTCAGGGTCGGCACTGCCATAGCGGAAATGGTCGTTGATGATGTCGAAGACCGCCGATTTGCGTTCATTGTCAATCACATAGTCGGCAATGCCCGATTTGAGCAAGTCTTCCTTATGGTTGTTCACCATGCAGCCCGTGATGGCAATCAAGGCATCGGGGTTGTTTCGACGTATTTGGCGGATGGCCTGGCGGCATTTCTGGTCACTTTGGTTGGTGACCGTACAGGTGTTCACGACAAAGACATCGGCAGCATCGCCATCGCCAACGATTTCATAGCCATTGGCCTTGAAACGCGAAGCCAAAGCGTCGGTCTCAAACAAGTTGACGCGGCAGCCTAATGTCTTGAACGCGATTCTCATCCTACCAAGTCTCCTTCAATGGATAAAGGCGTGGCAGCCGTCACCTTCACCTTGACAATCTGTCCGATAAGCGAGGTGTCTTTTGATGCAAAGCGAATGACGATCTTGCCTTCGGTGTGACCTGCCAGATAGCCGTTCTTACGGTCGAAGTTCTCCACCAGCATCTTCACGGTGGTTCCAACCAGATTTTGGTTATACACCATCGAATGCTTCATCAGTTCGTCGGTGAGGATGTGATAACGCTGGCGTTTCGTTTCCTTGGACACGTCGTCGGGCCATTTGGAAGCCACAGCACCTTCGCGGACACTATATTGCGCGATGTAAGCCATGTTATACTTGAATTCTTCCATCGCCTTGCGCGTGTTCTCAAACTCTTCCTCCGTTTCATGAGTAAAACCAACGATGATGTCGGTGAAGATGGTTGCCGTCGGAAGCAAGCGTCTGATTGTCTGAATGATGTGACGATAGCGTTCCAAATCGTGGTGACGGTTCATACGTTGCAGCATGGCATCATCGCCACTTTGGATCGGGATATGGATTTGCTTGCCCAAGCATTCGTATTGCGAAATGACTTCGATGACCTCATCAGTCATGTCGCGCGGATGAGGCGAAGTGAAATACACCCAGAACTCCTTGCCCGAGGCCTTGCCGAACTCTCCTACCCTACGCAGCAATTCCGCGAAATTGATTTCCTTGCCTTCCTTGTCGAGGCCATAGGAGTTGACGTTCTGGCCCAGCAGCGTGATGCTCTTGTAGCCTTTCTCGACAAGGTCTTTCAACTCGGCAAGGATGTCATCGGAAGCGCGCGACACTTCACGACCGCGTGTGTATGGCACAGCACAATAGGTACAGAACTTGTTGCATCCGTTCTGAATCGGGATGAAAGCCTCGAAGGTGGATTGCTGTTGAGGACAGATAGCCCAAAAGCGGTCCATGTTGGCCGAAGGATTGACAACGTCGTGCTTGTGGAACAAAGGTTCCAAAGGCCTTACAACAGGTTGTGTCTCAATCTCTTCACCACATTTCAGCGAAGCTGGCGTAACGATGCCGTATTGACGGATCATGTCAGGGAAGTTGGGCAGTTCGTTCATCGGGAACACCAGGTCGAAGAGCTTGAGAAAACGCAAGCGGTCGGCGGGCAAGATGCAGCCCGACACAAAGGTGATGACGTTCTGTCGGTTCTTCATGGCGTTCCATTTCTCGATGCGGCCATACACCTTGTCGATGCCTTTTTGGCGCACCGAGCAAGCAATGACACCGAGGATGGTGGCTTCGTCCTCGTTGTCAGTCGGGACGAAACCCATGTTTTGCAACACGGTGCGCACGCGGCCCGTATCGCTCTGATTCATCTGGCAGCCCAATGGCAGGAGATAGTATTTCATTTAGTTGTCTATTTTGGGGTGCAAAAGTAGGAAATTATGTTGGATTGACGCTTTTTAAACAAGGTATAAAAAAATCGGGGCGACATTGCTGCCGCCCCGATGCGTTTATCTTGATTCAGTGAATAATCAATATTTCATCATCTCGATGAGGTCAACCATACGGTTTGAATAACCCCATTCGTTATCGTACCACGACATGATTTTCACCATCTTGCCCATCACCATGGTGCTTTGTGCATCGAAGATGGAGCTGTGTGGGTTGTGGATGACGTCGCAACTCACGATAGGATCTTCGGTGTATTCCAACACGCCTTTCATTGGGCCTTCAGCGGCTTCCTTCATGGCAGCGTTGATTTCTTCCTTGGTGGCTTCGGTCTTCAGGGTGCAGACAAGGTCAACAAGCGAACCGGTTGGCGTAGGAACGCGGACGGCGATACCATCGAGTTTGCCATTCAGTTCAGGGATGACGATACCGACAGCCTTAGCAGCGCCAGTGGTGGTAGGAATCTGCGACATAGCGGCTGAACGGGCACGACGAAGGTCGCTGTGAGGACCGTCAAGGATGACTTGGTCGTTGGTGTAGCTGTGGATAGTGGTGATGTAACCTTGTTCGATACCGAAACGGTCGTTCAACACCTTGGCGACAGGAGCCAGGCAGTTGGTGGTGCATGATGCATTGCTCACGCATTCCACATCGTCGGTGAGGTCGTTATTGTTGACGCCGACAACCACGGTAGCATCGATGGCATCCTTTGAAGGAGCCGAGAGGATGACCTTCTTGGCACCAGCCTTCAGGTGGTCGCCATAGCCGCCCTTGCTGCTTTCCTTCGAGCGGAACACGCCAGTGGATTCAACAACTACATCAGGAGTCTTGCTCCACTTGATGTCCAATGGTGAACGTTCAGCAGTCACACTGATGCGCACACCATTGACGATGAGTGCGGTTTCGTCGTATTCGACAGTGCCAGGGAACTTACCTTGGGTCGAATCGTATTTCAAAAGGTGAGCCAACACCTTGGTGCTGGTCAAATCGTTGATGCCGACGACTTCCAGATTTGGACGTTCGCAGCAGATGCGGAAAACGTTACGGCCGATACGACCGAATCCGTTGATACCTACTTTAATCTTTTCCATTAGTATTCAGTTTTAGTTTGTTCAAAAATTATGGTGCAAAAGTACTACTTTTCTTTTTTCGCTTCATCAAATTAAATAATTTTGCGCATCAAAATCATTTTGTCATGGACAGCACATTCAAATCGCAAGCCTTGGAAGCCAATCTGGCACAAACACGCTATAAAGACATCTTCATTCCCACTGAACATCAACAATTTATCGACCTTTCTGCCAAATACTTTGGCATCAACAAACGCGCCAAGGAGTGCATCACCGAATACCACCATCCCCTATCGAACCACACCTTCGTGACCGAAGAGCTACGCAAGATGCTGCTCGACGATTTCTGGTTCTACACGCGTGACGACATCCCTGCCGATGCCTTGGCGATGCCTTTGGAGATGATGCACAGCCTGCTGAAGCCTGAAGTCAGCCAAAAACTGCGACTTAGCATCGTCGTCACACTCATGGAGTTTGTCGATATGGTCATGGCAAAATCACCCAAGCACAGTCACCTTATTGAATTGGTTTTCAATATCTTGAACGATGCTTTCGAAGCCAATACAGACTGCATGATTTTGGCATCGAAACACGCAGCACGCTATTTGGGCCGTGCCGCTGCCGATGAGCGATTCAACCAAGCATCGTGCGATTTGCTGCGCCATATCTTGCTCGAAAACTACGCTTTCTGGCAAAGCTCCTCACAAGTGGAGAACTGGATTGAGAGCAAGAAAGACATCCTTTCCGAAGCCGAAATCAAAGCCGTTCAGCAAGAAATCGGGAAACCCTATTTCAACGAACTCAACGCTAAGCTCGAAGCTGCTACATCGTGGGAAATGCTCACTGATTTACCTAATTACGAACAAGTTGCAAAGCGTTTCATGGAATCCGACCAAGCCTTTCCGCATTTCATAACGAAGTTCCACAATGTGTTTTTCCTGCTGCATCTGCCTGGCATGGAAAGCCAACGCGAGCGCCTCATCTGGAACATGGATCGTATGTTGCGCGAAGCCGTCGATGAGTTGCAGCAAGACGAGCTGATTCCATTCATCGACACGATATTCGACCTCGCCGAAGAACTGCGCCACGACTACATGTCGGCAGTGCTCGATTTCCAACTCACCTTGGGCAAGAAGATCATCGACGTTGACCAGACCGAGCTCAAGGAAATCGTCAACTATTTCGAGAAGAAGCTCATCGCTTTCGGCTTCGTCACTCCTGGCGAGGTGTTCGTAGGCGAAGACTGGCAACTCTCTGTGGATGAGAACCATATCAAGAACATACGCGTTTGGCTCGAGCTCATCGAACACTCGAAGCACCCCATGGAGAAACTGCTTTCCTCGTTGATTGTCAACCTCAAATTGGGCGGCATCTTCCTGAGCGACACTGACCTCTTCCAACGCGAAATCACCAAGATACTCAACTCCAACATCACGCCATATTATAAGAAGGTGAAGCAACTCACGCGCATCTTCCCCGTCTATTTCAACGAGATAGGTGCCGAAGGCGAGATCCGCAACGTCACCACCAACATGGACGAAATCAGCGGACGACAGGACAAACTGGTGCATTTCCTCCGCAAGCAGGTGCATACCGAAAGCAACAACACGCTCATCGGACTGACCCTTAACGTATTCAAATTCTGGAGCGACGGCATCGTGGAGAACCTACGTTCCATCTTGCCCAACAACGTTTACGACAGTATCGACACGAACAGCGAGTGGTTCACCTTCATCCATTCCATCACCGTGAAGATGAGCGAGATAAGCTGCCTCGACCCCGAAGACCTGCTCATGCTCTCGCGCGACGACTTCGACAAACTCATCGTGCGTGCAGCCGAAAAACTCGAAATCGAAGATACGATTGCCGAACGCGAACGTGCCCGCTTGATGGACATCAAAGACCTTTACGCCTCGCTTCGCGAGAAATACAGTTTCGAGTCGGTCAACATCTTCAACTCGCTCCGCAGCTATTCCTTCATCCCCGACCAAGACGTCGATGAGTTTGAGAAAGCCTATAAGTCAAAGGATTTCGGCAAGTCGCTGACCTTGATTTACGCCTTCATGGACAAGCTAAAAGCCATCATCTTCAACCCCGAGACAAGCGAAGGCTGGGAGAACATCTACCATAAGCGCCATATCGCCATCGGCATCCCGTCGATGTATGGCACCTACCGCGAGAACAAGTTCGAAGCCATGGGCCTGACCTTCCGCCTTGAGCGTGTCGCCACCCAACTGATGGAGAAAGTGGTGCAGAGCATCAACCTCGAATATATCTCCGAGCGCACCCTGAACCAGATTTACACCATCTTGGAATATTTCCGCAACGGCCTCGAACTCGACGGCATCACCAACCAAAGCCTCAACTCGAAGTTGGACATGCTGCGTTACAGTCTCACCTCACGAAGCTTCTCTTTCGCACAGTATATCAACATCTTCCAGTTCATCGCCGAAGACGTGCGCCGCATCATCATCAAGTATTTCCTCAAGTCGTATGAATATCCGCTGAAGATGGTCATCCCGCAACTCTTCGACCCCGAAGGGAAACTCAGCGAACGCAAGATGGCCTCGCTCATCACGCGCAAGTCGGAAGAATTTCACCGCGACTTGCTCTCCGATGCTTTCCTGATGCAGCCGCTTGACAACTTCATCGCACGCATTCTCAAATCGTTGCGCACAATGGAGAACACACTCAATCCGAAGCTCATCAGCGACATCATGACCTACAACTCGGAAATGCTGATCAGCCCATTCTGGGAGCGCACGCCGAAGATGGACAACCAAGTGTTTATCGGCAACAAGGCCAACAACCTGAAGAACCTCTATCTGCACGACATGCCCGTGCCTCCAGGCTTCGTCATCACTACAGAGACCTTCCGCCGCAACGACACCATCAACACCATCCCTGAGCTGCGCACCGAAATCCACGGCATGATCCGTCAATATATCAACGAGTTGGAGAACATCACGGGGCGCAAGTTCGGCGATGCCACCGCTCCTCTGCTCATCTCGGTGCGTTCGGGAACGGCCATCTCGATGCCGGGTGCCATGGACACATTCCTTAACGTCGGTCTCAACGACGAACTCGTTGAAGCCATCGCCACTGACCCCGCCAAAGCCTGGACCGTATGGGACAGCTACCGCCGTCTGCTGCAAAGCTGGGGTATGGCCAAAGGCATCGAACGTGACGTGTTCGACGACGAAATCAACGCCTTCAAGCAAAACACCAACATCACGCAGAAAGCCGATTTCAGCGTGAGCCAGATGCGCGAACTGGCCTATGCCTACAAGCAAATACTTGAAAGACACGACATTGTTTTCGAACAAGACCTTTTCAAACAGCTCATCGCCTGCATTAACATGGTGTTCGACTCATGGAACTCCGACCGTGCATTGGCCTACCGCCGTCACCTCGGCATTTCCGAAAACTGGGGCACTGCCGTCATCGTGCAACAGATGATTTTCGGCAACCGCTGCGAGACCTCTGGCACCGGCGTGGTGTTCACCCAAAACCCACACCGCGAGCGTCCTGGCGTTCACCTTTATGGCGACTTCACCCTACGCAGCCAAGGCGAAGACATCGTCGGTGGATTGGTGAAGCCTTTGCCGATAGGCGAAACCCAACGCAAGGCCGCCAACCTCGAAGGTCCGTCGATGCAAACCGCCTTACCCGAGATTTACAAGAAGATTTACAGCATCGCCAAAGTGCTCACCGAAGAACTGGGCTATAGCCCACAAGAGATGGAGTTCACCTTCGAGAGCGACAACCCCGACGACTTCCGCATCCTTCAAATCCGCGACCAAGACCTGAAACTCGAAGACGAAATGAACGCTTTCGTGCAGTCGCCCGAAGAGATGAAGCAGATTGGACGTGGCATGGGCATCGGTGGCGGCGCGATGAATGGCTTGGCTGCTTTCAATCCACAACAAATCAAAGACATGCGTGAACAACATCCAGATGGCAACATCATTTTGGTGCGTCCCGACACGGTACCCGACGACATCAGCATGATTTTCGACTGCGACGGACTGCTCACTGCCCGCGGCGGAGCCACCTCACATGCGGCTGTCACGGCAGTACGTTTGGGCAAAGCCTGTGTGGTGAGTTGCGACGGGTTGGAAGTGGATGTCAACGACGAATTCGGCAGCCTCAACGGTCACCCGTTGCAGATGGGCGGCGAAATCGCCATCGACGGCAACCTCGGCCTCGTCTATCTCGGCCACTACGCCACCGAGAAGATGAAGGTCGGAAAGGGATACAATTATTGATGCAAATCAGCACCCCGAAAGTGCTGTCTATCGCATTCCAAGGCACCTGCCGTACTCCAATCTTTATTTGTAACAACCTGACACATAGCTCGTCCAATTCCTTGGATTGGGTGAGCATTGGGCGAAGTATGGGCAAGTATTGGACGAAGTAGGGAGCAGGTATAGGGCGGGTATGGTTTTGGGGAGCTTTGTGCAGTGCATCGTTTGACAAAAAAAACATTTTTCTCTTGACTTTCGCGATTTTACGTTGTAAATTTGCTGCGTCATAATTTCATTGCATATCAATCACCTACAAACCAGCAAGTTCTATGTCTGCAAGAAATAGGGAGATATTGAAATCAAGGATTGTCATCACGGCATGGCATGGGGAACGCAAAAAGCCCAAATGCAGGCTTCGCCGTTGTTCATAAGTTACAATGACGAAGCAGGGGCATACCCCAACAAGTTGAAGGTTTCGGCTACAGAATTTCGATTTGACTGTTCACGCAGCGGGAATCTCATCATAATCGACACACAAAACCTTGAAGCGGGAGCCTACATTTACCAAATCATAACGGAAAACAAGATGATTGCCCAAGGAACATTTATCAAGTATTAATTCAACAAATTAAAAATTCGAAACTATGAAAAAATCATTATTAATCGCAACAATCTTAATGTTTGTTTTTCCAATTGGCAAATTATTCGCACAAGAAATCATTGTTAGAGGAGATGTATTAAACATTGGAACAAATAATACTGTTCCAGAATCTTCAGAACTGAGAAGTGCGGCCATTGGGTTTAACAATAAAGTTGAATCAAATCAAGGTGTGGCCATGGGTGCCAATAATATTCTCAATCCTGTAAGCGGAAATTCTATGGCTTTAGGTGAATATCATTTAGTCACTGGATCAAAGTCATTTACTGTTGGGTCACACAACACCATCGAAAATGATTACGCGATGGCAATTGGCGGGCGTTTAAAAGCTTCAAAAATGGGGAGTATGGTTATTGGTTATGGTCTCCTATCTGGTAACGGAGTTGTATTTGAGAACCCTTATCCATGCAGCTTAATGATAGGTTTTTCTAGCATGAACCCTACATTGTTTATCAGCCAATCACCTAATAATTACTCGAATGGCGTATGGGACAAAACCGGACGCATCGCCATCGGAGATGTCCCCAACGAAGAGCTTTCTGCCAAGCTACACATCCGTTCCGACGAGGGCGAAGATGCGGGCATCATCCTCGAACCGAAGGACTTGGAAAACAGCAACACCTTCATCCAACTGCGCGACGAAAACCATGGCATAAGCGTTGACAATGCTGGTCACATGAGCATCAGCAGCATGAATGGCGATGACCTTAGCTGCCTTACCCTCAACGGGAAAGTCGGTGTCAATATCGAGAACACGTACGAAGGTCTCAACTATGCTTTTGCCGTGTCTGGTGGCATCCTTGCCGATAAGGTATTCATCCAGCAGGTTGACCAATGGCACGATGCCGTCTTCAGCACCGACTACAAACTCATGAGTCTCAACGACTTGAAGCTGTTTGTCCAAACCAACCATCACCTGCCCGAAGTGCCAGCCGAAAGCGAAGTGCTCGAACAGGGCTACGACATGGCCGAGATGCAAGGCATATTGCTGAAGAAGATAGAGGAACTGACGCTTTACACGATCAAGCAACAGGAAATCATTGAACAGCTCCAACAGAGGGTTGACGAACTTGAGAACCGCAAATGAAAAGCCTTATGAAACGAAGTATCATTACAATTTGCCTATTGATGGCTGCCATCGTGGCGAAGGCGCAAATCATCCATGAAGCCGAAAACTTCGAGTTGGATGCTGCCATCCCGTCGGCTGAAAGCCACGAGTATCACGCTTCATCCTACATCGAACTTGTTCCAGGCTTTGAGGCCGCTCCTCAATCGGGCCAATACGTCATGTTAGATGCAAAAGGGCATGGAGGCGTAGATGATAATGTCTTGACCCCTTCCATCTACCCTAACCCCACACAAGGCATATTCACCGTGTCAGGCAAAGGCATCAGGCAGGTGCGTCTCTACGACTTGCTGGGTCAGCAGGTGGCCGCCGCACCATCATACAACGGCAACAATGTCATGCTCAACACCAGCAGCCTAGCCGCAGGCATCTACATGGTGCAGGTGTTTGCCGAAAACGGAACGTACGTGAAGCACGTGGTGGTAGGCGGAGCCTATTAGCCTAATTCGTTATATTTGTGGTTAAGATCCCTCTTTCACAAAGTCGGGCAGCCGCTTCGCATCGTCGCGAACGTAAAAGACAAATGTGGTTTTGAAAGTTTTGCAGGTTTTGGTTCAAACCTGCTCGAAATAATTGCTCACCTTTTTCACAATCATTTCTGGCGTGATGCCTCTCATGCAGGCATAGTCGCCACGAAAGCAAGGCTTGTTACCATACACCGAACATGGGCGGCAAGGCATGTCAAGTTGCACACAATCAGTTTCTTTTTGGTTCCAGCCCAAGAAGCCTGCGTAAGGATGTGTGCCGCCCCAAATGGAAATAACGGGCGTACCGACAAGCGAAGCCAGGTGCATGTTGGCCGAGTCCATGGTGAGCATGACATCCAGTTGCTGCATCATGGCAATCTCGCCCGCCAAGTCGAACTCGCTGTGGGCGATATAAGTGTTTTCGTGCCTATAACACATGTCGGAAAGCACCTGTTTCTCTTCCAATCCGCCGCCAAAAAGGAGCACATTCACTTTCTTCGACAGCATTTCCACCACTTCTTCCATCATCTCCAAAGGATAAGCCTTGGCTTCGTGCTTGGCGAAAGGCGCAATGCCCACCCAATGCTCGCCTGGCTTATTGGGGACCTCTTCGAAACGGCGATAATCAAGGCCTTTGAAATCAGCTTTCACAGGGAAACCCAATTGTTCCAACACCTTGGCATAGCGTTCAAACGAAGTGGATTGCTGGGTCAGAATCTTGTTTTTCTGTCGGGTAAGTTTTTTCTTGCCTTTGCGACCTTTGTCGATATGTGCCACCTTTTTTCCTGCCAAGGCGAAGCGGAAACGCAGCCATTGCGAGCGCAAGACATCGTGAAAATCAGCAATGTAATCAAATTTCTTATACTGTATTTCGCGCAAAAGGCAATTCAATCCGCCGATGCCTTTGTGCTGGCCATTCAAATCGGCAGCAATGAAATGCACATTGTCGGGAAGCAAGAAAAACATCGGCTTGCACATCTCGCGGCTGAGCACTGTGATGTCCAAATCGGGATATTGCACAGCCAAATCGTGGACGACGGGCACAGTCATGGCCACATCGCCCAAAGCCGAGAACCTTATGATGAGTAACTTCTTCAAGACTTCTGTCCGTAAAGCACGGGGTTAAGGTTAGGGTCGTTATACATCTTCATCTGCTTATACACCTTCATCACCTTGCGGCCCGCCTCATAGTCGGCAAGCAGCTGGTCGATGGCAGCGGTGAGGTCCGAGTCTTGTTCGGTCAGCACATTGAGTTTGGCCTGGCATTGTGTCTTGTGCTCAGCGCTGACATCCGTGCGGTCCACCTCGACCTGCATGTGATAAATCTTGAGCTGCAGGATGGAGAGCCTATCCACAGCCCAAGCCGGACTTTCGGTATTGATGGCCGCATCGTCATCGTGGTTGAGGCTGTGATATTTGTCCCAAAAATAGCTGTCGATACGTTCCACAAGGTCGGTACGGTCTTGGTTGGAGCGATCGATGCGGCGTTTCAGCGCCAGGGCTTCCACAGGATTGATATTGGGGTCGCGGATGATGTCTTCCAAGTGCCACTGCACGGTGTCGATCCAGTTCTTGAGATAGAGGCAAGCCTCAATGCTCTGAGCTGGATAGGGATTGCTGATAGGCGTATCGACATTGTCGGTCTTGTGATAGTCGGCGATGGCCTCGTTGAAGATATGGTTGGCTAATTCGGTGAAAGTCATCTTTTTTTAAGTGGAAAGTGGAAAAGTGGAAAGTGGAAAGTAGAAAGATTAAAAAAAGCCATAAGCTATTGGCACGGCAATAACTTATGGCTTAATCTATTCTCAATCAATGGAGCTTTGCCAAGGCAGCCTTGATGCGCTTGACGGCTTCGATGAGCTTGTCTTCGGAGGTGGCATACGACAGACGGATGCAGTCGTCGTTGCCGAAGGCCTTACCAGCCACGCAAGCCACGTGGGCGTTGTAGAGCAGATACATGCAGAGGTCGTCGCTGCCGGTGATGGTGGTCTCACCATCGGTCTTGCCGTAGTACGACTTCACTTCTGGGAACACATAGAAAGCGCCCGAAGGCATGTTGCACTTCACGCCAGGGATTTCGTTCAGCATGTTGTGGAGCATGTCGCGACGGCCGCGGAAGGCTTTCAGCATGGCTTGAATCTCAGGTGAGTTTTCAGGGCTGAGTTCCATGGCTTTCAGGGCAGCGGCTTGAGCGATGGTGCAGATGCCCGAAGTGTATTGGCCTTGAATCTTGTTGGTAGCCTTCACAATAGCTTGTGGAGCAGCGATGTAACCGATACGCCAGCCTGTCATGGCATAGCCTTTGGCGACGCCATTGACGAGCACGAGGCGGTCTTTCAGGAATTCGAACTGGCCCATGCTTTCGTGCTTGTGTTCGTATTGGATGTATTCGTAAATCTCGTCGGAGATGACGATAATGTTAGGATACTTGCGCAGCACCTCAGCGATAGCGGTGAGGTCGGCCTTGGTGAACACCGATCCCGAAGGGTTGCAAGGCGTGTTGATGATGAAAGCCTTGGTCTTAGGAGTGATAGCGGCTTCGAGTTGTTCGGCCGTAATCTTGAAGTCGTGTTCGATGTCGGTCTTGATGATGACAGGGACGCCGCCGCCGAGCTTCACCATTTCGGGATATGACACCCAGAACGGAGCGGGAATGATGACCTCGTCGCCTTCGTTAAGGATGGCCAAGAAGGTGTTGGTGATGGCTTGCTTGGCGCCGTTGCTGATGATGATATCGGTGTCTTTATAATCCAATCCGTTGTCTCTCTTGAGTTTGGCAGCCACGGCCTTGCGCAGTGCAGGTGTGCCAGGAACGGGTGGATAGTGAGTGTCGTTGTTTTGGATGGCGTCGATGCCGGCTTGCTTGGCGGCTTCAGGGGTGTTGAAGTCGGGTTCGCCGATGCTGAGGCTGATGACGTCGATACCTTGTGCCTTGAGTTCGCGGCTCTTGTTGGTCATGGCCAAAGTAGCTGATTCAGCCATGTTGAGGACTCTGTTTGATAAGATGATTTCGCTCATGATTATGTCTTTGTTTTATGTGAAAATACTTTGTTCGAAATAAGAAAAGGCAAAGGTAGGCCTTTTTTTGATAGGAATTGCTTTTTCGTTGGGAAAATGATGTTTTAGAAGCTCAATGTCAATCCGACGCCGTTTGGAGTGAAACCAAAGTTGAGACTAACATCATTGTTTGGGGTCTTTCCGAGATGGGTGTTGTAAACATTGGTTGCATTGAGCAAATGGTTACTAGCCGCCTTGGAGAACAGGAACGACACGGCAATAGAGCCTAACCCCAAGCCATAAACAGCAAGATGAGAAACGTTTTTTTCATGATGATATAGGATTTAATTTTTGACTATTTTTTTCTGGGAAATTCCATCATTGCACATAATTCGGAGCATGTATTCGCCACTTGAGAATCTGCTCAAATCGATTTCTGTTCTGTCATCGGAAACTGCTTTTGTCAGGACAAGTTGCCCCATGGCGTTATAAACCTCAACCTTCTCGATGTCTTCGCCTTCCACGACGAACAAACCCGTTGTGGGATTTGGATAGGCTGCGATTTCCATCTTTTCGTTGTCATCGACACCCATGCCGCTGAAGATAGCCGTTAACTCGGTGTTTTTCTTCAAAGCGAAAACATATGGATTTTCTATCGAAACAATCTCGCCATTAGCTATCCAATGAATAAAAGTATATCCTTCGGCAGCAACAGCTTGCACTATAGCGTCGGTTTCGCAGTCGGGTTGCTGGAGAATGGTGACTGTGCCAAGGCCTTCATTTTCTGATGCGACAAATAACTGATAATGGTTGTTCTGCTGATAGTTTGTGAACTGATTCCAAGCATCTGCTTCTTGGAAATATTGAATGGTTCCACAAGGCACGAAAACAGGAGTCGCAGTTTCCAAGCCCAAGAAAGCATACGACTCAGCATACGGAGGGATGTCGCAATTCACATAAATATTGGCAAATTTACTTCCATTAAAAGCAAAATGGCCAATCATATTCACAGAACTTCCAATGATTAAATCACCTGCAAAATTCCAACAAAAACTGAATGCAGATTCTTCTATAGAAGTCACCGAATTGCTAATAATCAAGTCACCTGTAAAGCCACAACTATCAAACGATCCCATTTTTATCACCGTCAACGAATTTGGAATAATCAAGTCTCCCACGAAGCCACTACATCCTTCAAATGCCCAGCAATCAATGAATGTAACGGAATTAGAGAGAATCAAACCGCCATCGAATCCACTACAATCTTCAAAAGAACCATATCCAATTGAAGTAACAGAGTTAGGAATAACCAAGTCACCCGTAAAACCACTGCATCCTCTAAATGCATTGTTCCCTATCGCAATTACGCTGTTCGGTATGTCCAAATTCCCTATTAAGTTTTTGCAATCATCAAAAGCATACTCATCAATAAAAGTAACTGAATTAGGAATAACTAAATTGCCGTTAAAACCGTAACAATATGAGAAAACGCCTCTACTAATCTCAGTCATAGAGTTGGGAAGTATTAGGTTTCCTGTGAAGCCACTGCAATAAGTAAAAGCATAAACCCCAATTGATATTACCGAATTTGGAATAATCAAGTCGCCGACAAAACCGCTACAACTACCGAAGGCTTGCACCCCTATTGAGGTCAATGTATTCGGAAGCACCAATGAACCAGTAAAACGGCAACCATTGAAGGCATGGTTACCTATCGAATTAACGAAATCCGAAATAATCAAATCACCCATAAATCCTCGACAACTATAAAAAACTTCATCTTCAATTACTGTCAGTGAATTGGGAAGAACCAAATTACCAGAAAAGCCATTGCAATAAGAGAACGCCCCAATTCCTATCGTAGTCAAAGAATTTGGTAGAACCAAATTGCCCTTAAAACCAGTACATGATTTGAATGCATATTCTCCAATAGACAATACTGAATTTGGGATATTCAGATTACCCACCAAACCATCACAATTTTTAAAGGCATTATCCCCAATCGCAGTCACTGAGTATACTGTGCCATTATTCCTCACCTTGCTTGGCAAGGTAATTGTTCCCGTAGGTTTTGCGAAATTACACCAAGGATTCTCGGGGTCATTTCCTGGGTAAGTCAGTTCCACCTCATGGTTCTCCGCATCAGTAATGTTGTAATAGAGCACCTGTCTAGTAGAGCAAACTGCAAAAAAATCGTAGGCAAATGCGCTACTCATGCCGCAAAAGGCGGCGAAGATAAGGGTAAATAACTGTTTTCTCATGGCAAATAAGTTATAGAGCTTTTACGCTGCAAATTTAGGAAACGGATTTTCAAAATGCAAAACAAAAACCGAGAAAAATAGTTCATTCGGCGATCACCCCGTCTATTCACCGAAAAAATTTCGGCGAATAATGACCTTTTTCACCGAAAAGATGTATTTTTGCACAAAATTTTACATCATGTATCTGCACGAGAGAAAAGAATGGTGGCATTTCCGATTCGATGCCGCAGCAGTGATGAACCCTTTGGCATCGGTCAGGGCCAAGCAGGGGTTGCTGTTGGGCGAATTGTCAGCCCTTGGTTTCTCAATACAAGACGAAGCCGTTTTGGAAAACCTGACATTAGAGGTGGTGAAGTCGTCAGAGATTGAAGGCGAGAATCTCAACTTGTCGCAAGTCAGGTCGTCGATAGCCTTGCGTTTAGGTATTCCCACGACTAACGTCACGTCTTCAACGAGATACATTGATGGCGTTGTGGAAATGATGCTCGATGCCACCCAGCACTTTGACACCGAACTCTCTGACGAGCGGCTTTTCGGTTGGCACAATGTGCTCTTCCCCACGGGCATGAGCGGATTGTATAAAATCGACGTAGGATGCTATCGTAGCCACGAGATGCAAGTAGTGTCGGGGCCGATGGGACACGAACAAGTCCACTACCAAGCTCCAGAACCTGAACGTATTGCAGATGAAATGAAACGTTTCGTGGCTTGGTTCAACCATGACGATTCTCTCGACCCAGTCTTGAAAGCCGCCGTAGCGCATCTGTGGTTCGTCACCATTCACCCTTTCGACGATGGCAATGGCCGCATCGCCCGTGCCTTGACCGAGATGCTTTTGGCACGTTCTGACAACAACGCACGAAGGTTCTATAGCATGTCAAACCAAATCCAAATCGACAAGAAACAGTATTATAAGATATTGGAACTGACGCAAAAAGGTTCGGGCGACATCACGGAATGGCTTTTGTGGTTCTTGAAATGTCTACAGTCTTCCCTCGATTCGACTGACATGACATTGAAATCAGTCATGGCAAAGGCCCGTTTCTGGGAATCACACACCGAGATGCGCTTCAACGACAGGCAGAAGAAAATAATCAACATGCTCTACGATGGTTTCTTCGGCAAACTGAACACCAGCAAATGGGCCAAGATAGCGAAATGCTCGACCGATACCGCACTCAACGACATCAACGATTTGGTTAAGAAAGGAGTGCTTCGGAAGAACGAAGGTGGAGGAAGAAGCACAAGTTATTCGTTGGTTCAGTAAGTTTTTGTAAATTTGCACCCAAATTCAATAAAAATGACAAATACCTGGTTGATTATCCTTTTGGCTTTAGGCGTGGTGATTGCCGCCGCCGCCACTTTTATCTTGTTGCGGCTCTTGAAGATGAAAGAGGCCGAAAACCATCGTGGCCCAGCCGTCGAGCTGAAGCTGCAAGCCCTGAAAATCATCATGCCGCTCAAGGTGCAAGCCTACGAGCGTTTCCTGCTCTACTTGGAACGTGTGCAACTGCCTCAATTGGTGAAACGTGTTTATGCGCCAGGCATCGAGAAAGGCGTTTTCCATCTGCAACTGCTCCAAAACGTGAGAGAGGAATATGAACACAACCTTGCGCAACAACTCTATGTAGCCAACACCACTTGGAACGCAGTCCAAAATGCCAAGGAGGAACTCGTCAACCAAATCAACTCGACCTTCGAGCAACTCAACGACGAAGAGGATGTCGCCATTTTAGCTCAGGCTCTGGTAGCTTTGCCTAATCCTATGGTGGAACAAGCCATCGCCGTGCTCAAGCGCGATTTCGAGCGACTTATTTGAGCAGAAGGCAATAAAATCCGCCTAATCGAGTTGTCATTCAGTAATAACTAACACAAAAAGATGAAATTCTTAGCTTCACAAATCGCCGAGTTGCTACAAGGCAAAGTGGAAGGCAACCCCAATGCCGAAGTGTGGAACGTCGCCAAGATCGAAGAAGGCGCACCAGGCATGCTCAGCTTCTTGGCCAACCCGAAATACACACCTTATATCTATGAAACGAAGTCATCGGTGGTCATCGTCAACGACACATTCGAGGCCGCGGCTCCCATCGCCGCCACCTTGATTCGTGTGCCCGATGCCTACGCGTCGTTTGCCAAACTCTTGGCTTTCTACGACCAGATGGCACAAGACAAGCACGGCGTTTCATCATTGGCTTTCGTATCAGCATCAGCTACAGTGGGCGACAATGCTTATCTCGGCGAGTTCGCTTTCGTAGGCGAGAACGTGAAGATTGGTAACAATGTGAAGATCTATCCTCAAGTATATGTGGGCGACAATTCAGTGATTGGCGACAACACCACGTTGTATCCAGGCGTGAAGCTTTACCGCAACACCATCATCGGCCAACGCTGCACGCTGCACGCTGGCGTTGTGATTGGCGGCGACGGCTTCGGCTTCGCTCCACAACCCGATGGGCACTACGACAAGATTCCGCAAGTAGGCAATGTGGTCATCGACGACGATGTGGAGATTGGTGCCAACACCACCATCGACCGCGCCACCATGGGCTCGACGCACATCCACCGCGGCGTGAAGTTAGATAACCTCATCATGCTAGCGCACAACACCGAAGTGGGAGAAGACACCGCCATGGCTGCCCAAACGGGCGTGAGCGGCTCGACGCATATCGGCAAGAACTGTGTGGTGGGCGGTCAGTGCGGCTTCGCCGGACACCTTCACATCGCCGACCAGTCGCGCTTTGGCGCACAGTCGGGCGTGCTGGGCACCATCAAGCAACCCAACCAAGATTTCATGGGCACGCCATCCATGCCATTGCGGCAATACATGAAAGCCTCGGCACGGCTACGTCATCTCGACGAACTGGCCCGCACAGTCGAGGCCTTGGAAAAGGAAATTGAGGCATTGAAGAAATGAAAAAAGCCAGCGTGATGCTGGCTTTTTTCATTTTCGACATGTCGTAAATCGAATTACTTCATGAATCTTGTCTTGATGATTTGGCTGCCGTCAATCAGTTCGACGAAGTAGTTGCCCGAATTGAGTTTCGAGACGTTCAAAGCGCTTTCTGATGAAACCGTTGCGCTCATGACCAAGCGGCCCATGGCGTCATAGACATTGGCGATGCACTCGTTTTCGAGGTTGGCGAAACGGACTTCGCTCACGGCTGGATTAGGATAAGTGAAGACGCTGTTTGCAGCGATGCTTTCCTCGGCAACGCCAAGGCTAGCTTCGGTGTTGAAACGCATCAGGAAGTAGTCGGCAAAGGTCTCTTCGTGCTCGAAGTGACCAATGGCAACGAGTTTTCCGTCAGGCTGGATGGCGAGGTCGGTAGCGCAGCTGGTCTTGTCGCCGCCAAAGGTGATGTGGTCGAAGCCATATTCGCCGAAGCTTTCGTTCAGTGTGCCGTCGGCGTTAAATGCGGTAATCAGCATGTCTTTCAGTTCTTCCCAAACATAACCGGCGAGATAGATTTCGCCATTGTCGGCTACGGCCATTTCGAGGCAGGTGTTGTATGAGTTTTCTATGCATTGAACCATGGAGAAACCATTGTCACCGAAAGTATTGTCGAAAGAGCCATCTGGGTTCAGTTTGGCGACAAATATGCTGTAAATTGGTTGACCTTGGATTTCATTATAGGTTTCTGCGGCACCAGCAATCAGCAGCTTGCCGTCGTCCATGACTTTGCAAGCGTTGATGAAGTCGATGACTTCGCTGAAGCTGTATTCCCAGACGCCATTGTCGCCAAAAGTAGGAACGAAATCGCCGTTTTGGTCAACGCAAATGATTTTGCTGCTGTAAGGTGATCCCCACTCTTCGTTAGGGGTGACTTCCCATCCGCAGAGGTAGATGCGGCCGTCGGGACCGACAGCAATGCTTTCGCCTACTGCCATGACTTGCCATCCGTAGGAATCGTATGATTCATGGAGCACCATGCCGTTGTCGCCGAATGTGGTGTCGAGCTGACCGTCAGCCGTGAAACGCAAGATGCAGGAAGCGTAATCGAATTCGCCGTATTCGCCACCTACGAGAATCTTGCCGTCATCCTGAATGGCTAATGATCTTGGAACCAATGTCCAGTTGGCTTGTTTGTTGTAGGTCGCATAACCATTATTGCCGAAAGAAGTGACAACGTTACCATCGGAATCAAGTTTCATCAGAAACATGTTGCCACCATTGCTGCCATAGGTATAAGCCAAGATAAGCATGTTGTCGTTTTCAACGATTTTTGAATCGTAAGAAAAAAAGTTTGTGTTGCCAATCGGAGCCATGTGGACATAACCGTTTTCGCCATACGAGGTGTCGATAGTGCCATCGACGTTGTGACGCATGAGGAGAATCTCGGCAGTGCCGCCATTACTGTATTCAGTGAAAACCACGGATTTGCCATCCGACTGGAGAACTAAAGAACTTTTCCCAGTCATGAAAACACAGAGGTTGTTTTGCTCTTCAAGGACTATGCCCCACTCGCCGAAATCGTAGTCGAAACCGCCAGGAATGTCTTGTGCTTCAGCGAAGCTGAATGTTATCAGCATCATTAGGATAAGTGATAATTTTTTCATAGTTTGAACTTTTAATTATTGATTTGTTGAAATTTCACGTTTTATTGAACGGCAAAAATACAACTATTATTGAAATGGAAGCCAAATTTGCTCTTTATTCGGCATTTTCGTCCAAGGCTTCGATAAGGAAACTGACTGGGCGGAAGCCGTCGTTGCACGAAATCATGGCTGACTTCGGGTTTTTCATCCAGCCGTCGTAGAAGTCTTCGCCGCCGTGAGCGAGGGTCATCACGAAAGGCGACATGGTTTCCCAGGCACTTTCGCAAAGTCCATCGGGACGTTGCCAGCCGTTAGCGATGAAAACCTGCCCTTCCTTCATGTCGCAGGCATGTTCAATCGGGTTCTCGTATTGTGCCATCAGGTCGCTGTAGCAAGCCATCCTAATGACGGTGATTTTCACTTTTTTCATTGTCATATTAGTTATTGGGAATAGTATCTAACAGCATACTATTTAGATGCAAAAATAGCAAATCCCCGTACAGACAAACGATTATTTTTCTTTTTTCTGTACAGAAATTTGCTACTATAAAGACGCAATTCACGTCTCTACAAACATTTTATGCCTTCTCAACAGGCACCTGAATCATGGTGAGCCATTTTTCAGGGTCTTCCTGGTTCCAGATGCCGTCGATGTAGTTGGCGCGCGGTGCTCCGACGACCTTGTAGCCTTGCTGTTCGATGTATTTGAAAAGTTCGACATAGCTTTGGTAGAGCCTTTCGTATGGACCGTAATGCTTCATGCAGATGGCTTTTTCGACTGCCGGAATCTTCTTGAACTGGATGATTTCGGAATCCTTTCCCATTTCCTTGACTTGTTCGCAATATTCGATGTCGATGTTTGTCGGGCGGTATTCGTTGTGCTCAATGGTGAAGCTGTAGCCGGGTTCGGGGCATTTACAGCCGAGGCGGGCCATTTCGGGGCCGATGACTTCGCAGCAAAGACGGCCTAAATCGTTGTATGAGTTGATAATCTCGCGATGTGATGCGACGATAATCTCCGGAAGAGATTGAATGCTAATTTGTTCCATTTTTTGAATCTTGTTTTGCGAGTCAACCAAGTTGCGGAGCATGATACAGCGTTGCTGAAGTTTGTGAAGTTCACGCTCACTTTCGGCGATCTTCTTTTCGAGGGTCTGAAGGGTTGGGGTCAGGCTGCCCGAAGCGAACATCTCAATGATTTCGTCGAGCGTGAAGCCCATCTCTTTCAAGCGGCGGATGTTCTCCATGGCTTGCATCTGGCTCACGTTGTAATAACGGTAGCCTGTCCATTCATCCACCTCGAAGGGTTGCAGCAGGCCGATTTTCTCGTAGTGCCTCAGCGTCTTGACCGTCACTCCGCAGAGTAGGGAAAACTCTTTGATTTTTAACTTGTTGTTTACTTTCATGATAGCGCTATTTCTGAATCAGGCTGCAAAATTAGTGTATGCCCTTAGGTACGAGTCAAGGGAAAAATGGAAAAATCGCAAAAACAAAGTAATTATTTCATAAGAGCATGGAATTGAGGCATATAGATGCCAGCATTCCGCTCAATGAGTAAGGTTTTCAATCCTGAATATGGGCGGATCATCTCGGTAATTTCTTCAAGGTTGGCGTTTTCTCCAAAGTATTCCTTGACGAAATATTTCCAGAATTCGTTGGCGGTTGCCAATTCCATGTGGAAATTTTCGCGCACGAAATCTTCACTGTCGTAGCGACAGCAGAGCAAAACTTGTCCGAGGTCGAAATATGGATGTCCGTAAGCGAAATCGCCGAGGTCGATGAAATACTTGTTTTCGCCAGCCATGATGGCGTTGCCGAACTGCAAATCACCGTGCAAGGCGGTATCGGTGTCAGGAATGCTTGACATGAAATCTTTCACCCATTGACGTTCATTTTCAGTAAAATAGGGGTTGTTCGCCAACATTTCAAGGTTGACTTCCTTCATATTCGGGAATTGCGTCGTGTCAACATGCGTGGAATGGAGTTTTAGGCACATCTGGGCAAAATCGCGTGCGTAGGTTTCCACACGATGTGGCTCATCACCGATGGCGCGAGCAAACGATTTCTTTCCCACAATGCGTTGGAAACGTATTCCGTAACGGCCATTTCCATCGGTAATGAAATCACCAGGCTTGGGTGTCGGAATGCCTAAATCATATACCTTTTGGGCAAAGAGCAACTCGTTTTCAATGATTTCGTAAGGCGCAGAGGCAAAATAGAGTTTCATCATCACCGTTGGGTCGGTCTTGTGGAAATAGCTTTCGCCATTGGCACCTTCGCCGGAATGGATATAGTCGTTTATATCAATAATTATTGGAGTCATTTGGTTATTTTCACCTTAATTATAGACGACAAAATTACACAAATTTTGGTGCTGAATGCCGCCGTTTCTAAAATCAGAAGAAGATTTTTTTTGGTTTTATGGATTTTTTACCTAATTTTGCCCGATTTTTGTGGATGGAAGTCCGCTAAATTTTATTTTATGACAGACAAACAATGTACACTCAAGAATAAAGTCAGCGTGAAAGGGGCAGGTCTCCATACTCGCCAATGCGGTACCTTGACCTTTAACCCAGCACCTGCAAACACTGGCATCCGTTTTCGCCGTATTGACCTTGAGAATCAACCGATTATTGAAGCCGATGTCGATAACGTCATCGACACGGCACGAGGCACAACGCTCGGCAAGGGCGGCGTGAAGATATATACCGTTGAACATGTTTTGGCAGCATTGCGCGGCATGGGCATTGACAACGTGCTCATCGACATCAATGTGGAAGAGATGCCTATCATGGACGGTAGCGCCAAGTTCTTCGTCGAAGCTATCCGCGAAGCAGGTATCGTGGAGCAGAACGCAACACGCAACTACCTTGAAATCACGGAGCCTATTTCTTACAAGAACGAAGTGCTGGGCATCGAACTCACCATTGAGCCATGCGACACCTTCCAAATTGAGACTAAGGTTAAATACAACACTCGTGTTCTAGATGAGCAAAAAGCCTCACTGACCGACATAAAAGACTTTGAAAACGAGATCGCGCCTTGCCGCACCTTTGTATTCCTGCACGAGTTGGAGACGCTCATAAGCCGCAACCTCATCAAAGGTGGCGACCTCACCAACGCCATTGTATTCGTCAACAAGAACGTGTCGGAAGAGGAACTCGACCACATCGCAGCCTTCTTCAAGAAACCAAAAGTGGTGGTCAAGGAATGTGGTATCCTGAACAACGTAGAGTTATACTTCGACAACGAACCTGCTCGTCACAAACTACTCGACGTCATTGGCGACCTCACATTGGTAGGCCGTCCCATCAAGGGCAAAGTGACTGCCGTAAAGCCTGGTCACTTCTCCAACACTTCATTCGCAAGAAAAATCAAACACACCTTATTATATTAAGCCATGAACCAGCCTCTCGCCTATATCCATCCAAATGCCCGCATAGCGGAAGATGTCAAGATTGAACCCTTTGCCTGGATAGGGGAAGATGTAGAGATAGGCTCAGGCACTTGGATTGGCCCTAACGTGACCATCTTTGATGGTGCTCGCATTGGCAAAAACTGCAAGATTTTTCCGGGAGCTGTCATCTCAGCCATCCCTCAAGACTTGAAATATAAAGGCGAAACCACCTATTGCTATATCGGCGACGGTACAACCATCCGCGAATCAGCAACAGTGAACAAAGGCACTGCCGCCTCGGGTAATACGGTCGTCGGCAAGAATTGTCTGTTGATGGCATTCACCCACGTGGCCCACGACTGTTATTTGGGCGACAACGTCATCATGGCTAATGCTGCAACTTTAGCCGGCCACATCACTGTTGACGATTGGGCCATCTTTGGCGGTTTGGCTGCTGTGAGTCAGTTCACTCGAATCGGTGCCCACGTGATGATTTCGGGCGGCGCTATGGTCAACAAAGACATTCCTCCTTTCGTAAAGACTGGAACTGGCTATCCTGTTTGCTATGCTGGCGTGAATTCCATCGGACTGATGCGCCGCGGTTTCTCGCGCAAACGCATCAACGCCATTCAAGACATCTACCGTGTCATCTACAGCGTCGGCATGAACGTGTCGCAATCCGTACAATACATCAAGGAGAACCTTCCTGGTTCGGAAGACCGCCAACTCATCATCGACTTCATCGAAGGCTCGAAGATTGGCATCATGAAAAACTCTTTGGCTGGCGAGCTCTAATTTTATCAGACTTTTTTAGCATCGGCCCAAAGCCGGAGCATCTCATCGAGGCTAAGATTTTGTACCCCGGTGCCGTTTTCGCGTGCCTTTTGCTCGACATAGCCGAAACGCTGGCGGAATTTACGGTTGGTCTTATCCAAAGCATCTTCTGCATTGATACCCTTCATTCTGCCATAATTAATCAGCGCAAAAAGCAAGTCGCCAAACTCTTCTTCCGCCTTGGCATTGTCAGCATCGTTTCCTTGCAATTCGGCAAAAAGCTCGCCTCTCTCCTCCTCCACCTTATCCCAGGCTTGGTCGGCATCGGGCCACTCAAAACCGACACCAGCAGCTTTCTGTTGCATACGATAAGCCTTAAGCAAAGCCGGAAGACTTTCTGGCACACCGCCTAACACACTACGGTTATGTTCCTTCTCCAACTTGATTTTTTCCCAGTTCTGTGACACCTCATTAGCGTCAGCAACTTTCTGGTTACCAAATATATGCGGATGACGGACTATCATCTTCTCACAAATGCCATCAAGCACATCGGCAATATCGAAAGCTTCTTTTTCGCTAGCCATTTTGGAATACAAAACGATATGAAGCATCAAATCGCCCAATTCCTTTTTCACATCAGGAAGGTCGTTGGCGAGGATGGCCTCACTAAGTTCATAAGTCTCTTCGATTGTGAGATGGCGGATGCTCTCGATGGTCTGTACACTATCCCATGGGCATTTTGCCCTCACTTCATCAACGATGTCAAGCAAATGCTTGAATGCCTGTAGTTTTTCGTCCATGTCTGATATACGATTTAGCTTGCAAAGATAGGCTTTTCCGAGCAAACTCCATTTATAAGACGACCAATTGCTAGCATTTTTGTATCTTTGCAGCCTTGTAATGAAAGGCCATATTTTACATATCGTCCCATTGATAATGCTGCTTTTGGGCTGCACCATCAATTGTGCCGCTCAGGTAAATTCAAAAAACTACGAGATCGAAGCACGAGCGCATTATGGCTATATGTATTTCCAAAATGACGAATCACATTCAGCCTTAGGACGCTATTGTGGCCATACTCCTTCGTTCGAGTTTTCGCTTCACCGCAACACCTATGGTCAGCATCGTTGGGAAGTGCTTCACAACTATCCAGCCATCGGCTTAACCTTCTATTATTCAGCACTTAACGGAAGTCAGTATTGCGATGAACTAGGCGATGTGTTTGCGCTATATCCTTTCATCAATTTCCCAATCAATAGAAGCGAGAGTAGCAAGATTACATTTAAATTAGGTGTCGGGCTTTCTTATCTCACCATGAAATTTGACCCAACCGAGAACTACCACAATTATGCTATCGGATCGCACGTGAATGCAGCCGTCAACCTCTCGTTTGAATACCGTCAACGCCTGACTGAGCGTCTGTTTTGGGTCAACTCGTTTGGGCTCACCCATTTTTCAAATGGTGCCACCCGAACACCCAATATGGGCATCAACATATTCAGTTTGGCGAGCGGTTTTTCCTGGTATCTTCAGAAGCCTAAAGAGCTACTTGACAAGCGTTTACGACCCAAGAACTATCTATTTGAATTTGACGGGAAACGCTACCTTGTATCTGACATACAATACACATTGGGTTTCAAGGACATGTCGCAACAATATGGTTCTCATGACTACTTTTTCATCCATAACATTGCCGGCAATGTAATGTTCCAAATTAGCGAACGCGATCGACTTGGAGCCGGTCTCGAATTCGTAATCGATAATAGTGGCGAAATCACCCATCCCGGCTGGACTAATGAAATTGGCGTTCTCCTATCATATGAGATGATGCTTGACCAAATCAGTTTCATGTTCAACGTTGGACTACGCAACAACGAAGCACTACCCGCGAACGCCTTCCTGTTCTATCAAAAACTAGGCTTAAGGTACTATGTCAACGACAACAACTTCGCAAACCTTTCGTTCACTACATACGACATTAAGGCTGACTTCATCAGCATCGGTTTTGGTCATCATTTCAAACACAAGTATTACCTTCCAAACCATGAAAAGAAATCTCGGACTCCTTCTTATCTTCGTCGCCGTTGAGTTACTACTTGCCTCATGCCAAAAAATGGATGACCGCCTATACGGAGAGGTGACCTCCATGGAATTTCCCATCGAGTCGCCATTTAAATCCATCTGCGTATATAACAACGTAAGTGTCAATCTCAAGCAAAGCCATAATACCCGAATTGAGTTAACCTGTCCGAGCAAGCTTGCCGAAAAGATTACATGCGACATCATTGGCGACACGCTAATCATCAAGAACGAGAACGGCCTAAACCTGAATTTCAGCACCAACTATCCATGCGAAATGACGGTCTATTACGACGTCCTTCGCTCCATTGACTTCGCCTCTATCGGTTATTTAAAAAGCGCCCCCACCGACTCGATTCATGGCTATCTAGCTCCGCCAAACATCACCGACACGATCGTAAACGATTCATTGCTCGTCGACACCATTTCCAATCCCGAATATTTCTTCCTTAACGTCAACGAAGGTTCAGGCGACATTGACCTCTCATTCTCATGCGGGTTAATAAAACTTTTCTTCACCAATGGCACATCAAAAGTAACCTTTAGAGGAAAAGCAAATTATTGTGAGTATTACCTCAGAAGCTATGGCCAACTTGACGCACGTTCTCTCATGGCCAACTACGTGCGCATCAACAATGCATCGGCCAACGATGCCTATGTATGGGCAACAAAAAACGAAGGGCCCTATTCAGGCCTGATTGCACGCATCTACAGTCGAGGGAACATTTACTACAAAGGGCATCCGTCCATCACTCTTGAACACTATGGTCAAGGGCAGCTCATTCCGCTAGAATAAGACCCATAGCAGTGCTTTTTTTTGGCTTTTCAAATCTCTATTTTGGTATGGTATTTGTATATTTTTCATGTCGTAATTAATGGATTTATAACATAAACACCATAACAAAAAATGAAAACACTCAGAATACTCCCTATCATCGCCTTGATGGCACTTGTCGGATGCGGTGCCAACAAGCAAATTGCAAGAGACGATGTTTATTACTCGCCTTATGGTGAAAGTCGGATGGCAAGCATCGATGGTGGCTCGTATGTCAATACGGGCATTACTGGCAAATCGCAATACGATTACCAGAACTATTATACCGACAGCAAGAATTACGTCAGCGATGTTCAGCCTGTTTACCAGACCACCGAGACCGTGACCGACACCAATGGTGTTGTGTACACAACCACCGAGACTTACTACGATGCCGATTTCGCTTCGCGCATCAAGCGTTTCGGTTCTTCGGCATCGAGCAACCGTGATTATTACGATGACTATTATGTCGGTGGCGGAACCACCTACAACATTTATGTCAACGATTATTACGACCCCTTCTACTGGGATTATTACCCGACATTCTATGTCAATATCGGTTGGGGATATCCTTATTGGGGCTATTCCTACTGGGGTTACTCCTATTGGGATCCATTCTGGAGACCTTGGGGTGGCTACTGGGGATGTGGCTATTGGAACGGATATCACAATGGCTACTGGAATGGATATTGGGACGGCTATTGGGCTGGCGGTCATCACGGACATTGGCATGATGGTCATGGCGGCCACAACAACTTCGGGGCCTACGTTGCAAGTGTGAGAAACGGCAGAAGCAACACTCCTGGTTCGATGAGCTATCGCCAGAACAACACTGCCGGTGTCAGAAACGGTGCAGGAGCATCAGGAAGCATGTCAGGCCGTCCACAAGGCACTGCATCGAGACCAACAGCAGGTGCAAGCAGCCGCCCATCAATCAGCAGCCGCCCAACCGGCAACACCACCAATCGTCCTTCCACATCTGTCACTCGTCCTTCCTCTAGCGGTCAAACTGCTCGTCCAAACTCAGGATCAAGCAGCAGCAACCGCCAGACATACACCTCGCCTAGCAACACACGTCCATCACGTTCAAGTTCAGAATATGTGCGTCCACAAAGCCAATCGTCAAACAACAGACCTTCGTCAACAGGTTCAAGACAGAGCTCGACCTATTCACGCGGCAGTCAATCAAGCAACTCGAACTACAACAGAAGCAGCTCGTCTTCATCAAGAAGTTCATCATCGGGTGCTAGCCGCAGCAGTTCAAGCAGCTACTCTGGTGGAAGTCGCTCAAGCGGAAGTAGCTACTCAGGTGGCAGCCATTCCAGCGGCGGCAGTCACTCTAGCGGTGGAGGCCGCTCAGGCGGAAGCAGCGGAGGAAGAAGATAATTCTCCACTAGCGCACATATAATCACAGAAAAAAAGACTACTTTTGCATCCAAATCAAAGTAGTCTTTTATTTTTTTCCATGATATGAAAAGAGTTATTACAGCCATAATTTCCTTGCTATTTATAGCCAACCTATCCGGACAAACAAGCAGCGACGCCATCGACTTTTCGCAAGTCATGTTTCAAGGCACAGCCAAGGCCACAGGAATGGCCAGCGCACTTGGCGCAGTAGGCGGCGACCAGACCTCCATCTGCATCAACCCTGCCGGCATGGGACTATACAGAAGCAGCGAATTGAACATGTCACTCGGATTGCTGTGCAACACTGCCAACTCATCGCACTACGGCACCGACGAAACCTCTAGTAGATTTCGCGCCAACATTCCCAATTTGGGCTTTGTTGCAACCACGGAGAAAAGTAATTTCGGTTTTATCCGCTTCACGCAATGGGGTATTAGCCTTAACCGTACCAACGATTTTAACATCTACGCCAAAGCTAGAGGCTTTAATTCAAGTAGTTCGATGATTGACAGCTATCTTGGCCAGATCGACGGTTATTCGCCTTACGATATTAAAGAAGACTTCCCCTTCACCATTTTCCCCGCATGCCAGACCTATCTCATCGACACTGCCGAGGGAGTTAACACCACGCCCGTCCCCCAAGGAAATCTTTGGCAAAACAGAGACATCGATTTCAAAGGGCGTTCAGAAGAATGGACTTTCGCACTTAGTGCCAATTGCATGGACCGTCTGTATTTAGGTGCTAGTTTTGGTCTAACCCATATGAAACGTTTCGGCACACGCACCTATAAAGAAGAAGTTCCATCTGATTACCACGAAAACGAATTCCGGGATTGGACATACACTGAAGACATATCATCGATAGGCAACGGAGTCAACCTAAAATTGGGCTTCATCTACCACGTCAATACATGGCTGCGTTTGGGAGCCGCTTTCCACTCCCCTACCATCTATTCCATCGACGAGACTTGGCAAACCATGACAGAGCACCATTCAACCATGTACATGAACACTTACACTAGTCCGAATTCAACCTACACCTATAATTTATATACTCCACTGAAATGGGTCGGTAGCATGGCTTTTGTAGGACACAGAGGCATGATCAGCCTCGATATCGATTACACCAATTTTGCGAAGGCCTGCTTTGACTGCACAGAAGATGACTACTACGACTACGACCCTACCAATGAAGAAATCTCTGAAACATATGGACGGACACTCAATTTGCGAATTGGGGCCGAATACATGCTTCGCTCGTGTTATCTTCGCTCGGGCATATCCTATTATGGCAGTCCATATGGCTTTGGAAAAGGAAACGGCAGTGTCAAGAAAGCCAGCTTAGGCATCAGTCTTCCTACTTCTGAATCCGTCGTTTTCGACTTTGCATACGAGTTGACCCATGGAATCAACAAGAATTATCCGTATTATCTGTATAACGAAGACGGCGATCTCATAATCACTCCAATAGAGCAAAAGCAATTCAGGAGCAACATTGTCGCTTCCATGCGAATCAAATTCTGACAAACGAAAAAAGGTTGCCGTTTGGCAACCTTTTCTGTTTCATATCGTCAAGGTAATCAATCCTTATACTGAGCGATGATACCTTTATCGACCAGGATGCGTCCACAGTATTCGCAAACGATGATCTTCTTGTGCGAGCAGATATCCAACTGGTGTTGCGGAGGAATACGGTTGAAGCAACCGCCACAAGCCTCGTCGAAAATGCCGACAACAGCAAGACCATTACGAGCATTCTTGCGGATACGCTTATAAGCAACCAGCAGACGATCTTCGACAAGCTTTTCACACTCAGCCGAACGCAGAAGCAAACCCTCTTCTTCTTTTTGGGTGTCTTCCATTACAGAATTCAGCTCGCCTTGCTTTTCGGCCAAGATGTCTTCAACTTCCTTCAGGCGCTTCTCAGCATCTTCAACCTTGGTAGCGACATCGGTATCTTTTGCCGTAGCTTCACGGATTTTCTTTTCCGAAAGTTGGATGTCGAGATTCTGGAATTCGATTTCCTTCGTCAAAGCATCGTATTCGCGATTATTTCTGACATTATTTTGTTGGTCTTCGAATTTTTTGATAGAAGCCTGAGATTCTTGAATCTTAATCTTCTGATTTGAAATCTCTGTCTGGAAGGCCTTGCTTTCGTCCTTGAAATTGGCGATACGGGTTTGGAGACCTGCAATTTCGTCTTCCAAATCCTGAATTTCGAGAGGCAAATTACCTCTATAGGCTCTGATTTCATCAATCTTAGAATCAACCTGTTGCAGGGTGTAAAGTGCAACCAACTTTTGTTCAACACTGACTTCTAACGATTCTTCAGCGTTTTGGATCGTGTTATTTGTTTCTTTATCTGCCATTATACTAAATCTTTACAAAATAATGAACTGAATTCGTATTCGTTTCAGCGATTTCGGCTGCAAAAGTAGGAAATTTTTTCCTAATTAAGCCATATATTAATTCTTTAGTGAATTGTTCTGTTTCAAAATGACCACCATCGACGAAAAGCAACTCCCCTTCTGGCAAGAAAAAGTCGTGATACTTCACGTCGGCTGTGAGGAAAGCATCGGCATGCTGAGAGCAAGCGTAAGGCAAAAGGAATGAGCCAGAGCCTCCGCACATGGCTACACGTTTCACACTACGTCCGGTGAAGGCAGAATGGCGCAAACACGGGCTACCCAAGGTCGTTGCCACACGACTGAGGAATTCTTCTTCCGGCAATGCATCGTCAAACTCGCCAATCATACCTGCGCCACGCAAATGTGGATCAGGAGTAGAAGGCTGCAAGATGCGCAGATTCTTAAGGCCAAGCCTCTCGGCCAACTGGGCGCTTACACCTAAATAACTATTATCCAGATTGGTATGCATCGAGATAATGGAAATGTCATGTTTGACAGCTTTCATCACCGCACGACCAATTGACGAATGAGGCGTAACTTGTTTCAGGCCGCGGAAAATCAAAGGGTGATGGCTGACTATCAAATCACAACCTTTTGCGACAGCTTCATCGACAAGTTCTTCGGTGACATCCAATGCTATTAAAGCCTTTTTGACTTCAGTGTTTTCGTCGCCGACTTGAAGACCGGCATTGTCATAACTCTCTTGCCAATCAAGCGGAGCAATCTCCGTGATACAATTCAATATATCGTTAACTTTCATGATTTTACAATTATTTACCAAGAATAGGCTTCAGCGGTCATCCACTTGCCTTGCACTTTCAACGTCTGTTCGATGATATCACGCGCGCAGCCTTTCCCGCCTTCGCGGTTGCTGATGTAGACACTGATTTCCTTCACCTCTTCGGCCGCGTCGGCAGGACAAACTGGCACGCCAACCAAACGCATCACTCCGATATCGGGAATGTCGTCGCCCATATAAACAATCTGCTCAGGTTTCAAATTCTTTTCTTCCATATACTCCTTAAGTTTCTCTATCTTGTTGGGAACACCAGTGAAGACATCGAATACATTAAGGCTATTCATTCGTTGAATCATAGAGGGACACGTTGCGCCTGAGATCAAAGCCACATTGTATCCCAATTTAGAAGCCAGCTGAAGCGCATAGCCATCCTTCACATTGGAAGCACGCCATGGTCGCCCTTCTGCATCAGTATAGACTTTACCGTCGGACAAAACACCATCATAGTCGAAAATGAAAGTCGTGACGGCTGGTAATAATGCTCTGAAATTGCTCATTTTTTGGATGTTGAGTTGTTTAGTCGTTGAATTGTTTGTTTGACTATGTGACTGCGTGACTATGTGATTGTGGGATTGGATTGATAAGTTTGTGATGCAAAAATAAGAATAAAACCCACAAGGCCATCCAATCGGAAAAAGTTTATTATTTTTGCACCTTATTTTAGACGATTATGAGAGTTAGACACCAAAACGATAATGCAGAACAGATTGTTGCTGCAACAATTGAGGCCATGGAGGCCGTAAAAGGAAAAGACATTGTGACTTTGGATTTGCGTGAAATTGGCACCGCTGTTACCGACTATTTCGTCATTTGCCATGCCAACTCGAAGATCCAAGTCGACGCCATCGCCGACAAAGTTGAAGACACTGTGCGCGAAAAGGCCAAACAGAAGCCTTACCACGTAGAAGGTCGCGAGAATACCGAATGGATTCTTATCGACTTTGTCGATGTAGTTGTCCACATCTTCCTTGAGTCGAAACGTAGTTTCTATAAATTGGAGGAACTCTGGGCCGACGCAGAAAGAATCGTGAAAGACAACGAAGACTAAACCACAAGAAACCAATATTTTATGGAAGAAAACAAAGACAACGGTGCGAGCAAGAAGCCTAATCAGCCCAAGCCCAATAAAGCCCGGAAAAGCTTCTATTGGATTTACGGCATTCTAGCCTTAGTTCTCATAGCCATCAATATCTTTGCAAAAGACGAAACTACGCCTCAGAAAGAGATTGGGCAAAGCGAACTGAAGGTCATGCTCAAGAACGAAGAAGTAGCCAAGATAGAACTTATCAACCACGAAGATGCTGAGATTTATCTCAACGAGAAAGGTCTCAAGCATCATTTTCCAGAAGAGAAAGTCAATGCCAAAGGCACCACCGACCTGCCTTCATTCAACTTCAAGATTGGTTCGCTGGAGCACTTCGAGGAGATGGTTGAAAATTCACAAGAAGGAATCAACAAGCCTGTTGATATCACTCACATAAAAAAGAGCCGTTGGGGTATGGAAATCTTGAGCTGGATTCTCCCCATGATTTTACTTGTCGTCTTCTGGGTTGTCATCATGCGCAGTATGAACAAGGGCGGAGGTGGCGGCCAAATCTTCAGCATAGGCAAATCAAAAGCACAGTTGTACGACAAGAACTCATCATCCAAAGTCACTTTCAAAGACGTTGCAGGCTTGGAAGAAGCCAAGGTGGAAATCATGGAAATCGTCGATTTCCTGAAGAACCCGACAAAATACACCAAATTGGGCGGCAAGATACCGAAGGGAGTTCTGCTGGTAGGCCCTCCTGGAACAGGTAAAACCTTGTTAGCCAAGTCAGTAGCTGGAGAAGCCAACGTGCCGTTCTTCAGTCTTTCAGGCTCTGATTTCGTTGAGATGTTTGTAGGCGTTGGTGCATCGCGTGTCCGCGATTTGTTCCACGATGCCAAAGCGAAAGCCCCATGCATCATTTTCATAGATGAAATCGATGCCATAGGACGTGCTCGTGGCAAGAACTCATTCACTGGAGGCAACGACGAACGCGAAAGCACATTAAACCAACTCCTCACAGAGATGGATGGCTTCGGAACCAACTCTGGCGTCATCGTATTGGCAGCCACCAACCGTGCCGACATCTTGGATAAGGCCCTTCTCCGCGCTGGACGTTTCGACCGTCAGATATATGTTGAATTGCCCGATCTCAACGGCCGTAAAGAAATCTTCGAAGTTCACATGCGCAACCTGAAACTTGGAGAAGACGTCAGCAAAGATTTCCTTGCCAAACAGACTCCTGGTTTCTCGGGTGCCGACATTGCCAACGTGTGTAATGAAGCCGCTCTGATGGCTGCCCGCAAAGACAAGGATCAGATTGAAAAGCAAGACTTCTTGGATGCCATCGACCGTATCATTGGCGGTTTGGAGAAGAAAAACGCCATCATCACACCGGAAGAGAAGAAAGTCATCGCCTTCCACGAATCGGGTCACGCCACTACGAGTTGGCTGCTGCAATATGCACATCCTTTGGTTAAGGTCACTATCGTGCCACGAGGCAAAGCCCTTGGTGCAGCATGGTATCTACCTGAAGAGCGTCAAATCACGACCAAAGAACAGATGTATCATGAGATGATTGCCACTTTAGGCGGTCGCGCTGCAGAGCAAGTCATCTTCGGGCAAATATCCACGGGTGCCCTCTCCGACCTCGAAAAAGTGACCAAACAGGCCTTCGCCATGGTGACTTACTACGGATTGGACGAAGAAATCGGCAACCTGAGTTATTACGACTCGACAGGCCAACAAGACTACAACTTGACAAAACCTTATAGTGAAAAGACAGCAGAAGTGATTGACGCCGAGGTCAGCAAGTTGATCGAACAAGCCTACCAAGAAGCCGTCAAGATTTTGACCGACAACAAAGACGGGCTGACCCAACTCGCCAACCGACTCGTTGAAAGAGAAGTCATTTTTGGCGAAGACCTAGAAGAGATTTTTGGCAAGCGTCCATGGAACAAAGACGAAGAAGCCAAAAACGAGGAAGCAGTTCAAGAAGAGACTACTACTGAAGGTGAAAAGAACCCTACGGAATAAATAATCAGCTTTAAGCTCAGAAAAAAAATGGCAAAAGGTTTCAAACCAGAAATAACCAACAAGGAACAAATCCTAGGTGACATACGCAACGCTAACCTTGAAAAACTGGAAGCAAGATTTCAAGACATTGACCAGCGTACCGACACATGGATACCCATAAAAGAAGAAGACGGCACCGCCATCACCTTTGTGCAGAACCTAAAAGAACATGGCGGCATCTTCATCTACCTTGAAAGCAGAGACGAATTTGCCGATTGCATCAAACAGTTGGCACCCGAAAACGGTTGGGAGCCATTATGGTGCACGAGTCCTATCATGCAACGTTTCCTGACAAAACATGGTATCGAGTTCACCAATGCCCCTATTGATGGCCAAAAAATTGTCAGCATCACCGATTGCGAATGCCTTGTGGCCCAAACCGGAAGCATTGTCCTTTCAGAAACGCAAGCCGGCTCACGACAAGCCTATTCCATTCCCGACATTCTGCTTGTTGTTGCCATGACGGGACAAATCGTTAACGGGCTAAAAGACGCCTTCAATCACGTCAAGGACAAATATCAAGATTACATGCCCGCCCAGCTCACTATAGTTTCAGGTCCGAGTCGGACGACAGACATTGAGCAGACACCTGTCATGGGTGTCAGTGGAGCACGGCAAATAGCAGTATTTCTGATTGATGAAAACTAATAAAAAATGGGGTTTAGGCCCCATTTTTTATTTCAGTTTATCAATAATGGCCTCAATGCTTATGCATTCGGCCTCGGCAGAATAGTTTCGGATGATACGGTGCCGCAAAATCGGGATAGCCACTCGCTGCACATCTTCGATATCTGGCGAATACTTGCCTGACAGCAATGCATTCGCCTTCGCTCCGATAATCAGATATTGAGAAGCGCGCGGACCAGCGCCCCAACTCAGATAACGGTTGGCCCATTCGTGGGCTTTTTCGGTGCCAGGACGCGTTTTAGCTACGAGATTCACTGCATATTCATACACATTATCAGGCACAGGGACACGGCGCACAAGCTGTTGAAAATAGACGATTTCTTCTGGCGAAAGCACAGCCTTCACTTCGACATCTTTACCTATTGTAGTACTTTTCACAATGTCGATTTCCTCTTCGTAAGTCGGATAATCGAGCATCAGATTGAACATGAAACGGTCCAACTGAGCCTCAGGAAGTGGATAGGTTCCCTCTTGCTCAATCGGGTTTTGGGTAGCCAAAACGAAGAAAGGATCTTGCAATTTGTAAGTCTTGCCTGAGACAGTGATACAACGCTCTTGCATGGCTTCCAAAAGCGCAGCTTGAGTCTTAGGCGGCGTACGGTTGATTTCGTCCGACAAAACGATATTGGCAAACACAGGACCTTTTATGAACTTGAACTGACGCGATTCGTCCAGAATCTCCGTACCGACAATATCGGAAGGCATTAGGTCGGGCGTAAACTGAATACGGCTGAAACTCAAGCCGAGAGCCTTACCTATCGTATTCACCAGCAAGGTCTTGGCCAAGCCCGGAACACCAACCAGAAGCACATGCCCTTGACAGAAAATGGAAAGAATCGTATTATGAATGATGTCATGCTGACCTACGATGACCTTACCGATTTCAGCACGAAGTGCATCGTATTTTTCAACTAAGGCTTTAGCGCCTTCAATATCAGAACTATACATTTTTACTTGATACTCCATTCAAAGTTAAACTCACAATCGGCAAAATTGGGGTCGATACGGATGAAAGCCTTGTCAGCCTTTTCTCCTATCCATTTGCCCAAGGCCTCATGCTTTT
This sequence comes from Bacteroidales bacterium, assembly GCA_045627065.1. Classification (GTDB taxonomy): domain Bacteria; phylum Bacteroidota; class Bacteroidia; order Bacteroidales; family F082; genus Limimorpha. The sequence goes on along the minus strand of JAZQMX010000003.1, from coordinate 5,639 downwards.
TAGCGGCCAATGCCCAAGTTTGGATCAAGTTGTAGTCATCCTTAAGATTGGCACGATGAGCATCCACCTTTTTCTTAATCATCACCAAACGGAATGCATCCTTATTGTCATTTGTCACCATTGGGACAGGATCACTGATTTCGCCTTCTTGAAGTTTGTTAAGCACAAAAGCAAGATTCTTGAACTCCGAATAGTAACTCTCGAGCTCCTGCAAATCCCTAACGCTGATTCGGTTACCACCTGTTGCTGCATTAGTGATATAGCCTCCGTTATTCTTGGTATCATCGTCACTAAATTGTTTGCAAGCCTCGTCAAAAGACATCTCGCCATTGCGTATCAAGTGGCACACCGAGTCAAGTTCATTTTGTGCCTTTTCGAGCGCTTCGACAGGCACTTTGGCCGTCATCAGGATGTGACGGCAATTCACCATGTCTTTCTGGCGTTCAATAAGTTGAATGATATGAAAACCGAATTCTGTTTCCACGACATCAGAGATTTCGCCGTCCCTCAAATTGAAAGCGACAGCTTCAAATTCGGGAGCGAACTCGCCCTTACCCACAAAGCCTAACTCACCACCTTTGCGAGCCGAACCTGGGTCTTCAGAATAAAGCACCGCCATGGTCGAAAAGCTCGAAGTACCTTCCAAGATACTCTTTCGAATCTGATAAAGTTTTTCTTTCACCTGCAGTTTTTCGTCAATGCTAACAGGCGGACGCTTTACAATCTGCACGATTTCGTATTCGGGACTAACCATAGGAATACTGTCTTCTGGCATATTGTTGAAGAACGTCTTTACTTCTTTTGGTGTCACAGTAACGCCTTCCTCAATGCCTCTTCTGACTTCCTCTTCAAGCATTTGGTCTTTCACTGCGCGGCGCAATTCATCCTTGATTTCAGGCAAGGATTTGTTGAAATACGACTCCAACTTTTCCTGGGAGCCCATCTGCGAAATGAAATAATTAATACGACGGCTCATCTCGGCTTCGACGTTATCATCGCTAACAGTGACGCTGTCCATCTCAGCTTGGTTCAACATGAGCTTCTGGAAAAGCAAATCTTCAAGAATCTCGCAGTGCAAACTTCTCGATGAGCCTTGTGCACCACCTTGAAGGCGATACTGCATATACTGGTTTTCGACGTCCGATTGCAAGATGATGTTTTTGCCCACAACAGCCACAACCTTGTCAACCACTTGAGGTTCCCTGGTCTGTGCCAGCAAAGGCATAGCCGCCAACGACAATGCCACAAATAATAAATTTCGTTTTATCATATCTTTTGTCAAATACTATCCATTGTGTTTGCTCCGACATACACTTCAAAATCGTGATTCTGAAGAGCGTTTTCGTACAAAGTGACAGTCAGTCTATCTATCAAATCTATTTTTCTTCGCATCAATATCAAAGTCTTGATATTATCGTATTCCATCTCAAGAGGCGAGGTGCTTTCTTCAAGCAGGTAATCCTCAAAATGAGCCATATATAGGAGTCCATCCTTATCGAAACTGACAAACTTATTTCTCTTAAGGAAACTCTCCACATTGAAGACCTCAATGGGAACTACTTTAGTCAGTTCGTCAAGGCGAATCCATTGATCAACATCCAGATAACTTGAAATGGCATTGGTGGATGCCAAGGCATCAAGTTTTTGCAACATCAAGGTATCACGATCGCTCAATAACTTGCGGAAATCATTTTTCTGCTTGCAGTTTTCATCGAGGATGACATAAGCCACTTTCACCAATGTGTTACGCAACACGAAACTCTCTTTGTGTTGGTCGTAGTAGGCATTGATTTCTTCCGCCGAGACCACCGTGTCAAGCTTCTGATTGATGAGTTTTGTTTCATATGCATAAACCACCAATGAATTCCGGTACTCTTCAATCTGGTCAGTGAAATCGAGTTCCTTTGGCGACAAATTGGCTTCGGCCTGATGAAGAAGCAGTTGCTGACGGATCCACGAATCGATATATGCATTCACTCGAGCGAGGCTATCACTAGCATCGACGCCTTGGGACACAACGTTAAGGTCAGATTCGTATAGATATTTGCCATAGCATTCAGCCACAACGATTTCCTTCGATTTGCTCGAAAAAAAGTCACAGCCTTGCAACAACAGCAAGCATATCAATCCGATGCCAAAACCTAACTGTCTCACTTATAAAGGTTACGAACTTCTTTCAAAACCTTTTCGTCAATCTTAACAGGATATTTCTCGCGCAAAGCGGCGACCCACTTTTCTTCAAGCTCAACTTGATAGTCAGATGTGACCAAGCCCTTAGCTTCTTTTAAAGTCTTCTGCTCGGGCTTTCGCACTTCGCGGATGCATACGATAACAGATGATTCGTCAACCGTTGAGTTGATTTGGTTCACGACGCCTTCTTTCCATTCGGTTTGGTCAACATATTGGTTGTCACCTTTTTGGAAATATCCTTTACGAACGAAAGTGTAAGGAATTGAATCTCTCGTGATGAACGATCTGAGGCTATCCAGAGGGGTGTCTCCATCAATCAATGCCATGACACGAGGCAGTGCCTCAGGACGGTTCACAGTCACCAAGGTTGCATAGACGCGATCACTCCACATATATTTGGCGGCATTGCGTTCATGGAACTCCTTCAATCCTACGGTATCTTTCACTGCCTTATTCCACACTTCAAGATCCATGAGGTCGAACAGCATGATACCATCACGATATTCTTGTACCAAAGACTTGAATTCAGGATATCTCTCTTCAAGATGCTCATCAGCATAGTTCATGGTCTTTTCGTTGGCAAACGATTCGTAAAGCTGATAGGCATAAGTTGGAGCCGTCACATATTTTTGTGGCACCTGATTTTCTTTGATATAATCGACCAACTCACTCACCGTGGTAGCGTTACCTTCGATGGTGAATACTTCTGCATTCATCTTCACGTCTGAGGAGGGTTCGTAAGCAGCAACCAAAATCGAGCTATCTACAGTAGCCATGAAGCTTTCAATGTTCTTGTCGTTTGGCTTGAACTTATAGTCTTTTCTGACTTGGCGAAGCACCACTTCTTCCGACTTCTTAGAACGCATGTCCTTTTCGATTCGTTCGGTTAGGCCTTTGCTTTCCTTTTCAAACGAACCAACACCCGATTTACCCAAAAGTTTAATAATGTGGTAGCCATAGTTCGTACGGACAGGCTTTGCTATCTCGTTAATCGACATCGATTTGCAAGCCTCAATAAACTCAGGAACGATACGGCTTACGGTGAAGTTGCTCAATGCGCCGCCACGCGAAACGGTGCCGCGGTCGTCGGTGTATTTGTTGACGACTTCGTTCCAGTTCTTGCCATCTTGATCCATAAGTTCCTTATAGATGTTATCGGCTTTGGTCTTCATATTTGCTTCATCTTCGGCAGAAGCATCAGCGGGCAGTTGCAAGAAAACATGAGCAGCCTGAATAGTACCCATAGCATCAGTCACGCTTTCGACCTTAATGATATGATAGCCGAAATCGCTGCGGACAGGCATCGATATTTCGCCTTCCTTGGTGTTGTAAGCGCCAGTTTCGAAAGGATACACCATATCGAAAACGCTAAAATAGCCGAGATCGCCACGATTACCCTTGCGGAATGGCGAGGTTTCGGTAGCTGGCATGTCTTTTGCCGATGGGTCTTCAGAATAGCGGACAGCCAAATCGCCGAAGTCAGCACCCTTGAGGGCCTTCTTGCGGATGTCCAAAGCCTTATTGTAAGCCTTCAAGGTATCTGAAGGCAAAGCATGCTTGTCACAGCGGATGAGGATATGCGATGCACGGATGTCCTTGAGTTTGCGTTGATAGGCCTCTTGGAGCAGTTCGTCAGTGATATCATCGCTACTGAGGAAAGGCTTAGCGAGCTGTTTGCGGTAGCCTGCCAATTCCTTCTTGAACTTATCACTCGTGTCGAGTTTCATCTCGGTGGCTTCCATCACCTTCATGCGGAAAGTGGCAAAAAGGTCAAGATACTCGTCAACGGTTTTCTTTTCCACCACATCGCCCTTCAAGTTGTTTTTGGTATAAACATCAACAAATTCCTTCACTGTGACAGGCTGGTCGCCAATCGTCATCAGCACTTTTTTATCAAGTTTTGATTGTGCAGTAAGGAATGATGCGGGCAGCACAAATGCTGCGAGCACAAACATTTTCAAAAAGTTGAATTTCTTCATTTTAATATTATTGTCTTATTATTCTCTGATAGTTATAACGCAAAAAGCATCAAAAAAGTATGATACGCTTAATTATCTCAGTTTGCCTTCCACTTGGATTCCATCCGCAAGCACGCTAATATCTCGGACATCAATTTTATCAAAAACGCCTTTCACCTGTTCGATTTGTCCCAGATGGAACATCAACTGGCAGTTGTCGCGGTTTTCGATCAAGCCTGCCGGGATCTTTTCCTTGAGAAAATTCAAAGCCGCGCCGACAAGAGTACCCATACCCAAACCGCCATCGTAGCACACTAGCAAGTCGCTTCCAGTCAAGTCAAGAATGCGCAAATTGACATCGACATTCTTCTTGATAAAACCGAGCGAAAGACAAGTGGATACATGAAAAGTCTTGTCGTCAACAAAGTCCAGATTGATCTTTTGCTTTGAGCTTTCTGCAAGGATGTCCTGCAATTCAGGGAATGAGATAGATGCTTTCATACTCAGCTTCTCTTGCTATAATTTGGTGCTTCTTGAGTGATGGTAACATCGTGGGGATGGCTTTCCAAAATACCCGAATTGGTAATACGGATGAACTTAGCCTTCTTCAGTTCTTCGACGGTGTGCGAACCCGTGTAGCCCATACCTGAGCGCAAGCCGCCAACCATTTGATAGACCACTTCTGACAAGGTGCCTTTATAAGGAACGCGACCTGCGATGCCTTCTGGGACCAGTTTCTTGACATCTTCAACTGAATCCTGGAAATAACGGTCCTTCGAACCACACTGCATGGCTTCGAGCGAGCCCATACCTCTATATGTCTTGAACTTACGGCCTTCGAAAATGATAGTATCTCCAGGTGATTCATCAACGCCAGCGAAGAGCGAACCTGCCATGATAGATGATGCGCCAGCAGCCAATGCCTTCACGATGTCGCCCGTGTAACGGATACCGCCATCAGCGATGAGCGGGATGCCAGTGCCTTCCAAAGCCTTGGCCACATCCATGACAGCAGTGAGTTGTGGAACACCGATGCCAGCGACCACACGCGTTGTGCAGATGGAACCAGGTCCGATACCAACCTTAATAGCATCAGCTCCAGCCTCTGCCAAAGCTCTTGCTGCATCAGCGGTAGCAATATTACCAGCCACAATGTCAATCTGAGGATAATTTTGCTTCAGGTTACGAACCATGTCGATAACGCCTTGCGAATGGCCGTGAGCCGTATCGACCACGAGTGCATCGACACCGGCATCGACCAAGGCTGCTGCACGTTCCAAAGTATTGGCGGCGATGCCAACAGCAGCGGCAACACGCAAACGGCCGTGAGCATCCTTGCAGGCATTCGGGCGGGCTTTCACCTTAATAATATCCTTATAAGTGATAAGGCCGACAAGATGATTCTGTTCGTCCACGACTGGCAACTTTTCGATTTTGTATTCCTGAAGAATGTCGGCTGCTTTCTCAAAGGAGACCTCGTGGGTAGTGATA
>JAZQMX010000002.1:0-69291 GCA_045627065.1 Bacteroidales bacterium | reverse complement strand
CAGTCGTGCCAAGAAACGATGAAAGGCCCGTCGTGAATAATGACGGCGATGGCGACGGTAATACCCCAACACCTTCATCCAGTCATGATTTAGACTACTAATGCCATGAGCATCTACGAATGGATAACGACGCTGCTGGTCCCCGTTACGGGTGTCGTCTCTTGGCTCGCCGCTACGCGCCTACGCCAAAACGCCACCATCCGCGAGATGCAGCAGACCATCTTCAACCTCGTTGAAGAAAACAAGCGTGTCTATTCCGAACTGACGGAAGCCCGACGGGAAATCGTCGGGCTTTCCGCCCAGCTTGCCCAAATCACTGCCGAAAATGCGGAACTCAAACAGATGATTGAAAGCCTTACTGAACTGTCCTAAAACCATCGAAGCATGAAAAGAATTGCATTTATCGCATTGGCCATCATGTTCGCCTGCTGCTCGTGCAACTCGCAGCGCCGCGCCGCAAGGCGCATCCGGCGAATCACCGAAAGGCATCCCGAACTTGTGGCGGTTCAGCCGCACGCCATCGACACGCTGATTGTCCTGCCCGAAGTCCAGGACAGCGCAGCCTTTCCCATCGTCCCGCTGCTGATGGGCGACACCATCACCATCCCGACGGTCAAAGGCTCCTTCACGATACGGATGCCCGAGAAGCGTCTGGACAGCATTGCCGTCAGCTACCACGCTGAGCAATCACCCATCCGCTTCACCGACACCATCCGTTATGCCCAAGTCGTCATCGACGATGAGCACCGAAGCGACGAGCATGAGCACCGCAAGAGCGGTCGGCTCATCGGCTTCGCCATCATCGCCGCGACCATCACAACGCTCATCCTCCTCATCAGGAAGAAGCGACGCTAAGAACCAGCCAAACCAAAAACCAAATTTCCGAGCCGTGCGCCAATCCGTGCGGCTCTTTTTTTGTCCCTTGGGCGCGGTCTCGCTGCCGCCAGTGCGCCATCCGTGTCGCCCTCGCGCAATCCCCAACGCTGGCGGCAGCTACTTTTCCACCCCGATGGATAGCGCAAAAAGACGCTGCCATTTCACAAGATGGCTGCCGCTATCCATCGAGCCGGAAAAGTTTTGTATTCGGTTTTCCCCTTCGCCGTCCTGTCAGTCTTCCGCCTGCCTGCCAAAGGTGCGTGCCGCCCCTTCGTCAGTCCGTCGCTCTCTCGATAGGGCAAAGCCCCAAGGAAGAACACCCCACGCAATAACATTTCAAAACACATTTTTCCCATGCCCATTTTTTTCAAAGGAAACACCCTCAACCCAATTCAAAAAACACCTATATTTGCACGCTCACTTAGCCATAATGAGCAAAGTTTAACACAACGAAAGCCGCCAATCCCCTTTGGCGGCTTTCTATTTTTCATCAAAGTCCTGCTATCCTACAGGCTATCAATCATCTTTTGTCTTGTCTCATCGCTGACTTTGCGATAACGCGAAATAGCGACGCTTCCTTCTGTGTGGCCACTCATGGCCGAGATATCAGAATCCCTAAAACCCGCATCATAAAGATTGCCGCAGAAATTTCGTCGCGCCATATGGCTGCTCGCTATTTCATGCAACTGCTTCTTCGTTTCCAATCTCGTCACAGGGTCTAATATCATTACCGTATAATCAATTTCAGGAATAGCCTTGAAAACCTCCTTAATAGCATCATTATATTTCTGTTGGCTGATGAAAGGCAGCAAAGACTTTCTACTGCTGTCCCGATAGCGTTCAATGATAGTCTTCGCATCAGGATGCAAAGGTATTACCAAAAGTTTGCCGCTGCTATTCTTGGTTTTCCCTGCAACATACTGCAAGCACTCTCCACCAACAATATTTTCCTCCGTGAAGCGGTACAAGTCTCCGCATCTGCAACCCACAAGCGATTGAAACACGAAAATATCTCTCTGAACTGCCAAAGCAGGTCTATCACTCAAATCCGCTTGGAACATTATTTTTCTGTCCTCCGTGCCCAAGAAATATGGAGTCCCATAAACTGATTGGTCCATATTAAAGCCAGAAAACACATCTTCCAACTTTGCTTTTTTCACCTTCACGAGCCAATGCCAAAAAGCCTTAATATACTTGATTTGAACAACAACATAATTCAGGCTTCTCGGTTCAACACCTCTTTTCAAAGAAGATTCATACCCATCATAAACCTTAACATACTTTTTCTTGGGCACAAGTTTCTTCTGCACTTTCTTTCCTTCCTTCACATCCACTTCCTCCCATAGCTTATATTCATCCAAGACAAAGCCACGGAAATCATTCAAATCCGAAGTCGTCACCTCATTCAATTTAAAGCGCTTTCCAAGATACCTTTCCATCCGTTCCCACAAACCTATGCAAGTCTGATATGTCTTATGCCTCACGGGAACAATCACACCCAGTTTAAGTTGCTCATCGACATATTCACGGAACACATCGACAAAGAAACGATTCTCAAGTTTTTCCCTAATGCGCTTTTCTTCCAACTTCCGTCTTTTTTCCTCTTTATAGGATTTGATTACCCACTGCCGTTGATTCATCGCTCCATCTTCATCCTTCACTTCCTCCCATACTATATCATTGACCCAGCCATCAACAACATCCCCCGTCAAATCAACATCCACTGTTTCACTCCATTTTCCAAGAAGGTAATCTTTCAAAAGATGAAGTCGAGATGAAATCTCACGGCATTCATCATAATTTTTCTGTAACCTTTTTTCCTTTGGAAACCCTGTTTTCTCATCCCAGTTATTCGCTGCAATAAAAATTCCAGTTGAATAACGCTTTGCAAGAGAAGTGCCGCTGACAAAACGCATTTTGATTTCTACGCGTTCACTATCAGACTTCTTTCCCTGATAAATGTAATAATTTACTTTTGCCATAATGATAAATTTTTGTTTAACAATGTTTTACAAAATCCGCGAGCCTCATTTCCGAGCCTCCTTTTCCCCTTCAGATTTTGTTCCACAAAGATACAAAAAACATCTCAAACTTTGTCAGTTTTTTGTCAGTTATTTGTCAGAAAAAGCACAATTATTATATCTTGTTATAGTTTCAAAGTCTACCTATAAATTTTTATATTACTGAATTTCAGCATATTAAGCAAATATCAAAACAATAACAAGCGTCAAAAAACAACAATCGTTCAACCCCGCTATGGGCTACCCTAATATTTCAAACCCTAATTGATTTTCAATCAGTTAGGGTTTTTGTTTTGCTATAAAACATTTTAAACGATGTCAAACCGAAGCATTGATTTGGTTTTCCAATTTCACCAACGTCATCCATTTGTCAAGCCATCCTGCCAACGGCGCAGGACAACTGAGCAAACCGCTGTTGTATTGTAAGTTCAGCATAGAGAACCTCATGCGATAGCGAGGAGCGTATTTCTTGAAATAAACAGCGAGACTGCTGCCGCTAATATTTTCTTCTGCCTTGACTTCAACGGGAATAATCTCATCTCCCTTCTGTATCACGAACTCCACTTCTGCCGTTCCTGGCGATGTCCAATAATAGGGCACCTGTCCATCCATCAAAGGCATGATGGATTGTAGAACTGCATTCTCGGCCATTGCTCCCTTAAACTCGGTATAGTTGGCGATAGGATCCGCGACAACCGTTGCAGACAGATGAGCCAAACGGCGCAGCAGGCCGCAGTCGCAGGCATAAACCTTAAAGGCATCTGTCTCTTCATAGGCTGATAGTGGCATCCCTGGTTTGCTGATGCTAAACACACGGTATATCATTCCCGCGTCTTCTAACCACATCAAAGCATCTTCGTAGTCTTTGGAGCGCGCGCTGCTCTTGACGACCTTATAGATGAATTTACGGTTTTCCTTCGACAGCTGGGCAGGCAGCGAATGCCAGATGGCATGGATGCGAGGAATTTCGCGCGGTTCGGCATATTTTGCGAAATCCAATTCATAGAGGTCGAGGATACCTTGCAATGCCGACTCTACCTCCCCGATGCCTTTATCTTCAAGCAAAGCCACGACAGCTTCTGGCATACCGCCAGAAACCTGATAACGCCGATATTCTGTACGCAGCTTGTTCATAATGATCTCAGGAAGATGGCTAATTTCACCCAATGACTCGATATATTCATAGGTACGCGCATCGCTTGCCCGCAAGAACTCCTTGAATGTGACAGGGAACATATTAATGATTTTCACCTTTCCGACTGGCACCGTCATTCTGCGTCGCTTGACAGCCACGCCCAATAGCGAACCAGCTGCAATGATATGAAATTGAGGTGCATCTTCATGAAAATATTTCAGACTGTTGAAGGCATCTTCGCATTCTTGTATCTCGTCGAAGATCATCAGAGTCTCTCCCGCTATGATAGGTTGGTCGCAATAGAGCACCAGTTCCTTGACAAGACGCATGGGATCTTTAGTCGTCTGAAATATCGACTTCACTTCAGGTTGCTTGTCGAAATCAAACTTTACGCAATACTTGAAACACTCCTTACCAAATGTTTCCATGACCCAAGTTTTACCTATCTGGCGCGCGCCTTTCAGCAAGATAGGCTTCCTGTCGGACGCATCTTTCCATGCTTTGAGTTGGTTAAGGATTTCTCTTTCAATTCTCATAATTTACATCACAAAGTTCGGTTTTGTGTATGTTTGATACACTTTTTCTAACTTTCGGATGCAAAAGTAGTGTTTTTTTCTGATACTGACATTTTTTAACACATAAAACAAACACTTCACTAAAAGTATTTCAATTGACTACCATCCTCTGCTGCCTTCGTCGCTGCAGTTTCTCCCACCTCATATTCCACCACCTTGTGATGGTCGCGGAGGAAGAAATCGTTGAGGGTGTAATCGAGATATTGCAGTGTGGTCTCGCGGCAATCGGGCTTCAGCTGGCATTCCCAAATGGTGATGCTGTGCCAGCCCATCTCGGCAATTTGTTGCAGAACCTTGGCATCGCGTTCCTTGTTGTGTTCCACCTTCTTTTGCCAAAACTCGGTGTTGGTCTTGGGGACTGAGTAAAGTTTACAGCCTTCGTGACCATGCCAAAAACAGCCGTTGACGAAGATGCAAGTGCGATATTTGCGCAGCACCACATCGGGTTTGCCTGGCAGATGCTTGTGATTGAGACGATAACGATAGCCACGATGCCACAGAAAACGTCGCACCAGCACTTCGGGCTTGGTGTCCTTGCCGTGGATGGCAGCCATCACGGCATGACGTTGCTGGGGTGTGAGACGGTCGGTCATGACTCTTCGTGACGCATGTCGTAAAGCTCGTCGAGGTGTTTCTTCAGGCGGCGCGCCATGGGGCGGAAAGTATAATAGGTGATGGTGGCCGAGATAGGCGCACCCACCAAGGGCAGCACCTTCCCTACGCCTTTGGCGAAGCCTTCCTTGGTCATGTTGATGCCAATCCATTGGGCTATCTTGACAGCATATTGCGCCAATACGGTCTCCGAAATCTTGACGCTAGCATTCTTCGACACTTGCGTCACCACCTTGGTCAAAACCTCGACGGCCAACTTGTTGCCCATCATGACACCCACAAACAAGGTCATGATGTTGAGCGACTCGTCATCCAATTGGTTGTTGACGTTGGTCAAGGCGGGCCAACCATAGAGGTAAATAAGCTTCTGCATCAAGGCGAGGATGTGGCCATAGAATTGCGTGATGTCGGTGGGAATGGTTCCTGCCATCCACCAGCCACCGGGCAGTCCCATCAAGGCGGAAGTGCCGCACACCATAGTCAGGTGATAGCTGATGCACTGATTGGCAAGCTTGTCGATTTCCTTCTTGCTCAGCACCTTCAGAGGCGTGTCGTTCAGCGCCGTGATGACTTCCATCGGAGTGCAAAACTTCGACAATTCCTTGGTCAGAAACTCATCACGATCGACCTTTACCAAAGGCAAATTGACGCTGGTAGAGAGCACTTTGTTCCAAAGGCTTATCGACTTAGTGTCCTTGTTTTGCGATGCGTCGTTATTGTTTTCAGTAGCCATATTTCTCTTTCCATTTGTCACGCAGGTTCTTACGCAGTTCACGTTCGCGCGGGTTGTCTTGCGGATCGTAGAGTTTGGTCCCTGCTACTTCGTCAGGCATGAACTCCTGTTCCACAAAGTTACCTTCGAAGGCATGTGCGTATTTGTATCCGTCGTGATAGCCTAATTCTTTCATCAGTTTGGTAGGCGCGTTGCGCAGATGCAGCGGCACCGGCAAGTCACCCGTCTGACGCACCAAATTCTGTGCCGCATCGATGGCAGCCACGGCAGCGTTGCTCTTGGGCGACGAGGCGAGATAGGTAACGGTCTGCGAGAGGATGATACGGCTCTCGGGCCAGCCAATCTTATTGACGGCATCGAAGCAAGTGTTAGCCAAAAGCAAGGCATTGGGATTGGCGTTGCCGATGTCCTCCGAAGCCAAGATGAGCATACGGCGCGCGATGAAAAGCGGGTCCTCCCCTGCCTCTATCATGCGGGCGAGATAATAGAGCGCCGCATTGGGATCACTGCCACGTATCGACTTGATGAAGGCTGAGATAATGTCGTAGTGCATCTCGCCCAACTTGTCGTATTTCACGAGGTTGCTCTGAATACATTCCGTAGTGAAGTCGTTAGTCACGACAAGTTCAGCAGCTTCGGGTTGCATGTCATTCAGCGAGGTGACCACCAAATCGACGGCATTGAGCAGCTTACGCCCATCGCCACCGCTGATTTTCATCAACGCTTCAGGCTCTTGGATGGTGATTTTCTTTCCGAAATCCGACTCCAGCATCTTCACGGCCTTGTCGAGGAGAATCTCCAAATCGTCCTTTTCCAACGATTTAAGCACATACACCTGACAGCGCGAGAGCAAAGGCGAGATGACCTCGAAACTCGGGTTCTCGGTGGTAGCACCGATAAGGGTGACAAGGCCTTTCTCCACCGCACCCAACAACGAATCCTGTTGCGACTTGCTAAAACGATGGATTTCGTCAATGAAGAGGATGGGCGCTTCGGCCAGCATGCGAGCCCTCTCGATGACTTCGCGCACCTCCTTCACACCGCTGCTGACAGCACTGAGTTGGAAGAACTGACGCTTCACTTGTTTCGAGATGATGTAAGCCAAGGTGGTCTTGCCCACACCAGGAGGTCCCCAAAAGATGAGCGACGGCACGCGGCCGCTCTCGATGGCACGACGCAACACGGCGTTGTCGCCTATGATATGTTTCTGCCCGATATAGTCATCGAGACTCGTCGGGCGCAGTCGTTCAGCTAAAGGAGTAGATGGTTTCATCAGTGCATACTGTTATGCGGCAAAAGTAAACATTTTTCCTTAAACAAGAATTTGTTTTTATTCCTACACCAATCAAAAAGAAGTTTTCATATTTTTGCAGCATACTTCTCAAAAATGCAAGAATTGCAAAAAAGCGAAACGAAATATGGAAATCAATCGAGATAAATACCTCAAGCAGTTGATTGCACATCAATGGAACCAACGCATCAAAATCATAACCGGAATACGACGTTCTGGGAAGTCATATTTATTGTTTCACCTCTTCAAACAACATCTTTTAGACTCAGGCGTAAAACCTTTCCAAATCATTGAGATTCAACTTGACGACAGAATCAACAAGGAATTGCGCGACCCTGACAACTGTCTAAATTATATTCGCAAAAAGGTGAAAGACGACAAGTCATATTTTCTACTTATTGATGAAGTTCAATTAATGTCGGAATTTGAAGATGTGCTGAATTCGTGTCTTCACATCCAGAATCTTGACACTTATGTAACTGGTTCAAACTCCCACCTATTGTCAAGCGACATCATTACCGAATTCCGTGGCCGAGGAGACGAAATCTACTTACGTCCACTCAACTTCCTTGAGTTTTATACAACATGTCCAAACCTCGATTTCGATTCTGCATGGCTTCAATACATTACATACGGAGGATTACCCTATTGTGCATTGCTACCTACAGCTGAAGAAAAAGTCAATTATCTGACACACCTATTTGAAGAAGTATATGTCCGTGACATCGTTGAACGACATCATATCCAATACCCAAACCAGATGGAACAACTATTGAACATCGTTTCATCAGACATTGGATCGTTAACCAATCCAAAAAAACTGGAAAATTCCTTTTTGAGCTTAGGTGGTGAAAAAATTTCAGATAGGACTATCAAACAATATCTTGACCACTTGGCTGATGCATTTATCATAGAACGCGCTGATAGGTATGACATTAAAGGAAAAAAGTTCATCTCTACACCTTCAAAATATTACTTCACTGATACAGGACTACGCAACGCTCGCCTAAACTTTCGTCAACTTGAAAAAACTCATCTAATGGAGAATATCATTTACAATGAGTTGTGTGGTAGAGGCTACTCTGTCGATGTCGGAATGGTCGAAATCAACGAACGACAATCTGACGGGAAATATATACGCAAACAACTTGAAGTGGACTTCGTGTGCAACAAAGCCGACGAACGCATTTACATTCAATCGGCCTTATCAATTCCAACCGAAGAAAAAAGAGAGCAAGAAGAGAAATCATTAGCCTCTGTGAACGATTCGTTTAGAAAAGTAATTATCACAAGTGACCGAGTCATAAAGCACCATGACGAACAAGGTGTGCTAATCATGGGATTACAAGATTTTTTGTTGAATCCAGAAAGCAATTTCTTTTGAGTCGAATTTTAATTTATATCAACAGCTATTCAATGAAGGCAAAATCATCAATCAAAAAGTCACTTATTCTCCCATTCATAATTGCATTCATTCCTGCGATCAAAGCACAGCATATCAACGTGTTGTTTTTAGGGAACAGTTACACTTCGGTCAACGACCTTCCTGGCACCATCAACGGGTTGCTTGAGGGCAGCGACAAGACCATGTACTATGCCTCCAACACGCCCGGTGGCTGTTGTTTCTTTCAGCATGCGACCTCTAGCGCCTCGCTCGATCTCATTCGTCGCGGTGAATGGGACTACGTTGTCCTTCAGGAGCAGAGCCAGATGCCTTCCATCGACTATTACCGCTACGGATGCATGTATCCCGCCGCCGCGCAACTCCACGACAGCATCATGAAATACAACCCCTGTGCCGAAATCGTATTTTACATGACTTGGGGACGACGCGATGGCGGCCAGCAATGTGAGGACTATGGCGAAGGCCTTTATTGCAGTGCCGAATTCCGTGACTTCGACCACATGCAAGACACCATGACGCGCGCCTATTGCGAGGTTGCAGAGCTTGTGCAAAGCCGTGTGGCTCCCGTTGGCGAGGCTTGGCGTTATGCACGTCAACACAGCGATATCAACCTCTTCAGCAGCGACGGCAGCCATCCATCGATGCAAGGCACCTATCTAACTGCTTGCACCTTCTACACCACTTTTTTTGGTGAAAGTCCTCTGGGGCTTCCCTATCCCGCCAGCATATCCGAACCCGACGCCAATTTGTTGCAAAAAGCCGCCTTCAACGTCATGCTCGCCGGCCACACGCATTGGAACTTCTCGCCCATTCTGCAGGCCGCCTTCAACTACCAAACCGACGACCAACAACACTTCCAGTTCACCAACACCACCGAATATCCAAGACCGCTAAGCTTCAGGTGGGACTTTGGCGACGGCACCTTCTCTGACGAAGAAAGCTCCATCCACGAATACACCGAAAGCGGGCTTTACACTGTGAAATTCATCGTAGAATCGTGTCAAAAAACCGACAGCATACAGAAAACCGTGGAAGCCATCGTCCCTGACGGCATCGTAGAAGACGCCTTAAGCTTTACCATTTACCCAAATCCAGCCAAAGAACAAATCACCCTTTCCGGCAATGGTTGGCTCAGCATCAGCAATATGATGGGGCAAAAGGTGATTTCCCAACACATTGATGGACAAGTTTTTATCTCGTTAGAAAGAGGCATCTACATCGCCACATTCACCGATGGGCAAAAGAATTGCACTACGAAAATCATAATGCAATAAAAACTTCATTTGGCGAGTTGGCGAAAATCCATTTGGCAAAAAGCAATTTGAGGAAAGACCAGAAAACTTTTCTATCTTTGCGCAAAATATTGCATTCTATGAAACACATCAGATTTGTCTTGGCCTTGGCTTTCATCGCCGCCGTTCAGCCGCTGCTGGCTTGTACCAATTTCCTCATTACCAAAGGCGCTTCGGCCGATGGTTCGTGCATGATCAGCTATTGCGCCGATTCGCACATCCGCTATGGCGAACTTTACTACACCCCTGCCGCCGACTGGCCCGAAGGCAGCACCCGTGTATGCTACGACCGTGGCACCAACCGTCCGCGCGGCCGTGTAGCCCAGATTGCGCACACTTTCAACGTAGTAGGTTATATAAATGAAAACCAGGTCGCCCTTGGCGAGACCACTTTCGGTGGCCGCGAAGAACTCATCGACCCCACAGGCATTGTCGATTATGGCAGCTTGATGTTCATCGCTTTGGAACGCGCCACCTCGGCACGTCATGCCATTCGTATCATGGCCGACCTCGTGGAAGAATACGGCTATGGCAGCGATGGCGAGTCGTTCAGCATCAGCGATGCCAACGAAGTGTGGTACATGGAGATGATGCCAAAAGGCTATACGCCAAAGGTCACTAAGACTGGCGACACCATCAATGCCGACCGCGGTGCCGTGTGGGTAGCCATCCGCATCCCCGACGGCTACGTCTCAGGTCACGCCAACGCTGCACGCATCACCACTTTCGCCTTGCGCAACGGCAAGACCAGCATCACCGACAAGGACTGGAAGAAACTTTATGACGAGAACGTGGAAGTCATCTACAAGCACGATGTCATCGATGTGGCCCGCAAACGCGGCTATTTCAACGGAAAAGACCAAGACTTCGACTTCTCGGCAGCCTACGCACCCGTCGATTTCAGCGCTGCTCGCATCTGTGATTTCCGCGTTTGGACCATGTTCAACGAAGTGTGCGACGGCATGGACGAATATTGGGACTATGTGACTGGCAAAGACCTCACCCACCGCATGCCCCTCTATGTAAAACCCAACCGAAAAGTCAGTTTGAGCGACATGTTCAGTTTCCAGCGCAACCACTACCAAGGCACCGAACTCGACAAGACCCTTGACGTTGGCGCAGGTCCTTTCGGTTCGCCCGCCCGCTGCAATCCACTCTATTGGGAATACGACGGCAAAAAATACTTCAACGAGCGCAGCATCGAAGCCGTGCAAACCGGTTTCTCCTTCATCGCGCAAAGCCGCAACTGGATGCCTAACATCTTAGGCGGCATCATCTGGTTTGGTGTTGACGACACCGGTTCAACCGTCTATACCCCATTCTACTGCTCCATCACACAAGTGCCTATCGAATACCGTGTTGGCAATGGCGACATGCTCACCTACAGCGACAACGCCGCTTTCTGGGTCTTCAACCGCGTGGCACATTTCAAATATCTGTACTACGACCGCGTCATCGACGACATCCAAAAGGTGCAGAAAGAATTGGAAAACGGCTACATCAAATCTACGGCAACACTCGAAGCCGGCCTAAAAGACTGTGACCTTGCTGACGTAGCCATCAAAGAGCGCCTGACAAATTTCTGCAGCGATGCTGGAGCCAAGACCGTAAAACGTTGGAAAGAACTCGACAACTACCTGTTGGTAAAATATTTAGACAGCAACATCAAGCAAGAAGACGAAAAGGGTTTCAAGCGTAACGGCTACGGCTATCCCGCCCGCCCCATGCAACCTGGCTATCCCGATTCGTGGAAGAAAGCTGTCATCGAACAGACTGGAGAACAATTCGTTAGACCAGAATAATTATATTTTATCCAAAATGCTCAGTATAGAAAAGACACAAAAAGGTGATACCCTATTTTTAAAGTATATCGGCAGCATCGACAAGACAACTATTAACGACTTCAAGCAAAGCCTATGTTTAGAAGGAATCAATCACTTGAGGATTGACCTAGCAAACGTTGACTTCATCTCAGCTGAAGGACTTTCCATCATTCTTGACACCGAGTATCAGCTCGAACACCGAAAAAGTTCCATTGTCATCACCGAAATGTCACAAAAAGTAAAGGATGAGATGGAACTGGTAAACTTCACCTATTTTTTATAAAAGAAACGCCGTGGAAAACATCAATCGTAACAGCACACTCACCGACAGAAGCATTACGAGCACCCTTATTGCATCAGTTCTCACCTCACTCGCTCCAATGATTGCATCCATCGTTGATGGTATTTTTGTCAGCAATCTTACAGGGCCTGATGCATTTTCTGCCATCAACCTCCTCATGCCATTGATTCGCATCGTGACGGTCTTAATGCTCATCTGCCACATGGGAGCTAACATTTTGGCAGCCAAAGAACTAGGGAAAGGAGATTACACCCAAGCCCAAGGTTACTTCACCACAGCCATTGTCTCTTCTCTGCTCATCGGAATACTTTCTTTGATTGCAGTCACCATTTTCAAGAGCGACATCACTTCATTCTTGTGCAAAGAAAAGGCTTTGCAACTATATATCAGTGATTATCTGAATGTCATTGTAATCAACTTTCCATTGGTAGCCATTGCCTCTACCCTAAACTTCTTCGTATCTGGCGAAGGCTTCCCAAAAAGGACATCAGCAATCGTTCTCATTTCTAGTCTTTCCAACGTAGCATTCGATGCCTTATTCATCGGTTTCATGGATATGGGTTTAGCAGGAGCTGCTTGGGGCACAGTCCTTTCTTCAGCAATAAACATTGCGCTTCACCTTCCCCACCTCTTAAAAGGACAAAGTCACTACAAAATCATCAACCCAGGGGAAAAAGTCGGTTTTTTGCTTAAAGGCAGCATTGTGCAAGGCTTTGCCTTCAACATCATTAACATCACATTCAACCTGTTTCTCATCTTCGCCAACTCACTCATGGAACGTCACTTGGGAATCAACGGATACTACCAGTGGGGCATTTGCATCCAGATGCAGATGATTCTGCTTTGCATCTGCAGCGGCAGTGTGGCAGGAGCCATCTACCTTGGCAACACCCTCAATGGCGAAGGCGATGCCCGGGGCGTTAGTTACGTGGTGAAACGTCTGCTGCAATTTCACGTAGTTTTCTACTCTGCAATAGTCGTCATAATGACAGCTTTCCCCATACTGTTCACCAGCATCTTCGGCATTCATTCAGCAGAAACCGCTGCGGCTTGCCGTTATCCTTTCTTCTGTTTCTCTTTGTATTTCATGGGCTACTGCTTCGTTTGTGCCTACACCAATGTCTTCCAAATGATGGGTTATGTCAAGGAAAAGATTTTCTTCATCAGCATATACGTTGTAATTGTAGGCATCAACGTTTGGTTAGGCTCTCTGATCAGCATAAAGATGATGTGGCACGGATTGTTCATCGGTTCGATAATCATGGTATGCTGGTGCTTGCTGTTCGCCTACCGTCAGCATTGCAAGAATCCACTGATGACACGCTTCACCCTTCAAATCAAGCGACCTCATTCTCTACGTATCAACTATTCAGTAGGATACGACGAAGAATCTTTGCAAGATTTATTTAATAAGATTGAAGCATTTGCTAAAATCTGCGAAATGGATGATGACGAAATCAAAGACTTACTCGGCTTCTGCAAACAATTGACTACCAACATCGTTAAGGCCAAGGACGGAAATACGCCAAACTATTTTGATTTTAAAATTATGTACCAAACGGACACCCTGCATATCATCGGCAAAAACAGCGGCAAACCCAACAATCCTGCTGCAGGCATCACTTCATCAGCCGATTACCGCTATGCCTATGGCACTAACATCACATCAATTTTGTGGAAATTATAATAAAACCCTGGCGATCAATGCTCCATAAACGCGCGGATTTCTTTTTCCTGCATTGAGCGGAATTCATATTCGTGAACGATTTCACCATCCTCCATCAAGACAACGACAGGGAAAACGCCATTGGTGATTTTCAGCAAGTTGATGACATCTTCATAAATCACATCACGATAAGGCGTTGATTGCGAGGCTTCGTAAAACTGCCTTTTGCCTTCTTCCGAACCCATGAACACATAACAAATGTCTTCTTCTGGGAACCCTTCAAACTGCTGCATCAGCGACAGTTTGTGCGCCGACATCTGGCAATAATCGCAAGCCGTCGAGAAAAACCCGACAATCTTTTTTCCTTCGTCCAGATGAAATTCATCCAACGGAGGCTCTTGCATGACTGCTTCAAAAAGTTCAGCATTCAGGTTCTGCTGCGGTTTGTATGCCGAAGTGAAATTATCGGGTGGCGAAACGATGAAAACGGCCAACGAAGAAGCCAAGACAACGCCCGCCAAAACACACCAATCCTTACGGAAACGTTTGCCTTTCACCTTGTAAATCAACGCAAAGAGGCCAAGCAAAACTACATTTTTGATGATGGATTGCCAAGGATTGAATTGCAAGATATCGCCAAAGCAATGACAGCTATCGGTGCGGCCAATGAAAAAAGCATACACCAATAATAAGGTATAGCCAACTAACATGGCCACGCTTCCCCACCACATCAACTTATGAAAGCAATTGGAAACCAATCCGATGCCCAACACCAATTCAGCGATAATGGCGGCACGTGCCACCAGGAACGAGAAGTTGAGGCTAAAGAAATGATAGCTATAGATGTAAATCTCGAACCTATCCATACCAATCACCTTCATAATGGCAGAGAAGATGAACACAAGTCCAAGGATGACTTGCAAAGCGTATGGAGCTATTCTCTTGACTTTTTCCATGCTGCAAAGGTAAACAAAAAAGGTGCATGTCAGAAGACACGCACCTTTTAACCTTGAATTCAGAAGAGCGGATTCCGTTCCTCGTTATGGCTTACCATTCCCATTATGGTTGTTGTTATTTCCAAAGATATCATCCCACCAATGATGTTCTTCTCCGGTCACTTCCTCTTCCGAATACTCGGTGCAGGTGACATGGCCCCAGCCGTCGATGTCTTTCGCCTTTTCAGCACACGACTCACGGCCGTCTTCGATGACATAATACTCATCGGCCTGTCCGACTTCCACGACTTCCTCATTGATGATGGTAGTGCATTTGCAATAGCGCGTCTTATGGCACGATGAAAGTCCCACGAGCGCCATAGCCAATAATATGATAAGGTATTTCTTCATTTTATGTCAATTGAATCGTGCAAAAATACGAATTTTACATGACACAACGGGAAAATGTGATTTTTGTTGTTTATAACATTTCAAGCAAGGCATAACCAAGCACCACCGTTAAGATAACGATTGCTATCGCTGCAATGATTGACAAGATCAAGCCTGTGATGGCCAAACCTTTCTTAACGTTTTTCTTGCAAACTCCAATGAGCGAAAAAATAAAGCCAAGAAGGCAAAGGATAACATTCAAAAATGGCACCCAGCAAAATATCAAACTGAGAAGGGCTAATACAAAGCCAGCGGTTCCAAGTCCGTTGCTCTGTTTTTCAACGATTTGTGTATTTTCTTCCATGTTTCTAACCCTAACTTCGTGTCGGGCACAACTTTTAGGCAGGTTCTTGAATTGAATCATTTGTCCAAGCCTGACGGAGAACCCGCTATTACCATCTTGCTTGAATTGCGCCAACAAAAATACAATTCTATTTAAAGCAATCAACAAAAAGCAATTACTTTTCAGTAAAAAATGTAGCGTTTCAAGTTTTTTTGGGAAGAGGTTTAAAAAGGCGAATATTTTCGTATAATTGCAAAGTCATTTGACATAACTCAATTCACTTAACAATAACAAAAACATAACATCATGAAAAAACATCTATTCATTTTGATGGCCTTGATGCTCAGCGGCAGTTTGCTAGCCCAGCACAAAGCAGTCCGCACAACGACGGACCTCAGCAAGGGTGTGAGCCAAGAATATGGCTTCACCAACACTCCGATGGACCGTTCCGCCCTAGCCGATCCTACGATTATCTGGCAGACATACGAAGGCGGTGCCACCGTCGAAGACGTATTCTACATTGAAGAAACAGGTGAATACTTCGTCAACTACTCGTTGAACGACATGCGTGTTGAACTTTTCGACGCCCAAGGCAACAGCCGATGGGTGAACCGACTCGCCACGGGCGGTCGTGCTGCTGCCTGCGAAGACGGCAACACCTTTGCCTACTCCGACGCCAACACACTCTATGTGGTGAACGGCAACAACGAGCAAATCTTCACCTACACCTTCGATTACCCAATCTCAAGGCTGAGACTCGACTCGAAAGGCAGCCGTGTCTATGTGGCCTACGGCCAATACGAAGCAAACTACTATGAATTGGCATGCTTCAAGCTCGAAGCCTCAAACGAGCAGATTTGGGCCACAGGCAACCTTGGTGTCAACATCGTCGGCTTGTCGCTTCCGAAGAACGATTCGCGCCTCATCGTTGCCTTCGCACAAGGCTACAAGCAAATTTGGGTTCTCAACCCACTGACGGGTGAAGTCCTGCAAAACGACCTTTACTACTACGACAACTCACCCACCCAAGACCCAGCCTTAAGCGCCAACGGTGACTATCTCGCCTACACCGACTTTAGCGGCATGGGTTACCTCCATCATTGGGAAGGCGACCATTACGAAAACGTGTGGACCGTCAGCGTAGCTGGCGAAGGCGCTTCTTCCACCTGGGGTTGCGGCAACGCCATCAGCGACGACGGCTCGCTCATCGCCTTCGGCACCCTCGACTTTGTAAGCACCAGCTACGGCTACGACGGCTGCGCCTATCTCTTCAACAACTACTCCACCGAACCCGTTTGGACCTACAACAACATGGGTGACGAAGTGACTCAGATGACCATGTCGGCCGACGGCAGCCTCATCGGTGCCATCACTTGGGGGCCTATCGACCACTCCACCCCCGACTTCTTCCTCTTCCGCAAGCAGAGCAATGAGCCTATCGCCGAACTCAACACACCTGGCTCAATGGAGCACATCGACATGTCATACGATGGCAGCAAATGCATCATCGGCGGCAAGGCCGTACACTGCCGCGAGATGGGTAGCGGCAACCGCACCTACGCCGTGCAGTGCATCACTGACGACATGGGAAGCCTTGAAGGCATCGCCAACCTCGGCGGCGACGACAACAGCAACGTCACCATCACCGTCACCGACCTCGACAACTACTATGAGATGACCGATGCCGAAGGCCACTACATCATCAGAGCCATCCCCGAAGGCAACTACACCGTGAAGGCCACCATTCCCGGCTATCTGCCTCTGACCTTCGAAAACATCGCCATCGTTGGTGGCGAGACCACCACTCTCGACTTCGACATGGAAGCCTGCGGCACACCTATCACCGACCTCTATGCCAGTCAAGGTGCCGAACAATTCGTACTCCTCTTCTGGAGCGACAAAGATGATGCCACTGGCTACAACATCTACCGCAAAACCAGTCCCAATGCACCTTTTGGAGCACCATACGCCAGCATAGACGCCGAAAATCCCGCCTTCATGGACGAAAACGTCATTCTCGGCCAAGCCTACTATTATGTCGTCACCGCCACACTCGATGCCGACCTCGAGACCCCTTATTCCAACCAAGTGATGGGCTATGCCACCAATGCAGCCATCCCGGCTGAAATCGATGTGTTTGACGGCACTGCTCCTACCATCGACGGCATCATCACCGAAGGCGAATGGGACGATGCTTTCCAAGCCGATGTCACCAACTACCTCGAAGGCTATGCTCCCGGAAGCGTCGTCATGCACTTCAAGATGGACGATAACTACCTCTATATCTGCTCAGAGAACCACAGCGACAACGAATGGACCAGCAACGACGGCGTAGCCATGTACATCGACGACAACAACGATGGCACCTATCCCGAATCGGGCGACGACAGCGAAGGCAACTACTGGATGTATTACGGCAACCCAGCCACCGTTCGCTACCGTCCAATATACAACACTGGCGGCGTAGGCACCACCATCAACCTGCCTGAAGAAATCATCGCCTGCGGCATGACCGACGAAGGCGAAGTCATCGAGTTCGCCTTACCACTGGGCGAAGCCGAGACCTGGCAACTACACACCAGCCAAGGTGCCAGCGGACTCTACCTCTTTGTGCGCGATGCCGCCTCAAGCACCATGTTCGGCAAGTGGCCATCGGCAAACAACGAGACCTTCGCTCCCACCTACTACAGTGTAATGAACTACCATGCCACGAACACCGTGCCAGAGCCACCTACCAACCTTCGTGTTGATGAAGCCATGGTTTCAGAAGGACAATATGCGCCCATCTTATGGGACATGCCCGAGATGAACGACTTTGACCACTTCAACTTCTACATCGTTGGCGGCGAGACTTTTGAAGCCCTCGGCACCCAAATCATCATCGACACCGAAGAAGACACCGACTATAGCGTCTATGTCACCACCGTTGACCACAGCGGGCAAGAATCAGAGCCATCAGAGACCCTGAGCTTCCACACTGGTTGCCTCGCCGTGGGTGAAACACCAGTCAGCATCGTCAGCGTGTATCCTAACCCTGCACACAACACCATCACTATCAGCACCAACCTCAGCGGCAAGGCCGAGGTGAAGGTCATCGATGTGACTGGCCGTCTCGTAAAGCACTTTGTAAGCCACAACGTAGCTGGCACTCAACTCAATGTTGAAAACCTACAAAGCGGTATGTATTTCATCATGGTCAGCAACGGCAACAACACCACCATCAGCAAGTTCATAGTGGAATAAGTACTCTATAATTATCAATAAAATGGCGCATCTATAATGGTGCGCCATTTTTTTATCTTGATATCACACTTTATTTGTATTTTTGCCCAAAACGAAACGAGATGCAAACCGTAGAAATAGAACACACCCTTGTCCAACTTGCCAAGTCTTTAGGGCTGTTAGTCACTGACATCGTCCCCATTGCCGAGTCAGGCTCGTCGAGGAAATATTTTCGCATCGTCACCGAAACAGGCAGCGTGATAGGCACTTATAGCACCAATGTGGAAGAAAACGAAGCCTTCATCAGTTTCAGCCGAAACTTTACCGAAAAGAACCTCAACGTACCCGAAGTGCTCGCTGTGAGCTTCGACAACTGCTATTATATCCAAAGCGATTTTGGCGACGACAACCTCTTCGCACATGTGCAAAAAGCGATGAAAGGCAAAGGCTATGATGATGAATTGATACAACTTTACAAACTGATGCTCAAGCATTTGGTTAGTTTTCAATGCGTTGGTCATCAAGGATTGGACTACACCAAAGCCTACCCTTCGGCCAGTTTCGACCGCCAAGCCATCATCGACGACCTGAACTATTTCAAGTACTATTTCGTGAAGCCACACCAGGAAATCGTCTTCAACGAAACCCGTCTGAACCAAGATTTCGAGGCCTTCGCTGATTTTGTCAGTCAAGCCCCGAACGACTTCTTCATGTATCGTGATTTCCAGTCGCGCAACATCATGCTGAAAGATGGCGAGCCATATTTCATTGACTTTCAAGGCGGTCGCCGAGGCCCATTGCCCTACGATGTGGTCTCGCTGCTCTACCAGGTGAAAGCACAAATGCCGCAAGCCATCCGCGACCAACTCATCGAATACTACAAAACCGAATTGGCGCATCACATCAATCCCGAAGATGTCCATTTCGACACTTTCCTGCCCTATTTTGTCCATCTTCGTTTGATGCAAGTACTTGGTGCATACGGATTTAGAGGACTCATTCAAAAGAAATCACATTTCATGGAGAGCATCCCATTCGCGCTTAGCGAGATAGAAAGGCACCTGCAAACACATCCTTTGAAAGGCTATCCAGAACTGCAATCAGTGCTCAACCAGCTGCCTCTGCTGAACGAAAAATATCATGTCGGCGGCATCCCCAACACTGCGAAGCTCACAGTAACCATCAACAGTTTCTCGTTCAAGAAAGGCTACCCCGACGACTTCAGCGGCAACGGCGGCGGCTTCGTGTTCGACTGTCGCGCCTTGCCCAACCCCGGACGCGAACCCGAGTTCAAGACCAAGACAGGTCGCAACTGGGAAGTAGCTGACTATCTGAACGCTAAGCCACAGACTCACATCTTCCTCAACCATGTGAAAGGCATCGTGACGCAAAGCGTGGAAAACTATCGTGAACGCCATTTCACCAACCTCATGATTTCGTTCGGCTGCACTGGCGGGCAACACCGTTCCGTGTTCTTCGCCCAAAGCATCTACGACTGGCTGAAAGCGGAATATCCTGACATTCACCTAAAACTGAACCATATAGAGCAAAAAATCGAGGAGGAAAGCGGGCGATGAACACACACGACACTACCGCCATGATTCTGGCCGCAGGCTTAGGAACCCGACTCAAGGAACTCACTCACGACAAGCCCAAAGCCTTGGTCGAAATCAATGGGAAACCCTTGCTTCAGCACACCATTGAGACACTGATTTCCAATGGTTTTCACCATATCGTCATCAACGTGCACCACTTTGGCCAACAGATTATCGACTTCGTCAACAGCCATTCTTTCGATGCCGAAATACGCATCTCCGACGAGCGAGAGTTGTTGATGGACACAGGCGGAGGCATCGTAAAAGCCACTCCCCTATTCCAAGGCTCAAAGGCAGTTTTGATTCATAACGTTGACATTATCAGCGATGTAAATCTAAAAGAAATCACCCAGCAATTCATCGATTCCGACGATGATGCTTGGTTGTTGACCCAAGATCGCGAAACCAACCGCAAACTACTTTTCAACGAAAATAACCAGCTTATAGGTTGGAAAAACAAAGCCGAAGAACTATATAAATGGGTAAACGGTACTTGTGGCAGCTACCAAGAGATGGCCTTCAGCGGCATGCACATCTTCCGCAGCGACCTCTTTGCCGAATTTGAAGAAAAACCATCGAGTGTCATCGATTTATACCTTCAACTAGCCCAGAGAAACCGCATCATCAGTCACCCCATCAGTCCCAATTTCTGGTTCGATTTGGGCAAAGCAGAACAGTTGCAAAGTATCGAAGAACAGCTAAAATCAATCCAATGAAAGAAACCTTCATAGAGCGCCTTGCACAACACATCAAAGCGCATTACAACCTTCAGGAACAAGAACTTACCGTCGTATTTCCCAATAAACGAGCGGCATTTTATCTGCGTTCAGAGTTTCAGAAAGACACACAGACGACCATTTGGCTGCCACAAATGCTCTCCATTCAGGAAGCCGTGACACAATGGAGCAGCGTGCTTTTGGTCGATAACATAGACATGCTCTTCGAACTCATCGACATCGATGCAGAACTGCACCCCAACAACGACACCGACTTGAAGACCTTCGGCAGCCAAGCCGCACAAATGGCCAAAGACTTTGACGAAATCGACCAATATGATGTGGATGCCAGACAGCTTTTCAGTTATGTCCTCGACAACAAGAAACTCGAAATCTGGGATTTTGACGAAGAAAAAAGCAAGGAAAAAGAACTTAAATATCTCTCCTTCTTCAAGTCACTTTACGATTATTACACCCGTCTGCACGAGCGCCTGGAGCAACAGAAAAAAGGCTATTATGGCATGATAACCAAATATTTGGCACACCTTGACGATGATATATTGTGTCAAAACATCGGCCAAAGGAAAATCATCTTTGCCGGTTTCAATGCGCTCACCAAGACCGAGGATGCCATCATCGACAAACTAGTGAAAAACGGCTTGGCTGAAGTCATCTTCGACTACGACTCGTATTATATCGACGATCCAAACAACGAGGCGGGATTGTTTGCGCGTCGCTATCAGACGACCCACCCGAAAT
Source organism: Bacteroidales bacterium (assembly GCA_045627065.1). Classification (GTDB taxonomy): domain Bacteria; phylum Bacteroidota; class Bacteroidia; order Bacteroidales; family F082; genus Limimorpha. Next base: position 47,601 of record JAZQMX010000002.1, on the reverse strand, counting down.
GGATGGAAAACAGCATCAGCAACAACCTACTCAGCGAAAAGAAACACATCCATATCATCAGTGCAAGCGGCAACACGCTACAAACCAAGGCCTTGCAATACAAATTACAGGCCAGCGGCAACAGCAACACCGCCATCATCCTCGCAGACGAAAAGCTACTGATTCCCGTTCTGAATGCCATACCAGACACCGAGGCCTTTAGTGACTTCAAAGTTTCAATGGGTTATCCTATCAACAAAACCACTGTTAGTCAACTCATTAAAGAATATTTCGTCATACAACGTTTAAAAAGGATCAGTAGAAAGATCACCATCGAAGGCGAGGAAAAGACCATCGAAGGCTGGTACATCTGGCCCATCTTCCACGCCATGGACCTCGAATTGGTGAAAATCATCTTCTCCAAGAACGAATTACAAGCCTACGAGCGCTGGAAAAGACAAGCGGGCGAGAATGGAAAATTCATCTTTGAAGACAGCGATTTCGCTAGTTTTGATGCCTTCCCCGGCATCAAGACATTCTTGCAACTCATCCTCAAAACGAGACAAGAGGACGAGCCAAAGGCACTTGATTTCATCGACAACATATTACAGCTCTTATCGTTCATTGCCAACAAGATACAAAAGAAAGAAGAACCTGGTAAAATGGTTTTCCTTCTCAATCAGGTGAGTGAAATCGGCATGACGATGAACCGCATCAAGCAAGTTGTAGAGCGCCATCCTAACTACGCCAACAACATCAAGAGCGTCGAAATACTCTACAGGATTCTCACGTCGGGAGCCGCCATCAAGCTCAACAGCAGCAGCACCAACGGTCTGCAAATCATGGGTTTGTTGGAGACCCGAAACCTCGACTTCAGCAATCTGCATGTGCTCAGCGTCAACGAAGGCGTGCTGCCTACCGACAAATCGCAAGCCAGTTTCATCCCGTCCTTCATCAAGCGCGTCTTCGGTCTCCCCGGCTACACCGAGAAGCAAGCCGTATTTGCCTACCACTTCTATCGGCTATTGCAAAACGGAAGCGACATCAATTTGTATTACAACAATTTAGCATCAGCTTCAGGCAGCGAGCCCAGTCGTTTCATCTTGCAAATCGAGCACGAATTGGCCAAACACGACAACATTATTATCGAGAAAGAAAACTTCGTCACTGACACCACTGACACCTCGTTGCCCATCGCCAACATTGCCCAAAAGCAACCTGTGATGGATAAAATCAAATACATACTGACCCAGCGCGGACTCTCTCCCACTTCCTTATCGACATACATCAATTGCCAGATGAAATTCTTCCTGAATTACATCATGGACATCGATGACGGCAGTGTCGACGAAGAACTGGGAGCTAACACCAAAGGCAGCATCATTCACCGAGCACTTGAGATTCTTCTCAATCCGTACGTAAACCAATCGATCGACAAAGAAGAGTTCAAAAATATTATGGCGCGCAGCGAAAGTGCTCTAAAACAAGCCATTGAAGAGAAAAATCCGCGTGGCATGACCGACATTGGCTACAATTACCTGCACAAACTGAACATTCACCAGCAACTCGAAAACTATCTGAACTACACCTTACGTCAACTTGATGGTGGAAAGACTATTTCCATCATCAACACCGAATTGAAAATGAGAGCTACTTATAAGACATCCAATGGGCCTTGCGTCTTCATAGGCACCGCCGACCGCATCGACCGTTTCGATGGCCAACTGCGCATCATCGACTACAAGACGGGAAGTGTGGAAAACAGATTCGTCACATTACCAAATCATTCTGATAGCATCAGCGACCTCGAATACCTTAAAAGCATTCCCGAAAAGGCCCTGCAACTGCTTCTGTATCAATACATGTATTTGAAGAACACAAAGTACAAAAGTACAGATAACTTGCAATGCACAATACACTCACTCAAATACAGCCATCAGATTGAATTTCCGTTGAAAAAACCTACAGCGAACTCAAAAGAGAAGGACAAGGTCCCGCCCTTCTTGGGACCCGGCACCTTCATCGAAGACATGGAAAAGATGCTCAATGCCGTCGTTGAGGAAATCATGGATACAGAGATGCCTTTCGTCCAAACAGACGACAAAGATAAATGCAAGAACTGTCCATTTACGGAGATTTGCCGACGTTAATTCAGCACGATTTCGCTAATCACATCACGACCAGCGATAGAGTTTAAACTATTCATTAACATCGTTTTAGAATAATTCAGCTCTACACGCAGCGCATCCGAATCGACACGGACGAAAAGCACGCCATTGCGGATGTTCATGTCGATGGTATGCGAAGCGATGAAAGGCCCGACTACCTGTTTCCATGAATTGATAACCTTCACCTCGTCGAGGTAACCTGCTCCACGACGCATCTCATAGAACTGCTTGATCAGTTCGGCCAACGGTTTCACATCGTAGTAAATCATCTGTCACCTCCCAACTCGGCCACCTTGCCTTTTTCAACCTCAAAAATCTTATGGTTGATGCATGTGTTTTCGAATAGCCGTTCTACTCTTTGCTGTTGAGTATCAGTGATAAACACTTGTCCGAAATGGTCATCACCCACCAAACGAACCAATTTCATTACGCGCTGGTCATCAAGTTTGTCGAAGATATCGTCCAGCAACAAAATCGGTTTGTAGCCAATCTTTTGGTAATTGAACTCAAATTGAGCCAGACGAATGGAAACGACAAAAGACTTCTGCTGACCTTGCGAGCCGAATTTCTTCAGCTGATGTCCGTCGAGCGAAAAATCGAGGTCGTCCTTATGGATGCCCACATTGGTATAACCCGAATGCAGGTCCTGCTGCAAACTCTCGTCAAGCAGCTCAGACAATGGCTTCTGCTCCATTTTCGACTGATAGACGATTCCGACTTTTTCATTATTTCCCGAAACGACCTCATAATAATGTTGGAAAATCGGGAGAAACTCTTCCAAGAAAAGAAGACGTTTGCGATAGATATCATCGGCATTGTTCACCAACTGCTCATCCCAAAGGCGAAGCAAATCACGATCGAAATGGCGCGTCTCGGCAAACTGTTTCAGTTGCATATTGCGTTGCAGAAGAGCACGATTGTATTTCAGCAAAGCGTTGAGATACAACGGATCAAACTGCGAGATGACGCCATCGATAAACTTACGGCGCAAGTCGCTGCCTTCGTTGATGAGGTCGCGGTCGTAGGGCGAAATCATCACCAAAGGGAACTTGCCGATATGGTCAGAGAGGCGATTGTACTCCTTCTTGTTGAAGCGGAACGACTTCTGCGCATCTTGTTTCTGCACGCACGAAACCAGTTCATCCTCTTTCTCGTCGTGCGAATACACACCATGGATGGCGAAGAAATCCTGGTCGTGACGGATATTCTGCTTGTCGGACGAACCGAAGAAACTCTTGCAAAACGAAAGATAATAGATGGAATCGAGGATGTTGGTCTTGCCCGCACCATTCAGTCCGACAAAGCAGTTCACCTTTTCGGAGAACTTCATTTCGGCTGATTCACAGTTCTTGAAATTCGCAAGCTTGAGTTCGTGGAGATACATAAGACTTACTTGAACTTGCTCAAATCGATGCGAAGCGTGAGATAATTGGGCGAACCGACGATGTTATTTCTCGAACGCGAATAGTCGATTTCGAACATCTTGATTTTCACTCCAAAACCAGCCGAGAAGCCGACCAACGAACGGGCTTCGACAGGTTTCATATTGCGATGCGTCTCATAGTTATACGATGCACGAAGCACCAAATTCTTTCCCAATTCCAGTTCGCCGCCAATCACAAGGTGACAAGTCAAGTTGGTGAAAAACACTTCTGTTTTCGTTGCTTCTGGTACGATGCCAGTGATAGGGTCAGGTTGGGCATCGACTTCCCCATGGAACTTATTCCATTGCTGGATGTCTTTGTAGCCCATCACTATCGTCAGCGGCAAGTGATCGAGTTTCTTAGATGCCACAAAATCAATGTTAAACGGGAGTTTCAACCGGCCCGATTCGAAGTCAGAAAACAGCTGAACACCAATGTTGCGGGCCGCAAGCGTGAAAGCCCAGTTGGAATATGACCAGTAGGTTCCTGCCACATCAACGGCCAAGGCACCTGCGCGATAGCTTTCGTATTGAAGTCCAGCATATTTCAGGTTAGCCCCGATGCTCCATTTGTCGGTCAGCTCGCGGCCCCAGCCCAAGGTGATAGCATAAGAAGAGACATCGAAAGTGCCACCTGTTTCATTGCCACTCTCCGAAGTGTAAGTCATTTCACCATGGTTGAGATATTGCACCGTTCCAGCAAAGCTACCTAATTTCTCAAATGTGTGGGAATATTGTGCAGTTGCAAAATTGGTAGCCGTATTGAAATCGCCCACCCACGAGAACGCCACTTGGTCGTTCATCGAAGGACAGATGGACGATGGATTGAACAGCGACGAAGACAAATCGCCATCGTGCATCGGGACGGGCAGGCCGCCCAACGCAGTTGTACGAGCCGAATTGTTAGCCGTCAACATACGAAACGCTCCGTTATCGACCTGAGCCGTAGCTTCGATGGTAGCGAACGAAAGGAGCAGCAAACCCAACAGTGAGATGTAACGCTTCATTTATTTCAACTTTTTATGATAACGGAAAATTGTTTCGTTTATTGTAATTATTTGTCAATCAGGCCTGGGCCAGTCTTCTTCATTCGGCCTTCGGCTTTCAGTTGCTGGGCAATCTTGTCGAGCATGCCATTGACGAAACGACGGCTTTCAGGCGTACTATAGAACTTCGAAAGCTCGATATATTCATTGATAGTCACCTTGACAGGAATGAAATGGAATTCCAAGAACTCTGTCAAAGCCATGAATATCAATATCTTGTCCATCAATGCCAGACGATCATATTCCCAATTGGAAATATTGTCTTTCACGATTTGCATATATTCGTCGGCATAAAGGAGCGTCTTCTTGAAGAGTTGGATAACAAATTCCTTATCTTCGTTAACTTCATCGTTTTCAGTCTTATAGACTGGAGGCAACTTGCCATTTTCATCAAACGACATCGGCATCTCATTGATGAATTTCCACAGCAGGAACACTGCAATCTGATAGTCGCTGCTGAACGAGAGACGCAACGAGGCATAGAAATCGTAGAGCGAAGCATCGTCGGCCATATAAGTGTCGATAACCGAAATAAGGAAACGCTTGTCGTCAGCGAAGCTGTCCTCGCCATTCGTCATATATTCCTTATATTCAGGATATTCGATAAGACGGTTGTAGCACGAGCGAATGAAGTCCTCACGATAGTCAGCCCAATTTATTTTGTGCTTTTCCTCGTAAGCGATGAGGTTATTATTGTTGTCCAACGCATTAAGAATGCGATTGTTGACAAATTTCAAGTTAGGATTCAAGTCTTCGGGCGTCGGGAAATTCTTGTTGCGGTTTTCCTCGATGCGGCGTTCGGCAAATTTCTTCACCTCGACCCAGAATGACAATTGATAGACAAAAAGTTCATAAAGGTTATCGACACCTTCGAGAAGGCGACGCTCGGCTTGTGCAAGGCTGTCGTTTTCCGACTGATGATAGGCGTAAATCTCCTGTAAGGCCTTGACTCTCAAAAATCTTCTATTCAACATAAGAATAAAGTTAGAACGATAAAATGAAATTGCAAAGGTAGAATAAAATGCTGAATTAAGAATGCAGAATGAAGAATAATTTGTAATTTTGCGTAATTAAAACTGCAAGGAAATGAAAATTCTGAAACATATTGTGATGTGGAAATTCAAGGACGAGGCCGAAGGTCGCACTCGTGCCGAGAACGCGCAATGGATGAAAGAGCACTTAGAAGCACTCGTCGGGAAAATTCCAGAATTGCTGAATGCCGAAGTCGGTATTAATAATAAGGAGTCGGAGGCCGCCTACGATGCCGTACTGACCGCCTCTTTCCGCAATGCCGACGACATGGAGATCTACAAGAACCATCCCCTACACCAAGAAGTGACCAACTATTGCAAGAAAGTGCGTCTTTCACGTGTGGTATGTGATTATTTTGTGGATGAAAAATAATTTTTCCAAAAAGTGTCAAACCTATCACAAAATAATATACTTTTGCAAACGAAATTGAAATGATTACAAATTTGTACTAATTTAAAATAGAAAGGAAATAAACAATGAAGAAAAAATTTATCTGCCCTATTTGCGGCTATGTACACGAAGGAACCGAAGCTCCAGAACGCTGCCCACAATGCAAGCAAGTCGTTGAATGGAACGTTGTTGACGAAAGCAAGGCTTTGAATTTTGTTACTGAACACGTCATTGGCATTGCCAAAGGCACTGGCGACGACATGATCAAGGACCTCAATGCTCACTTCATGGGCGAAGCTACCGAAGTTGGTATGTATCTGGCCATGAGCCGCCAAGCCGACCGCGAAGGCTATCCTGAAATCGCCGAAGCTTTCAAGCGCTACGCTTTCGAAGAAGCTGAACACTGCGCCAAGTTTGCCGAACTGCTCGGCGATGTGGTTTGGGACACCAAGACCAATCTCGAAAAGCGCATGTTGGCTGAATGCGGTGCTTGCGAAGACAAGATGCGCATTGCCCGTATCGCTAAGGAACGCAACCTTGATGCTATCCACGACACCGTTCACGAAATGGCCAAGGACGAAGCTCGCCACGGCAAAGGCTTCGAAGGTCTCTTCAACCGTTATTTCGGCAAATAATTTCATTCTAACGACTCACAAGTCAAAACAAATAAGAAAATGATTAGCAAGAAATTAGCAAAAGCCATCAACGAGCAAATCAATGCTGAACTGTGGTCAGCTTATCTTTACCTGAGCATGTCACAAGACATGTACAAGAAGGGTTTCAAGGGCATCGCCAACTGGTTCAAGATCCAATTCCAGGAAGAACAAGCCCATGCTGAAATTTTCATCAACTACCTGCATTCGCAAGACGAAAAGGTCGTCCTCGCCCCTATCGCTGCTGTCGATACCGAATGGGCCAGCCCATTGGCAGCCTACGAGCAAACCCTCGAACACGAGAAGAAGGTGACCTCACTCATCAACAATCTCTGCCGTATCGCTGATAGCGACAAGGACTACGCCGCACAGAACTTCCTCGCTTGGTTCATCGACGAACAAGTTGAAGAAGAGGAGAATGCACGCGACCTCATTTATCAATGCAAGATGTTGGAAAGCAACAACTACGGCATGTATATGCTCGACAAAGAACTGGCTGCACGTGTTTACAACACCCCTGCTCCACTGCTCAACACCGAAGCATAAAGATTGAAATAGCACATTCTAAACAAAAAAATAGAGGGACGTGAAAACGCCCCTCTATTTATTTGTTCAAGAAGTCAAAACTCACTTCGTAATCACAAGCTTCAGTGTCTGATTCCCTGATTCGGAACTGACCGAGATGAAATAGACACCTGCCGAAAGCTCGTTCAACTTGTTTTCCAAAGTGGTGTGGTTCAAGCCATTGAAGTGATAGCCATACAGCTGGCGTCCCATATAGTCATACACACCCACATTTGCTTCGGCACCTTCCAACAGCTTAACATGGACCTCGCCACAAGTTGGATTAGGATACACTGCGATGATTTCGTCGGTCTTTACCACTTCTGGCACTGGCAAAATCCCCAAGGCTTTCTGAAAATCAGGGATGCCATAGCCATATTTGTTATCAGGATTTTCGGCACGATTGGAACATTCACGCACAGCATCTCTGATTTCGGCTGCCGTAGCATTGGGGAATGCCTGCCACAAGCAAGTCACCATGCCAGCCATGACTGGACACGAGAACGAAGTGCCGCTACCATTGTAATAACTGTTATCTGAACTTGCCACATAGGTATTATAGCCCATAGCCATCACATCCGGCTTGATGCGACCATCGTAGGTCGGGCCAACCGAGCTGAAATAAGCTCGTTCGCCTCTATCGTCAACAGCACCGATGGTCAAGATATGCTCAGCATCGCCAGGGATGCCCAAAGTGCATTCACCGTTCCAGCTATCACCTTCATTTCCAGCTGAATTCACGCAAATCATACCACGCGATGCAGCGATTTCGGCACCTATCGTCATTGGAGCGGTGTGACCATCGTAATGTTCAAATGGATGATCCCATTGCGACATATCGAAGTCGATATAGCCCAACGAGGTAGAACACACGTCAACGCCAAGGCTATCAGCGTATTCAGCGCCCGAAACCCAGTTGTATTCTTCAATGATGTTCTCCGAGTTACCATCTTCGGTGTGAATCAGATAAAACGATGCCTTAGGAGCGGTTCCTACAAAACTTTGTGGGTCATAACCACCAATCGTACTCAAGCAACTGCAGCCATGTGAGCTTTGCGTATAGACATTGTTGCTATGATAGACGAAATCGTGCGTGCCGAGCAAACGACCTTCTTCGCGCATATTGTCGAAGCAATGATGCGTATCGGCACCTACGAAACCACCGTCAAGCACAGCGATAACCATGTCCTTGCCAGTATATCCGCTATCGTGCAAAGCGATGCCATTCAATTGGTTAATTTGGGTATATGCGCCACCATAAAAGCCTCTTGTCTGCACATCAGCCTCAGTCATCTCCATTTCCTTGGCCAGCCAACGTTCCTTGATCAACTGAGCTTCAGTATTATATTCACAGCAACGAGTATTCTCAACGAATTCCAAAGCGTTGATGGCTTCAATCACAGTAGGATCGGATGTGCAAATCGTAACGCCATTGAGCCATTTAGAAGGGTTGATGAGCTCGGCACCACAATCAGCCACCGCTTGCAGATATTGCGGGTTGACTGGGATATCATACTCGTCAATCTCAATCCCTTGGTTGGCACGACGTTGCAAAGCACGTTGGCTCAAAAAAGCTTCTGGATTGTCAATGGAATAAGGCGAGTTGTTCTTGTCGGTAAACTGCACCCAATACTTGTCGTTAGCAATTTGTGCCTGGGCGAAACACATCGAGCCCAAAAGCACCAGTAAGAGAGAAATTTTCTTCATTTTGCAAAATTAAATACACCGCAAAATTACGCTTTATTCTGCATTTATCAGTATTTTTGCAGAAAATTTCATCCAAATGAGAATCGACATCATAGCCATTTTCCCCGAGATGTTTGAGGGGCCATTCACCGAATCCATCATCAAGCGCGCCATCAACAAAGGCATCGTCGAGATTGGATTGCACAACCTCCGCGACTACAGTACCGACAAGCACCACAAGGTAGATGATTACCCTTTTGCCGCCGGTGCGGGCATGGTCATGATGATCGAACCTGTTGACAACTGCATCAGTCACTTGAAGAGCCAACGCAACTACGATGAAGTCATCTACATGAGTCCCGATGGCGAGATGCTCGACCAACCGCTTTGCAACCAACTCTCTATGAAAGAGAACATTATCATTCTTTGCGGTCACTACAAAGGCATCGACGAGCGCATCCGCGAGCACCTCATCACGCGTGAAATCTCCATCGGAAACTATGTGCTCTCGGGCGGCGAGTTGGGCGCAGCCGTCTTGGTTGACAGTCTCGTTCGCCTCATTCCAGGCGCTTTGGGCGACGAAACCTCTGCCCTCTCCGACTCGTTCCAAGACGGTTTGGTATCGCCTCCAGTCTATACCCGACCACGAAATTACAACGGTTGGGAAGTGCCTGACATCTTGCTCTCAGGCAATGACCTGAAAATCAACGAATGGAAGATGGAACAAGCCATAAAGCGCACCCAAGAACGACGTCCTGAATTGTACGAAATTTTCAAAAAAAGCGAATTGTAAGTGTTTGCATTCAAATAATTTGTATATTTGCACCCGTTTTTTGAGGAAAAATATACAAAAATACATATAAAATGAGCAAACAAGCATTAATTCAATTCGTTGAAGATCAAATCGTTGTAAAAGATTTTCCGAAGTTCAGAGCTGGTGATACCATCACCGTTACCTACAGAATCATCGAAGGACAAAAGGAACGTCTGCAAAAGTTCCAAGGCATCGTCCTGAAGCGCAGTGGCTGTGGCAAGACCGCTACTTTCACCGTCAGAAAGATATCGAACAACATCGGTGTCGAGAGATGCTTCCCAGTGGCTTCACCTATGATTGAAAACATTGAACTCAACAAGGAAGGTGTCGTCCGCAAGTCACGCATCTACTATCTCCGCGGTCTCCGTGGTAAGAAAGCCAGAATCAAAGAAGCTACCAAGCGCTAATCGATCTGACAACAACTATAAAAAAAGCCCCGATTACTCGGGGCTTTTTTTATTGCCTATTGCGAAACGAATCCGTTCATTCCTTCTTCCCTTTCTTCTTGAAAATCTTTGTGCGCAACATGAAGATTGTCAAAGCAGCCCAGAAGACGGCCAAGATGCCCAACGTAATCCACGTGGCGCTGAGACTCTTCGGTGCGAATCCCATGAGCAGAAGCACTGGGAAGCCCAACACAATAGCAGCCAAAGTCTGCAAGACCAGGTTGTTGGCTGCAGGTGTCTCAAACTTCGGGTCGATTTCACGCAGGAGAATCATACCATTGGAAGCCGTTCCGGTCAGCATGCCGAACATCGAGAAGAAACCTTCATACTTGTAATCAGGATAAAGATGTTTGCAGATGGCGAGCACATAAACGAAAGTCACGAGGGCGCCCAAAGCACAAATGATGGTGAAAGGCAAGACGAAAGTGCCGAACTCGTCGAAACTGATAGCTGCGGTTCCTGCCACAATCATGACATCGAAACAGAAACCACTGATACGGTTCAACATGTAATTGTTGATATATTCACGTTCAACAATGTGAGCTTTCTTGAAGCGGCCAAGGATCCACTTGAAGAGGACGCCAAACAGCGTACCAAGCAAGAAGTTGAATCCCCAAAGCATCGGTTTCAGTGTGTTGGTGCCAAAATTGCCCAAATCCATGCCTTGGATCCAATTTGTAAACAAATAGACAAGGAAATAGACAAACAAGACCATGCAAATCTGCACTGACAGCTTGTCGATTGATTCGGCATCAGGGATTTCATTTTTGCCTTCATAATCTTCCAATTTATTACTTTGAGCACCAGCCATCTTATTCATCGACAACTTGCCTTTTTTGCGAAGGATGTTCATATAAATCACACCGATAACACTACCAACGATGAAACCCATGGCTGCTATCGACAAGCCAAAGTCGGCACCTGCAAAAGGAATGCCTTGAGCAGCTGCTTCTGTGGTATAGATCTTTCCGAAATTCAACGCCTGTCCTGGTCCCTGACCATAGCCCATCGGCAGAAGCAAACCTGCCGAATAAAACAGCTTCTTTCCGAACAAGAAGAACGGTATAGATACTAACAAGCCCACGATGCCTTGGATGACATACGTAGAAGCCGTAAGAGCACCAGTTTCAATCACCTTCATAGGTGACGATTTCGACTCTATCTTATTGTTTTTCAACGCCAAGGCAACAAAACCAAGACCCAAAGCATGATAAGTCACGACTTCCATCATCGGTTTGTTGATGATGTCACGGCAACCCGGGAAAGCCTTAAAAATCAAAAGTAACATTCCGCCAAGCAAAGCCGAAGGCAGAAGACTTTTTTTCAAGAACGGCACTTGCGTGCGCAAAACATTACCCAGCAATAAAGCTGTGGCTAAAATACAAAACTGAATCAACCATTGCCAAGCTTCTGGACGGTCGAAAGTCATAGGAATAGCTTCTAAAATTGTCATATCAAAAAAGATTTGGTCTGCAAACGTACTAATTTTTTCGATACAAACAAAATTTTTAATTTTGCGGCATGAAAAAATCGTTGCAACTCTTCGCTACATTCTTCAAGATTGGAGCCTTCACTTTAGGCGGCGGCTATGCCATGCTCTCGATGGTTGAGAAAGCCGTAGTCGATCAGAAGAAATGGATTGACGCTGATGAGTTTTGGGACATGATAGCCGTCATCCAGTCGTTACCTGGCGTATTTGCCGTTAACACAGCACTTTACGTTGGGCACCGCATCGATGGCAAGAAAGGTGCCTTTGCTGCCATGCTTGGAGCCATCATCCCTTCTATCACTATCATTCTTCTTTTGGCCACCGTATTTCACGAATTCCGCGACCAACCCGTTGTGGAGCGCATCTTCAAAGGCATCCGTCCATGCGTGGTGGCGCTCATCCTCGCCCCTTCCCTTCGCATGGTGAAGTCGGCAAAACTAAATTGGAAGACCGCCATCATACCATTGGCCACCGTCTTTCTCATTTGGTGGGTCAAAATCTCTCCTGCTTACGTCATCCTTGCTGCCATAGCAGGTAGCATCGGATATGCCCTATATATTAATAGGTGTGCGAAAAAGGAGGGCAAATCATGATTTACTTGCAACTTCTTTGGGTTTTCATCAAGATTGGCGTACTGGGCTTTGGCGGAGGCTACGCTATGCTCTCGCTCATCCAACACGAGGTGGTAGAGAACTACGCCTGGATGAGCACCACCGATTTTGCCGACATGGTCGCCATCTCGCAGATGACCCCTGGGCCTATCTCTATCAATCTAGCGACGTACGTCGGTTATACCACTGCCGGTTTTGGCGGCTCGCTGTTGGCCTCGTTTGCCCTTTGTCTGCCTTCCATCATCATGGTGTATTTCATCATCAGATTGTTTATGAACAACAAAGGCAACGCGTTGATGGACAACATCTTGAAAGCACTAAAACCCGCCATCGCAGGTCTCATCTTCGCTGCAGGTCTCAACATGATGAACGTCCAAAACTTCGGTTCGTGGGGCGAACTCCAAAACCACCTCAGCATTGGCATCTGCGCAGCCGCTTTCGTTGCTTCCTATTTCTTCAAGGCAAACCCAATCTTACTCATCGTCATCTCAGGCATCATCGGATGCTTCGTTTATTAAATCGCAAAATGAAACACAACTTACTCATTATCATCAGTTTCCTATTGTCAAGCACATGCTTCGGACAACATTATCTCACCTATCAAAGTTACGCAAAAGGCGTTGAAGATGGCGACACGTCATTCGTCAGCGTGAACCAAGTAAGAGATTGTCTGAAAATCAGCAATTTGGGAAACGAAGTAAAGAATCCTATTCCTGGTTATGCAGAAACAGTCACCTACGTAGATTACACGAATGATTCGATTTATACCTTACTGAAATATCCAGAAGAGTCATTTTACTGTTCACAAACCATTAAAAACGAACACATTACTTTCACTGACGAAGGCAAAGAAAAGGTTTTAGGCTATGATTGCACGAAATACAAGACCAGCATCAATTCGAACACTATCGAAGTGTGGATGACCGATGACTTGAAATTCGATGCTACTCCGATGGCCAGCTATGCATGCTTGAAAGGCGTGATGGTACGTTGTGCCCGTAACGGAAGTTATATCACCGACTTGAAAAGCGTCAAGACACAGAAAGCCATGCCCATCGACTTGATTCCTTTCAATAAGGGTCAACGCAAAAGCAGCCGCGAGCTGAGCCAAATCCGGAAAGACAAACTCGTGATGCGCATCCCTATCTTCAACGACGAGCAAATCCATTTTGCCAACTACGAGCCTTTCACTGGCGAAATTCCTTTCGACACCGTTATCCATTTCAGCAGCGGTTCACTGATTGTCAAGCGTTTGCATTTACCACAATTACCTGCGCATTACCAACTATTTGCCGAGATACACCAGCATTCCAATGGCGATGCCTACGACCGCACCGCATCCGTTTTCGTCATTCCAACCGAGAAAACCAAAAGTTTTGCCGATGGCTTGACGCAAGGCTTAGAAGCACTGCCCGCTTTCAAAGGTCGCGATGGCAAGGAATATCAAGGCATCAAGACCGAAAACGACTACCTTCCAATCATTGAGTTGGTTCGTTTCTTCACCTCGTTTGGGGTGGGACATTTCAACGACCGCGTCCAAATTGACGGACTGACGTGGCTTGACGAGAACTACTACAAGCAAGAAATCACAGAATTGGCCGACCGGTTGCGTGGTGATGTGCTCATTGGTGCCTTCATCGGCAATTACGATGGCGGCGGGCACAAACTCAGCATGGACATTGTAGCCTATCCTGGTGATTATGAATGGAATGAAGAGCCATGCCGTTCTCATTCACTACCTTTGTTCAACACTTGCAACGTGATGGAAATGGCGGGACAAAACTATGGACGACTCTTCCTCACTAACACCCTTGAGGTGGAATTCGACATTCCGGAAGGTGCTGAGAGCGTGCGTCTCCGTTACATCAGCACCGGCCACGGTGGCTGGGATGGCGGCGATGAATTCAACCCGAAAGAAAACGTCATTATCATCGATGGCGAAAAAGCCTTCACGCACACACCTTGGCGTTGCGACTGCGCCACCTTCCGTGACCAAAATCCAGTATCAGGCAACTTCTGGAATGGTGTTTCCTCGTCAGACTACTCACGCTCAGGTTGGTGCCCTGGAACGGCTACCAATCCCGTATTTTTCGATCTAAGTTATTTGGAACCAGGACATCACATCATGCGCATCGCCATACCGCAAGGCAAAGACGAAGGCGAAAGCTTTAGCCACTGGATGGTGTCTGGAGTGCTTTTGTATGAAAAATAATCGTTTGGAAGACGCGTTGAATCACGTCTCTACAAACGGATTAAATCAACCGTTACAAGAGCCGCCATCGCCTCAACAAGCACTAAAGCGCGAGGCAAGACGCATACATCATGACGGCCTTCAATTTGAATAGCGCAAGCTTCTCCTGCCCTATTCAACGTCTGTTGTGGTTGGGCAATGCTCGGTATCGGTTTGAAGGCCACCTTGAAAGTAACATCTTCACCATTACTGATACCACCTTGAATGCCTCCCGAATGATTTGTGGCTGTATGAATGCGTCCGTTTTCATTGACAAACAAATCATTAGCCTCTGAGCCTTTCATCTGAGCCATGGCAAAACCATCGCCGATCTCGAAGCCTTTCACAGCAGGCAAGCTGAACATGGCATGAGCCAATTCTGCACTAAATTTGCCAAACATCGGTTCTCCTATGCCCGCAGGGACACCTTTTATCACACCTTGAACAATTCCGCCCACTGAATCACCACTTGATTTTGCTTGCTCAGCATCGCCCATTGAGAAAATTTCAGAGCACACCGAAATCCCCTTGTCACGAAGGATCTGCTTGGCTATAGCGCCAGCCACCACGATAGGCAACGCCGTCCGTGCCGAAGATCTTCCTCCTCCACGCCAATCGCGGATGCCGTATTTTTGCTCGTAGGTATAATCGGCATGAGAAGGACGATAGACATCCTTCAGAGAATCATAATCATTTGATTTACAGTCTTCGTTGCGTACGATAAAAGCAATTGGTGTTCCCAAAGTTACACCGTC
Source organism: Bacteroidales bacterium (assembly GCA_045627065.1). Classification (GTDB taxonomy): domain Bacteria; phylum Bacteroidota; class Bacteroidia; order Bacteroidales; family F082; genus Limimorpha. The sequence goes on along the minus strand of JAZQMX010000002.1, from coordinate 32,315 downwards.
GAGCAAACCCGAAAGCCATTCCACACGATCGGGCTCGTTGCGTTGCGATGCCGTTGGTGACTGAGCCGTCTTGCGACGACGCAATTCTTCGTCAATCAGTTGGAAATCAATCTTCAAGTTAGAAGGGCAACCATCAATCACACCGCCGATGGCTGGGCCGTGCGATTCACCAAAAGTCGTCAAGGTAAAATTATGTCCGAGCGTATTCATGGGGGCAAAAGTAGAAAATTTTGTGTATTTTTGCCGCCATTATGGAAAAAAGAAACAACAACATAAAAATAAAGAACAAACGCGCCACTTTCGAGTATTTCCTTGAAGAGAAACTTACGGCAGGCATTGCCTTGACGGGTACTGAAATCAAGTCGATTCGCGCAGGCAAAGCCAGCCTTGCCGACTCGTATTGCTCTTTCAAAGGTAACGAGCTGTTTGTCATCGGGATGCACATCGCCGAATACGAGATGGGCACCTACAACAATCACGACCCCAAGCGCGACCGTAAGCTGCTGCTCACCCAACGCGAACTGCGCAAATGGAAAAATAAAGTTCAAGAAAAAGGCTTTACCATCATTCCCGTCACGTTGTTCATCAACGACAAAGGTTTGGCCAAATTGGACATTGCTTTAGCCCGAGGCAAGCATTTCTTCGACAAGCGCGAAACCTTGAAAACCAAGGACTCGAAACGCGAAATGGAGCGTTTAGATAGATACTGAGATATCAGTACTCAGAAACAATATCCGACACGAACTACAATCGGCGTATTGTAAGGCGTTTCAGCAGTAAGCCTATACCAAGTTAGATTGTAGAGCACCATCAAATAGGCGAATCTTTTACCACCTGAATAAGTCCGATAACCACCTCCAACGAAATAGCTATTATACCAACGCTGAGCTAATTCCGTTTGCTGATGGTTGAAATACGACACGCAATACAATCCTTCGTATTCGACGTGGGCGAAAATACCGTAAGCAATTTCAAGATTGGTGTATGCCGACGGGCCAAACCAATGGTTCGTTTGGTTACCATAATAACGGTCAAAATAGCATTGGAGGTTATAAGTTCCACGCACGCCTATTTCCCATGCATTGGTGACGCGATAACCAACTTGTGGAGCAATCTGCAAATGCAGGTAGTTACCTGACATGCCAAAGCCAAAGTTGCCACCATAAACCATCTTCCCTTTCATCCCATTTTCAGGACCGAAAAGTTGTGCTTGCGACTGCATCGAAAAACCGAAAAGCATCACAAATAATGCTGCAATAATGCCAAAACGTTTCATCTGTCTAAATTTTGTTGGTGCAAAAATACAAAAAAAGAAGATGCCAAACCGTCGTCCGACTTTTTGGCATCTTCTAAATGTTGTATGAGCGGTTTGGCTTATGCCTTCACGCGTTCGCAATATTCACCAGTGCGGGTGTCAACACGAATCATATCGTCGGTGTTGATGAACAGAGGCACGCGAACCATAGCACCAGTCTCAACAGTAGCTTCCTTCAGAGCGTTGGTAGCGGTGTTACCCTTTTCACCAGGCTCGGTATAGGTCACTTGGAGAACAGTCTTCACAGGCATTTCAGCGTAGAGGATGGTTTCGGTTGAAGCGTCAACCACCACATCGACGATGTCGTTTTCCTTCATGAACTTCACGCCAGTAATGTTGTTTTCAGCGATCGGGATCTGGTCGTAGTTTTCGGTGTGCATGAAGATGAAGTCTTCACCTTCTTTATAAAGATACTGGTAAGGACGATGTTCAACGCGGACATCTTCCAATTTGACGCCGATATCGAAACGCTTTTCAAGGACGTTGCCGCTGAGCACATCCTTCAGTTTGATACGCATGATAGTGTTGCCTTTACCTGGCTTAACATGTTGGAAGTCAATGCAGAAATAAATCTTACCATCCAAACGGACTGCACTTCCAATCTTTACATCTTGACTTAACATATACTATTTCTATTTATGTGAATGAATTTCAAAAAATCGGGTGCAAAGATAATGTAATTCAGCCAATTCACCAAGAAAATGCAAAAAAAAGATTGAGAAGCGACTAAAAACCGTACCTTTACGGCAAATTTCAAAATCATAAACTATGAGAAAACATAACTTATTTTTATCAGCAATGATTACATGTTTGATTGTGTCGTGCAACACGCAGAAACCCGAAACCGAGCCTCAAGGCAAGGAAAAAATCGGGGCAAAAGAACTCACCCTGCAATCGGATGTGATGACACCCGAAGTGCTTTGGAGTATGGGCCGCATCGGCGAATATAGCATCTCGCCCGACCACAGCCAAATCGTCTATAACGTGACCTATTACAGTGTCGAAGAAAACCGCAGCGGTTCAACACTTTACATCATGAATGCCGATGGCGGCGACAACCGCATCCTTTCCGACTCGAAGAGCAGCGAATACAGTCCGCAATGGCGTCCCGACGGGAAGAAGATCGGATTCCTTGCACCCGATGGAAATGGCGTCATGCAAATCTTCGAAATCAATCCTGACGGCACTGGACGCGAATGCATCTCCAGCGAAGCCGAAGATATCAACGGATTCCTTTACTCGCCCGACTGCCAACAAGTCGTCTTCTGCAAGGAAGTGAAGCTGAAAGAGACCGTGGCTGACATCTACCCCGACCTTCCTCTTTCGTCGGGCCGCATCAACAACAACCTCATGTATCGCCATTGGGACCAATGGGTTGACACCTTCAGTCACCTCTTCGTTGGTAACATCTCATCCGGCAAACTCGAAGCATCCTACGATGCCATGGCTGGCGAAAACTGGGAAGCTCCCGTGCGTCCTTGGGGTGGCATGGAACAAGTGAAATGGATGCCCGATGGACAGAGTTTCGTTTACTGCTGCCGCAAGAAAGAAGGCAAGGAATATGCCCTTTCCACCAACACCGATATCTACCAACACATCATCATCAGTGGCGAATGCAAGAACCTCACTGAAGGCATGATGGGCTACGATATGAACCCCGTTATTTCGCCCGACGGCAAATATATGGCCTGGGAAAGCCAAGAACGCGACGGCTATGAAAGCGACAAGCAACGTCTCTTCGTCATGAACCTTGAGACCGGTGAAATGACCGATTACTCCGCTGAATTCGACCAATGCTGCACTGGTTACAGTTGGGCCGACGACAGCAAAACCTTGTATTTCATCAGCGACAAATACGCCACCGACCAACTCTACGCCTTGAGCCTCGAAAATGGCGGAATCACCAAATTGACCGAAGGCGTACACAACTATGTTTCAGTGAATTGGAATGATGGCAAACTCATTGCTGGCCGTCAGTCGATGAGTCACCCAACTGAACTCTTCAGCGTCGATCCTACCACAGGCGAGGCCACCCAAATCACCACCATCAACGACAAGATTTTCGATCAACTCACCATGGGCAAGGTCGAAGAACGTTGGGTGAAGACTACCGATGGCAAAGACATGCTCGTGTGGGTCATCTTCCCTCCACATTTCGATGCCAACAAGCAATATCCAGCCCTACTCTATTGCGAAGGCGGTCCACAAAGTACAGTGAGCCAGTTCTGGAGTTACCGCTGGAACTTCCAGATGATGGCTGCCAACGACTATATCGTTGTCGCTCCTAACCGTCGCGGCCTGCCAGGTTTCGGTCAGGAATGGCTTGAAGAAATCAGCGGCGACTACGGTGGGCAGTGCATGAAAGACTATCTCGTCGCCATCGACGAGCTGTCGAAAGAGCCTTACATAGACGAGAACCGTCTGGGTGCCGTTGGTGCCAGCTTCGGCGGCTTCAGCGTGTATTGGCTTGCCGGTCACCACGATGGACGTTTCAAGGCCCTCATCGCCCACGACGGCATGTTCAACCTCGATGCACAATACCTTGAAACCGAAGAAATGTGGTTCGTCAACTGGGACCTCGGCGGCCCATTCTGGGACAAGAACAATGCTGTAGCCCAAAAAACATACGCACAATCACCACACCTCTTTGTCGATAAATGGACCGCACCTATCCTCGTCATCCATGGCGGACTGGACTACCGCATCTGCTTCACGCAAGGCATGCAAGCATACAACGCAGCCATCTTGCGCGGCATCGATGCCGAATTCCTCTACTTCCCTGACGAAAACCACTGGGTGCTGAAACCACAGAACGGCGTGCTTTGGCAGCGCAGATTCTACAATTGGTTGGATAAATATTTGAAATAACAAATGATGTGATGTAGAGACGCGCCATGGTGCGTCTCTACACACAATTTTAATATGGAAAAATTACGAATCGTATATTTCGGCACGCCTGAATTTGCTGCCTCGCAATTGGAAGCCATCATCGCTGCAGACTATGATGTAGCAGCCGTTGTCACCATGCCCGACAAGCCCGCTGGACGCGGAAAGAAAATTCAATTCTCTGATGTCAAAAAGACCGCATTAAAGCATCAGTTACCACTACTTCAGCCCGAGAAACTGAAAAATCCGGAATTTCTTGAAGCTTTGGCATCGTTCAATGCGAATTTGTTTATCGTGGTGGCATTCAGGATGTTACCTGCCGTAGTATGGCAGATGCCTAAATACGGCACCTTCAACCTTCATGCTTCGCTCTTGCCACAATATCGCGGTGCCGCCCCCATCAATCACGCCATCATCAATGGTGAGACTGAGACTGGACTCACCACTTTTTTCCTCAACGAAGAGATTGACAAAGGTGCCGTCATCATGCGCGAAACCGTGGCCATTCGTCCCGATGAAAACGCAGGCGAATTGCATGACGAATTGATGACTCTCGGCAACAAAGTCGTCGTTGAGACCATACGAAAAATCGAAAATGGAACCGTGCCAACGCAAACGCAAGAGGAATTGGCCGGAGGAGCTACACTACACGATGCTCCAAAGATTTTCAAGGATTTCTGTTTCATCGATTGGAGCAAAAAACTCATCGACATTTACAACCATATCCGTGGCCTATCGCCCTACCCTGCCGCTCACGCATTGCTAGGTTCCGACAATGGCGATCGCCTTGAGATGAAAGTGTATGCTTCAGAAATAGAACCTTGCCAACCCACCGAACTGGTTGGCAGCATCATCACTGACAACAAGAAATTTCTCAAAGTCGCTGTCGCTGACGGTTATTTGCATCTTACCACCGTTCAGCAAGCAGGGAAAAAGAGCATGTCTATAGAAGATTTTCTCCGAGGGCAGCGCTTCGAAGGCACATGGAAAGTCCTAAAACCCGAAATTTGAACCCATTCTTTGTCAATATGAAAGGTCATTTTTGAAGAAAAAGGCAAATTTTATTACAAAATCATTCTTTTTTCATAAAAAAACACTTGCATAATAAAAAAAAGTCTATTTTTGTCAGCGAAAGTTTAACCTTAAATACTTACAAAATGAATAAAGTTGAATTGATCAATGCCGTTGCTGAAAAAGCCGGTATGACTAAAGTTGATGCCAGAAAAGCTGTTGATGCTATGATGGCAGCTACCAAAGAAGAACTCATGAAAGGTGGAAACCTGGCACTCGTTGGCTTCGGCAGCTTCAAAGTCGCTGAACGTCCTGCAAGGAAAGGCCGCAACCCACGTACCAACAAGGTCATCAACATCAAGGCTAAGAAGGTCGTTAAGTTCAAAGCTGCAGCAAATCTGCTGAAGAAGTAATTTGAACAACTTCATTTTACAAAAAAGCCGTCAATCGACGGCTTTTTTCATTTTCTCTTCAGGCTACCATCTTTTGAAAGCTGCAATTCGCCAGAATCAACCAAAAACCGAATGGCTTCAAGAACCAGCTCCGACTCTCGGTTCGCAAATGAGCAAAGCACTTCCTCAACATTCATGGTCTTCTCCCTTAACAGGCTTTTCACTTCATCTTGAATCTGCTCGTATTCAACGATTTGACGTCCTGAATTACGCATTTGGCAAACATCACAACGGCCACACGCTTTCTTTGTCTTTTCGTTGAAATAGCGTAAAAGCTGAACGCTACGGCATTCATCATCGTTTTTCACAAATGCTTCTACGGCTTTCACGCGTTCCTCTGCATCTTTCTTACGGTCATAATAGTTTTCCTTTGATAGGTTAAAGTGCTTTGAATCAACAAATTCAGAAAGGAATAGCAATTGGGGTTGCGCATTTCGAGGAACATAGGACAAAAAATTATATGCTTCAAGTTGCTTCAACTGTTTCACGACTTGATCGACCGGCAGACCTATCTTTTGAGCAACGACTTCTTCGTTAATCTTCACATAATCTGTGAGCAAGCCCGGTAAACTGCGCAACATATACTTAACAAGGGTATCGAACTGCGGATTGTTGACCTGAAAGCCATACAAATCGTCTCGAGAAGCCTTCACAAACACTTTGGAGGACTCATCGAAACTCTCAGAAAGGACGAGGATGCCTTCTTTCTCCAAAAGTTTAAGCGTATGGAACACCTCGACGACCGAGAAGTTATAGCGTTTAGCAAAATCGCTCATCACCATCGGATATGACATGTCTTTTCCAGCACCAATAGGAATCTGATAATAGTTCCCCAATGCAGTATAAATCAATTTGATACGTTCCAATGGAGGAAACGACTGCTGCAAGTTTTCGTGAAGCTTTTTGACATCAGCATCCGAAACGAGCAAAAATGCTTCGGCAGGTTGCAAGTCACGGCCAGCACGTCCCGCTTCCTGGAAATAGGCCTCAATGCTGTCCGGCAAATCCAAATGAATGACCAAGCGCACATCGGGTTTGTCAATGCCCATGCCAAAAGCATTGGTGGCCGAAATCACCTTAACTTGGCCCTTCATCCAAAGATCCTGCCTTTGGTCGCGCGTCTTGGCATCAAGACCAGCATGATAAAACGTGGCCGGAACACCAACCGAGTTAAGCCAATCAGCAATCACTTGAGTACGTTTGCGATTGCGCACATACACGATGGCACTCCCTGACTGCATGGCTTGCAACTTGCGCAACATGATACCGTATTTATCAGCTTCGTGTATCACGTTGTAAGTCACGTTTTTGCGTTCAAAACTGCTTTGGAACACATTACGTTGCTTGAAACCTAACCGAAATTGGATGTCGTCAACCACTTTGGCGGTGGCTGTAGCAGTGAGAGCCAATACGGGCGTTTTGGGAATGTAAGGTCGAATGTCGGCAATCTTCAGATAAGGCGGACGGAAATCGTAGCCCCATTGTGAAATACAATGCGACTCATCGACGGCCAGCAAACACACTTTCATCATCTTAAGTGCCTCGATGAAAGCATCGGTTTGCAAGCGTTCGGGTGAAACATAGAGAAATTTCAGCCTGCCATAAGCGGCCTGATTATAAGCAAGTTCCAATTCATCGGGATGCATTCCAGAATAGATGGCAGCCGCAGGAATGCCTTTTTCAACAAGATGCGCCACTTGGTCTTTCATCAAGGCGATGAGCGGTGTGATGACGAGGCAAATCCCTTCCATAGCCATAGCCGGCACCTGGAAACAAATGCTCTTGCCTCCGCCCGTGGGCAGAAGCGCCAAAGTATCACGTCCGTTCATCACAGAATCGACGATGTCTTCCTGCAACGGGCGGAACGAGGGATATCCCCAATAGCGTTTAAGCACCGACCTTGTTAACTCACTCATTTCCTATTGTTTTTATGCTCTTGCAATGCAGCCATTTCGTCGCGATATTTGGCAGCATTCAAGAAATCCATCTCCTTGACAGCCTTTTCCATATTCTTCTTCGCTTCTGCAATGGCTTTATCAAGTTCTTTAGGTGTAAGCCACTTAGTTGCATTCTCTGCTGCCGCAGTAGTATTATTGCCACCCGCTCCGTATTCAGCAGGCGTATTGTTACCTTTCAAAGTCCCCAATGAATTGTCAATAGCCTTCTTGATGGTCTTTGGCACAATGCCATGTGCCTCGTTATATGCGATTTGCTTCGAGCGACGACGTGCCGTTTCATCAATAGTCTTGCGCATCGAATCGGTAATGGTATCGGCATACATGATGACTTTGCTCTCGGCATTTCGTGCAGCACGGCCTGCCGTTTGAGTCAGCGAGCGTTCTGAACGCAAGAAGCCTTCCTTGTCGGCATCCAAGATTGCCACTAGGCTGACTTCGGGCAAATCCAAGCCTTCACGCAACAAGTTGACACCCACCAGCACATCAAAATCACCCATTCGAAGCCCTTGCAAGATCTCCACACGCTCCATCGTATCGACATCCGAATGGATATATCTTGTCTTGATTTTCAATCCGTTAAGATAGGTATTCAGTTCCTCCGCCATGCGTTTGGTCAAAGTGGTGACCAACACACGCTGGTTTTTGGCAATCACTTTGTGGATTTCGTCAATCAGGTCATCGACTTGGTTCAAGCTTGGTCTCACCTCAATAACGGGATCAAGCAAGCCCGTCGGACGAATGAGTTGTTCCACATAAACGCCTTCGCTTTGCTGCAGTTCATAATCGGCAGGTGTGGCACTGACGTAAATTGTCTGTCCCGTAAGCGCTTCGTATTCATCGAATTGCAACGGACGATTATCCAAAGCCGATGGCAGGCGGAAACCATACTCCACCAAAGTCTGCTTACGCGAGCGGTCGCCACCATGCATGCCACGGATTTGCGGCACTGTGACGTGACTCTCGTCAATGACAGTGATGAAATCATCTGGGAAGAAATCGAGGAGGCAGAAAGGTCGCGTTCCTGGGCTTCGTCCATCGAAATAGCGCGAGTAATTCTCTATACCCGAACAATAGCCCAACTCACGCATCATCTCAATATCGTAGTTCACTCTGTCTTCCAATCGTTTGGCTTCCAACGACTTGCCTATCTCACGGAAATACTCCGCCTGTTTGAACATATCGTCTTGAATCTCAATGATTGCCGAATCCATCTTTTCTTTAGAAGTAACAAAAATGTTGGCTGGGAAAATCGTCAACTCTTCCAAAGCATCAATTCGTCGGCCCGTAGTGGGTTCAAAACTCTCCAAACTGTCGATTTCATCGTCCCAAAACACAATGCGATAAGCATAGTCGGCATAGGCCGGAAATACATCCATGGTCTCCCCTTTTATGCGGAATCGTCCTTGAATGAACTCAATCTCATTGCGGGTATAAAGCGCGCTCACTAAAGTTTTTGCGACATCATCGCGGCTGGCTCTCTGGCCACGCTTCAAATAAATCAGATTATTGGTGAAATCAATGGGATTGCCGAGACCGAAGAGGCATGACACCGATGAAACCACAATAATATCGCGGCGACCCGACATCAGAGAAGTAGTGGTGGCGAGACGCATCTTGTCGATATCCATATTGACGGCCAAGTCCTTCTCAATATAGGTATTGGTGGCTGGGATAAAGGCTTCGGGCTGATAATAATCGTAGTATGAAACGAAATACTCCACTGCGTTTTCAGGGAAAAACTGCTTGAACTCACCGTAAAGCTGTGCGGCCAAAGTCTTGTTATGGCTCAAAATCAAAGCCGGACGGTTCAGTTGGGCAAGCACATTGGCGATGGTGAAAGTCTTTCCCGAACCCGTGACGCCCAACAAAGTCTGGGCTCGATCGCCACGGTTGATGCCATCAACGAGTTGCTTGATGGCTTCGGGTTGGTCGCCAGTTGGCTGAAAATCAGAGACAAGCTTGAAATTCATAGCAGGAGTATTGTTTTATTCTACGATATGCAAAGGTACACAAAAAAAAGAACGCCGCCATAGGGCAGCGTTCCAATTCTGTTATCATCAAGAAACGGCTTATTTCACCTTTTCGACGATAGCCTTGAAAGCTTCTGGATTGTTCAGGGCGAGGTCGGCCAACACCTTGCGGTTGATGTCGATGCCTGCCTTGTTCAGCTTATCCATGAACACGCTATACGACATATCGTATTCGCGGACGGCTGCATTGATACGGACAATCCACAGAGCGCGGAATTCGCGTTTCTTGTTTCTTCTGTCACGGTAAGCGTAAGTCTGACCCTTTTCGTAAGAGTTCTTCGCCACAGTCCACACATTCTTTCTCGTGCTGAACTGACCTTTGGTCTTCTTCAGGATTTTCTTGCGTCTGGCTCTTGAAGCCACTGCATTGACTGATCTTGTCATTTTTTAATTCGTTTTTCGTCCAGCGCCTCGCTCCTTTTCGAGAACTTTTCTGCTGAGACAAAGTTAAACATTGTGTTAATTACAGTTGAAGCATTTGTTTCAGAACCTTTTCGTCAGCCTTCTCTACGATGGCGGTGTGGTCAAGGTTACGTTTTCTCTTCTGGCTTTTCTTGGTCAGGATGTGGCCATGATAAGCATGCTTCCTCTTCAGTTTACCGGAGCCCGTCAATTGGAAACGTTTCTTAGCGCCGGAATTTGACTTCATTTTTGGCATTGTGAAAAAATTTAATTTAATTATTTAAAAATGAGTTATTTCTTTGTCGATTTTGGAGCTATCACCATCATCATTCGCTTGCCTTCGAGTTTTGGCATGGCTTCCACCTTACCGAGTTCTTCGAGTTCTTGCGCGAACTTCAGCAACATGATCTCGCCCTGGTCTTTATAGACGATGGAACGACCTTTGAAGAACACTTCGACCTTCACCTTCGAACCCTCTTGGAGGAAACGCTTGGCGTGGTTGAGCTTGAATTCGAAGTCGTGTTCGTCGGTTTGGGGTCCGAGTCGGATTTCCTTGACGACGACCTTGACGGCTTTGGCCTTTTGCTCTTTCAGTTTCTTCTTCTGGTCGAAGACGAACTTCTTGTAGTCCATAGCCTTGCAAACCGGAGGATTGGCATCGGCATTGATTTCTACCAAGTCAACACCAAGTTCTTCAACGATCCTCAGGGCTTCCTTGATAGGATAGATGTTATTGTCAACGCCTTCGCCTACCAATCTCACCATCGGAGCCTTGATTTGCTCGTTGATGCGGTATTGCGCTTCGTCTTTGTCTTTGTTAGGCTTCTGCTGAGGCCTAGGCTTTTGCGGAATCTGTGCTATAGTTTTAGTCTCCTATATTAATTAATAATGTGCGATTTATCGCTTTTCTTGTTCTTCTTTGACTTGCTTCACAATCATTTCGGCGAAGGCTTCGGTGCTCATGCTGCCCAAGTCAACCTGACCGTGGCGACGCACTGACACGCTGTTTTCAGCCTCTTCCTTCTCACCCACGATAAGCATGTAAGGATATTTCTTCATTTCAGCATCGCGGATCTTACGACCGATTTTCTCGTTACGCTCGTCAATGAGGGCGCGAATATCGGACTTTTTCAGATACGATTGCAAATTTTGTGCAAAATTCATGTATTTTTCGCTCACAGGCAGGATAATGACCTGGTCAGGAGCCAGCCAGAGCGGGAATTCGCCAGCGCAATGCTCGAGCAACACGGCCACGAAACGTTCCATCGAACCGAATGGAGCGCGGTGAACCATCACCGGACGGTGCTTTTCGTTGTCGGCACCGATATAGCTAAGGTCGAAACGTTCTGGCAGGTTGTAATCCACTTGGATGGTTCCAAGTTGCCACTTACGTCCGAGGGCATCCTTCACCATGAAGTCGAGCTTAGGACCGTAGAAGGCAGCTTCACCATATTCAACGTGAGCTGGCAGACCTTTTTCGGCGCAAGCCTCTTGGATAGCGGCTTCTGCTTTTGCCCAGTTTTCATCCGTACCCACATACTTTTCATGGTTGTTAGGGTCGCGGAGCGATATTTGTGCTTCAAAGTTCTTGAAATCGAGAGCCTTGAAGATGATTTCGATGATTTCCATCACGCGGATGAACTCGTCTTTCACCTGGTCGGGACGGCAGAAGATGTGAGCATCGTCTTGGGTGAACGAACGCACACGGGTCAAGCCGTGGAGTTCGCCGCTTTGTTCGTAACGATACACCGTACCAAATTCAGCGATACGGACAGGCATATCCTTATATGAACGTGGTTTCCACTTAAAGATTTGGCAGTGGTGAGGGCAGTTCATCGGCTTCAGCAAATATTCTTCACCTTCTTCAGGAGTGGTGATTGGGCGGAAGCTGTCGGCACCATAGTGCTCCCAGTGACCTGAAGTCACATAGAGTTGCTTGCCACCGATATGAGGAGTGATGACTTGCTCATAGCCATATTCTTGCTGAATCTTGGTCAGATAATCTTGCAGACGCAGACGCAGTGCCGTGCCTTTTGGCAACCAAATCGGCAGACCCTTACCCACCATGTCGTTGAACATGAAGAGTTCGAGTTCGCGACCGAGTTTACGGTGGTCACGCTTCTTGGCTTCTTCAAGAAGAACGAGATATTCATCCAATTCCTTCTGCTTCGGGAAAGTGATACCATAAACGCGGGTGAGTTGCTTACGCTTCTCATCGCCACGCCAGTAAGCACCAGCCAACGAAGTCAGTTTCACAGCTTTGATGAAGCTTGTGTTCGGGATGTGTGGTCCGCGGCAAAGGTCGGTGAACTCACCATTCTTATAATAAGTAATGGTACCGTCTTCCAACTCGCTGATCAACTCAACCTTATATTCATCGCCCTTATCTTGGAAATGCTTCAGTGCATCGGCTTTGCACACGTCGACACGCTCGAAGACTTGCTTTTGGCGAGCCAGTTCGAGCATCTTCTTCTCGATGTTGACAAGGTCGGCCTCGGTGAGAGTGATGTCGCCCGTATCGATGTCATAATAGAAACCATTATCGATGGCCGGACCGATACCGAACTTCACACCTTTATATAATTGCTCGATGGCAGCGGCCATCAGGTGAGCCGATGAGTGCCACATGGCGGCTTTGCCTTCTGGATCATCCCAAGTGAAAAGTTGGATTTCGGCATCCTCATTGATGGCGCGAGTGGCATCCCACATCTTGCCATTCACTTTGGCAGCCAACACGTTACGAGCCAAGCCTTCGCTAATGCTCTTGGCAATGTCCAACGGCGAAACGCCGGCTTCATACTGTCTGACACTCTGGTCAGGGAAGGTTATGTTAATCATAGAATTACCCATTTTGAAAACGGGTGCAAAAGTACGATTTTTTTTGACACGAAACACTTTGTTTTTGAGATTATTGAATTTTTTTGTCACCACTTCAATTTGAGCGAAAAAACGCTCGAGCAATCCATTTAAACTCCTATCTTTGCGCAAATTTTGGTTACGATAATTTTAATTCATTTTCTATGAAACGCATCTATATCTTTCTTATTTTGAGCTTATTATGTTTCACTGCAAACGCGCAGCAAACGATTACCGAGCAACAAGCACGCGAAACGGCAAAAGCCTTCGTGGAAGCCCAACCAGGATTCCGCGGTAATGAACTTCAAGTCGTTGAGCAATCCAACATCTATATTTTCTCGACTGGACAAAACGGCTTTGTCATCGTTTCGGGCAACACCGTGCTCCCTCCTATCCTCGCCTACTCTACTGAAAACGATTTTCCGAGCTTGGAAAACGCTCCCGACAACGTGAAACAATGGATTCAGCACTATTCCGACATGATTGACTTTGCCATCGAGAACGGCATCCAACCCGAGCCTAAAATTCAGCAACTTTGGAACGAGACCGAGCGAGGCGTTTTCGCTTCAAAAGGCACAACGAATGTGAATCCTTTGGTAAGCACACGCTGGAACCAAGACTGTTACTACAACGAATACTGCCCTGAAGACAACAGCGGTTGGGGATGGTGGGGAGCGCCTTGCCATCACGCCTATGCTGGTTGTGTGGCTTGCGCCATGGCTCAAGTGATGAAATATTGGGACTATCCTGAGCATGGCTTCGGCTCACACAGCTACACCCACAGCACTTATGGTGTGCAAAGTGCCGACTTTGGTGCCACTACCTACCAATGGGACGACATGCCCACCGAAATCTACGACAGCAACGATGCCATCGCTACTTTGATGTACCACTGCGGCGTGAGCGTCGATATGAACTATGGTCCTGACGGCAGCGGAGCCCAATCGAAAGACGTGGAGACCGCTATGCGCACCTATTTTGGCTATTGCGGTGCCAAATACCGCGAAAAGTCATCCTTCGACGACGCCACATGGATTGCCCTTCTCAAAGCCGAACTCGACCAATCAAGGCCCATTTACTACTCCGGCAGCAACGGTGAGAGCGGACACGCCTTCGTTTGCGACGGCTACGACGACAGCGACCGCATGCACTTCAACTTCGGTTGGAGCGGTTCGAGCGACGGTTACTACACCATCTACGACGTGAATGGCTTCAGCAACAACCAAGCCGCCGTAATGAACGTCTACCCTATGGACATTCATGCCGATGCCAACGGTATCATCTACGTCACCCCCGACGGCGAAGGCAACGGCTCATCGTGGGACGAAGCCACTTCGTTGCTGCACTACGCTTCCTTCCGTTCAAACAACGGCGTTCAAATCTGGGTGAAGAAAGGCACTTACTATGGTGACGACAGCGACAGCACATCGGCTTTCCAAATTTGCGCTAACAACTTGGTTTATGGCGGCTTCAATGGTGACGAAGGTCCCGACTTCGACCTTAACCAACGCGACTTCGTCAACAACGCCACCATCCTCGACGGACAGAACACCAAACGTGTACTCAACCAAGCCAATACCTTCACCGCTGGCACTGCCGCCCTTTGGGACGGTTTCACCATCCAAAATGGAGTTGCCGGCTCTGGGGCAGGTGCTTACCTCAGCAACTACATGACCTTGGCGAACTGCAACATTTGCAACAACCACGCCGACATTTACGGTGGTGGTATCTACATGAACTCGACTGGTGGCAACGTACACGCTTCTATCACCAACTGCACCATCACCGGCAACAGCACCTCGATGGGCGCTGGCGTTTGCGACCGCCTTGGTGCTACCTACACCAACTGCATCATTGCCAACAACACTTCTTCGACCAAAGGCGGCGGGATGTATATCTATTCCAATGCAGAGCCAGTGCTGAAAGGCTGCCTCGTCAACAACAACACGGCCAAGGAAGGCGCTGCACTTTATGCCCGCGGCAAATTCACGGCCACCAACTGCAACTTTGTGATGAACGAAGCCATCGATGCTAATGGCGGCATCTTCAACGAAAACCGACACAACAAATACACCAACTGTATCATTTGGGGCAATACTGCTAAAGGAGAGCCCAACCAAGTCACAGGCGAGAGCGACTATGAATACTGCGCCGTTCAAGGTGGCATCAGCGATGGAACCGCCACAGAAGTCCTTGATTTGAACGAAGATAACGACGGAGAAGAGCCTGGCAATTTCATTCGCTTTGTCCTACCAGCCGAAGGCAGCGGCGTCTCTTTCGACCAAGCCGACTGGAGCATCATGCCACGCAGCATCGCCCTCAATGCTGGCAAACCTAACACCACAGGTTTGGCCACTACCGACCTCAACGGCAATCCACGTCTGCAAAACGGTCGCATCGAAATAGGAGCCTACGAAAGCTGCTCGCCACTCTTCGTCAAGGAAGAAAACGTTTGCAGCGATTCCTATAACTTCAATGGAACAATACTTTACGAATCAGGGTATTACACAACGACTTACGAAACCACAAGTTGCGATAGTGTTGTCGGGCTACACCTCGAATTCTCGCCATCGACGATGGAGGTAAGCATAGCAGGCGACACACTCATCGAACTTGGCGGAACCGCCACCCTGACCGCTTCGGGAGCCGACACCTACGTTTGGTCAACGGGCGAGACCACAGCCACCATCATCGTGGCACCTACCCAAACTACTACCTATATTGTGACAGGCTACGATGTCCAAGGCTGCTCAGCACAAGCCGAAATCACCGTTGAAGTGAAGACTTCGGGCTTAGGCGAAAACAGTATCAGCGCGAAACTTTATCCAAACCCGACCAAGGACAACATCACCATCGAAGCGAATGGGCTGCAGCACATTACCATCACGAATATCCTCGGACAAATGGTTTATGACGCCACAACCGACAGCGACAATCTGACGCTTGACATGGCCCAGTTTGGCGCAGGCATCTACACGATTCGCATTGCTACGAATGAGGGTGTATGCGTGAAACGCGTTAGTGTGGATTAACCTGCCGCAGCAATCAAGAGAATCTCGAAAATCAAGGTCGAATTGGCGGGAATCTCACCTGCATTGCGGTTGCCATAACCCATTTCAGCTGGAATATAAACCATCCAACGGTCGCCGATGTGCATGCTCAGCAAGGCCATCTGGAAGCCACCAATCAGTTCATACACGCGGAAACTTTCAGGATAGTTGCGCTCAAAAGCATCGTCAAACACCTTCCCATTGATGAGCGAACCCTTGTAGCGCACTGTAACGATACTTTCATTTCTCACTCGCGTACGATTATGGCCATCACCCGATGCCAAAACCTTGTATAGCACGCCATTACCCAATTCCTTGACACCTTCTTCCTTGCGGATTTCTTCAAGAAACTGCTCGTTTTGAAGTCTGTATTGTTCTCTTTTATTCATTTTATTTGATGTTTATTGCTTGATTGACTCGAGACGCAATCATTGCGCCTCCACACTAACCTTCCTGAGGTCCAAAAGATTAATCGGATTGCTGCCCAAGCCTTCAACCCTCTTGTTGACAAAACGCAAGACCTCATCGTAGAACAGCACCACAACAGGGGCATCTTGCATCATCAAACGGTCCATCTCCGCATAATAGGCAGCACGCTGCTCGGGGTCGGTACAACGCAACGATTTATCGTAAAGCGCATCGTATTTAGGGTTGCTATAATGAGAGTAGTTGGGGCCAGCAGGAGCAAAATTATGCGTAGTGAAAAGCGAAAGGTAATTCTCCGCGTCGGGATAGTCGGCCACCCATGATGAGCGGAAAAAGCCAAGACTACCGTTGGCTCTCATGCTTCGCATCGTGGCAGGCGGCATCACCTCCATCGTGCAATGCATGCCAATCTGTTCTACCTGCGACTGCACAAACTTCCCAATATCAGCATATTCCGCTGTCGTTGACAAGTTCAACGTATAACCTTCCAAATGGTTTTCGTTTACCAATTGTTGGGCTCGTTTCAGGTCATAACCATAACCTGCGGCGCTATCGTAACCCGGTAATCCAACAGGGATCATCCCACCAGTGGCGGGCGTTCCAATGCCGTTGCGCAAATATCGCAGCATCTTGTCGCGGTCGATGCAAAGACTCACCGCCTGGCGCATGGCACGCGAACGGTCTGCACCTAATGAATCGTTTGGATCGATGAAGAACGAGAGGTATTCGGTATTCAAATACGGCTCGGTGAGCAAATAAATCTTGTCGGTATATTTCTGTCGAAGGTTCCCATCGTAGGTCAACAATTCGTCTTTATAGCGCGCATCGATGCCCGACATGAAATCAAACTTGCCTTTTACGAATTCAAGGAAAGCCACTTGCCTATCAATCAAGAAACTAATGGCAACTGCATCAAGATATGGCAACTTCTCCCCTGCTTCATCTACCTCGAAATAATCTGTATTCTTTCGGAACACAAGTTTCACACCTTCTTTCCAATACTGGAAACGGAACGGTCCCGTGCCGACCGGATGTCTACGGAAGTCATCGGCATAATAATCAACGGCTTCGTGAGGCACAACCGATGCGTAGGTCATTGACAGAATGCCCAAAAAAGGTGGGAACGGCTGGCTCAACTCGATCTGAAATGTAGAATCGTCCAAAGCAGTAAACGCATAACCGTTGTCATCATGCTTCACCGACGAGAAAATCCACGAACCAGGTGAATTCAAGTGCTTATCAACCACACGATTGAAGGAGGAAACCACATCTTCGGCGTTGACAAATCGAGGTTCAGCGAAGCAAGTATCGTAGTGGAACTGGACATCGTCACGCAAATGGAAAACATAAGTCATACCATCCTCGCTGATGTCCCAACTTTTGGCGATGGCCGGCACGATATTCATCTTGTCGTCGAACGACACAAGGCTGTTATACAACTGATTACAAGCCCAGATATGCGGCAAGTCCTTGGCATAGATTGGGTCCAAAGTCAAAATGCCCGCCGATTCGTTGTACCTGAAAATGGATAGATTTTCGTCTGTATCATCTTTCCTTGCACATGAAGCAAGGGCGAAAACACACAAGAAAAACAATGCTATTCTTTTCATCCGACGAATCGTTTCCTATCTTGCCGAATCACTTCACCTTAAAGCCAATCACCTCAGGATGAAGGTTGGTCAAATACTTATTGTAGTCGAGGTCGTTCTTGTCCTGTTCTTTTTCGAGGGCAAGGTCGAGCACTTCCATCATGTTTTCCACATAGTGGAATTTCAAGCCATTCACATAGTCTTCCTTGATGTCGAGAATGTCGCGCTCGTTGTCGATGCAGACAATCAAATCGGTGACACCGTTGCGCTTGGCCGCCAGCATCTTTTCCTTGATGCCGCCAACAGGCAGCACCTTGCCTCTCAAGGTGATTTCGCCCGTCATGGCCAGCTGGCCTTTCACTTTACGTTGGGTAAAGGCCGAGGTCAAAGCGGTCAACATGGTGATGCCCGCCGAAGGACCATCCTTAGGCGTAGCGCCTTCGGGGATGTGAACATGCACATTCCAAGCGTCGAAAACATCCGGATTGATATCAAGTTGCGAAGCATGTGCTTTGATGAATTCGTAGGCAATGGTAGCCGACTCTTTCATCACCTCGCCGAGGTTGCCCGTCAGCGAAAGATGGCCCATGCCACGGCTCAAGCTGACTTCGATGGACAATATTTCCCCTCCTACTTGCGTCCAAGCCAAACCAGTTGCCACGCCAGGAACGAGATGCTTCACTTCATCCTCGTCGTGATGCATCGGAACGCCTAACACCTTATTCAACAGATTATTGTCAACCTTCTTGTCAAAGGCTTCTTCTGCAACAACCTGCTTGGCACGGTAACGCATCACATCAGCAATGCGGCGTTCAAGATTTCGCACACCAGCTTCGCGAGTGTAATCATCAATGATGTGCATGATAATATCTTTCGGGAAAGAGATTTGCTTGCTTTCCAAGCCGTGTTCTTTCATTTGTTTTGGAACCAGATGACGCTTGGCGATTTCGAACTTCTCCTCGCGCAGATAACCACTCAAATCGATGATTTCCATACGGTCACGCAAGGCGGGATGAATGGTGGCAAGGTTGTTGGCCGTTGCTATGAAGAGGATTTTCGACAAGTCGTAATCCAGTTCGAGGAAGTTATCGTAGAAGGTCGAGTTCTGTTCTGGATCAAGGATTTCGAGAAGTGCAGCTTGCGGATCGCCATTGATGTTGTTGCCGCTCACCTTGTCGATTTCGTCGAGGACAAAAACGGGGTTGCCCGACTTCACCTTACGTAAATTTTGGATGATACGGCCCGGCATAGCACCGATATACGTCTTGCGGTGACCGCGCAGCTCCGATTCATCGCGCACGCCGCCCAACGACATTCTCACATATTTGCGGTTCAGGGCATGAGCTATCGACTTGCCCAACGAGGTCTTACCCACACCGGGAGGACCGACGAGGCACAAAATCGGGGCTTTCATGTCATTTTTCAGCTTCAGCACAGCCAAATGCTCGATGATGCGGTCTTTCACCTTGTCCAGGCCAAAATGGTCAGCATCCAAGATGCGTTGGGCACGTTTCAAGTCAAAATTGTCCTTGGTGAATTCATTCCACGGCAAATCGACAAGATATTGCAGATAGTTAAGTTGTATTCCATATTCGGCAGCCTGCGGATTGGTACGCTCCAGTTTTTTCAGCTCACGTTCGAACACTTCCGCCACTTCGTCCGACCATTTCTTCTTCTTAGCCTTTTCTGTCAAATCCTTGACGTCTTGCTCATTAGGACTACCGCCCAACTCTTCCTGAATGGTACGCAGCTGTTGGTTAAGGTAATACTCGCGTTGTTGCTTGTCCATATCGACGCGCACCTTGCTCTGGATCTGTTGCTTGAGGTCGAGCATCTGCTGCTCGGTAGTGAGCACGCCCAATAGGTCAGTGGCCATTTGCGTGATGTCTGTCGATTCAAGAAGCATCTGCTTGGTAGGCAGGTCCATCTCAAGATTGCTTGCCACGAGGTTCAGCAAGAACGTTGGGCTGTCGATGTTCTTTATGGCGAAAGCGGCCTCTTCGGGCAGATGTTGGGCTTTGGCGATAATCTGCATAGCCAACTCCTTCACTGATTGCACCAATGCATTGAATTTACGAGTGTTAGGAACGGTTCCTTGCGTCTCGTAAGCTTGCACTTTGGCTTTCATATAAGGTTCCGACTGGGTCTGCTCTACCAATTCAAAACGGCGTTTACCTTGGATGATGACCGTAGTGTTACCGTCCGGCATCTGGATAATCTTCAGAATCTGAGCCACGGTGCCCACCTTATATAAATCATCCATCGTCGGGTCTTCAACATCCGAATTCTTTTGCGCCGCCACGCCGATGGTCTTCTTCTTCTTGTAGAATTCCTTAATCAGGCGGATAGATTTGTCGCGTCCCACGGTAATAGGAATGACCACGCTCGGAAACAGCACCGAGTTGCGCAAAGGCAAGATGGCCAGCTCTTCAGGGAAAGACTCATCCGAGTCAATTCGGTCATTTTCAATCGTCAACACAGGAATAAACTCACCATTGTTGGAGTCTATGATATCAGACATCAGTATTTCGTCGTCGAATTTCATTTGGTCAAATTTTGGGTTGCAAAGATAGCAAAAAAAAAGCCCTCGCGCAACGCAAGAGCTTCCTTTCAATTTCAAAACCAAAATTATTTGGCTTCCTTCTTCTCGAAGAACTTCTTGTACTTGTTGTTGAACTTATCAACACGACCGGCGCTGTCGACGAGCTTCATCTTACCAGTGTAGAATGGGTGTGATGCGCTGGAGATTTCGAGCTTAACCAACGGATATTCATTGCCGTCTTCCCACTTGATGGTCTCCTTAGTATTGATAGTCGAACGTGACATGAAGCACACATCGTTTGACATATCTTTGAAGATAACCAGTCGATAATTCTTTGGGTGAATGTCTTTTTTCATCGCTTTCTTTCCTTTAAATTTGAGTGCGCAAAAGTACTACTATTTTTGGAAATGACAATCGTTTAAGTGATATTTTTTGATTTTTTCAGTCATTTATTTGATTTTCAAAGATTTAATTATTTCGATTTTGTAAAACACAATGATTCACTAAGTTTCACACCTTATTAAATAAATAAGCACTAAAATGTTTGGCACACTGATTTAATTGTTATCTTTGTGGCATTCAAACAAACAACAAACATAATTAACAAGTTATAAATCAAACATTTAATTCAAACATTCAGAAATGAAACAAGCTTTTAATTTCAACGCAGGTCCTTGCGTTCTTCCAAAAGAAGCAGTTGAATCAACGATCGCTGCTATCCGTGATTTCGACAACACCGGTATCGGTTTGATGGAAATTTCGCACCGCACTCCAGGTTGGGAGCGCACAATGGCTGAAACCCGCCAACTTTGGCGCGAGCTTCTCAACATCCCAGCTGAATACGAAATTCTGTTCCTCGGTGGTGGTGCCAGCACCCAATTCTTCACCGTTCCAGCTAACTTGCTGAAGACCAAGGCTGCTTATCTGCAGACTGGCGTTTGGGCAAAGAAAGCTGCCAAGGAAGCAAAACTGTTCGGTAAGACCGAAATCGTTGCTTCATCAGAAGACAAGACTTACACCTACATCCCTAAAGGCTACACCATTCCTACTGATGCCGACTACTTCCACATCACAACCAACAACACCATCTACGGTACTGAAATCAAGTACGATATGGACTGCCCTATCATGCTCGTCGCTGATATGTCATCAGATATCATGAGCCGTCCTGTTGACGTGACCAAGTATGGCCTCATCTACGGTGGTGCACAAAAGAACGTCGGTCCTGCTGGCGTGACCTTCGTCATCGTCCGCAAAGACATCCTCGGCAACATTGGCGACCGTGCTTACATGAACCCACTGCCAACTATGGTTGACTACCGCACCCACGCTGCCGAAGAAGACAAGAACATCTCCATGTTCAACACTCCTCCTGTACTCCCAATCTTCGTCATGCACGAAACCCTGACCTGGGTGAAGAACCTCGGTGGCGTTGAAGCCATGAACAAGATCAACCAAAAGAAGTCGGCTCTGCTGTATGAAGAAATCGACCGCAACAGCATGTTCCGTGGCACCGTTGAATGCAAGGAAGACCGTTCCATCATGAACCACTGCTGGGTCATGGCCGAAGGCCGCGAAGACCTGCAAGACGCCTTCATGGCATTCGCCAAGGAACGCGGTATGGTGGGCATCAAGGGTCACCGTTCAGTCGGTGGTTTCCGCGCCAGCCTCTACAACGCTTGCCCAATCGAGGCCGTCGAAGCTCTCGTTCAGTGCATGCAAGACTTTGAAAAAGCTCATAAATAAACTAAAATCAGAAAATTACAAAAATGAAAGTATTAGTTGCTACTGAAAAGCCTTTCGCAAAGGTTGCTGTTGACGGCATCCGCGAAGTCGTCGAAAAGAACGGCTATGAACTGGCTCTGTTAGAAAAATATACCGATGTCAACGACCTTTACGCTGCTGTTGCTGACGCTGACGCTATGATCGTCCGTTCCGACAAAGTGACGAAGGAAGTCCTCGACCATGCAAACAACCTGAAGATCGTCGTCCGCGCTGGTGCTGGTTACGACAATCTCGACCTCGAAGCTTGCACAGCAAAGGGTGTCGTCGCCATGAACACTCCTGGCCAAAACTCAAATGCTGTTGCCGAACTCGTTATGGGTATGCTCGTTTACTGCGTCCGTAACTTCTATAACGGCAAGTCAGGTTCTGAACTGATGGGCAAGAAACTCGGTCTGCTCGCTTTCGGTAACGTGGGTCGCAATGTGGCTCGCATCGCCAAGGGCTTCGGCATGGAAGTCTACGCATTCGACGAATTCGTTCCTGCTGAAAAGATTGAAGAAGCTGGCGTTCACGCTGCTGCAAGCCGTGACGCTCTCTTTGAGACCTGCGACATCGTTTCACTGCACATCCCAGCTACAGCTGAAACCAAACTCAGCATCAACTACGACGTTGTCAACAAGATGCACAAAGGTGGCATCCTGGTCAACACCGCCCGTAAGGAAGTCATCGACGAAGCTGGCTTGCTGAAGCTGATGGCCGAACGCACTGACCTCAAGTACATCTGCGACGTCATGCCTGATGCCGATGCCGAATTCAAGGCATTCGAAGGCCGTTACTTCGCGACACCTAAGAAGATGGGTGCCCAAACTGAAGAAGCCAACATCAACGCTGGTCTGGCCGCTGCCAACCAAATCGCTGATTTCTTCAAGACTGGCAACAAACGCTTCCAAGTGAACAAGTAATTACTAATTCCACTAATCACCATAGGGCTTTTTGCCCTATGGTGTTTTTCTTTTTTAATCCTACCGAAATGATTCCTGAAAACAACAAGCCGACCACTTTCTTCAAGTTCGAAAACCTTCGCATTTACTTCAAAGCCATCGACTTTGCTGATGCCATTTTAGCTTTGGCTGCCAACTACAACGGCGGCAACCAAGCCGTCCAGCACTTCTTCAACAAGTTTGTTGACGAAGCACTTAATTTAGTTCATTCCATTACCGATGGATCTTCTGGCAACAAGACGCAATTCATTAGCGACCTTCAAAACACCAAGAAATCCATCCGTAGTTGTGTGGTTTACAACACTCTTGCACTGAAACGCGAATATATCGACGAGACACAAGAAGCCGACATCCGCAACGAATTGATGGAACTCACTAAAATGGTCGGAGCACTTATCTCATCATTGCAAAAACAAGAAAACAATCCGGAAGGAACCGACTGGTAAACACACAGTCACTTAGTCACTAAGTCAAACAAACAAGAAAAATACAACAAACAACTATGTCAGTTATCAAACCTTTCAAAGGATGGCGTCCTACTGAAGACATCGTCCTTCAACTCGCATCTCGTCCATACGACGTGCTGAATACTGAAGAAGCACGCAAAGAATGCGAAGGCAACCCTTATAGCCTCCTCCACGTGACCAAGGCCGAAATCGACCTCCCAGAAGGCCACAAGGACAGCGACCTCGAAACCTATATCAAGGTTGTCGAAAACTTCAACGCTTTCAAAGACTACGGCTGGCTCGTTCAAGATAAGGAAGAAAAGCTCTACATCTACGCCCAAAGCATGAACCCAACCGAAGCCAACGCACACTGGCAATATGGTATCGTGGCTTGCGCATGGAGCGAAGACTACGTCAACAAAGTCATCAAGAAGCACGAACTCACCCGTAAGGACAAGGAAGAAGACCGCATGAAACACGTGCGTCTCACCAACGCTAACGTTGAACCTGTGTTCTTCGCCTACCCTGCCGTCGCCGAAATCGACAGCATCGTCAGCAAGATCACCGCTCAGAAGCCTATCTACGACTTCATCGCCAAGGAAGATGGCTTCGGTCACCGTTTCTGGGTCATTGACGACAAGGCTACCATCGCTCGCTTGGTTGAACTGTTCGCAAAAGACGTTCCTGCCATGTATATCGCTGACGG
The DNA here is from genome assembly GCA_045627065.1 of Bacteroidales bacterium. Lineage (GTDB taxonomy): Bacteria > Bacteroidota > Bacteroidia > Bacteroidales > F082 > Limimorpha. The sequence goes on along the minus strand of JAZQMX010000002.1, from coordinate 7,920 downwards.
TCACCACCGTAGTGCTGCCGCCGCTCTCGTTGGCCAAGAAAAGAAGGAACACAACCCACATCACACCGGCAAGGAAGAATACAACTTCTTCATGACCGTTATCTTCCCAGACAACCAGCTGAAAGTCATCGACTACAACCGCGTTGTGAAGGACCTCAACGGCCTCAGCAAGGAACAATTCATCGCAGCCTTGGGCAAGACCTACGTCATTGAAGACATGGGTACTGAAATCTACAAGCCAGCTAAGTTGCACGAACACAGCATGTACCTCGACGGTCACTGGTATAAGATGACCGCTAAGGAAGGCACTTATGACGACAACGACCCAATCGGCGTCCTCGATGTTAAGATCTTGAGCGACAACGTTCTGGACAACATCCTCGGCATTAAGGACCTCCGTACCGACAAGCGCATCGACTTCGTTGGCGGTATCCGTGGCTTGGGCGAACTGAAGCGTCGCGTCGATAACGGCGAAATGGCTGTTGCTTTCGCAATGTATCCAGTTTCGATGAAACAAATCATCGACATCGCTGACAGCGGCAACATCATGCCTCCAAAGACCACTTGGTTCGAGCCTAAACTCCGTTCAGGTCTCGTCATCCACACCTTAGACTAATATATTAATAAGGTATAAATGAAAAGCAGTTGCCGGGAAACCGACAACTGCTTTTTCTTTTGATAACAAGGCGACCTTTATTTCACGATATCAACCAATTCAAGGTCAATAATCAAAGTTGAATATGCAGGAAGCAAATCCTCGTCGATCACATATTCGCCAAAGGCCAATTTCGACGGAGCAATCAAGCGCACCTTAGCGCCCTCGTTCATTGTCATCACAGCCTCTTCAATGGCAAGAATCATTTCACCCTGACCAATCGTGAACGGCAAAGGATCATAATCGTAACTTGACTCAACGATATCGCCTTTCAAGTTATTGATGATGTAATGGACTTTAACCATATCACCCCATTGTGCCAATTCACCAGTACCTTCTTCCCTATTGAGAATATAAAGTCCTGATTCAGTAGGTGTTTCAGTAATTCCATTCTTTGCGACATAATCTGAAATCGCTGTAGTTTCAAGCGCCATCATACGCTCGGACTCAGCCTGACGCTGTTTCTCTTGCTCTTCGACTTTCTTCTCATATTGTTCCTTGCTGAGAATCTCATGAACCATGACCTTAGCTTTCAACGGAGTATAGGGCAAAATCATTTGCTCATAACCCGTACTATCGAATCCCAAGGCAGAAGGGATGATGAAGTTCATTGTTCCACCTTTCGAAACCATTCCAAGAGCTTCAGTAAAGCCTTTGCAGATGAACACTTCCTCTTTGTCCAATGCCATAGAACCGATCTGGAAATCAACAGTTTCAATGCCATAGGAACACATGATAGTGTCGTCATCAAGCGTGCTCAGGCAGAAATCGAAGTTGACCACTTCGCCCTTTTGCGCCACGCGGCCTTTCCCTGTCTGATTCGTTACAATCAATCCCGACTCGGTCAAAGTTGATTTTGGATCATTTCTTAGTGAATCAAGGATGGTTTGTTCTTCAACTTTCAAGCTATCGAGCAATGCTCTATACTCTGCCTCGATTTCCTCAAATGGTTTCACAGAAACGAGTTTCAAGTCGTAATATATTGGCTTACCGACATATTCAGCAGGAGCATCAGTGCCCATCATCGCCATAAAGACAGAATCAGCCAAAACCGCCAGACGAGCCGAATCGCCCACATGCATCATAAGCAAGGCATCCGACACATCACCAACGAAATCGCCTTCCTCTAACTCAATATAGATAGGTTCATTGCCAGCAGTAGAAAACAGCAGCGAATCGTCAAAATATTGGGCCATTTCCATCGTCACACCATCATGCAGACGGGGTGTGATTTCAGAATCACCTTTACTGTAGAACTTCATGTAAGCTCCATTTTCCATCTGAGTAAAACCCGGAAAAACGGAATCATCGTTACACGAAGCCATCAGCATGGCGATGGCTGAAACGGCGAAAAACTTTATCAGTTTTTTCATATATTATTCAAAGTCAACCAATTCAACTTCAAAGATCAAATTCGAGAAAGCAGGAATTGGACCAGCTGGACGGTCTCCATAACCCAATTTTGCAGGAATATAGAGTATGCCCTTCTCGCCTTTCGACATCATAGCAATGCCTTCGTCCCAACCTTGGATGACATTACCCATTCCAAGAGGGAACTCAATAGGTTCGCCACGGTCAACTGATGAATCGAATTTCGTACCATCCAACAGAGTTCCTGTATAGTGGACTTTCACTTTCTTGCCGACCTCTGGTTTAGGACCTTTGCCAGCTTGTGTGCAAACATAAACCAAGCCCGATTCAGTTGGAGCAGTTTCGATACCGTTCTCTGCCAGATAAGCGCTGAAAACTTCCTCAGATTCAGCAAACTTCTCATCCAAAGCTGCTTGCATTCTTGCGGTCACTTCTTCTTCAGTCATGATGTCAAGAAGCTTGACTTCCCAACGGATAACCGATGCGGAATCAACAAAGTCAGGAAGAATACGAGAATTGAACATCTTCAAGAACACAGAGTCTGCTGGCATAATCATCGACATTGAATCGCCTTTATGCATCAGAGTGAAACCTTCATAAAGGTCGCCCGCGAATGAAGATTCATGAACCAAATCGTAAACAGGTTCTGGAATATCTTTGGTAGTATACATCAAAGAGTCATCCAAATAATAAGCTAAGTCAACTTCAACAACTTTGCCTAATTCAGCAGTAGGACCTTCATTTTTAACAAGATACTTGTAATACAAACCGCTTTCGGTCTTTTTGTAACCAGGATAAGCAGATTTTTCGCACGATGTGGCAACAAAGGCCATCACAAGACCGCATGCAGCGGCCACCAAGATAGATTTCTTCATTTTATTAATAATTAATTTATTGAATTTCATTGTATTAAATTATCATTTCTTTTCAGGTTCAACAATATCGAGCACTTCGATATCGAAGATGAGATTGCTGAAAGCTGGGATGTTATTGAATGGATTAGCTCCATATGCCAAATAATAAGGCAACACGAAAGTAGCTTTGTCACCAACGGTCATTAAGCCCACACCTTCACCGAAGCCTGCAAGTACTTGAGTTTCACCATAAGTAATCTCGTATGAGCCACCAAGTTGCTCAGTCGAACCCAACTCTTGGCCATCCATGACTTGAGCTTTGAATTTCATTTTTACAACAGAGCCTTTTGAAGGCACCTTGCCGTTGTTTTCCTTTTCAAACTTGTAATACAAGCCCGAAGCAGTGCGTTTTTCGAAACCATTTTCCTTCACATAACGTTCCAACGAAGCTTCCGAATCGGCTTTTGCTTTGCTAATTTCCTCTTTTGCTATACGTTCTTGTTCCTCAACGGTGATAATCTTATTCAATTTTATGTCATACACCAAATTCGTGAAAGGAGGCATTCCAAACACAGAATGTTCGCCATATGCCATATCAAAAGGAATAATGGCACGTACCTTTTCGCCCAAATGCATCATGGGCAACACTTCTTCCCAACCCGGAATAGCGTAACCTTCACCCAAAACAAACGAGAACACCTCATCAAATTTTGAGGAAGAGCCTACCAATTCGCCGTCCAAAGTATAGACATCATAGTCAACTTCAACCTTTTCGCCTTTCACTGGGCAACGGCCTTTGCCTTTTTGAATTGGAAGAATGTAAATGCCTGATTCTGTTGGTGCAACAGTGATGTTATTCTCTTCAATATAAGCAGCAAGAGCTTGTTTCGACTTTTCTGCACGAGCTGCATTCATCTCTGCAATCTCCTCCTTGAAAGCCTCTTCTGTCTTCACTTCAAGCAACTTAATCTCATAGCGGAAATAATCGTCTGCTGAAATATCCACTGAATCTGGATTTTGGCCATAATAAACAGATGCGATCGAATCAGCCTTGATGTAGAACGAAGCCGAATCACCTTCATGCATCATGGCGTAAGCTGCTTGCAAATCTCCAGGGAAATGAGGTTCTGCGAGTTGGATCATCGCCACACCATCTGTCTCAGCCCAATCATAAAACAACGAATCATTCAAATAGCAAAGCATCTGAACCTTAAGGAAATCCGTCATTTTAGAAGCCTTGGCTGCCTCATCCTGCACTAAAAACTTGTAATACAAGCCATCTTCGGTTTGTTTGTAGCCAGGAAATCGCTTTGATCCTTTGCCATTACATGAAACAAAAAACAGCATGGCCACCATGCACAATGCCGTCACAAATAAACATTTTCTTTTCATAAGTTATTGAATATCTTTAATTTTTATCGTATAAACCAAAGTAGCATACTCCGGAATCTTATTGTCATCACCATGAAGACCAAATGCCAGATGAAAAGGAATAATTAGTTTTCCATAATCACCTAAGTGAAAATAAGTCATCGCTTCGTCTAAACCCGATTCAACCATTCCACTGCCAACAACAAATGACTTAACACCATCATTTACAGAAGAATAAATCAAATCACCAGCAATAGAATGCAACTCATAGTCAAGAGTAACAGTTTGTCCGGCTTCAATGGGCTTATCGGAACCTTGCGTAATTATTTGATAGCGCAAACCAGTACCTGTTGATTTCATGTCCAATCCATGGCGGGCAATATAATTGGCAATGTCTTCTTCTTCCTCGTTCAGCAGATAACGATTAGCCGTCTCCATGCTGTTTTTCATTTCCGAAACAGGAATAGCAGGTTGCGCTTGTGGTTTATCTTTACACGAGCAAAGCAACGATAACATAATGATTACCAAAAATATACGAACTACTCTCATCTTATTTCTTTAGCAAATCCCGATATTCAGGCAAAATCGATTTCAGTTTTTGAACCGTTTCATCAAGTGTATCCGTCGTAGTTCCACCCGCAGCATTGGTATGTCCCCCACCCTTAAAGTGCTTGTTTGCCAACTCATGTACGGAGAAATCTCCCTTCGAGCGGAACGATAGTCTGATTTGGTCTTGGCGCTCAGTAATGAGAACCGCCATCCTAACCTTTTCAAGTGACAATGGATAATTAACGATCCCTTCCGTATCGCCAACTTGATAATTAAAGCTATCCAATTCACTCTTACTCAACGAAATGATAGCTGTAGCATAATCATCCAAGACCTCCATTTTATTGATGGAGTAACCTAACAGGCGCAAACGGCTTTCCGAAAAGGTATCATAAACAAGTTGATGAATGGTATTATAGGAAACCGAAGTCTTGACCAAGTGGCTGCAAATCTCAAAGGTACGTGGATGGAAAATAGAATGTGCAAATGCACCTGTGTCAGTCATAATTCCAACCAAAAGATTTGTTGCAATATCTTGTTTAACAGCATCATTTTCATAGTGGAAAATGATCTCTGCCACAAGTTCTGAAGCACTCGACACTTCGGTCTCCGACAAGGCACACAAGAACTGCGACATGTCGGCATCTCGATGATGGTCTACTAAAATACGGGGGCAACGAGTCTTACCTATTTCGTTATGCAACAGGCCGCATCTCGATAACGAATTGAAATCCAGCATTATAATATAATCTGCTGATAGAATTGCATCTCGACTCGTTTCAACGTCACTTTCAAAAATCAAAATATCTTGCGCCCCAGGCATCCATGCCAAGAAACCAGGAAAAGCGTTTGGAGCAATAGACACAACATCATGACCACGGTTCTTCAAGAATGAAGACATGGCTAAAACAGAGCCAATGGCATCACCATCAGGATTGACATGACAAACTATAACGAACTTCCTATGTTCTTGAATTACAGCGTCAAACTTCTCGAAAAATGCTTGTAGTTGCATAACATTCAAATAAGGTGCAAAATTACACAATTATTTGAATAGTCACTCCATTATTACACCTTATTAATATAAGAAGTCGTCATCTAGGCAGAACCTCTTCAAAAGTATGATCGCTATACACCATAATGATTTTTTCAAGGACGGCTTTTGGCGTCGCCACCAGCTTCTCATCTTTCGGTTCAACCATAATTTGGGCATCAAACAAAGTTCCTTGAAAATCTTCTTCGATTTCTGAATGATCTGTAGAAGTCTCATGCTTGTCAACAAGCACAGTTTCCGCCGATGATTTCTTGAAAGAATCAGACACAGTCATCGGACCTTGCCCTAAGACAATCCAATCCAAACTATACTCCGGAAAAGTCTCTTTCAGCTTTTTCACGAAATCCAAACTCGGGTTATTGCGTCCCGACAAAAGGTGGGAGACATTCGATGGTTGGATTCCAAGTTGAACAGCAAACTCCGCTGCTGTCAAATTTTTCGCTCTAATGATGTGAGAAATTCTGTCTTTCATTTCAGGATATTCCATGACTACATCCTCCAAATAAATTGATTTTTTACCGTTTTTCAGTTGACAAAAGTAAATAATTAATTGTTACATAATACAACTTTTAATATTTTAGATTTGTAAACATATCAAACGATTATCTTTTTATTTAATTATCACTTTATATTACTATATATATTTAACTAATTATTAGTTATTTATATATATAATAATTTCAAATTATCAATATTGAAAAATATTGCCGTTTATTATATATTTTACTTTATATAATAATATATATATTATTGATTTATAATATGTTTTATTTAAATATTGTGATATTTTCAATAATTTTACATTACAAAATATAATTACATATCTAACTTGATATTGTATATTTGTAATTATTTGTTTATATACTTATAAATCAATTATTTATAAATATATACATTTACATATGTAACAAATCAAAAGCAAGTAAACGAAGCTTTGAGAAAACCCCTATTTCGTGTTTTTTTCTACAAAATTGAGTCAACATATAGCCGCCAAATAAAGTCCCTCCTATGGCCCTAAAAACGCGTTTTACGACCTCCACCGCATAACTCATTTTTCATCTCTCCTATTTGGTGCCAATCATATATTTTTAGATAGCCATTCATACACCTTATTAATATAGTCCTTATTCTATTGGAAAAAATGGCTATCTTTGCCGCCCAAATGAAACGACAGGAACAGCACATACAAAAACTCATTGCGGAAGGCGAACACCAGATGCTCGATTTCAAGTTCGAGATTTCCGATAGCCGGCGCATCGCCCGCTCCCTCGCCGCCTTCGCCAACACCGATGGTGGACGACTCCTTGTAGGCGTGAAAGACAACGGTGCCATCGCCGGTGTACGCTCCGACGAAGAGATTCACATGATCGAAGCCGCCGCCGAAATGTACTGTCAGCCAAAAGTCGAATATCACACCAAAGAATGGGAAATCAATGGCAAGGTGGTTTTGGAGGTTATTATTCCTAAAGATGAGCACAACAAGCATAAAGCACCCGACAACCAAGGCAACTTCAAAATCTTTGTTCGCGTTAAAGACGAAAACCTTGTCGCCGACAGCGTTCTGCTAAGAGTTTGGAAGTTCAACAAGTTCTCGCGTCCTGCAAAAATCGCATTCACCGAAGCCGAAGAAGCCCTACTCCACTATTTAAACGGACACAACTCCATCACTTTGCAAGAATTTCAGACTTTGGCACATATTAATAAAAGGAAAGCTGAAGCTATTTTGGCCGATTTTATCCTTGTTGGCACAATAAAAATAGTTCAAACTAGTCAAAATACATTCTTTCAACTCAGCACATAAACCGATTTTCTCATCAAAATCGTACAATACACGCATCGTTTTTGCTAAATGTTAAATTTTATCATTCACACAATCAATAAAATATGATATTTATCAAAAAAAAGGCGAAAAAAGTGCTTGTTGTTTTGCGGGAATGTAGTACTTTTGCACCCGCAAAACGGAGGAGAGGGGCACGGTTCGTGGCGAGGTTTTGCGTTCTTTGAAAGTCTGAGGCCAGCAAGAAGAATGGAAGCAAGCAGAAGGCGCGGCCGCCGCGAGGCGCGCC
>JAZQMX010000001.1:0-15811 GCA_045627065.1 Bacteroidales bacterium | reverse complement strand
TTCCCATTCCGAACAGAGAAGTTAAGCCCCGCCGCGCCGATGATACTGCATCACTGTGGGAAAGTAGGTCGCCGCCCAACCACAACGGGAACCCCGACACCGAACGGTGCCGGGGTTCTTCGGTTTTTGACAAACTCGATTTCAATTCTTCGTTTTACTTTCGCTATTTTGGTGTTTTTCATTCATAGTATTCGATTTTTAACTAAATTTGCAGTTTAATCTAAATAGTACTCAATTCTATTGTAAATTTCAGATCCTATGATTGACATTAAGTTTTTAGTCAAAAACCCTGACGTAGTCAGAGAAAATATCAAAAAGAAATTTCAGGACAGCAAGTTGCCTCTCGTTGACGAGGCTATAAGTCTTTATCAACAATATTGCGATTGTCAACAACGTGCTGATGATCTTCGTTCACAACGCAACTCCATCTCAAAGCAAATAGGCATTTTGTTTAAAAATGGCAAACAGGATGAAGCAAATGAATTGAAAAAGCAGGTTGAAGCTAATGCTCAAGAACTCGAAATGCTTGCTAAGAAACAATCCGAGTTAATGGATAATCTCACCAAGGTGATGTATGCCATTCCGAATATCATTGCTCCTTCGGTTCCGATAGGTCCAGATGATACGCATAATGTGGAGATTGAGAAGTTCGGCGAACCAATCGTTCCTGATTTCGAAGTGCCTTATCATGCTGATATTATGGCTAAGTTCAATGGCCTCGATTTGGATGCAGCTCACCGTGTTGCCGGTAATGGCTTCTATTATCTTATGGGAGATATCGCTCGTCTGCATTCAGCTGTCATCACATATGCTCGCGACTTTATGATTGAAAGAGGTTTCACTTATTGCATTCCTCCTTTCATGGTTCGTAGCGAGATTGTTTCTGGCGTGATGAGTTTTGCCGAAATGGATGCTATGATGTATAAAATCGAAGGTGAAGACCTTTATCTGATTGGCACTTCTGAACACTCCATGATTGGAAAATTCATTGACCAGATCATTCCTGAAGACCAACTTCCATTGACCATGACTAGCTATTCTCCTTGCTTCCGTAAGGAAAAGGGTGCCCATGGCATCGAAGAACGTGGCGTATATCGGATTCACCAGTTCGAAAAGCAAGAAATGGTTGTCATCTGTAAGGAAGAAGAATCTGAAATGTGGTACGAAAAGATGTGGCGCAATACGGTTGAACTATTCCGTTCACTTGATATTCCTGTCCGCACATTGGAATGCTGCTCTGGCGATTTGGCTGACTTGAAAGTCAAGTCGTTGGATGTGGAAGCATGGTCACCACGTCAACAGAAATATTTCGAAGTGGGTAGCTGCTCATATCTCGGTGATGCTCAAGCTCGTCGTCTGAAGATTAGAGTGAAGGGCAAGAATGGCAACTATTTCGCTCATACTTTGAATAATACCGTTGTTGCTCCTCCGCGTATGCTGATTGCTTTCTTGGAAAATAATTTACGTGCTGATGGTAGCGTTGCCATCCCAGAGGCTTTGCGTCCATATATGGGCGGAAAGACGGAAATTAGATGATATGAAGGATAATCGTAGGACCGCAAAATCTTGTGTTTTTACAGTCTAAAAGTCAAAATAGTCAAAAATGGATTTATCAATTGTCGTTCCTTTGCTGAATGAGGCCGAGTCGCTTCCTGAATTGGAGGCTTGGATTCGTCGCGTGGTGGAAAAAGAAGGTTTTTCATACGAAATCGTTTTTGTTGATGATGGTTCAACCGATAACTCGTGGGCTATTATCCAACAACTTTCGAAGTCGAACCCGAATGTGAAGGCTATTCGTTTCCGTCGTAATTATGGAAAATCGCCAGCTTTGAACGAAGGCTTTAAACTCGTGCAAGGTGATGTGGTGATTACCATGGATGCCGATCTGCAAGATAGTCCCGATGAGATTCCTGAACTCTTTAAGATGATTAAGGAAGACGGATACGATTTAGTATCTGGTTGGAAAAAAGTGCGTTACGATTCGAAATTGATGAAAAACATTCCGTCAAAATTCTTCAATTGGACGACTCGTCGTATGTCGGGCATCAAGCTGCATGATTTCAATTGCGGTCTGAAAGCCTATCGTTTAGATTTGGTAAAGAGCATCCAAGTGTATGGAGAGATGCATCGTTATATTCCGGTCATTGCCAAGATGAATGGTTTCGGCAACATAGGGGAGAAGGTGGTGCATCACCAGAAACGGAAATACGGTACCAGCAAGTTTGGCATGAGTCGTTTCGTTCGTGGCTATCTCGACTTGCTTACCATCAATTTCATTTCGAAGTTCAGCAACCGACCGATGCACTTTTTCGGTTTAGCAGGATCGCTTACTTTCTTAGTAGGCTTCGTCATTGCCTTGTACTTGGCATGTTCGCGTATCTTCGCTCACGTCTATCACATGACCGATCGTCCATTGTTCTATTTCTGCCTTTTGGCTATGGTCATCGGCGTTCAGCTGTTCTCGACTGGTTTCTTGGCCGAGTTGATAACTTCTACACAGCGCGATAAGCGTGTATATTCAATTTCGGAACGTATCGGAGTGGAATAGTAATTGAAAGGAAGTGTTTAACAAAAAAGTCACCCGTTAAGGTGACTTTTTTTTGTTCTGTTTATGGCTGAAAAATCAATACAATTCGTCGAAACCGCCATCGATGCTTTCGTCGAAGCTGTCGCCGAACTCGTCGGTGAAATCTTCTTCGTCATATTCATCTTCAAACTCATCGAATGGCGAGTCGTCTTCAAAGTCGTTATTTTCCCAATCAAAGTCGTGCTCAAGCCTAGAGTCATCGAAATCCTCTTCTTCTTCAAGGTTGTTGAGGAAAGCATCAACTTCATCATCAGTCATTTTGTCGAAATTGACGTCCAGAAGGGCAGAGTCGTTGATGGAACGATTCATGGATTTCAATTCACGCATCACCGAGGGTGAAACGTAGAATTCGTCAATGTTCTCTTCGCAGAATTTTATGTATTTAGGATCTTTTTCGTAGACTTCCGCGATGGTCATGCCTTCGTATTTTCCAAAGGCAAAAACTGAATCAATGTCGTAAAATTTCATGTCGTTATGTTGTTCGTTTATGTGCTTGTTTAAAGTATGCCGCAAAAATAATCATTTCTAATATATGAGTGCCTTGTTTTAATGCTTATTTTTGCCATCATGAATCCAACACTTATTCTTATCGTTTTTGTATTGTACACGATGTTGCTTTTTGGCATCGCGTTTCTTTCTTCACGCAAGTCCGACAATGCATCGTTTTTCACTGGTAACAGAAAGTCTCCATGGTTTGTGGTGGCATATGGCATGATTGGTGCCTCGCTTTCTGGCGTCACTTTTATGTCGGTACCAGGTGGGGTTTATTCTGGACAGTTTACCTATTTGCCTTTGGTCTTGGGATATGTCGTTGGTTATGCAGTAATTGCATTCGTACTTTTGCCTCTGTATTATCGACTTAACTTAACATCGATTTATTCGTATCTTGAAATGCGGTTTGGACCAAAATCCGAGAAAACCGGTGCCGCTTTTTTTATCCTTTCTCGCTTGTTAGGATCGGCTTTGCGAATGTATCTCGTTGTTTTTGTGCTTTATGAATTTGTGTTTAAGTCATGGGGAGTCCCATTTTGGGTTCCTGCGGTCGTCTTTATTGGGATAATACTCCTTTATACATTTAAAGGTGGCATTAAGACTGTGGTATGGACTGATACATTGCAGACGACTTTTCTTCTTTTGGCGGCTGTGCTTACTGCGGTATTTATTTTAAAGGATTTGGATATTTCGTTTAGCGATTTGCTTAAAAAGTCGTCTGAACAAGGTTATACTAAGGTGTTTGAAACCGATTGGACTCATAATAAGTTTTGGTTGAAACAGGTTTTGAGTGGTGCTTTCATTACCATAACGATGACAGGACTGGATCAAGATATGATGCAGAAGAACTTGACTTGCAAGAATTTACGTGATGCTCGAAAAAATGTGTTGACCTCTAGTCTTTTATTTGTCATCGTCAATGTATTGTTCTTGTTTTTGGGCGCTTCGTTGATTTATTACGCTCAGCAAACAGGTTTTGCTTTGCCCACAAATGAGGCTGGCATTGTGGTCAACGACAAGATATTCCCATCTGTTGCCTTCTCGTTGAGTACTCTGACAAGTGTTTTGTTTGTCGTAGGTCTGGTAGCTGCTGGCTATTCAAGTGCCGATGGAACTCTTACTGCTTTAACTACAACTTTCTGCTTCGATTTTTTGCATTTTGATAAAAAGAATCTGACAGAGAATCAGATCACTAAGTATAGAAAATTTATTCATATTGCCTTTGCATTACTCTATTTAGTGGTTATCATCTTGTTCCGCCCGTTCCACAATGAATCTCTGATTGATAAGATATTTGATATCGCGGGGTTTACTTATGGACCTTTGCTTGGACTATATACCTTTGGCTTGTTTGTGAAAAATCGGAAGGTCAACGATAGTGCAGTACCGTATATTGCCATCGCGTCTCCAATCATCAGCTATTTATTGAAATTATATTCTAAGGAATTATTCTTTGGCTATCAATTTGGATTTGAGATATTGATTGTCAATGGTTTGTTGACATTCCTCGCAGTGTTGGCTTTCAGCAAGAAGATTAATACAGACAAACAGGTCTCAAATTGAGAATAATTTCCTATTTTTGGAAAATTTTTAAACTAATCAGATATGAAACGATTGACAAACAGATTATTACTTGTACTGTCGTTAGCGTTTGCCTCGGTTTCTACGATGCAAGCTCAGTTTTCGACTACTTTTGCAAAAAATGCAGTACCGAATCAAAACAACGGCGTGTTCTATTCTTTGCCGTTGACTATGCTGCAGCTGGATTTTACGATTTTGGAAACTGATTATTTGGAAGGTCCTCTGAGTGATTTTGCATCCACTTATCTTGGCTCTGCTGAGATTGTTGATTATTCGGAAAAAGAATACAAATTATTGGGTGTTGACATGAAGGTAATGAATTGCGCCGATCCTAATGCTACTTTCTTTGTGTCGATTAGTAGTGGCAGAGGCAGTGTGAAGACGAATTTCAACATTCTGCCTAATGGAATTATCCGCAGTGTAGGTATTGAGGACCTCGCTGAAATGGTTCCAGCTCAAGTTGAAGATAAAAATCCTGTTGAGTATACTGAAGCCGACCAATTCATGGACATCTTGACGAACGGCAAGTCGCAATCGATGATTGCCAAAGAAATGGCTGACAAGATTGAAGAAATCAGAAAGGCTAAATTCAACCTCGTTAGTGGTTACTACGAGACCGCTCTCGATCCTATGACTTTCCAAAAAATGTATGCTGAACTTGATGCTATGGAAAAGGAATACACCAGCTTGTTTGTTGGCAAACGCAACACCAAACAAGTGGTGAAGACCGTGTATGTGACCCCATCAAAAGAAGTCGCAACACAAACTGTCGCTAAGTTCTCAGAAATGGACGGTCTCAGTGTTGGAACAGCTGGTATCGGTTCTCCAATCACAGTCCAAACGCTCTCGATGAATGCTACCTCGGGCATCAACACCTTAAGCCAATCGGCCATCGAGTCGATGTCGTATGAAAACAAGGTGTTCTATCGTATTCCTGAAACCGCCAATGTTAAGGTGATGTGCGACGACGATGTCCTTCTGGAGAAGCGCGAAGTTGTGAACCAATTGGGTGTCCTGCTTTTGGCTCCTGTCACGAATATGGGCTTAGAGTTTGATCCCAACACTGGACAAATCGTCAATATGCAGATGAAATAATGTGAAAATTTCATTATTTACAATAAAAGGCTGTGCGGTTGCACGGTCTTTATTGTTTTGTGGTTAGACGAGCGCTTCCTTTATCCTGACTAGGCGTTGGAGTAGGGGCTCCACTAGATCGAGTTTCAGCATATTGGCTCCGTCTGATTTAGCTTGGGATGGGTCGATGTGGGTCTCCATGAAGATACCGTCGACGCCAGCGGCAATACCCGCCTTGGCGATGAGACCGATGAGTTCCGGCCTTCCACCAGTGACACCACAACTTTGGTTGGGCTGTTGCAGCGAATGGGTAACATCCAAAACGACTGGAGCAAATTGCTGCATGACTGCAATGTTGCGGTAGTCGACCACAAGGTCTTGATAGCCGAACATTGAGCCTCTTTCGGTTAGAAGGACGCTCTCGTTGCCCGATTGCTTCACTTTCTCGACGGCAAACCTCATGGCTTCGCCCGAAAGGAATTGTCCTTTCTTGATGTTGACGGTTTTGCCTGTCTGGGCAGCGGCCACCAAAAGCTCGGTTTGACGGCAAAGGAAGGCTGGAATCTGTAGAATGTCTACGTATTCTGCTGCCATGGCAGCTTCTTCGGCACTATGGATGTCGGTGATTACGGGGATGTCTAAACTCTGTTTTACTTTTTGGAGTACACGGAGCGCTTTCTCATCACCAATTCCAGTAAAGGAATCGAGACGTGAACGGTTGGCCTTGCGGTATGATCCTTTGAATACCAAAGGAATGGAAAGTTTTTCGGCAATGCCTTTCAGCGTTTCTGCGATAACAAGGGGAGAGGTCTCGTCCTCAATGACACATGGACCTGCCAAAAGGAAGAACCTGTCTGTACGCATATTGCTGAGGAAATCGAATCGTGTTACATCCATAGCCTTAAAATTTTCGCAAAGGTAAGCAAAATTCTATAATATCATTGATTCTTGAATCTCGGATGATAACTTAGCATCGTGTCGCGCAATAGGTCGTCGGAGATGTGTGTGTAGATCTCAGTCGTGCTTACGCTTGCGTGACCTAGCATTTGTTGTACGGCTAGCAGGTTAGCGCCGCCTTCGAGAAGATGAGTGGCAAAGCTGTGCCTAAAAGTGTGTGGGCTGATGGTCTTCTTGATTCCGTTTTGCTCTGCAAGCTCCTTCACGATGAGGAATATCATCTGTCGAGTCAAGGATGTGCCACGGCTGTTAAGAAAGACAGTATCAGTAAATTTAGGTTTCACGTTAATGTGAAGCCGTGCACCTTCGATATATTGATAGAGTATTTTCAGACTTTTGTCGCCTATGGGGACCAGACGTTCCTTGCTACCCTTGCCGAAAATGCGTAGAAAGCCATCGTCTTTGTATATATCGCTGATTTGCAAGTTCGTAAGTTCCGAGACGCGGAGCCCGCAGCCGTATAACACTTCTATTATGGCCTTGTTGCGGTGACCGTTGGGCAGGCTGAGGTCGATGCTGTCAATCATCTTCTGGATTTCCTCATAGCTCAGCACTTCGGGTAAATGTCGTCCCAAAGTGGGAGAGGAGATGAGTATGGTTGGGTCGATGTCGGTGATGTCTTCCGAGAGGAGATAACGATAAAATGACTTTAGCCCCGAGAGGATGCGTGCTTGCGAGGATGCGCCTATGTTCAGGTCGTAAAGGTAGGCAAAGAAATTCTCGATGGCAGGCATGTTGATGTCGTTGATCTCAGTCGAGAGATGCTCTGCTTCGAGGTATTGGAGAAACAGCTCGACATCATGTTGGTAGGCTTCAACGCTGTTGTCGGAAAGAGAGAGCTCCAACCTGAGGTAGTCGGTGTAGTGCTTGATGAGTTTTCGAGTTAGGTTCATTTTGTTGCCGTTGGGCTTTCAATTTCTTCAGTGAACTCGTCTTTATCGGCATAGAATAGGTCGATGGCGACAATCAATGCGGCGCAACTCCATACTGGAAGTGCGAGCTTGTCGGTGTCAAGGAAGTTGTTCAGCAAACCGTGAACAAAATAACTGATGAAAGCGAGCGTGGCGCCCAATACTAGTATTTTGGCTTTCTTGTTCTTAGCTCGATGGTGTGTCGTCAGACCCGAATAGATGGTGACGATGACCAAGACCAACACTAATATCGATCCAATGATGCCTTGCTCGGCCAATGGACCGAAATATTCGGAGTGGGCGTTACCGCCATCGCCGGCGTTGGTACTAATGATGGTCTTTTCTTTCGACATCTGGTAAGGGGCATAGACGAACTGGTAGGTACCCGGACCCCACCCGAAGAACGGGCGTTCGTTGAAAAGTCTGAATGCTGACTGCCAGCGGTTGATGCGTTCCAAGTTGGATGCGTCAGTCGAGATGTTGCTGATGGATTGAATGTTTTCTACGAAATCGCCTGATGCATCTTGGTTGTTCTTCTCCATGGCATCGATGATCTGGTTTTGGAAAGCCAAGAATAAGCCTACCAAGACCACAAGCAAGGTGGCAATCCAACGGAATTTGATTTTCAGCAACACACACATCAGCACGCAGAATGCTGCTATCACGCTTAGCCATGCGGCACGGCAGTTCGAGAGAATGAGAGCCGTGCTGAGGAGGGCAACCACGCAAATGATGATGATGCGGCGCGATTTCTTGATGCCGGGCAGAAACACATATGTGAGGGCTAATATGAGGTAAATGGCCAATGCGGCGCCATAGGCAGTGTGGTCATTATAGAATGGCGTCATTACCCAGTGTGCCGAATCGCCATCGAAGCCGAACATTGCGTGATGGATGATGGTATAGACGCATACGATGCACAACGAGGCAATATAAAGCCAAATGAACAAGTCGATGTTCTTGGGTTTCTTGAAGAGAATGGCGCAGAGGAAGAAAGACGGCACGATAAACCAGAGCCTTGAGGCAATGAATTTTAACGACACAATGGGTAATTCGCTGGTAATCGTGGTAACAATCATCCAGATAAACATGCAGTAGATGACGATGGAGATGGGGTGTTGCGATACGCGTTTGTCGAAATGTCCGTCGTAGAGTAACTTGGCTAGAAAGAGGACGAGAATGCCCATCATCAAGGGCTCAGCAGGTAGCGATATGGCTAGGCCTGCGTCGCTGAACTTGTCAAGAACTACGGAAAGTGGAACGCAGAAACTGGTTAGCAGCAGTACCTTGTCTAATGAAAAGATGTAAAGCAGCAGCACTCCCAAAACTACGGGAACGGCAAAGAAGAGATAAGTGTTCTTCTTGACCACAAAGAAGAGACTTGCGGCAATGAAAATTGCAGCAATGATGTAAAGCCAACCTATTTTAGCTTTCTTTTCCACGTTTTCTTATTTTCCTTCTACGAAACGCTTGCGGTTTTCGATGACGAAAAGTGTCAGCACGGAGATGAGGAATGCGCCTAAGCCACAGAGAGCCACGACCACCCAACGGACAGGGAATGACTTCTTGTCGGCAGGGAAGGGCTCGGTGATGATGTTGGAATAGGTGAATTCAGAATTCAAGAAACGGAGTTCTTGTTCGTAATCGACTTTGATTTCGGTGTAAGCCACAGCTTCAGCTTCGATCTTTGCTGACAGGTCGATGGTGCGTGGACCATATTGTGCCATGTTGTCCTTCAATTCGCTGGCTTTAGCAGAGCCATTGAGGAAACTGCGGGTCACTTCGCGAGACTGTCCTGGATAGTCTAAAACGCCATATTCAGTAGATAACTGACTCATCAGATTCATCAGCGAGTCGATGCCGGCTTGTTTTTGCTTCAGCTGGAAAGCATACATTTCAACGACTTCCTTGTTCTTCTGCTTGTGGATGGCCTGTACCTTCTTGTCGTAGAAGTTGAGGATATCCTTAGCGATGTCGCATGCCACGAATGGGTCTTTGTCGGAGACGGTAATCGAAACGGCTTCGTATGGAGTCTTCGAAATCTTGACCTTGCTGTTGTATTCGTCAATCATATAGGTCTTGGCGAACTTGTAGTTTTTGTCAATCTTATAGTCGGTCCACAAGTCGTATTTCTCGATGATAGAATCCATGATTGATTGCGAGTTGATGATTTGCAGCATCTGTTCGGTCTCGCTTTCATCGGAATAAGGGTTGATGTTGGCAGGATAGGCAACAGCTTCTGACTTGTAGAGAGGCGTGATGAATACTGAACTGGAGAATATGGCACCGCAGATGGCAGCGGCCAACGTAATGATGATAATGTGCCATTTCCATTTCAAAATGAGTTGAACTAAAGATAGATTGTTGAAATTGTTATCCATTGTGTTTTGTGTTATTTCCGTAGTGCTATTGTTTTCTATTTTGTTGCTGAGTGAATTCTTCATCTTATTGTCTTTCTTGGGTTTTGGAGGCCGTTTCTTTTGTGGCCTCGCCGCGAAAAAATCCTTTGTAGCGATCATACAGCACAATGCAAATGATTAACAATAAGAAAGTGCTGAGAAGCGTAACTGTGACGATGATCCATCTTGTAGGATAGGTCTTTCTTTCGGCTTGGAAAGCCGATGTCACAACAAACTTGTGAGGAATGTATTCGGTAGCGTCGACCTTGGCTTCTTCGTATTTCGACTTTACCAAGGAGAGTTGTAGACGATCGTTATCTAAACGTTCGTTGATGGCATAGGAAGCGCCGCCGTATTCGGCCAGGATGTCTAGCTGTTTCTGTATGTTGTTGACACCTTGCGTGTTGCCTTTGCCGAGTTCGATGGCCAATTGTTGGCTCAACATCTCTACTTGCGATTCGTAGTCGAATACGCCGAGACGGCGTAGAGCGTTGAGTGAGTCCTCCAACTTCGCCATCTCCATGCAGAGGGCATTGTATTCGTCTTCCACCAGTTGGAAGGCTTGTGTGGCCACTTCCTTTTGCATCTGGTTCATCGTGCTGTCGAAGATCTCGGTGATGTCGTTAGCCATCTGGGCTGCCAAGGCGGCGTCAGGGTCGAGGACGGTGATCTTAACGGCGTTGTATTCTGTACGACGGAACTTGATGCGGCTATCGTAGAGTTTGTTGAGTTTGGTGTAGGGGTATTTGCTATTGGCTTTGATGTCGTAGTGTTCCATCAGGTTGAAACGCTCGATGACCTTGTCGCGTACACGGTTTGAATTGAGAACCTGAAGCATCTGCTCGGTCTGCTCATCTTCGCCGAAGTTCATGATGTCCTTCTCCGATTGGTAGGTCGTGCTAATCAGCACCTTTGAGATGGAGTTGGAAGATGTGGGGTAAATGATGGCTGTTGACTTATACAATGGAGTGATGAAATAGGGTGCGCTGAATAGTATGGCCAATACTGCAGCGACGGCCATGATGATGAGTAAGGGCTTGCGATACTCCATCAATAACTTGCATAAGTATTTGGAACTGTATGGGTTGTGATTTTGTTCGTCCATATTTTATGTTTAACAAAGTGACAAAAATAGGAAATAATGTTGAACTGACAATTGAAAATCTGTGTTTTAGGCTTTTTTTGTGTTTGGTAATAAAAGTGCGATGATTTCTTTGATGCTCAGCAACCGTGTTGCAAAAATGAGTCCACAGTTGACTGCAAAGCTGATGCCGAAACACAGCATCCAATTGATGCCGAGGAATTTAAGGAGATAGGTGGCGAGTGCGACGCTACCCATGAAGACGATGATGTGGATCCAATACTTTCCACCCAGTTCAAATTTGAGGATGCGTTTTGAGATGACGTATTGCAAGGTTGCGGTCAATGCTTGAACGCAAAGACTGGTGCAGGCGGCTCCCACTGCCTTGAACATGGGAATAAAGATTAAGTTGAGTAAGATGTTGATAATCACGCCCGAGGCGGCAACGATGTTGAGTTGCTTCAGACTCCCGTTTGCAGTAAGCAAGGTGCCAAAGACGTAGGTTGTGGAGAGACAGAAGAAACTCCCCATCAGCAAAGGGAAGATGGTGGCGTAACTATCAATACGCTGTAGGTAGGCGGCTTCAGTTTCTTGAAATTCAGGCTTATACATGAGACGCATGATTTCGTCGCTGTAGAAGACGCACATGATGGCAATGATGCCAGTCATGGCGACAATGAGGCTGAACGATGATTTCACCAATTCGTTGAGGCTCTCCTTCTTGGCGATGGTGGAGGCGAACATGGGCAGCAGGAAAACGGCAAACAAGTTGGAAATGTTGTTGCCTGCATCGAACAAGCGGTAGGAACGGCTGTAGATGCCGGCTTGCACGCCACCATCGTCGAGCAAAAGCTTGAGAAGGACGGGCTCAATGCGGCTATATACGCTCATCAGTAGGACAAGCACAGCAAAGGGCAAGCTTTGCTTCAGAATCTGTCGGAAAAACTTGGTGTCGATCTTGAAATCCAACTCATCGAGGTGGTTCAATACGATGATCAAGGCAAGAATGATAGTGCAGACGTATGCTATGGTTTGCGCTTGCAAGTACCATACTATGGTGAATCTTTCTCTTGGGAACCATCCGGTCCAAAGAATCATGCCCATGAGTAGGATGGCCAGCAATCGGTCGAAAACGGAAAGAAAACTATCGGTCTTGAACAGTAACAAACCTTGAATGTTGGATCTGAGATATAATATGAATGAAAGTAGGATTTGATTCAATACGCACCAAAACAGCAACTTGAGCTCAAATCCATCTCGGAATCCACTGATGTAGCCGACGACAAACACAATGGCAGCATATACGAGACCGAGAAACAGTTTTACTTCTGTGAGGCTGGCAAAATACTTATTCAGCGCCTTGTTGTCTTGGGCAATGTTGCGGCTGTTGAAATTGGTGATGCCAAGATCAAGAATAATATAGAAGAGGTAGGAGAAGTTGAAGATGGCTTGGTAGAGACCATACGACTTGTCGCCAAGCATGTTCTGCACTTCGCGGTCGATGCCCAAAATCCAAAACGGCTTCACCAACAAGTTGAGAAACAGCAGGAATATAATGTTCTTTATGAATCTGTTTTGCATCCCTCGACGTTAAAATGTGAGCAAAAGTAGGAAATTTTCACGTTCGTTTCTTTTTTATGACTCTCCATTTCAATAATTATTGTAATTTTACCGCATATTATTTTGGATGTTAGATGAACAAGGAACAGGAGATAACCGAAACTTTGACAGAAGAACTCGTTGAAAATGAGAAGACTTTGCTGCTCCTCAACGACGACTACAATACTTTCGAATATGTCATTGAAACGTTGATGAAGGTGTGCGAGCACACCTACGAACAAGCCGAAACATGCGCCTGGATAACGCATTACAAAGGCAAGTGTGCCATCCGCCATGGCAGCTATGATGAGTTGAAGCCTTATTATGTCGCCATGTGTGACCATCATCTTTATGTCAGTATTCAATAACCATTGCCCGAAAATGCCTTATTCAGCCGAAGTTTTAGCCCAGATTGAGTCTGCCTACCAAACTATGTTGGCAGACATTAAACCTCAGGTGAACGACCCGAAGCATTTGGCGGTCATCGACGATGCCTATCGTTTTTGTTTGGAACAATACGATGGTAAGTTTATGGTCTCGGGCAAGGCCTACATGTTTCACCTTATCGACATGGCGCGCATCGCCGTCGTGGAGGTGGGCTTGGGGTATATGTCGGTGGCGGCTTCGTTTCTGCATGGAATCACCTATAAGGAAGGAAACGATATCAAGGATATTGAGAGTCGTTTCGGGAAGACGATTGCAACCATCTTGCTTGGTTTCGACAAGATTTCGGCTTTGAAGACCGAGAAGGTGGCCTATAACTCCGACAACTTCCGCATCTTGTTCCTCTCGTTGGTTGAAGATATGCGCTCGGTGCTGCTCAAAGTAGTGCACCGTATCTACGACGTCCGTAACCAGTCGGATGTGGATGCCGACCGCTTGGGCAAGTATTTCCACGAAATTAAATATATTTATATTCCTATCGTTCACCGTCTTGGCTTGTATAAAATCAAGGCCGAGTTGGAAGAGAAGTTGATGCTTTACGAGAACCCCGAGGAGTTCAACGCTATCAAGGCGAAGATTGAGGCGACACGTGAGAGCAACCAGAAGACGGTGGAGAACTTCTTGGCACCTATCATCCAAGCTCTCGATGTGGATCGAGCCTTGCGCCGTAGGACAGGTAAGTGTAAGTTCGACTACGAAATTAAATGGCGCATGAAATCGGTGCCGTCGGTGTATGCCAAAATGAAGGCTAAAAATGTTCCTTTCGAGGAAGTTTATGACTTGATGGCAGCTCGCGTGATTATCCGTTGCGCCCTGAAAGACGAACAAGAGTGCTGTTGGAACGTATATTCGCTGATTACCAGTATTTACGAGCCTAATCCCGACCGGCTCCGTGACTGGATAACGCAGCCCAAGGCCTCGGGTTACGAATCGCTGCATACCACGGTGAAATATGACGACAAGCTGTGGTTCGAAGTTCAGATACGTACTACCCGCATGGACGAAATCGCAGAGACGGGTCAGGCAGCCCACTATTTATATAAAGGTGAGAAGGCAACTTCGGAGGAATGGCTACTCAATGTGCGTGAGGTGCTTGAAAACCCTGCTTTGGTCTCATTCGAAAACTCCTACAAGAAGATTTACAAATCGGATAAGATATTCATTTTCACCCCAGAAGGCGACTTGAAGGTGCTGCCTATGGGCTCGACGGTGCTTGATTTTGCTTACGAAGTGCATACGCATGTTGGCGAGACATGCAATGGCGCTAAGGTGAATGGCCGCGTGGTGCCTATCCGTCAGCCTTTGGCCAATGGCGACAAGGTGGAAATCATCACGAGCAAGAAACAGTCGCCGCGTGCCGACTGGCTCAATTTCGTGGTGACGGAAAAGGCGAAGAATAAGATCCGCCGATACTTGAAGGAACAGGAACTGAAAGAAGCTGAGTTGGGTAAGGGTTTATTGCAACGTCGTCTTAAAAACTGGAAATTTCCCGTTACAGAAGAGGTCGTGGAAATGCTTGTCAAGGAGTTCAAAGTCGAGAATTCGCTGCAGCTTTACCATCAGATTTCAACCGAAAAGATTGACCTTGCCGATATCAAGAAATTCCTCTCTGAGAAATTTGACGAACATGCTGAGAAATTGGAAAAGGCTGTCCCTGAGGTAATTGAGACCGGCAAAAAGGAATTGACCGCTGAAGACGATGGGCTTTGTATCGGAGAAGATATTGACAACGTGAATTATAAGTTGGCCAAATGTTGTAATCCAATTCCTGGCGACAAGGTGTTTGGCTTCGTTACCAACGATGGCAATATTACTTTACATCGCATCAACTGTCCTAATGCCAATAGTTTGCAGCAACGCTATGGCTATCGCATCATCAAGGTGAAGTGGAACGGTATCGAGAGTGGCATTTCGCAGGCTACTATCCACGTCAAGGGTCACGATGTAATGGGTCTGCTGGGTAAGATCACCAAGGTCATCTCGGAGGACTTGGAGGTGAACATGAAAAACATCGCGTTCAATTCCGACAAGGAAGGCTATTTTGATGGAAAAATCGTCCTTCAGGTGCCCGATATTGAAATCCTTGAACGATTATTGGATAAATTGCGTGCTGTTGAAGGCATCGTTGAAGTGGTTAGAATTGATGAATAGGTTACTGAAAATCGGATTGCTTGCATTGGCGATATGGCTTGTCTCGTGTTCGAATTCCGACAGGATAGATACTCTTTTGTCGCAGATGACCTTAGACGAGAAATGCGGACAGCTTTCGTGCCCCATTGGTTTCAATTTTTATGGCAAGGAGGGTGACTCCATTTGGCTTGACGATAGCTTTCTTCTGGCCATGGATACTATGCCATTGGGTTCCTGCTGGGCTGTGTTGCGCGCCGATCCTTGGTCGCAAAAGACGGTGGAAACCGGCCTGAAACCTGGTCAGTCGGCGCATCTGCTGAATATGATGCAGCGTTATGCGGTTGAAAACACGCGTTTAGGCATTCCGCTTTTGTTTTGTGAGGAAACACCTCACGGTCACATGGCTGTCGGAACGACGGTCTTTCCAACGGGCATTGGCCAAGCAAGTACTTGGAATCCTGAATTGCTTGAGCGGATGGGCGAGGTGATGGGCGAAGAAATCCGCTTGCAAGGTGCGCAAGTAGGGTATGGTCCCGTTTTGGACATTGCCCGCGAT